>CAKOHK010000001.1 GCA_934085595.1 uncultured Bacilli bacterium
TTTATAGTTTTAGTGTTGATAAGTTTATGTCCAGTACTAGCATTAAGTTATGCAAAGTTTACTATAAATAGTGAAAGCTATAGAAGTAATGAAATGTATATTTCAGAACTTTTATACTCTATAAAAATAGATAATGAAAATACTTACACGATAGATATAGATCCAGGTGAAACAGAACACACTATAGAAATAACAAGTTTAAATGCAATATCAACAAATTATAAATTAGCGTATTTAACCAACACTAACCTAGAAGTTAGATATGCGAGTGATTATTTAGAACCATCACTAGGTGGAATACTAACTAAAAGAACAATATCTCTTACAATTAAAAATACAAGTACAGAGAAACAAACACTATCACTTATTGTATTCGGAGGTTATTCATTTAATGATTTAGATGAAGTAAAAGTACTAGATACTTACACAGAAATAGACACAAACTATTTACATTATGACTATGAAACAACAGCATTATATGTAGATAACACAAGAGTAGACAAACTTGATAGTAGCAAAAATTATACGCTAGTAAATTATACATGCACAAACGATGCTATTGCTAGTTATGATACATTAAATAGACAAATACTAATTAAATCAGATAATCAAACTAAATGTAGTTTATATTTTGAAGAGAATACATATTTTACATTGCATTTAATAAATAATTATCAAACACTAGGATTAACAAAAATAGAACAAACAGCGACAGGTAACCAAAATTATAACACTATAGAATATAGATACCAAGGAGCAAGTCCAAACAACTATATAACATTTAATGATGAAGTTGGAAAATGGAGAATAATCGGAGTATTTGAAGTGGAAACACCCAACGGCGACGGAACATATGCAAAAAAATATAAAGTAAAAATAGTAAGAGATATAACGGAAAATGTATCATGGAATTATAAAACATCGTCAGGTTATAAAAATGACTGGACAACATCAACTTTAATGGCAATGTTAAATAGTGGACCATATTACAATCGTGAATCTGGTTATACAAGTTTAGTGTGTTCAACAGGCTATGATAATACAGTTAATACTACTGCGGTATGTGATTATAGAAATATAGGATTAACAGAAACAGCGAAAAGTCAAATAAGCAGCACTAAATGGTACCTTGGAAATGTAGTATTTAATAATAATAATTTTGGAACTACAAAAGAAATATATAGTCAAGAAAGAAGCACTAGTGTACATAGTGGAAATAAACAAACATGGGATGGAAAAGTAGCATTAATATATCCAAGTGATTATATGTATGCAAGTAGCAGTTGCTACAATAATGGAACAATAGGTGATAAGTATAATGATTCAACTTGCACTAGTACTAACTGGCTTTTTGATCAAAATAATCGCTATTGGAGCTTATCACCTTATTCTATTGATTTAAACTGCGTAATGTTTGTGACTACTAGTGGTCATATGGGCATTGCAGGTTTGACATACACTGCAGGCTTACGTCCTTCTTTATGCCTAAGCTCTGATGTGAATTACATATCAGGAAATGGAACTATTAGCGATCCATTTATTATTGAATAAACTTATGTTTAAAGAGTAAATCTAGTATTTATTCTTTTTTAATTACAATAATAATGTTATAATAATTAAGTAATAATAGAAATGGACGTGAATTATGAAAATAATTAAATTAATGAAAGGATTATATAAATATATAATTTTAATGATAATAGCATCTATTACTCAAGTATATTGTGAACTTAAACTTCCAAATACCATGAGTGATATAGTTAATAATGCAATTAATAGTTTAGATAAAACTTATGTATATAATAATTGCTTAATAATGATAGGAATTACTTTATTATGTTTAATTGCTAATACTATTGTTATATATTCTTCATCTAAGTTTTCTAATAAATATGGTTATAACATAAGAAAAGCATTATTTAGTAAAATAAACTCTCTTAATAAAAAAGAAATATCTTCTTATGGAGCATCAACTCTTATAACAAGAAGTACTAATAATGTAAGTAATATTACTTCTACATTTAGTTTTGGACTTAAACTAATGCTTTTTGCCCCAATTACAGCTGTTGGAGCTTCTATAATGGCGTTTAAAGTAGCTAAAGATTTATCTCCGGTAATAATAGTTTCGGCATCTATTCTTGTAATATCAATATTAATAATATTTGGTCTAGTATTCAAAAAGTTTGAATTATCTCAAAAATTATTTGATGACATTAACTCTAAAAGTAGAGAAATAATAAGTGGTCTTCGTATAATAAAATCATTTAATAAAACAAAGTTTTTTAAGAAAAGATTTGATAAAACTAATAAAGATAATATGAACTTAAATATATACTTAAATAAAGTATTATATTTAGTACAACCTATAGTGTCATTAACTGTAAATATAGGGGTAGTAATAATAGTATATTTATCTTCAAATCTACTTCAAAAAGGTACTTTAGAAATTGGTTCAATGATGGCATTTATTCAATATGAAGGTTCTATTCTTATGAGTTTTGTAATGTTACTTATGATAATAATTAATATTCCAAGAGTAGTAATATCATTTAAAAGAATTAATGAAATATTAAATACTGAAACTAAAAGTGTATCAAAAAACAACATTGAAATTAAAAACCTAGAAAGTATAGAGTTCTCTCATGTATATTATAAATACGAAAAAGCAAAAGATTATGTCCTTAAAGATATAAACTTTAAAATTGAAGAAAATGAGAAAGTTGGAATAATAGGTTCAAGTGGTAGCGGAAAAACAACAATTATCAATTTACTATTAAGACACTTAGAACTAGAAGAAGGAAACATTTATATAAATGGAATAGATATAAAAGAATATAGTATTTCTTCTCTTAGAAAATTATTTTCATATGCTCCAGGTAAAGCTTTATTATTTAAAGGTACAATTAGAGAAAACTTAATATTTGATAATAAAATAAGTGATAAAGAAATTATGAAAGCTTTAGAGATAGCTAAAATAGATGATTTTGTTCTTTCAAATAAAGAAAAACTTGATTTTAAAATAGAACAGGGTGGAGTTAATTTAAGTGGAGGACAAAAGCAAAGACTTATAATCGCAAGAGCTATTTTAAATAATGGAAAAATGTTTATATTTGATGATTCGTTTTCAGCAGTTGATTATATAACTGATAAAAAAATAAGAAATGAAATTAAAGAAAATTATAAAAATGTGATGCAGTTATATATATCACAAAGAGTAAGTACTATAGAAGATGCTAGTAACATCATAGTACTTGATGAAGGTAAGATAGAAAACTCTGGTACATATAAAGAATTAAAAACTAAAAGTAAAGTATTTAAAGAGTTTATAAAATCACAAAGAAAGGAGATATAGTATGAATAATAATGAAAAAACATCGTTTAAAAATATAATGTCTAAAGTATATCAAATAATATCTCCTTATAAAAATAGTTATATATTAATAGTATTATTTTGTATTTTATCAGCAATCTTCTCATCTCTTGCTCCATATTTTTTAGGATACGCAACTGATAGTTTATATGATTCATTTACATCAAGTATGCCTTATCAATATAAATATATAATTAAAGTACTTATAATAGTTGCATTTTGTTATATAATGGATGCTTTAAGTACATATATTAAAAACTATTTATCTAGTAAAGTAGGTCAAATAGTAGGCTATAATCTTAGAAATAGTTTAATAGATAAAATAAATAAAATTAAACTAAAGAAAATAGATACACTTAAAAAAGGTGATATCATAAGTAAAATAACAAATGATGTAGAAAGATTATGTGATAACATAACAGAAGTAGTACCAGAACTTGTATACAATTTTACTTTAATAATAGGCGTAGTTATCATGATGTTTATTTTAGATTTCACCCTAGCACTTATAACTATAGTTGCTGTACCAATTACATTTATAATATTATCTAAAGTAATTAAAAGAAGTCAAAAATATTTTGAATTAAATCAAAGTTCAATAGGAAACGTTAATGCCTTTGTAGAAGAATGTGTAACTAATAATGATGTAATTAAATCATTCAATAAAGAAGATTATTATAATAATAAGTTTAATAATGAATGTAAAAAACTAGCGGATTACGGCTTTAAAAGTAGTTTTTATGGTTCACTATCAGTTCCACTTAATAAAAGTATTGGTAATTTAAATTATGTGATAATTGTATGTATCGGAGCACTTAAAGTGATGAATGGTTCTATGAGACTAGGAGCAGTTCAATCATTTATACAATATTTAAAAGACTTTAATAGACCAATGAATGTAATAGCGCAAGTAATATCAAATCTTCAAATGGCAGTTGCGTCATATGATAGAATAAACGAACTATTAAATTATGAAGAAGAAGATAATGGTCATATTAAATCATTTACATTTAATGATAAGATTGAGTTTAAGAATGTAAACTTTAGTTATGATAATACTAAAGAAGTATTAAAAGATTTTAATTTAACTATTAAAAAAGGAGAAAAGATAGCTTTAGTAGGTAAAACAGGTAGTGGTAAAACAACTATAGTTAATTTACTTATGAACTTTTATGATAATTACACTGGTAATATATTAATAGATGGAATAGATATAAGATCATTAGATAAAGAATCATATAGAAAAATAATAAGTATGGTACTTCAAGATACTTGGTTATTTGAAGGCACTATTAAAGAAAACTTAATATTTGATAATAATATAAGTGATGAAAAGCTTACTAAAGCATTGAATAAAGCAAAGATACTTCATATGATTAATGGACTTCCAGGAGGTATAAACTTTGAAATAAATGAAGAAACAAATAATATCTCAGCAGGAGAAAAGCAACTTCTTACAATTGCAAGAGCACTTATTGCTAACAAAGAAGTATTAATTCTTGATGAAGCAACAAGTAATGTTGATACAAGACTTGAACTTCTTATTAATGAAAGTATGAAAGAACTTATGAAAGATAGAACATCTATAGTAATAGCGCATAGACTATCTACTATTATAAATAGTGATAAAATAATAGTAATTAAAAATGGAACTATTTTAGAAAGTGGAAATCACAAACAATTACTTAAGAATAAAGGATATTATTATGATTTATATAATAGTCAATTTGAAGTAAGTGATATAACAGAAGGCAGGTAATATATGAAAGATAATATAATAACATTTGATTATTTTACTCCTGATAATAAAATAGATAATGAAACTATAAATGAAATATATAAAATAATAGTTTATAATGAAAACAAAATATCCAAAGAAGAAAGCGATACAAAAAGTAATTACGATGCATTTAAAAATACACTACTTAATACGCCAAACTATTATATAATAGTATGCAAATTAAATAATGAAGTAATTGCTTTTCTATCTTATTGTTATATGCATTTAGGATTATTAATTTCAGAAGTACAAATTAAAGAAGAGTATCAAGGTAAAAATGTATTATTAAAACTATTAAATGAGTTTATTACTAAAATAGATAAAAATAAATATAATAAAATAAATGCATTCATTAACTCAAAACATATCAAATCAAAAAATGTATTTACTCATATAGGTTTTATAAATACCAATAATAATCATTACGAAATAACTAATGATAAACTATACAACTATATAAAAAAATAGGTGTATAGTTTTTATTGCAAATAAAAAGAACCTTATTTAGATTCTATAAGTGTATTATATAATTTTGAATATTCTGTGCATTTTTCCTCTAATAATTTAAAGTTACAGCATCTTATTTTTATATTATTTGGTAATTTATCATTGATATATAGGCAATATAACTTAAAAGATTTATCTTTAATTCGATTATAATTACTATTTAGCCATTCTAGTTGCTCTTTTAATAATTTTTGATATTTCATTTCTAATATAGTTAATGCTTCTTTGTTTAAATCTACCAAATCATAATTGCTTTTAGTAACAGGTATCATATTATTGAAATTGATAGCACCGAGTTCTCCATTTTGTATTTTAAGAAAGTCTAATTTGTTTTTCATTTTTTTATGTTTAGGTTTTGGGCTAGATAGAGGTGCGAAGTATTCACACATTCCAATCATGAAAAGTATTCCTACAAATGGTCTTAGTTCTTTCTCATTTTTGTTGTAAACAACTTTATCATCATACATTCTTAAATAATCGCAGTAATCTGAATCAACTCTAACGATTTTAAAATTATTAAACATATCTTTCTCCTTCCAATTAGTATAAAAACTTATCCACCATTAAAGGTAAAATATTTTATAACTTTAGCAATTCTATGACAGATACACTAATTATACATTATTTATGTTTTAACCACCATAGATATATTATAATACAATCATTCGTTTGTCAATACATTTGTACGATTTTTTTAAAAAAATTGAATTATTGTTTAAAATAAAAAATGCTATAAAAAAGACTAAAGTATAAAAACTTTAGTCACCTTTTTTAAGTCCCGATTTATGGCTGGGTTCACCGCTTTTTTAAGTCCCGATTTATGGCTGGGTTCACCGCTTTTTTAAGTCCCGATTTATGGCTGGGTTCACCACTTTTTAATATGCTCTACTATAATATTATATGCATATAAGCACAATCTATTACCTCAAGCAAGAGTATTATATCATAGTCGCTCACAATAATCAATAGTAAATCATTTCAATTCATAGTGGGCGATTATACTTGGCTAGTTCTTTTTATTTATTCTAGCAAAGTCACCACTAATTCCTTCATAATAAGACTTAAGTCCTTTGTATGTCTCTCTAGCCTGATTAATTGCTTCAGAAAGGCAGTCTTCTTTAATAAACCATTCAAGATTACCATGTTCATCATTTTCATAAACATAATATGATTTTGAGCTACATTTCGCACTAGCAACGCCAACAACATCAGGTAAAGGACAGTATTCGAAGTAAGAACCAGAAATATTATCTTCAAATAACATTTCATCTACTAAAACATTAGTATTTTTCATAACGCGTCTCCTTTCACTTATAATTATATTCTACTATAGTTTTTAATTAATATCTAGTCCATAAAAAAAGATTCAATCCTAAGACTGAACCTTATAATTTTCTATGGCAGGGGCAGAAGGACTCGAACCCTCGCGATTGGTTTTGGAGACCAAGATACTACCACTATATGATGCCCCTAAATGCTTTTATTCATAAGCACATTATTACTATAGCACTTTTATATTAACTTTGTCAATTGAAATTATTAAAGTATGTGATAAAATATATACGGATGTGAGAAAAAATGAATATACAAAATCTATGTATGTCTTTTAATAAAGAAATAATATTTGATAATATAAGCGTAATATTTCAAGGCACAGATAAAGTAGGTATTACTGGAGTAAATGGCGCAGGCAAAAGTACACTATTTAACTTAATAAGAGGCACTCTTACTCCTGATAGTGGAAAAATACTTTTAGATAATAAAAGAATAGGATACTTACCTCAAGTAATAACAGATGAAATCCCAATAGAAGATATAACAGTTTTTGATTATTTACTTGAAGGAAGACCTATTAAAAAACTAGAAAATGAACTTAATGATATCTATTTAAAAATATCAAATACTATAGATGAAAAAGAATTAAAAATATATTATAACAAAATAGATAAAATAGAAAAGAAATTATCATACTATGATTCATATAATGCAGAAGGAATATTACTTAAAATAATAAGTGGTATGAATATAAATGATGAATTACTTTATCAAAGCTTAAAAAGTTTAAGTGGAGGAGAAAAGTCAAAAGTAGCTTTTGCAAGACTTCTTTATTCAAAACCTGAAATATTATTATTAGATGAACCAACAAACCATTTAGATTTAGATACTAAAGATTATATAATAAATTATATCAAATCATATAAAGGACTCGTACTAGTTATCTCACATGACATATCATTTTTAGATGAAGTTACAAATAAAACACTATATATTAATAAAGTAAATCATACTACTGAATTATTTAATGGAAGCTATAGTAAATATTTAAAAGTTAAGAATGAAAAGAATGAAGCAAAACTTAAACTATATGAAAAACAGCAGAAAGAAGAAGAGAAACTTAAAAAGATAATAAGCAAATATATAAGAGGTAATGAAAAGAAAGCAAATATTGCTAAAGATAGAATTAAGAAATTAGAAAGATTACAAAAAGAAAAAGTAGAACTTGAAAGAAAAAACAAATATACTAGATTTAAAATTAAAATAGAACATGAAAGTTATAGTATACCTATAAGTGTAAATAATCTTACATTTGGTTATACTGAAGAAGAATTATTATATGAAAACTTAACATTTGATTTATCACGTGGAGAAAAGTTTTTAATAGTAGGAGAAAATGGTATAGGTAAAACAACATTATTAAAATTACTTATGAATTATTTAAAGCCACTTTCTGGTACTATAAACATTGGTGAAAAAACAACTATAGGTTATTATGCTCAAGAGCATGAAATATTAAAAAGTGACAAAAGAATAATAGATAACTTTGAAGAATACAATATGCCTATATATGAACTTAGAAAGTTTTTAGGAAGTTTTCTTTTCACAGAAGATGATATCTATAAAAAAATAGAAGTACTATCTCCAGGAGAAAGAAGTAGGGTAGCACTTGCTAAAATATCATTAAAAGGAGCGAATACACTACTTTTAGATGAACCAACAAACCATCTAGATCCAGTTACTCAAACAATTATCGCAGAAACATTTAAAGATTACGAAGGAACAATGTTAGTCGTATCACATAATTTAGATTTTGTAGATAATCTTGGAATAAATAGAATGCTTCTTTTACCAAGTGGCAGAATAGTTTATTATGATAGAGACATAGTACTTCACTATGAAATGGAAAATGAAAATAAGGAGTAGAAATGGAAAAAACAATAAAAACAATATATGAAAAAGAAATGGAAGAATTAAATAGTCTTACTAGTGTTAAAAAACTATTATTACACAGCTGCTGCGCACCTTGTAGTAGTCATGTTATATCATTTCTAACTAAATATTTTGATATTACTATTTTATATTATAATCCAAATATATCACCAAGAAGTGAATACGAAAAAAGAAAACAAGAGCAAATAAAATTACTAGATATGATAGAAACTAAAAATAAACTTGATTATATAGACTGTGATTATGATAATGATTTATATAATGAAAAAGTAAAAGGATATGAATCATGCAAAGAAAGAGGAGAAAGATGCACTATATGTTTCGATCTAAGGCTTCAAAAAACAGCACTTCTAGCCAAAGAAAACAATTATGATTATTTCTGTACAACTCTTTCGGTAAGTCCATATAAAAACTCAAAATTAATAAATGAAATAGGTGAAAAATTAGAAAAAGAATATAATGTAAAATGGTTATATTCAGATTTTAAAAAAGATAATGGTTATAAAAACTCAATAGAATTATCTAAAAAATATGGTTTATATAGACAAGATTATTGTGGATGCATATATTCTAAAATAGAAAGAGAAAATTATAAAAGTAATAAATAATATAAAATAACTCATACTAATAAAGGTGATATAAGTGTGGGTTATTTTTTCATTACTAGCAGGTTTCTTTTCAGCACTAACAAGCGTACTTTCATCTTTTGCATCCAAAAAAGTAGATAGTTTAATATCTACTTTATTAAGAGTGTCTTTAATTAATATAATTCTTTTAATAATTTTAATATCTCTAGGACTCATCGGTGATATATATAACATAAGCTTGAAAACGTTTGTATTTTTAATACTATCTGGTCTAAGTACAGCACTTTTGTGGATATATTATTTTAAAGCACTTGAAGAAGGTAGTGTTAATAAAGTAAGTCCTGTAGATAAATTAAGTATAGTATTAACTTTAATATTATCAAATATATTTTTAAAAGAAGAAATAACTATTATTAAAGCTATATCAATGTTACTTATAGTAACTGGCTCTCTTTTAACTATAAAAAAAGATGATAAAAATGCTAAAAGTAATAAATGGCTATTATACGCTATATTAACTGGTATATTTACAAGTACTACAACTATATTAGGTAAAATAGGTATAAAAGATATAAATCCAAATATAGCTTTATTTGTAAGAACAATAGTTGCTTTCATAGTTTTATTAATTATAAATATTATAAAGAAAAACTTAAAAAGTATTAAAAAAATAGATAAAAAAGATTTTATATGCATTTTATTAACTGGAGTAACTACATGTATATCTTGGATATGTTATTATAAAGCATTAAAAGATGGTAATGCAGCAGATGTATTTGCTATAGAAAAATCCTCATTATTATTTGCAGTTTTATTATCAACTATATTCTTAAAAGATAAGCTCTATAAAAAGACTATCATAGGTTTAATAATTATAGTAATAGGTATAGTTTTACTATTGTAATAAATTATTAAAAGTTATATTATTTATATAAGAGGTAACATATGAATAATATAGAAAAACTACAAAATATAATAGATACTTATGATGATATCGTATTTTTTACAGGAGCAGGAGTAAGTACAGGAAGTGGTATAAAAGATTTTAGAGGTAAAAATGGTATTTATAAAGATAAAAGTAATATAAATCCAGAATATCTATTAAGTATTAATTGTTTTAATAATGAACCAGAGTTATTTTATGATTTTTATAAGAATAATATGAACTCTTTAAATATAGAACCAAATGTAGTTCATAAATATTTAAAAAAGTTAGAAGACAAGGGTAAATTAAAAAGTATTATCACTCAAAACATTGATGGTCTTCATGAGAAAGCAGGATGTAAGAATGTTATTCCTATTCACGGGACTATATATGAAAATCACTGCATTTTATGTGGTAAAAGCTATAGTGCAAACTATGTATTTGATAGTATCGGTGTTCCAAGATGTACATGCACAGGTATAATAAAACCGGATGTTGTTTTATATGGAGAAAGTTTATATGATAACTTTATAAAAGCACAGTATCTTTGCTATACATCAAAAGTGTTAATAGTACTTGGAACTTCATTATTAGTAGAACCTGCAGCAAGTTTAGTAGGACTATTTAAAGGTGAGAAATTAGTTATAATAAACGATTCTAAAACACCATACGATAATAAAGCGGATTTAGTAATACATGAAGACTTAAATAAAGTATTTGAATTATTAAAGTAAAGGAGTTTATATGATTTATGAAAAATGGCGTGAACTAAATATTGATCCAAGCAAAATAAAATACAAAAATATTATAGTAGAAAAAATAATAAGTTATCCACCAGCAGGCAATGATGTAGTAGAATGTATAGCTGAAGTAAACGACAAAAAAGAAAATGTTTTTATTAAAATAGAACGCAGTAAAGTATGTGATTTTGAAAGTGAAGTAAAACATTTGAATTATCTCTTAGATAATAATTATTATACAAAACTACCAAAAGTATATGAAAATGGCTCTTTTGATGGAAAGAATTATATTGTTTTATCAAAAATAGAAGGAGAAAGACTTTCTGATATCTTGTCAAAAGACAAAGAAAATAAAAAAGGGCTTTTATATAAGTATGGAAAAGAACTTGCAATTATTCATAAAATACCATGTCAAACACTCAATATAGCAAAACAAAGAATTATAAATGAATTACCAGAAGTAAAAATATATACTTTACTTGAAAGTGAAAAAGAAATAAAAAAATATATAGATTATTTAAAAGAAAATGATTTTGAAAAATCATATGATACTTTTATTCATGGAGATTTTCATTATGGTAATATATTATGGGTAAATGATGAAATAAATGGCGTCATAGATTGGGAATATAGCGGAAGAGGTTTAAAAGAGCAAGATATAGCTTGGGCTATTACACTTAGGTATAATCAAAAGTTTATGAATAATAAAGAGGATATAAATAATTTTTTAAATGGATATAAATCAATAGGAAATTATAATGATAAAATACTTAAATGGTGTCTTATTAATGCGTATTGTCATTTTTACTTAATGAATAAAGATATTGATTATAGGAAAAACGTATTAAAAATGCTTTCATATTTAAATTAGCACTCTTTATTGACAAGTGCTAATTAGTGTGGCATAATTAGATTGATGATTGGAGGGATTAATATGTTTAATCAAAATGAAGAAGAAAACGTTCTATTAAAATATGGACGTAATATAAATGAAGATGTTAAAAATAACAAGATAGATCCAATAATTGGACGTGATGAGGAGATTCGTAGTATAACTAGAATACTATCTAGAAAAACTAAGAATAATCCAGTTCTTATTGGTGAACCAGGTGTTGGTAAAACAGCAATAGTAGAAGGTCTTGCAAGAAGAATAGTAAAAGGAGATGTACCACTTAGTTTAAAAGATAAAACTATATGGGAATTAAATATGGCTTCTTTAATTGCTGGAGCTAAATATCGTGGTGAGTTTGAAGAAAGACTTAAAAAAGTACTTGATGAAATTAAGAAAAGTGAAGGCAACATCATAATGTTTATAGATGAAATACATCTAATTGTCGGAACAGGTGCTGTAGATGGAGCTATGGATACAGGTAATATATTAAAACCAATGCTTGCCCGTGGCGAAATACATGTAATCGGAGCAACTACTCTTAATGAATATAGAATGTATATTGAAAAAGATGGAGCACTTGAGCGTAGATTCCAAAAAGTAACAGTAAGTGAACCAACAGTAGAAGATACAATAACAATACTACGTGGACTTAAAGAAAGATTTGAAATATATCACGGAGTAACAATTCAAGATAAAGCACTAGTAAGTGCTGCTACATTATCAAATAGATATATTACAGATAGATTCTTACCAGATAAAGCAATAGATTTAGTAGATGAAGCATGCGCAACAATCAAAGTACAAATGGATAGTGTACCAACTTCACTTGATGAAATTACAAGAAAAATACTAACTTTGCAAGTAGAAAAAGAAGCACTTAAGAAAGAAAAAGATGAATTGTCACTTAAAAGACTTGAAAAAATAGATAATGAATTATATACACTTAAAGGCAAAGAAGCAGAACTTAATGCAAAATGGAAAGAAGAAAAAACAACAAACGAAGAAATTAAAAGAGTTAAATCAGATATATCAAAATATACTTTTGAGTTTGAAAAAGCAAAGAATAGTTATGATTTAGAAAATGCAGCTAGAATTAAAAATGGCGTTCTTCCAAAATTACAAGCTAAACTAGAAGAATTAATGTCAAATGCTAATAACGCTATATTATCTGATACAGTTACAAGTGAAGATATAGCTACAGTTATTAGTAAATGGACTAATATTCCAATTTCTAAACTTATGAGTAGTGAAAAAGAGAAAATACTTAACCTTTATGACAACTTAAGAAAACGTGTTATGGGACAAGATAATGCATTAAGACTTGTAAGTGATGCGATAATTCGTTCAAGAAGTGGTATTAAAGACCCAAATAAACCAATCGGTTCATTTATGTTCTTAGGTCCAACTGGAGTAGGTAAAACAGAAGTAGCAAGAAGTCTTGCATATGAGTTATTCGATGATGAACATCATATGGTAAGAATAGATATGAGTGAATACATGGAAAAATATTCAGTATCTAGATTAATCGGAGCCGCACCAGGTTATGTTGGATATGAAGAGGGTGGACAATTAACTGAAAAAGTAAGAAGAAATCCATACTCAATCGTACTATTTGATGAAATAGAAAAAGCACATCCTGATGTACTTAATCTATTATTACAAATACTAGATGAAGGAAGACTAACAGACTCAAATGGACGTACAGTTGACTTTAAAAACACAATAATAATTATGACATCAAATGTAGGAAGCGAACACATTATTAATAATGAAGAAGATAAAGTAAGAGGTGAATTAAATAAATACTTTAGACCAGAGTTCTTAAATAGACTTGATGAAATAATAGTATTTAATAAATTAAGTAAATCTGATTTAGAAGAAATATTAAATAAAATAATTAATGAAATCGAAACAAGACTAAGTGATTTAAATGTTAAAATAACTCTTTCAGAAGAAGCTAAAAAATATTTAATCGATAATGGTTATGATGAGTTCTATGGAGCAAGACCACTTAAAAGACTTGTTAATAATAAATTAGAAACACTTATTGCTAAAAAACTAATTAATAATGAAATAAAATCTGGTACTAAGATCATAGTAAATTATGATAAAGAAAAAGATATACTTATAATAAAATAGCGCTTAGCGCTATTTTATTTTGAATACCTATCTCTTTTTAATAATAATAAGTTTGGCATACTTTTTAAAGAAACAATTTCAAGAGAATTATACTCATTAAGAGAGCTATCATCAACGCCATAATCTTCAAGCAATAAAGCACAAGTATCATGAGTTAAATTACATTCATCTCTATAAGCGGGATTATCACTAAATGTTTGAAATAAGTTAACATTACCAATCTGTTTATTTGATAAATTATACGCATACATAAAAAGCGGTATATTCCTATTATCAGAAACAGTACTAGCTATTAATAACTGTCTATCGCATATATTTAAGTCTTTAACATTATTTATTAAAATATCCAAACTTCTCTCATAAATATTATAACTAGCAAGAGCATTATATATTCCCATAGCACTAATAACTTCTCTTTCTTCATTAGTTATATAATCTCTCATAACAGAAAAATCAAGATTTAATATGTACTCAAAATATTCATAAACAGCACTACTAAACATCCATTTTTCCTTTTTTAATCTATTTTCGAGTTCTTCTTTTGTATATTTATGCATAATTCTTTACCTCTATCAAATTAATTATACATAAATATACTATTAAATACAAGTTGTATAAAAATAAAATTAATGGTAAAATATTTATGAAAATAAGGAGAGCGTATGAAAAAGATATTACTTTGTATTATGGATGGTGTCGGTTATAGGAGCGAAGAATATGGTAATGCAGTTAAGGCTGCAAAGACTCCTAATTTAGATATGCTTAAAAGTATTTATCCACATAGCTTACTTGACGCAAGTGGAGAAATGGTTGGTCTTCCAAGTGGACAAATTGGTAATTCAGAAGTAGGTCACATGAATATAGGAGCAGGCAGAATAGTATATCAGCCTTTAATGAGAATAACAAATGACATAAAAAGTGGAAAGTTTTTTGAAAATGAAAACATTAACGAAGTAATAGATCACGTAATTAAAAATAATTCACGTCTTCATTTAATGGGCCTTTTAAGTGATGGAGGAGTACACTCACATATAGATCATCTTTTCGCGCTTCTTGATTTATGCAAGAAGAAAAATCTAAAAGATGTTTATGTGCATGTATTTACTGATGGAAGAGATACACCTATTAAAAGTGGAAGAGATTATATTATTAAATTACAAAATAAATTAAAAGAAATAGGTTTTGGAAAAATAGCGAGTATTAGTGGAAGATACTATGTTATGGATAGAGATAACAATTATGATAGAGTTAGAAAAGCATATGATGTTATCGCAAATGGCCTTGGACATGTATATGAAAATATATTAGATTACGTAGATTATGAATATGAAAATAATGTAACTGATGAGTTTATTAAACCAGCTATTATTGATAGAAATGGAATACTTAAATCAAATGATGGTATTATTGTATACAACTATAGACCAGATAGATTAAGAGAAATATGCACAGCAATAACAAATAATGAGTTTGATGCTTTTCCAAGGAAGAATCTTAAGAACATTAAAATGATAACAATGATGCTTGTAAGTGATAGTGTAAAATGTAAAAGAGCATACGAACTAGAAACACTTAATAATACTCTAGGAGAATACATAGAAAAAAATAATTTAACGCAGCTTAGAATAGCAGAAACAGAAAAATATGCTCATGTTACATATTTCTTTGATGGAGGACTTGAAAAAGAATATGCTCATGATAAAAGAATATTAATCCCATCACCAAAAGTAGCAACATATGATTTAATGCCAGAAATGAGTGCATACAAAATAACCGATAAATTATTAGAAGAACTAGATAATTTTGATTTAATAATATTAAACTACGCTAACGGTGATATGGTAGGACACACAGGTGTATTTGATAAAACTGTAAAAGCAGTAGAAGTAGTTGATGAATGTGTTGGTAAGTTATATGAAAAATGCAAAGAAAAAGATATAACAATGGTAATAAGTGCAGATCATGGAAATGCAGAGGTAATGCTTGATGAAAGCGGAAATGTAGTAACAAGCCATACAACAAGTAAAGTGCCATTAATAATAACAGATAAGAATTATAAAGTAAAAGATGGTAAAATATCAGATATAGCGCCAACTATACTAAATATAATGGGACTAGAAGTACCAAAAGAAATGACATCAGATGTACTAGTAGAAAGGATTTAAAATGCACGAATTAAAAGTAAAAGATGAAAAAGGAAAAACAGTAACACTAAACGTAATAGATATAATAAGTGATAACCCATTTGATAAAGAATATATAATATTTACAAAAGAAAATGATGGAGTTATATACGCAAGTGAACTGATATTAAATAATGATAATTACATAATAAGAGATGTAGAAACTAAAGAAGAACTAGATTATATTAATAATGAAATACTAAATAATGATAATGAATAATATATAAAAATGTAAAAGAGATGATATTTCTCTTTTATTATTTGATTTTTCTAGTATAATAGATATAGTGATTTTTATATTTTAAAAGAAACAAAAACAATTTTTAAATATATTAATAATTTGAGGAAGTGAAGAAATGAATAGTATACCTGCACACGTAGGCATTATAATGGATGGCAATGGAAGATGGGCAACTAGAAGAGGTCTTAAAAGAACTGAAGGACATTATGCTGGATATAAAACTCTTAAGAAAACAGCTCTTTATATATTAGAAAAAGGTGTTAAATATCTAAGTGTTTTTGCATTTTCTACAGAAAACTTTAAAAGAACTAAAGATGAAGTGAATTATTTAATGGATTTATTCGTAACAGCATTTAAAAGTGATGTAAACTTCTTTTTAAAAAATGATGTTAAAGTAGTATTTTCAGGAAGAAAAGAGCCGCTTAGTGATAAAGTTTATAATACCATGAAAGAACTTGAGAATCAAACTAAAGACTGTAAGAAAGGTGTATTTAATGTATGCCTTAATTATGGAGGACAAAGTGAAATAGTAGATGCATGTAAAAAAATAACTAATATGGTCATTAATAAAGAAATAGATTTAGATAGTATCAATACTGAAACATTCTATAAATATTTATATAATGATTTACCACCAATAGATTTACTTATAAGAACAAGTGGTGAAGTTAGAATAAGTAATTTTATGCTTTATAGTATTAGTTATTCAGAATTATATTTTACAAGTACTTGTTTTCCAGACTTCGATGAAAGGGAGTTTGACCTAGCACTTAGTGATTATCAAAGTAGAAATATAACTAAAGGCGATAATAAAAATGTTAAGTAGTGAGCAAAAGTTGCTTGCTTTTTTATATGCATTTTAAAATTGCAAAAATAATAATTTTTTTTGATTTGTTTGCTTGCAATAGAAACTAATGTTTGATATAATGCATAAAGGAATACTTAATAGTTGGGTGGTGCCAAATTCATATTTGAAAAGATAGGAAGGAGGCTGGTATATTATGAACAAAAAAGATTTTTCAATATCTGTTTTGGGATTAACTATATTAATCTTAGTTATTTTAGTGCTTATTCTAGCAGTAGCTTTAATAAGTTTTATATAAGAAAAGAACCACCTAACTCAGCGATGAATTAGGTGGACAACATAAATGTTGGCATCACTCAACACGTGTATATTAAGTGTTCCTTTTTTATTGTATGAAGTTTCCTTCACATGTATACATGATATCATAAAAGAAAAATAATTGCAAGCCCATTGACATGGGGGGGGGGGGTATTGATATAATTATTAATAGAGAATAGAGGTACTAAATATGAAAGATAAAAAGTTTATATTTGCAAGTGTATTAATTGGTATATTCTTGTTAACAGTAGGGCTAACTTATGCTTATTTTAGTTTGACAGTTAGTGGTAACGATGTAGCTGAAACAATAAATGTGGATACTACAAAGTTAGAACTAAAGTATACAGATGGAAAAGAAGTAAGAGCTACTAATATTGAACCAGGATGGACTATGACTAAAACTATCACTGTAGCAAATACTGGTAATGAAGAAGCATACTATACTTTAGGCTGGCAGAAACTTTATAACGAGATTCAAAAAGAAGAATTAGTTATAAGAAGTGAATGTACAAGTAGTGGAGCTACTGAAGGTACATGTGATAATACTGATAATGTAATAGTACCTCAAACAAATGAAGTCACAGCTGAAACTAATAAGGTATTATATCCATATAAAGAAGCAGCACTTATATTACCAGGTGAAACTCATACGTATACTGTAACAATTGAGTTTAAAAATTATACAAATAAGCCACAAAATTATAATCAAGGTAAAAAGTTTTATGGTGTTCTTGGAATAGTTCCTGCTTACAATACATATAATCTTACACTTAATATATCTAATGCAGATGGAACGCCTGTTGCGAATAGTGAAGTAACACTTCATTCTAATCCAATGACTGGAACAACTGATGAAAATGGTACAGTAATATTTAATGATGTAGAACTTGGAAATCATAGTTTAGATATTAATAAGAATAATAATACAATAAATACATCAATTAAATTAATGGGCGGAACAAATGATATTATTCAAAATGATGATAAATATAATGTAAAAATTAAAAAAGAAAATATAACACTTAATGTAAAATTAAGTGATAGTGATATAAACAACTTATATGTTAAAGGTAAGAGAAGATGTTCAACTGATGAAGGTGCCACTTCTTTTGTAGATGGACAATATACTTACACTTATTATAATAATACATGGGGAGTTAAATTAACTAATCAAGGATCAACAGACCCAGTAACAACAGAATTTTGTTATATGGTTAACGATGAATATGTAACTAGTATGAATGAAATGTTTTATGAGAGTAAAGCATCAAGTATCGATTTAAGTAGTTTCGATACATCAAAAGTAACGAATATGAGTGGGATGTTTTATAATAGTCAAGCAACAAACTTAGATTTAAGTAATTTTGATACGTCAAAGGTAACTAATATGTATGGAATGTTTTATGGTAGTAAAGCAACAAGCCTCGATTTAAGTAGTTTTGATACATCAAATGTAACTAATATGAGTTGGATGTTTACTTATAGCAAGGCAGCAAGTTTAGATTTAAGTAATTTTAATACATCAAATGTAACTAATATGGATCATATGTTAGCTATTAGTCAAGCTACAAGTATTAAAGGCCTAAATAAGTTTGATACATCAAAAGTAACGAATATGAGTGGGATGTTTTATATGAGTGAAGCAACAAGTCTAGATTTGAGCAGTTTTGATACATCTAATGTAACTAATATGAGTGGGATGTTTGGGAGTAGCAGAGCTACTGATCTAGATTTAAGTAGTTTCGATACATCAAAAGTAACGAATATGAGTGGGATGTTTAGAATGAACCGAGTAAAAAATATAATTGGATTAAGTGATTTTGATACATCAAAAGTAACGAATATGAGTGAGATGTTTTCAAGTAGTGCGGCAGTAGAACTAGATTTAAGTAGTTTTAATACATCAAACGTAACGAATATGCAGAGTATGTTTTTTAATAGCCACACAACAACTTTAGATTTAAGCAATTTTAATACATCGAAAGTAACGAATATGGGTCAAATGTTTTTTAGAAGTCAAGCAATAAGTTTAGATTTAAGTAGTTTTGATACGTCTAACGTAACTAATATGACCCAAATGTTTGATGAGAGCCAAGCAACAACTATAGATTTAAGTAGTTTTGATACATCAAACGTAACGAATATGAGTGAGATGTTTTCTTATAGCTACGCAACAACTTTAGATTTGAGTAGTTTCGACACATCAAAAGTAACGAATATGAGTGGGATGTTTTGGAATAGTAAAGCAACAAGCCTCGATTTAAGTAGTTTCGATACATCAAAAGTAACAGATATGAATAGGATGTTTTATGGTAGTCAAGCAACAAGTCTAGATTTAAGTAGTTTTGATACTTCAAATGTAACTTATATGACTAATATGTTTAAAGATAGCAAAGTTACAAGTGGTTATGCTCGTAATAAAGATGAAACTGATAAGTTTAATAATTTGATTGGAAGTACCATCTTTACTGTTAAGAATTAATATAAGTAGAACCGAAAATTCTACTTTTTCTTTATTCCTTTGATTATTTATGCTATACTAAATAAGTAATGATGATAAGGTTGTGATAGAATGTACATTAAAGAAATTAAATTAAATGGATTTAAAAGTTTTGCTGATAAAACAGTAATAGAACTAAATAAAAGCTTTACTGGAATAGTAGGGCCTAATGGTAGTGGTAAAAGTAATATAGTTGATGCTATTAAATGGGTACTTGGAGAACAAAGCATTAAATCTCTAAGAGGTGAAAATAACATGAGTGATGTTATTTTTTGTGGTAGTGCTTCCCGTAATCCATCTAATAGTGCATATGTATCAATTCTATTTGATAATACAGATAGAAGCCTAGCTACAGATTATGAAGAAGTTGAAATCAAAAGAGTAGTCTATAAAACAGGTGAAAATGAATACTATATCAATAATAATCAATGTAGACTTAAAGATATAATAAATCTATTAATAGATCAAATGAGTTCAAAAGAATCACTTAATATAGTTCCTCAAAAGAAAGTAGACCAAATATTAAGTGAAAAAAGTGAAGATAGACGTGTTATATTTGAAGATGCAGCAGGCGTATTAAAATATAAAAATAGAAAAATGGAATGCCTTAGAAAACTCGATAGAACTCATGATAACATGTCAAGAGTCGATATGATTATAGATGAAATAAGTAAAAACCTAGTTCCTCTTGAAAGAGATAGTATAAAAGCACGTGAATATAAAAACACTTTAAATGAACTTGAAAATGTAGAAGTTGCTTTAATTGTTAAAGATGTAACAACTGCTAGTAGTGAAGTAGAAATCAAAAATAAAAAGAAAGATGAATTAGAAAGTGAACTTATAAAAGTAAACTCATCTATTACTGGTGAAGAAGTAAATAATGAAAAAATAAAAAATAAAATATATGCTCTTGATGAAGATATAAGAAAAACAAGTGAAGAACTTATAAGTATAAATAATGAACTTACAAGTTTATCTAATAAAAAGATACTTATGAGTGAAAGAAATAAATATGATAAAAACAGTAGTGAAGTTATAAATAATATAGCGTCATTAAAAGATAAAATCGCAGCATATAATGCAGAATATAAAGTACTAGAAGAAGATATTAATTCACTAAATAATATAAAAAGTGATATTACAAGTAAACTAAATACTTTAAATATAGAATTAAATAACTTAGAAATTACTGCTAATACAATAAGATCAAAATATAACAATTTATGTACAAGAAAAATAGAAATAACATCTAAGATAGAAATACTTACTAATAATATTAATAATAGTAGTAAAGTCCCATATGCAGTTAGAAATGTAGTTGGAAATCCTACTTTAAGGGGAATACATAATATTATTTGTAATCTAATAGAAACTAAAAGTGAATATAGTACTATGCTTGAAGTAGCTCTAGGAGCAAGTGCATTTAATATAGTTGTAGAAGATGAAACATGTGCTAAAGAAGCGATAGAGCACTTAAAGAAATATAATAAAGGTAGATGTACATTCTTTCCACTTAATGTTATTAAACCTAAAAGTATTGACCCATCATATATAAAAGAAATAAAAGATATAGATGGTTTTATAGGTATAGCAAGTGATTTAGTTACATATGATAATAAATACTATAATATAGTTATGAACACTCTAGGTAATATAATCGTAGCACGTGATATTAATAGCGCTACATATATATCTAAAAAAGTAAATAGATTATATAGAGTAGTAAGTCTTGATGGAGAGTTAATACATGTAGGAGGTTCACTTACAGGAGGAAGTCTTAAATCAAATAATAGTTATATAACAGATAAATATGAAAAAGATAAACTAGAAATAGAACTAGAAAATATAGTAAAAGAAATAAAAGAAACACTAGATAATCTAAATAAAAGTAATAATGAATTAAATCTATATAAAGATAACATATTTAAACTAAATATAAAATCATCAAATATAAACGAAACAATAAACTCTAAGAAAAATACACTAAATAATATAAATAATGAAATAGAATCACTAACTCTAGAAGTAAATAACTTAAGTAAAAATGATAATATTGATAGTGAACTCGATGAATTAATTAAAGAATATCATGATAAAGATAGTATTAAAGTAATACATGAAAATAAAATGAAAATGCTTAACGACAATAAAATTGAACTTAATAAAGATTTAGAAGTATCATCAAGTACTATAAAGAAACTAAATACAGAAAGTTATGCTCTTCAAAGTGAAATAAATACTCTTGGTATAGAAACAACTAAACTTAATACTATGCTAGATAATTTACTTAATAGATTAAATGAAGATTATAGTTTAACTTATGAAAGAGCTAAAAGTACTTATACTTTAGAAGTGCCAATTCTAGAAGCACGTGATATGGTTACTAATCTAAGACGTAAAATTAAATCTCTAGGAGAAGTAAATCTTGGTAGTATTGAAGAATATGAAAGACTTAGTACGAGAGTTAATTTCTTAAATAAGCAAAAAGAAGATTTAGAAAAGAGTGAAAAAGATATACTTCTTATAATAAATGATTTAGATAATATTATGAGAGAAAAGTTCACTGAAACATTTAATAATGTAAATGTTGAGTTTAATAAAGTGTTTAAAAGTTTATTCCATGGAGGAGAAGCACATCTTAAACTTACTAATCCAGATGATATGTTAAATACTGGTGTTGATATTATAGCTGTACCAAGTGGTAAGAGTTTAAAACCATTATCATTATTATCAGGAGGAGAAAGAACTCTAACAGCAATCAGTTTATTATTTGCTATTATGAATCTTAAAAATGTACCATTTGTTATACTAGATGAAGTAGAAAGTGATTTAGATGATAATAATGTATCAGTATTCTGTGAATACTTAAAGAACTATAGAAATAAAACACAATTATTAATAATTACACATAAAAAGAAAACAATGGAATACTTAGATACACTATATGGTGTAACTATGCAAGAAAGTGGAGTAAGTAAACTAGTTAGTGTTAAACTTGAAGACAATTAAAAAGAGGTTATAAATAATATAACTTCTTTTATTCTATTACTTTACAACAACCTCTATAACATTATCAAGACCTTGAAATTCTTCATCACTTATCTTACCAAGATTTCTAATACTAAATAATTCTGATGAATAATCTTCTTTACTTATTTCTTTATATTCATTTATAAAACTTTCATATTTATCATTATATAATATTTCAATTATATTACTAATAAGTCTATAAAGTTTATTTTCATTTTCATCTATGCTTGATACTAAAATCAAATTAATATTTTTATTTATCTTAAATGTTACATTTAAATCACTATATTTAATAGTTGATTTTTCTTCACTTAATATTTCTTTAAGTTTATCTATTTCTATATAATCACTAACAACTATTTCAGGTTTCTTATAATTATCTACTATATATTTATCTATATTAATTAAAAAAGCAGTTTCGTTTCCATTCTTCTTAATACTTATTCCTACATTAATAGTAGTATCTTTAAAATCATCAAGAGTAAACTTCTTAAATACATCTCCTTCATTATGACCATTAATAATACTTACACTATCTATCATAAACTTAGAAATTAAATTATTAATATTATCATTCTTACTATTATCATAATTCATACTAAGAACTCTAACACTACCATTACTAATATAATCAAAATTATATTCAAGTAATATATTTTCAAGTTTATATACAACATTTATTTTATCCTTAGAAAACTTAGCTTTAATATTTATACCAGACTCACTAAGGCTCTTAACAGCATCTAAATTATTAAAAGCATTAACTATAGGATTTAATTCTTTTCTAATCTTACCATATTTACCATAACCATTATAATAAGATATCATACCAATTATAAAAGATATAAATAATAATAATGACACAATACCCCAAAATACAAATCTATTTTTATTTGCTTTATCCATATATTCTCACCTAGTATAATAATAGCATTTATTTACTAAAAGTGCAAACGAATATTAAATAGAAAATAAAATATAATTTAATATAAATATTCTCTTTACAATAAAAAGAAGTATGTTAAAATGATAATAGAAAGAATAAGAGGTAATATAATGGGTAAAGTTATAAATACTAATAAAGTATTTAGTGAAGAGGAAATATTAGATGAAACAACTAATATTTTATCAAAGAAAGAAGAAACACTTACCGACTTATGCGATTACTTAAAAATAGACAATTTTGAATTATTTGGATATATAAAGTAACTAAAAGATAGGGGAATAAATATAATACTAAATGAAAAAGATAATGATACTATATTTAGTATTAATAATGCTCCTGATTATACTAAAGAAAACTTATATGTTATAGAAGAAGATTATGATAGTACTACTAAAATAGGTGTTATTGATAATTTAAGATTTGTTTCAAAATATGAACAAATATCTATGCTTAATGAAATATACAAGAACTTTGCTAAAGAAGGAGTAAAGTATGTTATAGTGTGTGGTAATCTTACAGAAGGAAAATATAGTGGTAATGCTAAAGTAGAATTATTAAATAGTCTTATTACTAATGATGCTTTAGGTCAAGCATCACACTTAGTTAAATATTTTCCAAAAGTAGAAGGAATTAAAACATTATTAATAGTTTAATGGGTATATTAGATATGTTATCTTTAATGGGTAAACCAGTAGAAATAACAGATGTTAATGGAGAACTAGTAGTATATAAAAGACATAAAGCAAAAGTTCATAACACAGTTAAACCACCTAAAGAAGAATTAAATGTAAGTACATTTGGAGTAGTTTCAGATACACATTATGGAAGCATATGGTGCCAGCCATCAATGGTAAATACATTCGCATATGTTGCATATAATAGAGGAATTACAGATATGTTACATATCGGAGATATAAGTGATGGAGATTATTCAAGAATAAGACCTAATCATGTACACGAAGTATTTTTATATGGAGCTACTGGGCAAAAAGATTATGTTTTAGAGCATCTTCCTAAATATAAAGGTATGACATGGAGAGTTATATGTGGAAGTCATGATCAAACACATTTATTTAACTATGGAATGGATTTTGGTAAAACACTAGCGGAAGAAAGAAATGATATTATATATTTAGGTCAAGATAAAGCAACGATAAACTATGGAAACTGTGAAGTAGAGTTATTTCACCCAGGAGGTGGATGCGCAAGAATATTATCAACTAAACCACAAAATGGTATAGATCAGTTTGAATCAAATCATAAACCAAATATGATAGTATGTGGACACTATCATAAAGTATATGGAATGCTTTATAGAAATATACTACAATATATGACAGGCTGTAATGTAGATCAAAGTTCATATATGATGAAAAATCAACTTCCAAATATAATGAGTAATTGTTTTGTAACACTATGGTATGATAATAATGGAGATATTCAGTACTATACTTTAGAACCAATGGTATTTAGTAGTAGCGATGTTACAGAAAAAGATTATTTAAAGCCAAAAAAATATATAAAGAATAAAATATTAACTTTAAGCAAATAGATTCACCTTTTTGCTTTTTGTTTGCCTCTTGACATGGGAGGTGGGTACCTATATAATTATTATTAGAGAATAGAGGTACATATATGAAAGATAAAAAGTTTATATTTGCAAGTATATTAGTAGCAGTATTCTTGCTAACAGTAGGACTTACATATGCATATTTTAGCTTAACTATTAGTGGCAACGATGTAGCAGAAACTATAAATGTAAGTACAACAAAAATAGGTTTAGTCTACACAGATGGAAAAGAAATTAAAGCAAATGGCATAGAGCCGAGTTGGACAACTACTAAAACTATTACAGTAGAAAACACAGGTAATGAAGAAGCGTATTATACTTTAGGATGGCAAAAACTTTATAATGAGATTCAAAAAGATGAACTTGTTATAAGAAGTACATGCATAAGTAGTGGAGCTACAGGTGGTGCATGTGATAATACTGATAATGTAGTTATTCCACAAACAGCAGAAGTAACAGCAGAAGCAAATAAAGTAATAAACCCATATAAAGAAAACATATTAATATTACCTGGTGAAAAGCATACTTACACTATAACATTAGAGTTTATAAATTATGAAGATAAACCTCAAAATTATAATCAAGGTAAAAACTTTTATGGTGTTCTAGGGGCAGCAGAAAGTGATGAAAAAGTAAAAACATTTTCAAATTATTTAGTAAAGAATTATCAAACATTAGGCCTTACTAAAATAGAACAAGAAGCAACAGGAAATCAAAATTATGCGGCTACTGAATATAGATACCAAGGAGGAAATCCAAACAATTATATATCGTTTAATGAAGAAGAAGGCACATGGAGAATTATTGGAATATTCGAAGTAGAAACATTAAACAGTGATGGAACATATACTAAAGAACGCAAAGCAAAATTAATAAGAAATTCCATTAGCATTGATAACCCATATTTTCTACCATGGAACTCTTGTCTAGCATCAACGACAATGGCAAATGATAACAACGATGATAAGAATGGAACTTGTGATCTTGATGACAATCAAAATGTCAATGACTGGACAAAGGCTGATTTGCAAAAGAATTTAAATAGTGGCGAATTTTATAATAATGAACGTACGTCTCTTTCTTCTGGATTAACTGACACATCAAAAGAACTAATTAGTACAACAAAATGGTATTTAGGAAATGCAAATATTAATTCAAATGTTGCAGATATTTATAAATCAGAGCGTGGAAGCAAAATAGAAAGTGGAAATCAAACGATATGGAACGGAAAAGTAGCACTAATGTATCCTAGTGATTATATGTATGCTAGTGAGAATTGTACTTCTATTTCTGGTAGTTCATTTAGTACTTGTACAAGCGATAACTGGCTTGATAACGGGTACAATACACACTCAAAATATTGGACATTAAATAGTCCTATATCAAGTACCACTTTAGCACTAGTAGAAAAACATAGTAAAACTAAGTTTATGGCGGTAGATTATCCTGATGAACAAAGATTTTATTCACCAGCTATTATAATTGTTGGAAACAAAGATATTTCTTACAATAAAATAAGATCATCTGCTTTTGGTTATGACTGTTTTGATACTGAGATTGAAATAAGACCGGTTGTATACTTATCTTCAAATGTAGAATATGAAAGTGGAAACGGAACATCTTCAAATCCTTTTGTAGTAAAATAAAAGTATATAAATTATAGTTATGTTTAAGGAATATGCAAAAATGCGTATTCTTTTTAATTAAAATATATTTCAATTTTGATATTAATATGATATTATATTTATGATAGGTGAGAATATGAAACGAGTATTTAAAATAATTAGTTTTTTATGTATATTTATGTTTATTAGTGATATTAATGCTTATAGTTTTGATGAAGGTAAAGATATAAGTAATAACTATATCAATAATAACAGAAAAAATATAGCGTATCTAATAAATACATCTAAAATACCATTTGGATATAATAATAAAACTATATCATATATAGATGGATTTAATACTGGTGGATTTATAAATATATATGAAGTAAATACATCTAAATTAAATAATGCTACTTATCTAACAACATCGCTTCCATATTTTAGTATCGATGGAAAAGTAATAAATGATGAATCAAGTAATAATAGTAATATTAGAGTAACAGAATATGTTAAAAGAAAAACAAAAATTATAGGAAATGGTACATATAAAGATCCATGGACATTTGTGCCTTATAATTTACTTGAAGTATCAAGTAGTGATGAAAATAAAGGAACAGTAAGTCCATCATATGCTTTTGTTTATGATGGTGAAGATGCTATATTTACAGTTACTCCTAAAACTGGATATAAATACTATAGTAGTACTTGTACAAATATAATAGTTAATAATGATAAGATTACATTTAAAAATATTAATAAAGATGAAAAATGTATTATCAATTTTATAGAAAATAAAGTTAAGTTAAGTTATGATAATAATGGAGGATCAGGCTGTAGTTCTAAAGATGTATCATATGGATTAAACTATGGTGAGTTATGTACTCCAGTTAAGAGTGGATATGATTTTGATGGCTGGTATACATCTTTAAATGGTGGAGTAAAAATTAATGCAAATACTAAAGTTACAACTAATACTAATCATACTTTGTATGCACACTGGAAAAGTACTTTTGAAAGTATATGCACAGGTAAAACATTAGCTAATTGTTTGAAAGATAATTATACACTATTTGGTCTAACCAAAATATCACAAACGGCGGCAGAAAATCAGAATTATGCTACAACAGAATATAGATACCAAGGAAAAAATCCAAATAACTATATAACATTTAACGGAGAAACAGGAGTATGGAGAATAATAGGTGTATTTGAAGTAGAAACACCAAATGGAAGTGAATATACAAAAGAATATAAAGTAAAATTACTAAGAAACTCTAATGATATCATTGAGCCTTGGAATCTAAATAATAATAATGATTGGGTAAATGCAACACTTAAAACGACGTTAAATAGTGGTACGTATTATAATAGAACTAATGCTTATAGAAGTATAGGCTTAACAAGCAAATCAAAAAGTCAAATTAGCACAACAAAATGGT
The DNA here is from genome assembly GCA_934085595.1 of uncultured Bacilli bacterium. GTDB lineage: Bacteria > Bacillota_I > Bacilli_A > RF39 > UBA660 > CAG-1000. Next base: position 28,808 of record CAKOHK010000001.1, read on the forward strand.
ATCTAGGAAATGTAGGCGCTAAAAAAGATAGTTATGGCACATATAAAGAAGAAAGAAGTAAAAATGTATGGAGTGGAAACAGTCAAACATGGGATGGAAATGTAGCACTAATGTATCCTAGTGATTATATGTTTGGTAGCAGCAGTTGCTATAATAATGGTACTGATGTACTAGGACATAATAATTCTACATGTGAAAACACTAACTGGTTTGTTACAGGCAGTCCTTGGACAATTTCTCCATATACTATTAGCAGTGATTTAGTAATATGGATGAACGACTGGAGCGATGTACTACAAATTACAGTTTTAAATCCAGATACATTTTCAGCAAAACCTTCTGCATATTTAAATGCAAATATAAAATACATAGGAGGAGAAGGAACTATCAATAATCCATTTACAATAGAATAAATAAAAAAGAGTATGCAAATCCTGTATATTCTTTTAAATTATATTTCAATTTTGATATTATTATGATATTATATTTATGATAGGTGAGAATATGAAACGAGTATTTAAAATAATTAGTTTTTTATGTATATTTATGTTTATTAGTGATATTAATGCTTATAGTTTTGATGAAGGTAAAGATATAAGTAATAACTATATCAATAATAACAGAAAAAATATAGCGTATCTAATAAATACATCTAAAATACCATTTGGATATAATAATAAAACTATATCATATATAGATGGATTTAATACTGGTGGATTTATAAATATATATGAAGTAAATACATCTAAATTAAATAATGCTACTTATCTAACAACATCGCTTCCATATTTTAGTATCGATGGAAAAGTAATAAATGATGAATCAAGTAATAATAGTAATATTAGAGTAACAGAATATGTTAAAAGAAAAACAAAAATTATAGGAAATGGTTCATATAAAGATCCGTGGAAGTTTGTACCATATAATTTACTTGAAGTATCAAGTAGTGATGAAAATAAAGGAACTGTAAGTCCAGCATATGCTTTTGTTTATGATGGAGGAGATGCTATATTTACAGTTACTCCTAAAACTGGATATAAATACTATAGTAGTACTTGCACAAATATAATAGTTAATAATGATAAGATTACCTTTAAGAATATTGTTAAAGATGAAAAATGTACTATCAATTTTATAGAAAATAAAGTTAAGCTAACATATGATAATAATGGAGGATCAGGCTGTAGTTCTAAAGACGTATCATATGGATTAAACTATGGTGAGTTATGTACTCCAGTTAAGAGCGGATATGATTTTACGGGCTGGTACACTTCTTTAAATGGAGGAGAAAAAATAAATCCATCTTCTGTAGTTACAAGTACTACTGATCATACTATATATGCAAGATGGGAAGGAAAAGTAATTAATAAAGATGCTATTTTAAGTGGCTATAAATGTAACAATATAACTGTTGGTAACGCACCATACATAATGACATATACTGGTAATTGTGAAGTTACTGGTGAAGTAAATGGTGAGTTTAAAATTAAACTTTTAACAAGTGGAACTTTTAGACTTAACGGAGAAATTAATGTTGATATATTCGCTGTAGGAGGCGGAGGAGGTGGTTCTTATACTACAGGTGGTGGTGGAGGATACACTGATTATAAGCAAAGCGTAACTAATATAGTAAATCAAGACTTTAATGTAACTATTGGTAACGGTGGTGGCATTGGTGGTAATGGTGGCAATACTGATTTCCCAGGTATAATAAGTGTTTCTGGTGGAGGCGCTGGTGGAACTAACGGAGGAAATGGTGGTTCTGGCGGTGGAGGCCATGGAGGCACAACAAGAGAATGGGGATGTGTTTCAAGATGGGATCAAGGTGGCTGCGCAGTAGATGATCAAGGATGGCCAGTAGTTGGATGGATTTATTCAAGAGGAAACGGCGGAAATGGAGGTAGCTTCGGAAATAGTGGAACTTCAGGTCAAAATGTAGAGATAACTTCTGGTGGCTACGGTCAAGGAAGAACAACATGCGAGTTTAATGAAGGTACGCTAGGCGGCTGCTATAATGGAAATGACTACGCATATTCAGCAGGTGGCCTTGGCTGTGGAGATAACGTAAACGGATACACTGGTACTGGTAAAACAGGAAACAATTCTGGTAGAGGTGGAAACTGTGGTAGTGTTGGAAACTCAGGAGTAATTGTTATAAGAAGTAGAAATAATAAAGATATAATTGTAGGTTCTAAAGTAATTGGTACTTACGATGGTAAGTTTACTACTGAGGGAGATGAGAATAACTGGATAGTTAGATTCTTAACAGATGGAACATTAAGATTTAAAGAAAATATGGCTATAGATGCATTTGCTGTAGGAGGCGGAGGAGGTGGCTCTTCTACTTCTGGTGGTGGAGGTGGATATACAAATTATATCCCTGCCGCAAATGTAACTGCTAATATAGCATACTCTATTACTGTAGGAAGGGGAGGAGAAACTTCATCTAAAGGTGGAGATAGTACTCTTTCATCTATTATAACAGCTTCTGGAGGCGGTGGTGCTTCTAGTAACGGAGGAAACGGTGGCTCTGGAGGTGGAGGCTATGGTGGCACTCATTCAGAATATGGCTGTACATTATATTGGGATCAAGGAGGCTGCGCTGTAGACTTTGACGGTAACCCAGTATACGGATTTATATACACATATGGAAACGGCGGTAAAGGTGGTGCTTTCGGCAACGCAGGTACCATGGGAACAGTAGTACCAACAAATGGAGGAAACGGTCAAGGAACAACAACATGTGAGTTTAACGAAGGAAATACTTCGGGCTGTACAAGAGGAAACAATTACGCATATTCAGCAGGTGGATATGGATGTGGAACTAAAGTTAACGGAAAAAATGGAACAGGAAAAACAGGAAGCAATTCAGGCGGCGGTGGAGAATGTTCTTCAGCTGGATACACTGGAATTATAGCTATTCGAAATAAAAGGTAACCTAATTAAATAAGTTACCTTTTTTAAATCTCTATATAATTATGAGAACAAGATCTAATCAATCTATTCATAATAGCAAGTCCAAGTTCAGAACAATCGACCCCTTCAATAATAATTAAATCTTTATTAAGTCTATCTACTTTCCTTAAAATACTAAATATATTATGAGATATTTCTTCAAGAGTACTACCATAATATAATGCATCTTTTATAATATCTTTATTATTTGTATTTGTTATTATTAAAGAGTTTTCATTTTCATTTTTAAGTTCTAATAATTTATTAATTAATTTATTTTTATCTTTACTATAAACAAGAACACATTTAGTATTAGGAGCATAATGTTTGTATTTCATTCCAGGTGATAATACCTTTTCATCTTTTTTAACTTCTCCTAGTACATGTGAATCTATAACTACAGGAGCAATTTTTTCTAAATCGTTTTTAGTTATTTTACCTGGTCTTAATATTTTAATCTCATTATTAATAACTCTAACTACTGTAGATTCAACTCCTATTAATGTTTGTCCTCCATCTATAATATAATCAACTTTACTATTTAATTCATCAAAAATATCTTCAATATTAGTACCACTTGGTTTACCAGAAATATTAGCACTAGGTGCCGCGATAGGAGTAGCTGATAATTCTATTAAATCATGAGCTATTTTACTACTAGGCATTCTTATACCAACTGTATCAAGACCTGCACTTACATTACTTGGAACAATATCTTTTTTATCAAGTATTAATGTAATTGGACCAGGGAAGAATGTATCTATAATTTCTTTTTCTATTTTATTAATATTTTTTGCTATAGAAAGTATCATATCATAAGAAGAAACATGAAGTATAAGAGGATTATCTTGAGCACGCCCTTTAGCAATAAAAATATTTTTAACAGCATCGCTATTAAGTCCATCAGCCCCAATACCATATACTGTTTCAGTAGGAAATAAAACAAGCCCACCATTTTTAATACACTCAGCAGCATCTTTTATCATATCTTTATTATAATTATCTTTAGCATCTATATATATAGCCATTTAAATCACCCATGCTAGATTATACTCTTTTATATAATTTTTTCAAGAAAAAACTAGCTTATTTGCTAGATTTATTCTAAAACATAATATCAATATAAAATTACTTAAATAGCTGGCGCTTAGGTATAGGCATTTTTTAACTATGTAGTACTATTTATTTAATGTTACTTTTGAAATTAAAATGTCAAATAAGTAATTTAAAAAGTAACAAGGCTATTTTTTTATAATTAATTGTAGTATAATAATCGTAGGAGAGATATTGTTTATGAGTGATTTAGAAAAAATTTTACAATTAGCACAAAAGAATAATGGGTATATTACCACTAAAGAAGTGGTAAATAATGGCTTGAATAAAATGGCATTAAAAAGATTATGCGATGGGGGATTATTAGAAAGAGTATCAACGGGTTATTATTCGTTGCCTAATATGATAGATGATGATTATTATAAAATAATTTCCAAAAGCAAAAATGCTATATTTTCCTACACCACATCGTTATTTTTACATAATTTGTCTGATAGAACACCATTATATTTTGATATTACTGTGCCTAGTGGCTATGGCGGTTTATTGCAAAATGTTGAAACAGTATCACTTCATTATGTAGATAGCAGTATTTTAAACTTAGGAATGGAAATTATAAAATCACCATTGGGTATGAATATTAAATGCTATGATATCGAAAGAACTATTTGTGATATAGTCAAAGATAAAAGACATATGGATAAAGAAATATATACTAAGGCTTTGAAATGGTATGCAAAGAGAAAAGACAAAAATATGTTAAAACTTGCTAAATATTCAAAAGAATTAAACGTAGAAAAAGAAGTGGCAGAAATTATGCAGGTAATTTTACAATGAATAGTGATAAGCTTAATGCCCTTATAAAAAAACGCGCTGGTGGAAGTAATGATATATCATTGCATCTTCATCAAATGTTTTTCTTCGAACATGTGTTAATGAGACTAGAAAAAAGCAATTATAAAAATAACATTATTTTAAAAGGTGGTGTATTGCTTTCTTCAATTATAGGAAGTGATATGAGAACTACAAAAGATATAGACGCTACATTAAAAAGTATTCCATTAAATGAAAAATCTGTTAAAACTATTTTTGAAGAAATATTATCGATGGACATCGAAGATGGCTTCAATTTTAAAATTGAAAGTATTAAGAATATCAGATTAGAAAGTGAATATGGCGGTTACAGAATAAACGTTTGCGGAGAATTTGATAAACTGAAAACATACTTCTTTATAGAAGTAACCACGGGTGATATAATTACACCAAGAGAAATAAAATATAAGTATAATTCCATTTTTGAGGATAAAATTATCAACATTATGGCATACACGATCGAAACTATAATTGCCGAGAAATTCGAGAGCATTATAAGTAAAAACATCACAACTACAAGAGCAAAAGATTTTTATGATATCTATGTATTAATGAGCAACCATATTGATATAGTTAACAAAGATACACTGGTTAAGGCGGTGAAAAAAACTTTTAAACATAGAAATACCGATTTTAATGTGAAATATTTAAATGATACGTTTGAAATAATTAAGGACAGTGTTGTGTTAAAAGAATTATTTGAAAATTACAGTAAGAAACTTAATTATGCTAAAAATATTGAATATAAAGATACTATCACTGCAATAAAGCAGATAATAGATATATTAACATGTGAGTTAGCAGTTGTATAACTGATAGTATTTTGAATTATTTGAAAAATGAGATTTATTAAAAAGAAGCGAGTAGAACTCACTTCTTTTTAGTATTTTGTTTTAACTTCGTTAGTTTTATTTTTCTTCTTAGAACTTTTAAGTTCATCTCTTATTTCTTTTAATATATCAATTTCACTCTCAGTTTTAACTTCTTCTTTCTTAGTTTCTTCTTTTTTCTTTTTATTTCCAAGAGTATTTAATTTATTTATAGCTTTTACAAATAAGAATATAGAAAACGCAATTATTAAAAAGTTAACTATATTACCTATAAACATACCATAATTTATTTTAGCATTTTCTATTGTAATAGATAGACCACTAAAATCAATACCACCTATTAATATGCCTATTATTGGCATTAATATATCATTTACTAAAGATGTTACTATATTTCCAAAAGCACCTCCTATAATAACACCAACAGCAAGGTCTACTACATTACCTCTACTAATAAACTTTTTAAACTCTTCAAACATAATACTTCCTCCTATGGAAGTATTATATCATATCTTTTAATTATATATTATTATTTTTTATAAACTCTCTAAGCATTTTAATTAATGCTCTTTTTTCTATTCTAGATACATAACTTCTAGATATATGTAGTTTCTTAGCTATTTGTTTTTGAGTTAATTCTTCATTATCAAATAATCCATATCTATCTTTTATGATTTCATATTCTCTTTTAGTTAATATTTTTAAATATTTATTTATATTCTTAATTGAATCTTTATCATAAATATCTTTTTCTATATCTTTTGTTTGTTCTTTAAGCACATCTATAAGTGTTATTTCATCTCCATCTTTATCATACCCAATTACATCATTCAAACTAATATCAGCTTGATGTTTCTTATTACTTCTAAAATACATTAATATTTCATTTTCTGCACACTTAGCAGCATAAGTAGTAAGTTTAACAGACTTTTCTATCTTGTAACTATCTATACCTTTTATAAGACCAATAGTGCCTATAGATATTAAATCATCTTGTGAAGCATTAATATTATCATACTTCTTAACTATATGAGCAACTAATCTTAAATTATGTTCTATAAGTTTATTACGAGCTTCTTTATCACCATTTAAATGTCTTTCTAAATAATATTTTTCTTCCTTTTCACTAAGTGGTCCCTCAAAAGCACCTATAGAATAACTAGTGGTAAACATCATAATTTCTTTAAATAATTTTTTAATATAATCTATCATACTAAATTATATTATATTTGTGGTAAAATATTAAAGGAGGTAAAATATGAAATATAATTATCATACACATACATATAGATGCGGTCACGCAGAAAATATAAAAGATGAAGAAATGCTACTTAAGTATATATATAAAGGTTTTGATGTAGTATGTTTTACTGATCATGCTCCTTTAAAAAATAGAGTAGATAAAAGAAATAATATGAGAATGAGATATGAAGAACTTGAAGAATATCTTATGAGTATAAATAATCTTAAAGAAAAATACAAAGATAATATTAAAATATATAGTGGCTTTGAATGTGAATATTTACCATGTTTATATGACGAAATAATAAATCTTAAAAATAAAAGTGATTATATATTATTGGGTCAGCACTTTATTATTGATAATAATGGAAACTTAAAGATATTTAGATGCCATGATTTTACAGATGAAGATTTATTTATATATGCTAGTTTAATAGAAGAAGCAGTTACTAAGGGATTATGTAGTGCTGTAGTTCATCCTGATATATTTATGCTTTCAAGAAATAGTTTTGGTGTTACTGAAAAGAAAGTAGCTAATATAATATGTGATGTATGCTCTAAATATAATATACCAATAGAAATTAATCTAGGAGAAATATATTGGTATTTAAAAGGAGTTAAAAATAAGATTAGTTATCCATCGAAAGAATTCTTTAAAGAAGCAAGTAAATATGATGTTAAAGTAATATATGGAATAGATGCACATTTTAAAGAACAAATAGAAATGTTTGAAGAAGAAAAAGCATTAGCTGACAGTATAATAGGAGAAGATATTTTAAATAAGCTTAATATAGTAGATAGATTATAATGTAAAATATTTGTAAAAGTTCTTTGTAAAGCGAACAAATTAAGAAAAAATTAAAACATACCATTTGATATTAGGTAAAACCTGAGGTATGTTTTTTAATTGAACTTTTTAAAAAATAATAATTTCAAAAAAATGTAAAATATTAAAAAATAGTTCAAAAAAACATTTACAAAAAACAATGAAAATTGTATGATTAATTTGATGATATGAGTCATCAAGGTGAGGAGTAAAAAAATGGAAAAAGATAAGGAAAAAGATTTTCTTGATAATTTAACTGTAGTTAAAAGAAGTGGACAAAGAGTGAGTTTCAATGATACTAAAGTCGCTTTAGCTATTAAAAAAGGTTTTGATAGCGTATATGATGAGTATGATGAGAAACAAGTTAATAAGGTAAAAGAAAAGGTTCTTTCTTATATTGAAAAGAATTATAAAGATAGAAAAACTATTGGTGTTGAAGATGTAAGTGATATTATCGAACAAGTATTAAAAAGTATGAAGTTTGAAGAAGTTTATGAATCATTTAAAGGATATAGAGAAAGAAGAACTGCATCAAGAGAAGCATTTGTAGTAAAGCAACAACATAAGTTTGTTAAAGCAATTGAGTCATTAGGTTTAAAAAGTGCAACCGAAGAAAATGCTAAAAGAGAAAATGCTAATGTTGATGGAGATGGGCCTATGGGAACAATGCTTCACTTTGGTTCTACAATATCAAAAGAATTTGCTAAAGCATATTTAATGGATAACAAGTACGCTAAGGCACATGACGAAGGATATATTCATATACATGATTTGGACTTTTGGGCAATGGGGACGACAACATGTACACAAATAGATTTAAATAAATTATTTAAAAATGGATTTTCTACAGGACATGGTTACCTTAGAACACCAAATAGTATATCAAGCTATACAGCACTAGCTGCAATCGCAGTACAAGCAAATCAAAATGAACAACACGGAGGACAAAGTATACCAGCATTTGATTATTATATGGCTCCAGGTGTACTTAAAACATTTAAAAAAGAGTTTAAACAAGCACTTCATGATATGTTAAGTTTTGAAGGATTTATAGATTTAATTAATTTTAATAAAGTACTAGATATAGTAGATAAACTAGATAGTATTGAGTTTGAAATGGGTATATTTAGTGAGTTTACATCTAAAAGCAAAAAGATAGATGAAATATTTAATGAAGCATATAGACGCGCTATGAGTAAAACAGACAGACAAACATATCAAGCTATGGAAGCATTTATACATAATTTAAATACAATGCACAGTAGAGCAGGAGCACAAGTTCCATTTAGTTCTGTTAACTTTGGAACAGATACATCTGCAGAAGGAAGAATGGTTATTAAAAACTATTTACTAGCAGTAGATGCAGGACTTGGACACGGAGAAACACCAATATTCCCAATTTCAATATTTAAAGTAAAAGAAGGAGTTAATTATTTTAAGGAAGATCCAAACTATGATTTATTTAGATTATCATGTAGAGTATCAGCAAAAAGATTATTCCCTAATTTCTCATTCTTAGATTCAAGTTTTAATAAACCATATTTAGTAGAAGGAGATTATAATACTGAAGTAGGATATATGGGATGCAGAACAAGAGTTATGGCAAATGTATGCGGACCAAGCGTTACCCCTGGTAGAGGAAACTTAAGTTTTACATCAATTAATCTTCCAAGATTAGGGATTAAGCATGGTATCGCATTAGGTGAAAGAACTAAAGCTGATATGGAAGGATTCTATAAGGAGTTAGATGAACTTATGGACCTTGTTAAAGGACAATTACTTCAAAGATTTGAATGTCAATGTTCAAAAACAAGAGCAAACTTTAAATTCTTACTTGGTAGTCATGTATGGATAAATAGTGAAAAATTGGATAACAATTCAAAACTAAGAACAGTACTAAAACATGGTACTTTATCAATCGGATTTATAGGTCTTGCAGAAACATTAAAAGCATTAATCGGAGAACATCATGGTGAGAGTGCTAAAGCACAAAAACTAGGAGAAGAAATCATTAAACACATGAGAGAAAAATGTGATGCATACTGTGAAGAATATAATTTAAACTTCACACTACTAGCAACCCCTGCTGAAGGATTAAGTGGAAGATTTACAGCAATAGATAGAAGTATTTATGGAAAAATAAAAGGAGTTACAGATAGAGAATACTACACTAACTCATTCCATGTACCAGTTTATTATAAAACAAGTGTAGCACACAAACTTGAAACAGAAGGAATATATCACAAATATACGAACGCAGGACACATTTCATATATAGAACTTGATGGAGATACAGTAAATAATGTAGATGCATTTGAACAAGTAGTAAGAATTATGCATGATAATGATATAGGATATGGTGCTATTAATCACCCAGTAGATAGAGACCCAGTATGTGGTTATGTAGGTGTAATTAAAGATGTTTGCCCAAGATGTGGAAGACACGAAAATGAAGGCGTAGAAATGGAAAAAATCACAAACTTTAATTGTGGATGTTAAGAAAGGAAGTTTATTATGGATAATAAAGAAGTTAAAAAAGTTAAAACAGTAGGTGAGGGTGTTGGTTTTGAAAGAATTAGAAGAATTACAGGATATTTAGTAGGAACTCTTGATAGATTTAATAACGCAAAGAAAAGTGAAGTTAATGATAGAGTGACTCACGGGATTAAATAAAAATGCAAATAAGATTAGCGGCAGACCTTCAAAGTGATAGTGTAGTTGATGGACCAGGACTAAGAGCCGTAGTGTGGACTCAAGGATGTGCCCATCACTGCAAAGGCTGTCAAAACCCTTGTACATGGGATTTTAATGGCGGAGGACTAGTAGATGTAAGTGAAGTATGTAAAGCCATTAGCGAACTAAAATATCACACAGGTATTACTTTTAGCGGAGGAGATCCAATGTACCAGCCCAAAGCATGTAATGAAATCGCAAAGTATGCTAAAAGTTTAGGATTTGATATATGGGTATATACAGGTTTCACATTCGAAGAAATAATGAAAATGAGTGAAAAAGATGAAGTATACCTAGAGTTTCTATCAAATATAGATGTACTTGTTGATGGAAGATTCATATTAGAAAAAAGAAATCTAGGACTTCTATTTAGAGGAAGTGAAAACCAAAGACTAATAGATATAAAAGAAACATTTAGATGTGGTAAAGTAGTTACACTAAATGAACATAATTACTTTGAAGAAGAAAGTTTTAAAAGAGAAGAAATGTTTATATAAGGCGTTAAATTAATGCCTTTTTAAATACACAATTTATCTATTTACCTTGCAAAGTAAGGCGATATATGCTATTATGATTATGGTGGAATAATATGAAGTCAAGAATGGAAAAATATAATGATCCTACATATTCTACTATGAGTAGAACTAAAAGAAACTCTAGTATTTATAGTAATATGGATATGGAAGATATTAAAATTAAAACTGGAAATAATGCTAGAGTAATTGCGGATGCTAGCAAAGAAATTGATATGGATAAGATTCTTAAATATATTAATTCTATGGAAGAAAAGAAAGAAAGAGTAAATATTACTCTTGATGACTATAAAGATAATGAAATAAGTCCTATCAAAAAAGAAACAAAAGATTATGATATTAATTCCGTACTTTCAAGAGCCAGAGATAATAGAAATAAAGACTATAGCAATGAAAAATATAAAAAACTTGATAATAGTGAATATAATATACTTAAAAATATAAAAGTAGAAGAAAACAAAAATGAAGAAGAAGTAAATGATATAGAACTTAATACTAACGAAAAAACCATTGTTAAATTAATTGATGACTTATCAAAAACTAAAAAAATGGACAAAAGTGAATTATTTGGTGAGTTAATGGGAGATAATGAAAATACAGTAGTACTAGGAGCAAAAGACCTTGAAGAAGAAGTAAATGACTTATCAAATAAAATAGATGAAGCTAAAAAGCCACTTGAAGAGTTAACAAGAGACCTTATGATGGAAAACGAAAAATTAAAAGAAATGATAAGTGAAAATAAAAAAGAAGAAAATGACGAGCCTAGTATAAAACAAATAAAAATAGAAGAAGAACCAGAAGAAAAAAGAAATGAAGTAGACAAATCATTCTTTACAAACTCTCTTACATTCAGTAAAAAAGACTTTGAAGAAACAGATGATTTTCTTGATGAAGAAGAAGGAAGTAGTTTCTATACAAAGTTTGCTATATTCATGATTATAATCGTTTTAATCGCAACACTTGTTATAATAGCTAACTATGTATTTGATTTAAACTTATTTTAAGTATTAATATTCTTTAATACTTTTCATTTGCTATAAAATATTGTAAAATTAAGAAGGGTGAAGTGGATGGATTTTAAAACAATAGATGAATTAAAACAAAGAGTAAAACCAGCTTTATATTCTAAGCTTAAAGAAATACACGCTTTAGGATATAAAATAGTGAGTACTAAAGATATATGGGATTATTTAGTAAAATATAAATGGAATAATAAAAAAGATATAGAATTAAACGAACTTGTTAGTGATATATTATATGAAAATAATTATTCTATATATAGTTATGTACTTGAAGAAATAAAGAAAAAGAAAGATAGTTTTGATAAAGAAACTGACGTTTTATAGGAGAAAATTATGAAAAAATTATATAAAAGTATTATAGTTACATTATTAGTGTTAGTACTTACATGTTTACTAGTAAAACCTGCACTAAATAATATTAATTTTGGTATAGACCTTCAAGGAGGATTTGAAGTTCTTTACAAAATAAGTCCTTTAAAAGAAGGCGAAGAAATCACTAAAGATGATTTAGACAATACATATAAAGCAATAGTAAATAGAATAGATAGTATTGGTGTAAGTGAACCAGTAATAGAGTTTGAAGGTAATAACTTATTACGTGTACAATTACCAGGAGTTTCAAACGAAGAAGAAGCAAGAAATAGAATTAGTACAACAGCAGTGTTATCATTTAGAGATGTAAACGATAACTTACTTATGAATAGTGATATTCTAGGAAGAAATGGAGCTAGAGTTAGTCAAAATAGTAAAACACTAGCATACCAAGTAGCACTTGATATAAAAGATACATCTACTTTTTATGATGTAACAAAAGATATATCAAATAGAAGTAATGGAGAGAATAGAATAGTAATATGGCTTGATTTTGATAAAGATAATGATAGTTTTAAAGAAGAAGAAAGTAAATGTGGACAAGACGGAAACATGAAATGTATAAGTTCAGCATATGTAAACGAAGCATTTAGTAGTGATGTAGTTATTGAAGGTGGATTTAGTAAAGAACAAGCAGAATACCTAGCAAGTTTAATAAATAGTGGTAGCCTTCCAACAAAATTAACTGAAGAAGCAACACCACGTAGTGTAAGTGCATCATTTGGAGAAGACACAATATATAAAACAAGTATGGCAGGAATAATAGCCTTTGTATTAATATCATTAATATTAATAGTTAAATATAGATTCTCAGGTATAATCGGAAGTATATGTTTATTTGTATACGCAACACTTGTATTTGTGCTATTTAACTCAGTAGGAGGAGTACTTACTCTAACAGGAATAGCAGCCCTAATACTAGGAGTAGGTATGGCAGTTGATAGTACTATTATAAGTAATGATAGAGTTAAAGATGAACTTAGAAATGGTAAAAGTTTAATAAATGCATACAAAGAAGGATCTAAAAGTAGTTTAGTTGCTATAATAGATGCTAATATAACAACATTTATCGCAGCAATAATTCTATATATCTTTGGAGAATCAAGTGTACGTGGATTTGCAACTATGCTTATGATAACAATATTTGTAACTATTATGTGTAGTGTAATATTATATAGAATACTTACAAATATGTTTGTTAAATCAAGATATTTTGATAATAAAGAAGTATTATTTATAGGTAAAGTACATAATAAAACTAATTATGACTTTATGAAATTATCTAAAAAAGCTATATTTACTAGTTTAAGTGTACTAGTAATAGGAATAATATTCTTATTCATAAATGGAATTAATTTTGGAGTAGACTTCACTGGAGGAACAAACATAACTATATCAAGTGAAAATACTTTAGATTTAGATAGTGTAAAAGAAGAATTATCATCTTATGATATAACAGATAGTGGTAAATACATAGGAAGTAAAAACGAAGGTTACATTAAACTAAATAATGTACTTTCAAATAGTGAAATAATAAAAATTAAAGAAAACTTTGGAAACAAAGGATATGATGTAAGTGTAAATGAAATAAGTAATTTAGTTACTAAAAACTTAACAACAAACGCAGTTAAATCACTAGTATATTCTATAATAGCTATAATACTTTATATGATTATAAGATTTGACTTTAGTTATGCAGTAAGTGGTATATTAATGTTACTTCATGATGTCTTAATAACATTAGCAGTATTTATAATATTTAATATAAGAGTAGAGTTTATATTAGTAGCAGCTATTCTTACAATAATAGGTTATTCAATAAATGATACAATAGTAGTATTTGATAGAATAAGAGAAAACACTAAGAAATTATTTAAAAATAAAAAGAAACTTACAAAAGAAGATCTTATAACTCTTGTAAATAATTCATCAAATGAAACAGTAAGCAGAAACTTATGGACAAGTATTACAACAATAGTATCAATCGTAACATTATTATTTGTTAACTTAAACTCTATATTTACATTCAATATTGCTATATTAATAGGTTTAATCGCAGGAACAATATCATCATTATTAATTGCTCCAAGAGTATGGTTATTCTTTAAAAATAAAAGTTTAAATAAAAAAGAAGAAGATGATAATGAAGCACATGAATTACTAGTTAAAGGAGTAAACTCATAGGAGAAAATATGAAAGATTATACTTATGAAGATTTAATAAAATCTTTAAATACTTATATGGATGAAGACTATATAGACTTTGTAAATAAATATTATAATAAGGCATTAGAAATATATAGTGGACTTAAAAGAACTACAGGAGAAGACTATATATCTCACCCTATAAACGTAGCATACATACTATCAGAACTTAAAATGGACCCTGTCACTATAGGATGTGCATTAATACATGAAGCAATAACATTAAATAAAATGACATACGAAGAAATAGAAAGTGAGTTTGGTACATTAAGTGCAAATATAGTATTATCAATAACTAAAATAAGTAATTTAAGACAAACGTTTAAAGTTAATTCAAAAGAAAAATATAGAAGAATTATAGTAGGACTTTGTGATAATGCTTCAACACTATTTATTAAACTAGCAGATAGATTACATAATCTAAGAACACTTGATATGAATGATAAAGAACATGTAAAATCAATAGTTTCTGATACTCAAAATATTTATATACCAATAGCGCATAGACTTGGTCTTAAATATATTAAAAGTGAAATGGAAGATTTATGCTTAAGAGCTACAGTAAAAGATGAATATAATAAGATTCTAAATAGAATAAATGCTTCAAGTAATGAATTAAACGCTTCACTTGAAAAAATGAAAAATAGTATTTGTGAAATACTAGATGCACATAACATTAAATATGAAATAGTATATAGAGTTAAATCAGTAAGAGGTATTTATAACAAACTAGCAACTGGTAGAAAATGGGAAGATATATATGATCTTTTAGGACTTAGAGTACTTACAAATAGTGTAGAAGATTGCTATAGAGTAATCGGACTTGTTCAAGCAAAATATCAGCCAATCGCAAATAGATTCAAAGATTACATAGCAAATCCAAAAGCAAATAACTATCAAAGTCTTCATACAACAGTTTTTGGAGAAGATGGAAGGGTTTATGAAGTACAAGTAAGAACATACGAAATGAATGAGATAGCCGAAAAAGGAATCGCATCACACTATAGTTATAAAGAACACACAAATGGAAGTGTTAAAAATAGTTTTGATACAGTACTTGAAAGTCTAAGAACACTAATAGAATTAAATGATATAGAATCAAATATGGAGTTCTTTGGCAATATAAAAGAAGAACTAAAGAAAAATCAAATATATGTATTTACTCCAAAAGGAGACATAATAGAGCTTCCAAGTGGTAGTACACCAATAGATTTTGCATATAAAATACATAGTGAAGTAGGAAACACAACCACTGGGGCACTCGTTAACTCTAAAATGGTTAAGCTAAACTACGAACTACAAGATGGTGATTTAGTAGAACTAATAACTCAAAAAGGACATGCTCCATCAAAAGGATGGCTTAAAATAGTTAAAACAGAAGGAGCTAGAAGTAGAATAAAATCTTATTTCTATAAGAATGAAAGAGATAAATATATTCTTATGGGAAAAGAAATGTTAATAAATGAATGTAAAAAGAAAAACATTGATTTTAACGAACTAATTAAAGAAGAAAACATAGAAAAAATAAAAACTAGTTTAAACTTAGAAACACTTGACGATATATATTTTTCTATATCAACTCTAAGATACCTACCATCAACCATAATAAGCAAAATAGATAATAAAAATGTACATAAAGAACGTAATACTATATTAGAAAAGAAAAAAAGTAATAATGGTATCTTAGTCGCAGGACAAAGTGATATATTATGTAGTATAGCAGACTGCTGTAAACCGGTATATGGTGAAGATATAGTTGGATACATAACACGTGGTTATGGAGTTAAAATACATAGCAAAACATGTAGTAATATAGATTTAAATAGCGATAGAATAATAGATGCATCATGGTCAAGTGAAAGTAACAATAAATATAATAGTATGTTACGTGTATATATAGATAAAGTAGGGGATGTTATAATGAACATTCTATCTATATCTAAAAAATATGATATTAATATAGATGGATTTAATCTAATTAATAGAAATAATGAATTATTCTACGATATTAATCTTAAAGTAAATGATATAAAAAAATTATATTCATTTATGGATGAAATTAAAGGTATAAATGAAGTAATTAAACTAGAAAGGATTTATTTATGAAACTAGTAGTACAAAGATGCAAGATGGGTAATGTTGTTATTAATAATAAAGTAAATGGTAAAGTAGATGTAGGCTTTGTTATATTAGTAGGTTTTACTCATGGTGATAACGAATTAATAATAGATAAAATGATAGACAAACTAATTCATTTAAGAATATTTGAAGATGAAAATGAAAAAATGAATAAAAGTATTTTAGATGTAAACGGAACAATACTAAGTATTTCACAGTTTACACTATATGCAAATTGTAAAGAGGGAAGAAGACCATCATTTAATCTAGCAATGAAAGCAGATGAAGCATCTAAATTATATGATATATTTAATGAAAAACTAAATAAATATATTCATACTGAAACAGGTATATTTGGAAGTGATATGCAAGTAACACTTCAAAACGATGGACCAGTTACAATAATATTAGATAGCGAGGAGTTATTTAAATAAAAAAGACATTTTATAGATTAATCTCTATATTAATGTCTTTTTAATTACTTAACTGTAAGTATTCTGCTTTCACTTTTAATACATCTTGAATCTCTATCAGCTATAATTCCATCTTCTTTCTTTTCTAAATAAATACCATCTTTTAACGCAAGCCATAAGTGTAAACGATAATCACCCGTATTCTCAGTAACATCCACCCATTCAGCTATAATTCCATCTTCATCTTCACATATTTGCATTCCATGTTTCTTCATAATACCCTCAGAATTAGAATTAGTAAGATCAGTTCTAGCATATACAAAATCAAATCCATTATAATAAGCATACTCAATAGCAAAAGATACAAGTTCACTACATGCTCCTTTACCACGAAAACTTCTTATAGTAGATAAACCATAAAAATATGCACAATTTAAATCTCTATCATCATTAGACTTAAAATCAACTGAAATATTATCTTCATTATATATTACACCATTCATAGAAACAGGTCTCATATTTTCATCTAAATAAATAAACAATTTACCTCTATTTTCATATAAAGCAAGTTCACTTTTTGCTGCTTCATATGTAATTTCTTCACCATATTGTTCCTCAAATGATTTAAGTAATTTCATTAATATTAAAGCATTCTCATCACTATATCCCATAGTCGCAACATAACAACCATTACTTAATTTCTTCCATATTTTAAATGTATCTTTATTATTATATATTTTATTATAATATTCTTTCTTATTCATAATCTTCCTCCAATAACTTTTCATATATTTTATATAATGTATATAAACTATCTTTATTTACATATTCATTCTCACAATGTGGATTACCTCCAGTAGGATTCATAATAACAGTAGCAATCCCTTTATCATGAAAATATATAGCATCAGATGTAGTTTCACATCCCTTAATAACAATATCTCTTTTTAAAACATCCCTGCAAACATCTAAATACTTCTTAACATATTTATTATCTAAATCAGTAGTAAATGCACTACCAATAGTAAGTACTTTAACAGAAATATCTTTATCTATATTTTTAATATAATTTAATATCTCATCTTTATCTTTACTTACATATCTTATATCAAGTACCATAGATGCATAATCAGGAACTTGATTATTTGATTTACCACCATTTAATTTAGATAAATTAACACTTGTTATATATTCGCTACTAGACTTAGGAATAGGGTAGTTACTAATAATTTTTTCATACACATTCATAAGCTTAACAATAGCATTCTCTCCATCATATAGTTTAGCAGCATGAGCAGGTTTAGTTTTAGTACTAATTTCTAATTGTATAAGTCCTTTTTCATCACTAATTAACTCAAAATCACTACCACCATCAGGTATAACAGCAAGTTTAGCATCATACATTTTAGATAACATAGATGCACAATACCCATCAATCTCTTCATCACTAGTTATAAATACAGCTATTTTTTTATTAGTCTTAACATTTTTAATAATCTCAAGAAGTACAGCGACACTTCCTTTCATATCAATAGTGCCTCTTCCATAAATATTATCATTATCCTCAGTATAATCATAAGTATCATGATGTACTACATCAACATGACCACAAAATATAATATCAAAACTCTTACTATCAGTATTAGAAAGTACTATTGACTTCTTACCATTAAACTCATATTCACTAATATATAAGTTATTATATTTACTTTTAATATATTCAAATATACCATCAAATTCCTTTTTATTTTCTTCATAAGTTTTATAACTTAACAAATCTTTTAATGTATTAATAATTTCTTCTTTCATATTCTCTCCTTAAATAAATAAAAATCTATATGCTTGCACACATATAGATTCTTAATATATAAATTATTAATCAATCACATGGACACAAGCATAGCCAAAATACACTTGTATCCAAACGTATAATTACCGTTCTTCTTCAAGTGTAAATACCATGCGGCGTCTTATTGATAGATTAATAATTGTATTCATCTTTATCCCTCTTTTCGTAAAAAAATAATATCATATTATATTATACTTGTCAACACATTTTTATAACTGCATATTATCCCATTCATTAAGCATTTCTTCTTCTAATGTAAAATCACTTTCTTTTTCCTGTCTTTGCAAAAAACTAATCTGATCATTTACTTTCTTAATTTCATCATTATTTTCTTCATTATATCCAAATGGAGTAGAGTACCTTTTTTCTTTAGTATCACATGATTTTAAAAATAATCCAATATCTCTAATTCTTCTATAACTTTTAACATAATCTGTACCATCAAAAACTTTATTTCCATTTTTATCTCTTTCAAATGTTAAAGCATCATAAAGTTTAATAGCACTATCATATAATCTATCAATACTCTTTAAACCAAACTCAGCTTCATTTGCTTCCATAAATAATTTCTCAGTAAGCTCAGGAACTATTTTAGTTTTGTAAGTACAAAATCTATTAGCAAGAGAAACAAAGAAATTAATATCTTTGTTTTGTATCATAGAGGTAACATAATCTTTATAAAACTTAGGATCTAAATACTTAACATCATCTTTGAATAAAGCAGGAATATATTTTAATGATAAATCAAGTATACTATCTTTATTAGACTGAAAATACGCAACATTTATATCAGGAAGCATATTATTTCTAGTCATAAAACTATCTTTATTTTCATAAATATATTCACCCTTAGTATATTTGCTTGTAATCTTATCAAGTTCTTTAAGTGAAGACTTTTTAGATAGTTTATGATACACATGAATAGTTACATTTAATCTACCACTAGGAAGAGTAACATAAGATACATTAGCATAATATTCACTGCTATCGCTCTTATCATTTAACTTTTTAAGTATACGCACTAATTCTTCATACTCAGAAACACTATCTAAAGTTTTAATCACTTTGCACTTATATTCAACTAAAGTATATCTATTTTTTTCTTTCATAGTTTTCACCTAAACTAATTATATCATGTATATAGACTTTTTTGCTATTTTTTAGTAAAATAATTTATAGTATGGTGGTATTAATATGGATGTAGATAAATTTAGTCAAATAATTAAACAAATAAGAAAAGATAAGCATTTAACACAAAAAGCTTTAGCAAATAAATATAATATTACATATCAAGCAGTAAGTAAGTGGGAAAATGGTATTAATTTACCAGATATATCTTTAATAAAACAAATAAGTGAAGATTTTAATATAGATATAGTAGAATTAATCGGAGGTAAAAAGGAAAAAAAATATACTTTTTATATAATTCTAGGTATTATTTTATTAACTATAATTGGTTTTTGTGTATATCACTGTGTATTTCAAAATGATGACTTTACACTTAATTCTATTAATAGTGACTGTAAAGACTTTAATATAAGTGGAAGTATAGCATATAACAATAATAAATCATCAATATATATATCAAATATAGAATACTGTGGAGATAAAATAGATGAAAGCCTATATAATAAGTTAGAATGCAAATTATATGAAAGTAATAATAAAACAGATAATATAATAGATGAATATATATTTGAAGATGAAAATGGAATCAAAATAGAAGACTTTATAGGAAAAATAAGCTTCAAAATAGATAATTATAATGCTGCATGTAATTCATTTAAACACAGTATATTATATTTATTAATAGATGCATCAAATAATGAAAATAATATTACATATAAAGTACCACTTACTATAAAAGAACTATGTGATTAGTATTTACTTTAATATCTAACTATAGTATAATTATTAATGTTTGAAAGGATGGTCAAAGATATTTTATGATAGAATATCCTAGAGATTTCATTACAAAACTTAGAAGTGTTTATGCTTTAGATAATGATGTTATGTCACTTGTATTCCGTAATGATGAAGAAAGCTTTAAAGAATTAGGTAAATTGCTTAAAACAAAGGCATGCAATAGTAACATACATAACATTGATATTATTAACGCTTATAAAAGTGGTAATATGGAATCTTTATATAAAACAGCATGTGATAATGTTGTAAAAGAAGAATTGTATAGTGATTGGATAATACTTTATTCAAAATATTTATCAGATCAATGCAATTTTGCAGGTTCAAAATTAATAAAAAGATTTGGTTCTATGCCAAAATAGTGTAGGTAAATCTAAGAACTAAATGATTAAAGCCCTAAAGAGAACTAAAAATGTTCTCATTTTTTATTATATAAAATTAAAACTTCCTATTTACTAGAAAGTTTTAATACCAAAGTGAAGTTAAATTACCATCTTCTTTATAATAATCATCCATAAGCATAACCCAATAATATCTATTAAATATAGTCTTCTTAGGATATCCAATTATTACAACAGCAACATTAGGGCTAGTCCATAAAGACTCAGCAACATAATATGTATTATCATCTTCACCAACAATAATAGCTATATGTCCACCAGATGGTCCTTCAGAACTTAATAAATCCCCAACTTTAATCTTCTTTTGTTTAATTAAATCAGTACTTGTTTTTGTCCTTTTACCATAATCAGTTAAATCAAGATGAGATGCAAGCCCAGCACCTATATCACCAACATCAAAGCCACCATTTAAAAGTACCCAAGATACAAATCCACTGCAGTCAAAACCATTACTTCTTTTACCATGAGAAGGTCCACTATATAACTGACATCCCCAAGTTTGAGGTCCATATTTTGATTTTTTAATATCTTTAAATCTACTTTCATCTAGATAAAGCCCAGTATGATAATATCTTCCTTCACCATCAATTCCATTAGTAGCTAGTCTACCATTTTCAGAAAAATATCTAATTTTATAAGGAAATTCAAGAGCCAAGAATCTAGCAGCTTCAACAACTCCAGCTCTAGTTTTATATCCAGCATCATTAATCCTATCTTTTAATATTTCATCAAGTAAATCATTTTCTTCTTTATTATATTTACCACAAGGTAAGTAAGATTTCTTTTTATTAAATGTTTTAGGTCTAGTAGTTATTAAATCAGTAACTATAACATCTATAGTAGTACTTTTACCATCAATACTAGCAGTAACACGGGTATTACCTTTAGATATACCTTTAATTTCACCATTATCACTAACACTAGCTATCTTTTCATTTTCACTTAACCATTTAGTATTATTAGTAAAATGTCCAACATTCTTAATAGTTAATCTAGGAGTAAATAATCCTCCAATAGCTAAATATATCTTATCTTTATTAGATCTAATCTCAAGTACTTTACCATAATTCTCACTATTTTCCACATATATAATATCATTCTTTTCATTTTTTAAATATATTTTATATTTAGCACTTTGAAATAATTCTATATTACATTCACTATTATCAGCTAAAGTCCATTTTATTTCTTTTTCTTCTTCATTTATACTATAACCACAATAAATTTTATCATTTTTCATAGGCTTTTTATCAGTTTCAAACTTAATAGTCATTTTTCCAGTTTCATCAATAAGTACTTCTTTAACAAGTGGGGTAGGATATATAGTATTATATTTATAAACAAAATAAAAACCAATAGAAATCAGTGCTAAAACAATTAAAAATAATATGTACTTTACTGCTTTATTCTTCATAATTATATGATACCATAGTATAACTATTTATACAAGTTAAAACTCTCAAGTTTATCATGAGAGTTTTAATTTTTTAAACTAGCGACTTCTTGAAGAAGCGTTTGTATTTTTACATCTTGAACTGTTAGTATTTCTTGCTGTATTTTTTCTAGCTCTTGATGTATTTCTAGAATTATTTCTAGCACTTGCCAATTTCATCACCACCTACATTATTATTATGGTTATATTTAAATAAATAATGTATATAATTTTAATATGAAAATGGAAATATTTGGTCCTTTAATTTTATCACTAATCGCAGGTTTATCTACAGTAATTGGTGCTTTATTAATATTTATTAAGTTTAAAAAAATAGATAATTTTATTGTATTTTGTTTATCTTTTTCGATAGGTATAATGTTCTTTGTATCAGTATTTGACTTACTACCAGAATCATTTAATACATTAATAGATAAATATAAAGGCTTTGGTATAATAATCTCAATATTAGTATTTTTACTAGGATTTTTAAGTGTAAGTAAGATAAATAATGCATTAGAGAAGGGGAGTAATAAAAATAATAGTTTATATAAAATAGGTATACTTAGCATGATATCACTTATGCTTCATAACTTTCCAGAAGGAATAGCCGTTTTTGTAAGTGCATATACAGATATAAGTTTAGGATTAAAAATATGTATAGCAATCATGCTTCATAATATACCAGAAGGTATCGCAATTGCTGTTCCAATGTATTATAGTGGAGCAAGCAAAAAGAAAAGCATAATTTATACTTTAATATCAGGATTATCCGAGCCACTAGGTGCAATTATTACATTTATATTTTTACGTAACTATATAAGTAAATTAATGCTTTCATATGTACTTATGTTTGTAGCAGGTTTAATGGTAAGCTTATCGTTAGATGACACGCTAAAAGAAGTATTAAAATACAAGAAATATAAAATAATGATTATAAGTATATTATTAAGTTTAATTATATTTTTACTAAGTATAGCTCTATGATAGTGAAGAGTAGAGAAAATAGATAATAACTGATTTGCTCATATTAACTTTCTTTATTCCATAGTTTAATAGAGACGATCATCAATCTAAAGGAATTATTATTGTAAGTGTTATTTTTTAGTATAATATTATAAATACATATCACATTTTATATTGCCTTATTAATTAAAAAAATATAAAGATAATGTAAGATTATAAAGATATCTAATATAAAAACAGAGAATACAAAAATATATTTTTAATTCTTCTTTTTTATAGAACTTAACATAATATATATTATTTGCAGTTAAATATTATATAAAAAATAGTATAAAAATTAATAAAAATATCTAATATTATTTAATATAATATGTAATAATTATATAACTTTTAAGCATAAGTTTATTGAATTACAATACAACATATATTATTAAAACCATATTATAAATTGAATCATATAATCAATCATTATTAAATTCATATATATGTATTATAACAGATTAATATTATTTATAGTTGTTTCATTTTGCATCGATGGTACATAAACGTATATTTATATGTTTTCATACAATTCAGTGTATTCTATTTTGCATCGAGATATTAAAAGATGAATAATTATACGTCTGGATTAAGAAATAGATAATCTGCAAAAGAATTATTTTACATTTACCACTCCTCTATTTTGAATTATTTAAAGTAGGGGGCTACAATTAAAAATATAGTAAATAAATACTATACTTTTCTTGATTGTATTTCAGCAATCTTAGCAAATACTTCTGAAGCGTTATC
Source organism: uncultured Bacilli bacterium (assembly GCA_934085595.1). Taxonomy (GTDB): domain Bacteria; phylum Bacillota_I; class Bacilli_A; order RF39; family UBA660; genus CAG-1000. Next base: position 53,342 of record CAKOHK010000001.1, read on the forward strand.
TTTGTTAATTTCAGTATATCCAAGTTCTTTTAATGCTTGTATTTTAACTGTATTAAGTTGTTGCGTTCTGCTTAATTTATCTTCCTTCTCCTGCTCTATTTCTTGAACAAATCTTTTATGTGACTCAGCAAGTTTAGATTTTGAAGCTCCCCCATTATTATATAAATTAAATGCAGTAAATATTATACTTTCTAATATAAATTGTTTGTTTTCATCAAACTTAAATTCATTAGGATCTGTAAATCCAGTTTTCTTTGATAAATACGCAAATATATATTTAATCTCAGGGACATTATCCAAAGACTGTAATACATGATATAAATATAAAAATGTATTATAAGTGTATTTCTTTTTATCTTCAGTAAACTTTTCTTTAATTAAGAATATTAAATCATTTAATAGTTCTTGCTCTTCCCTATTTAATAATCTGTAATTAAAGTTAGTACTGTTAATATCCTTAACATTTTGACTTAGTCTAACTTCTAATTCCTCTAAATATTCACTATCAACTTTAATTGCTTTAATTGTTTTAGGTTCACCATTTTCAATATCTAATAGTTTAAATAACATTAATCTCTTTTCTTGTGGCCATTTGTCAAGACTATCAAGCTGTAAATAATTATATATCATTTGTCTTGATACGCCCAAATATTTAGCTAATTTTACTTTTGAAATTCCTATTGTATTTAATAATTTGTTTAATTCTTCCATAATATCACTCCTACTCTTGCCTATCTATTATGACAATTCAATTGTATAACACTTTACATTTAGTTGTCAATAGTTTAAATAAATCTTTTGCATGTTTTTAATCATACAAAAATAGGCACGAAGTCCTATTTTAAATACCATATATCTTTTCCATCTTTAAATACTTGTTTGATAATGCCACCTATAATACACTCATCCCCATCATATATTACACATGCTTGTCCTGGAGTTACAGCCTTAACATCTTTATATTTAACTTTTAAATGATTATCATCTATATATTCAATACTAACAGGCACATCTTCACTTCTATATCTAAACTTAGCACTAGCATTTACTGGTCTTTCATCAGTTAAAAAGTTTAAATCTTCAATTATAGCTTCATCAGATAAAAGATATTTTGAATCTTCACCATAAGCAACATATAAAACATTCTTTTTAGAATCTTTACCACAAACATAATGTCTTTTTTGATCTCCAGATAATCCAACATTTCTTCTTTGTCCTATAGTATAGTTCATAAGCCCATTATGTTCTCCTACTTTCTTAAGAGTATCTACATCAATTATATCTCCTTTTTGCCCTTTTAAATAATTAGAAACAAACTGTTGATAGTGTCTTTCTCCTATAAAACATATTCCAGTAGAATCTTTCTTATCATAAACTGGTATAAAATTATCTTCAGCAATTTTTCTAACTTCACTTTTAGTTAAATCTCCAACTGGAAATAATACATTTTCAAGTTGTTTTCTAGATACTTGTGATAAGAAATAAGTCTGATCTTTATTAGAATCAATTCCTCTTAATAGTTTACCATCTTTTATTCTAGCATAATGTCCGGTTGCTATCATATCAGCCCCTAGTTTCTCAGCTTCCTTCTTAAATCTATCAAACTTTATATATTTATTACACATTATATCTGGATTAGGTGTTCTACCTTTTTCAAGTTCATTTAAAAAATATTTAAAAACATCATCCCAATATTCTTTTATAAAATCTACTCTATATAAAGGTATTGATAATTCATCACATACTTTTTTAGCATCCATATAATCCATTTCTTGTGGACATATACCATCTGTTATTCCTTCTTTATCATTATTAATATTAGAATCCCAGTTTTTCATAAATAAACCTACAACTTCATAACCTTGCTTTTTAAGTAAATAAGCTGATACTGCTGAATCAACTCCACCACTCATTCCAACTACTACTTTCATATGTACTACTCCTTTTCTTCTCTATAATTATACTACAAGTTTAACTATAAAGGAAATAAAAAATATCTCAAGAATACTTAATATTATAAGTAATAAAGATAATATTAAATATATAAGTACATAATTCTTAATATATTTCTTTAAAGAAATCATTTTTTCACTCTTAAGTAACTTATAAGTCCTAATACTTTGATTAATAGCATAATAACTTACAAATAAAAGCAATATATTTATTATAGCTGATGGAAACACGTATAAAAGCGATAATATAAAGCCTTTAAATCCATATGCATAAATTATACCTATTACATCAAAAGAAAGTATTATTCCCTTATAAACTACTATAAACGGCACTATAAATGAAGCTAAACATAATAACCCAAGTATCCATATTATACTAATAACTTTTAAATTATTAGATACATGTAAAAATATAGTATTAGGATATTTAATACTACCAAGTTTAATATTATCAATTAAAGATATAATATTATCTTTAACAATAAACTTATCAGACTTATTTAATATAAAAAACGATATTATTCCAAGAATTATACCAATCAAAAAAACATAAAACAACATTTTAAATATTTTTGTTTTTATTATTTTCATATTAAATGATATGATTAAATATTGCTTTTTATTCAAAATATTATATAATTAATATTGAGGTTTTTATGGCAAAAAAGAAAACTAAAAATCTAGGTAGAAAAATAGTTGTATGGGTAATGCTTGTGGCTATGGTACTTAGTTTATTCACTACTGTTTTCTACGGATTATTTACAAATTAAAAGGTAACTTATTAGTTACTTTTTAATTTTATCTATAATTTTATTATTAATTTCTTTTATTTTTTTAATTATTATCATTACTTCACCTACTATATTATATTATTAAATCCGTATATGAATTATTATATTTTATCTAATTTATTTTACTTAATACTTCTCCATTCTTAAGAGTTATATTATTTTTTTCAAGTAACTTAGATACACTTACAACTTCATAATTCATATCATTAAGTATAGGTATTATTTCACGAACAGCATCTACAGTTGATTTAACGCTATCATGCATTAATATAATACTTCCATCCTCCACATTTTTAATTATATTATCTATAGTTTTATCTTTATCACCATGTTTCCAATCTTTAGTATCTACACTCCATAATATAATCGGATATGCTGAATATGATAATACTTTCTTATTATATTTTCCATAAGGTGGTCTTATATATTTTAAATTATCTTTAGTTATACTATTATATATTATAGATGAACTATTTATTTCGCTTAATAAAGAACTTGTCTTTAATGTAGTTAAATCTTTATGAGAATATGAATGAGTTCCAACTTCACTATTAGATAAATATATTTTCTTAACTATTCTTTCATTATTCATCATATTTTTTCCAATTTCAAAAAACGTAGCGCTACTTCCATTACTCTCTAATATATCAAGTATTTCACTAGTATATAAACTAGGTCCATCATCAAATGTAAATGCTACATATTTAATTTTAGATATATCTTTAAAAACCATTTTACTTTCAAGATTAATCTTAATAAAAGGCTTTTCTTTAGTATCTATATTATTAAAATAAACAAGTAAAGTATTATTTTTAAAAATATAAGTAAAATCATTTATATTACTTTTCTCAACTTTTTTACTTATATCATCATCATATTTATTATTTACTTCTTTTACAATTTCACTTTCAAGTTCTTCTTTATTTATTAAATCAGTTATTTTAATTTTTTCTTTTTTATTTATATCAATTAGTATATTATGATTCTTTATATTTGATAAACTATTATCTATATAAAATACTATATTTACATAGTTATCAAAATTATTAATCTCATAGTTTATATTAAGTTTCTTATTATTTGAGTTAGTTAATTTATATTTTTTCACATAATCAAATACATAAGATTTAACTATCTTATTAACTTTATCATCTTTAAAATAAGGGTAATATACTATAGTATTTTGTTTCTTATCTATTATAGATGTCTTTTTATGACTTGAATACATCTTAATATTATATTTACCACTATAATTATTTATAACTATGCTAATAACTCCAAATAATATTATTAATGTAATTATATATAGTAATATCATTTTACGTTTCGATTTCATAAATACTCCTATATATTATATTGTCATTAAATAGTAGTTTTTACTCATTTTTTAAAAAATATTTGAAAATATTTAAAAAACATATTGATTTTATTATTTTATTATGCTAATATTAAGTAGTCGTTAGTCATGGACCTTTAGCTCAATTGGTTAGAGCATCCGGCTCATAACCGGGCGGTTGTAGGTTCGAGTCCTACAAGGTCCACCACTAATATTTTTAATTGATGCAGGTGTGGCGAAATTGGCAGACGCACTAGACTTAGGATCTAGCGGAGAAATCCATGGGGGTTCAAGTCCCTTCACCTGCACCAAATTGATATGAAACTAGAATTATTGTCTAGTTTTTTTGTATAGAAAAAATTATAAATATGATAAAATATACATTGAAAGTTTGTTTTTTAGGAGGATATTAATGAACTATATATTATTTCATATTCCACATTCGTCTTTAAAAATACCAAAACAATATTGGAATATATGTATAAAAGATAAACAATATATAAAATCAATAAACATATTTTTAAGTGATTATTTAACCAATAAATTAATTCCAAGCAAGTGTCATAAATTAATTTTTAAATATTCAAGATTATTTTGTGATGTAGAAAAATATAAAGATGATTCAAAAGAAGCTATGTCAAAAAAAGGAATGGGAGTAATTTATACGAAAGATTGCGATAACACTATTACTATTCCAAACAAAAAGTATAAAAGAAAAATTATAAAGTCATATTATGATAAACATCACAAAAAATTAGATAAATCAGTTACTAACTTACTAAAAAAATACAATAGATGTATTATTATAGATTTTCATAGTTTTTCAGATGAGATGGTAAAAAAATTATTTAATATAACAAATACACCAGATATATGTATAGGTATTGATAATACTTATGTTGATGAAAAATTAACTAATTTTACATTTGAACATTTTAAAAACTATGGTTATTCAGTTAAGTTAAATCATCCATATAAAGGAACTATAATCCCAAATAAATATTTTAACAAGAAAGAAAACGGATTATCATCAATTATGTTAGAAATAAATAAACGAATATATTTAAATAATAAAAATGATTTTTATAAACTTAAAGAGTGTATAGATGATTATTACAATATAATTCAAAAAGAATTATAGATGCCTATCTCATTCACATATATGCCCCATTTTTACTACCTTTCTACTGAAAATATCCGTTTCACAATTTCTGATATAAATATTATTGAAAAAGCCAAAAATATATATTAAAATAAGTAAACGAAAGGAGGGTTTTATGGTTATACTATTAGGAATTACTTTAGAACTTGCTACAGTTATAGGATCAATAATACTACCTATAAATGCAACAACTGATGCATTATTAGATATAGCAAACAAAGGCTATAAAATAAATAAAAAAGCATACGATGAAACTCAAAAGAAAATAGATGAAAAAAAGAAAGAAGTTACTACACCTAAACGTGTATTAAATGTAGCTTTATTACTTATGCCAGGTATTAACCTTATAAGAGCTGGAAGAAATTATCTTAAAATTAAAAAGTCAATTTTAAATGATGCAGAGCTTGAAAAAATTGCTATACCTATGACTGATAAAGAAAAAGAAGAATATGCAAATCTTGAAAAGAAAATAGATAAGTTAGCATATATAGGTAAAATGTGTTTAACAGATAGTTCTGAAGAAATTATAGATGAAGAAGAAAAAGAACCAATTACAGGAGAAACTATTACTACTGATGCAGACAATAAGGTGCAAGCAAATATAATGCAATCTAACGAAATTGTTATGCCTCAAGCAACTGAAGAGACTACTATGGAAGAAGGTCCAAGGCTAACAATGACAATGAATACTAAAAAGAAATAATTAAAATTATGCGTTTCAAAAAAGAAACGTATTTTTTTAACTTCAAATGCTCTTCCCTACTTTAAAAAATTTAAAAAAACAAATTATAGTGTTTTTTCAAAAAACTATGTTATAATTGACTTAAGGATAAAAGATAAAAAGGAAAATACTAATTAGGAGGAAAAATGGAAAAGTCAAAAATTAAAGTTGGTATTTTGCCTAACCAATTTTTAAAGTCAGATGGAACATTCGACAAAGATGAGGCAATTAAATTATCAGGAAAAATCGCAGGTGTATGTTATGATCAAGAAGGATTTTCACACTTAGTAAATGAACCTGAAGAAAAAACAATTAAAAGAATAAATAGAACATTAAACGATGGGCATCATAGTGTTTATGATCACATTACGATAAACTTTAATTTACAAAACATACCCAAAATCTTAGCAATGGTATTAAATAATGAACACCAATATACAACAAGTGAAAAATCAGGAAGATATACATCAATCAAAAGAAAAAGCGATGGAATTATAACTGAAAACGAAGAAAAATTATATAATAAATGGGTAGATATATTTAAAGCAAAAATTAAATCAGAATATCCAGGCGTTTATAGTGATTTTAAAATACGTACACTAGCGCAAGAAAATGCAAGATACTTAGTCACAGTATTCGCACCAGCAGAAATGATTTACTCTACTTCACTAAGACAAATTAATTATATAGTTTCATGGATGATGGAATATATCAAAAATGCAGATATGAATAACACATTCGAAAAAAAACTATCTATTTCTATGCAAGAATTAATAGACGCTCTTGAAAAATTAAATGTATTAGAGGAAAGACTTCAAACAAATGAAAAACATAGAAGTTTATCACTATTCGGCAAAGACTTAGATAAAAAAGAAGAACATTTTGGAGATGTTTATTGTACACTATATAAAGGCTCATTTACACAACTAGCGCAAGCTCAAAGACATAGAACAATAGATTACCAAATGCAAATGCAAGATGAAAAAGAATATTTTATACCACCAATAATTATGGATGATCAAGTATTAGTAGAAGAATGGCTAAATGATATGCAAACAGTTAAAGATGTAACACCACAAGGCGAACTTATAAAAATTAATGAAATCGGAAAGTATGAAGACTTTATTTTGAAATGTAAAGAAAGATTATGTTCAGCAGCACAACTTGAAACAATGATGCAAACAAGAAATACATTATTAAAATATAAAAAAGCATTAGAAGAAGCAAATAGTCCACTTAAAGAAGACATAGAAAAATATACTCATGGAGCTAGATGCACTTTCCCAGACTTTGATTGTTCTTCAAAATGTAATTTTAAAGATGGAATAATGTTAACTAGAAAAATATAATATACTAGAAGGCATATTATATATTCCCTATTTTTAAAAAAATTAAACAAAATTACTAAAAACTCTTTATTTTTAAAAATAATGTGCTATAATTAAATAGCACTAGCAATGGACCGTTAGCTCAGTTGGTAGAGCAATCGACTCTTAATCGATGGGTCTAGGGTTCGAGTCCCTAACGGTCCACCAAATAAGTAATTTAGCCTTTTTTAGGCTTTTTATTTTCCAAAATATATGATAAAATTAATTAAGGAGAAAAAATTATGAAATATTTTTTTATAGGCATTAAAGGTTCAGGAATGAGTGCTCTTGCGCAAGTTCTATACGGACTTGGTTACAAAGTAACTGGTAGTGACAAATCAGAACATTTCTTTACAGAGAATGCCTTACTAGAAAAAGGAATAAAGATTCATAGGTTTAATAAGAACAATATTAAAAAACGTATGATAGTAATTAAGGGTAATGCTTTTGGTGATGACCATGAAGAAGTAGTTCGTGCAAAAGAACTTGGCCTTAAAATATATACATACCAAGAAATGATCGCAGAACTTACAAATAATACTAAATTAATTGCTATATCAGGGTGTCATGGTAAAACAACTACTACAACTATGATGAGTAAAGTATTTGAAAATGCAGGTATAAACTATCTAATTGGTGATGGCAGTGGATATGCAGATCCTAAAAACAAGTATTTCGCTCTAGAGGCATGTGAATGGAAAAGACACTTTTTAGAATATAGTCCATACTATGCAGTAGTTACAAATATAGAATTAGACCATACAGACTACTATAAAGATTTAGATGATGTTATCGATGCATTTAATTCATTTGTAAATAAAGCAAGATACGCTGTTGTTATGTGTGGTGATGATGAAAATGTAAGAAAATTAAAACCAAAGAAAAAAACATTATACTATGGATTTAAAACAACAAATGATGTGTATATAAAAGATATTGAAATATATAATGGCAAAACATATGCAAGTGTATATATAGATGGAATATATTTTGATAACTATGTCTTCCCTTTTGTAGGAGATCACTTATTACTTAATGCTCTTGCAGTTATTACAGTTTGTTACTTAGAGCACATACCTCAAGATGAAATTAGAAATCAAATACCAATGATAGAGCATGCTAAACGTAGATTTATAGAAGAAAAAGCAGGAGATAACATAATAATAGACGATTATGCACATCACCCTACTGAAGTTAGAGTAACAATCGAAGCCGCACGTAAAAAATATCCAGGTAAACAAATAATAGCAATATTTAAAGCACATACTAAATCACGTGTAAAAGCATTCTCACAAGAGTTTGCAGATGCATTAAACCTAGCAGACAAATGCTATGTTATGGATATTGGTGAAGATAGAAAAGAAACTGGATACGATGATGTTACTTGCTATGATATAATTAATAAAACACGTAATGGTGAAAAGATTACAAACATGGGAGCAAGAAAATTACTTAAATATCATGATAGTGTACTAGTATTTATGAGTAGTAAAGATATATATATTCTTGAAGAAAAATATAAAAAGATGGTTAAATACTATTAATCATCTTTTTAAATACATAAAATTTAACAAAGAAAAAAGGAACTATTCCTTTCCTTCTAACTTACATAATAAATCAATTTTAAACATTTCTTTTTGAGCATTAGCTTTAGAAATCATAATACCTTTATAAGCAGTTAATTCACTCTTATGACCATCAAGTAATATTTCTTTAGGTTCTAAATTATTAAGCATAACTACTCTACCATCTTTATATACAGTATAATTAAGTTTAACTTCTCCATACACTTTAACAAATAATGAATCAGTTGGTAATCTTAAATCATAAGTTTCAGTTTGTTCATGTTTATTAATTGAAACTAATTCTCCAACAAAATTACCACTTCTAAGTTTAGGATAGAAATCAAACATTAATCTTTTATAAGCTACCATGTTATATTTTTTAAGACTTCTTTCTAACTTCTTAAAATTATTTTCATCCATATAATCTAAAATATATCTATTATTCATATCATCAAAACCCCCTCAATGATTTGTGTATACATTATAGCATGTTTTAAGGCATTTGTCAAGCGCCTAATATATTTGGTATAGATATTTATATAACTATAGTATTTTAATGTAAAATAGCCATATAAAAATAGATTTTTAATAAATAATAATTTATAATAATATTGAAAGAAGGAAATAATGAATAACAATTTTAATAATTTAGGAAATACTTTTAGTAATAATTATGGAGGAAACAATTCTTTTAATCAAAGTTCTAATATTAATAGAATTAATAACGGATTTAATAGAAATAACAATTTTAACGAAAACAAATTTAGTAAAGATCACTATGGTTTTACTAGTTCAAATAATAAAGCAAATGAAGTAAACTCTTCTAGTGAAACAGAACTTAGATATACTAGTTTAGATGGAAGAAAATGGGAAAACTATGATAGTATGGTAAGAGCTAACATGGAAATATATAATAAGGAAAATAAATAATTTATACTCTTAAAGCACCATTTTTATAATTAAAAAGCCCTATAAAATAGAGCTAATTTTTATATTGGTTGCCCTAGTAGGATTCGAACCTACGCATAATGGAGTCAGAGTCCACCGCCTTACCACTTGGCCACAGGGCAATGTAATAATATTATAACACATTATAATATTATTTTATATAGTTTATTATTTCTTTTATAGATTTATTTACATCATTATAATCTACATCAATAATTATTTTATCATTCATTTGATGATTAAACCAAGTAATTTGCCTTTTAGCATAATGTCTACTATCTTTTTTAATATTCTCTTTTGCTTCATCTAAAGTAATCAAACCATCAAAATAAGGTATTAATTCTTTATAACCAATTATATCTTTAAAATGCTTATATTCTTTTAAACTAACAGCCTCTTCTAGTAGTCCATTTTCAAACATATCTTTTACTCTATCATTAATTCTTTTGTATAATGCTTCTCTCTCAACATTTAAATAAAATGTAATAAAATCATATTTCTTATTAAATGCATCATTATCTTCAACTTCTTTATTACCATTCTCAATATATTTAGATATATATCTTTCAAGTCTTTGTCTATTATTTACATGTATATCATTATTAGAATTAATTTTATTAGCCCATACTTTAAGTTCATCATTACTATATTTACTAAAATCTATATTTACTTTATTATTTTCTTCAAGTTTATAATCATATAGTAATGCTTTTATATAAAGCCCAGAACCACCCACTATTATAACATTTTTATTTTCTTTAATTAATCTATCAAGTACACTTCTAGCATCCCTTTGATAATTAAATATAGAATAATCTTCATTAAGTGATATAGTATCTATCATATTATGAATAACTCCATCCATTTCTTCATTACTTACCTTAGCAGTAGCTATATTTGCCTCTTTATATATATATCTAGAATCAGCATTAATTATCTGCGCATTTAAATACTTAGCGACTTCAACAGATATTTTAGTTTTACCACTAGCTGTCGGACCTGTTATAACTATTATCTTCATCTTTTCTCCTTGTAAGTTCAACTTCTTTTTCTATTAAACAACCATTATCATCAAGCATATACCCCATACTATCAATATATTCCATAAACTCTCTTATAGTATTTATAAGTTCTTTATATTCTAAAGACTCTTTATATTCATTAAACCTCTTCTCATCCATTAGTCTACCCTCTTAAATATCTTTTCAAACTCATACTTAGGATACTTAATAATAGTTGGTCTTCCATGAGGACATACATATGGAAATTCACATTTAAATAACCTATTTATAAGTGTTTCTTGTTCTAAAACAGTAATACTAGTATTAGCTTTAACACTCATCTTACACGATAAATTAATAGCTGTCTTCTCACAAAACTTAATTCTATCAAACTTACCATTCATTTCACATATAATATCAAATATCATTCTAATACTTTCTTCTTCAAATCCATTCTTAAGCCAGTTTGGATGCGTAGTTATTCTAAATGTATTAATACCAAACTCTTCTATTTTAAATCCAAGAGAAGTTAACACATCAAGATTTTCTTTAATAGTAATATATTCATTCTTAGTAAGTTCAATAGTTATAGGAAATAACATATCCACTGTATATACTTCTTTTTCTTTTAATGCTTTTAAATATCTTTCAAAATTAATTCTTTCATTCGCTGCATGTATATCTATTATATATACTATATCTTCATCTTGTGCTATTAAATATGTTCCAAGCGCAAGCCCTACTGGTTTTATAAATGTAGTTTCATTTTTAGGCATTAAAGTAACTTCTTCATCATCAAAATTAAGTCTTAAACTTTCATATTTTACTGGTTTCTCTTTTACCATTCCATCATTTATATTGACTTTTTCTTCTTCATATCCATATTTACTTTCAATTTGTTTATCACTTTTTTCTATATATCCTTCAAAAGTATTATCACTTTCATTAAGTTTATCTCTTATTGTTTTAAATACTAAATCTAAAAGTGAATCTATTTTAGAAAACTTTATATCTTGTTTAGTAGGATGAATATTAACATCTACCATCGCAAGATCTACTTCTATATTAAGTACTACGATAGGATATCTATTTTCAGCAAGTATAGTATGGTATGCATCTTTAATACTTCTATTTAATAAATTATTACTAACTACTCTTCCATTAACTAATGTAATCATAGATGATCTAGTAGATTTACTTATATTTATATTACTTATATATCCATCTATCTTATAATCATAATTTTCTGCTTCTATATGTATCATATTTTTAGATACATTATATCCATATATTTCATGTATTGTTTTATATAAGTTTCCATCACTAGAAGTCTTAATTAATTCTTTACCATCATTTATTAGTGTAAAAGATATTTCAGGATGAGATAATGCTACTTTCTCTATCATACTTACAGTATTTGCAAGTTCTGTATATATACTTTTTAAAAACTTAAGTCTGGCAGGAGTATTATAAAAAAGTTTTTTAACTTCCATTATAGTACCTTCTCTTTTACTACCCTCACTTACACTTTTAATTTTTCCGCCTTCTATTATAACTTTAGTTGATTCATTCTTATCATAAGTATCAAGAGTAACTTCACTAACAGCACTAATAGCCGCTAAAGCTTCACCTCTAAATCCTAAAGTTCCTATAAAGTATAAATCATTTTCATTTCTAATTTTACTAGTTGCATGTCTACTAAAGCATAATATCGCATCATTCTTAGACATACCACATCCATCATCAACTATTTTAATACTTCTAGTACCTGCTTCTATAAGTTCTATCTTAATATTCTTACTACCAGCATCTATACTATTTTCAGTTAATTCTTTAACAACACTACTTATTCTCTCAACAACTTCACCAGCCGCAATCTTATTAGCAAGTATATCATCCATTACATGGATTTTTTCCATTTATATCAGCTTCTTTCTTTTATATATCATTCTAGTATCTAAAGTATATATCTTAACAGTACCAGGCTTATTTATTTTAATAAATCCAAGCCCACTAACTACTATATCCTCATCCCCATTAACATCAATAACTACACTTTGTAATATAGTTAATTTAGTATTACTTATTTTAACTTTCTCATATCTAAGTTTATCATTCATATAAAAACTAAAACTATTATTTAAAGATAAATTATCTATTCTAAGAATATCATTTATTACTATACTATATCCACTTCTCATTTGAAATGTCTTTATTTTAATTTCTTTTTTAGGATATAATGATGATATTTTTTTATATGGAGTAAAATTATATATAGCATTTTCATCTATAAATCCAGGAGTATCTACTAAAGTTAATCTTTCATTTATTTTAATAGTTATATAACTTGCTGTTGTATTAGGTATTGAACTAGTAGTAAGAACTGGTTTCATACTAATACTTGATAATATATGATTTATAAATGTACTTTTTCCACTATTAGTAAACCCAACTATATAAAGTCTTCTAACATCATCATTTTTAAGTTTATCTAAGAAAGCATCTATATTATAATTCTTAACTGAACTTATACACATTATATTATCTGTATTATATATATTTTCTTTAAAATAAGATATTAATTTTTTTTCTTTAATACTTTTAGGTAATATATCTTTTTTAGTAAGTAATATGTATTTATTATTTCTAAACTTATTTAAATAAGTTATAGTATTTTTAGACAAATTAATTATATCTATCAAAAAAACTATACTAGCTTTAACATCACTATTTATATTTTTTACTATTCCATCAAAATCTATCTTTTTATCAAGAACACTATATTCTCCATAGTATTTTATTTTAAAACATCTTTCACAATAATCTGCTTTATCTATAACACTAGATTTAACAAATCCATCATCATCTATATTTTCACTTTGTAATATGCTTCCGCATCCTAAACATTTCTTATTCATAATATTTTCCCTTTTTCAATAAATCTTTTTTAGATAAATTATTATATATTATTTTTTCTAGTAATCTATTTATTATAGTTACAGAGTTATCTTTATTTGTAAGTGGGTTTACTAGTATGCTTTTAAAGTCCATTCTGTTAGCTCCCCATATATCTGTTAAAAGTTGGTCTCCTATACATGCTATTTCAGATGTTTTATATTTATAAAGATTCATTATTTCAAGATATTTATCTTTCTTTGGTTTAAGAGCAAAAAAACATGCATCTACTAGTAATATATTTTTAAAAGGTTCTACTTTCCACTTAGGTGAGTTAGACATAATAATTATTTTAAAGCCTTTATCTTTAAGTTCATCAAATAATAATTTAAGTCTTTTAGTAGGTACTTTTACATGCCATGGTGTTAATGTATTATCTAAATCAAAAATAAGACACTTAATCCCACTCTTAAGTAAATTATCATAATTAATATAGTATATACTCTTAACATAAATATCAGGAATAAATCTTTCAAACATACTTACCCTCCATAAACATTATACAATATTTAACACTATTAAAAAAGACCTAATTTAGGTCTATTTAATAACAAATGGATTATTACTACTACCATCTCCTGATTTGTAGCCTACGTTGGAATCAAGATATACGGATGGGCGTAAGCTTATGGTAGGATTACTAACACCTCCACCATAATCATGACTAACACTTCCATGACTAGTTATAACTACCGAAGTCTTAGAGTCTGAAATACTACCTGGTGATATTGTCCAATAATTAGTTTGCAACATCCAATCAGTATCATCACATGCAGCATTATAATTATATCCTGTGATTTCAGTATTATAGCATGCGCTACTTGCATACATATAATCGCTTGGATATATTAATGCTACTTTGCCATCCCAAGTTTGATTATTTTCACTATGTACACTTGTGCTTCTTTCATCCTGATAAGTTCCTATAGTATTTTTGGCATTTGTTATCATTGTAACATTTCCTAAATACCATTTCGTACTGCTTATTTGATTTTTTGCAACATCTGTCAATCCATTACTTTCATAATTACATATTGCTGTTTCACTTACCGTAGTATCATCGCCAGTTGAACAAACAAGCTTTGTATAACCAGAAGTTTTATTATAATATGGCCCAGTATTTAGCATTGTCATTAATGTTGATACTGCCCAATCATTATAACTTGTTCTTACTAGTGTTGAGTTCCACGCTACATTTCCTATTGTATCTCTAACTATCTTTACTTTATTTTCTTTTGTATATGTTCCATCCTCGTTAGGTGTTTCTACCTCGAATACTCCAATTATTCTCCAAACACCCTCTTCTCCATTAAATGTTATATAGTTGTTTGGTGTTTTTCCTTGATATCTATATTCACTTGTTGCATAAGTTTGATTACCTGTTGCTGTTTGGTCTATTTTTGTTAAACCTGCTAATTCATAATTATCTTTTAAGCATGAAGCAAGAGCTGTATTTTGACACACATCACTTATTGTAATTATCTTACTACTTTCTGCTGCTCCAAGTACTCCATAGAATCTTTTGCCTTGATTGTAGTTTTGTGCTTTATCATCATAATTTATAAACTCTATAGTTACAGTATAAGTGTGTTTTTCACCTGGTAATATTTTCACATTTTCTTTATATGGATATAAAACTGTATTTGTTTCTGCTGTGACTTCACTTGTTTGAGGGATAACTACATTGTCTGTACTTAAGCAAGTTCCTCCTGTTGCCCCGCTACTTGTGCATGTACTTCTTATAACAAGTTCATCTTTTTGAATCTCATTATAAAGTTTCTGCCATCCAAGAGCATAATATGCTTCTTCATTACCAGTATTCTCTACTGTAATAGTTTTAGTAGTTGTCCATTTTGGCTCGATACCATCTACTTTAATTTCATTTCCATCAGTATAAATTAACTCCACCTTAGTTGTACTAACATTAATAGTCTCTGCTACATCATTACCACTAACAGTTAAACTAAAATAAGCATAAGTTAAACCAGCAGTTAATAAAAAAGCAACAGCTATTATGCTACCATAAATAAACTTCTTATCTTTCATATTATATGTACTCCTATCTTATACTTCAAGTATACTTTAAATTATTTTATATTTCAAGATACATTTAAAAAGCAAGTAATAATTTTACTTGCTTTCATTATTTAAATATATATTTACCAATAACATAATTAATTAAAGTAGTCGATAAAGAAGATATCATTTTAGATATAAAACTTGATAATAATAATTTATCTATTAAAATATAAAGAATAATTGTATCTATTAATAAGCCAAATAATCTTGATATAAAATATATTATAAAATTATTAAATACTTCTTTTTTAGATACAAATAATTTTTTATATACATATTTACTATTAGCATAATAAGATAGAAAAATATAAACCATAAATGATATTATATTAGATAATAATATAGATATATTAAATGTATCATTTAGTAAAGTAAAAACTAATATTTCAATTATACTAACACTTGTAGCATACACGCAATATTTTATAAATCTTTTCTTTTTTAATTTCTTAATTAACATTAGCTATACTCTCATTATAAAACTTACTATAAGATGATAATTCATTATTTACTTTTTCATATCCATATTCTTCTATTAATGTTTTATTATCACTATATAAGTTTACTCCAAGACCAAGTTTATCTTCTTTAATATCTGCTCCAAGAGCATATAGTATAGTTGGAAACATATCTATATTAGCATATTTTCTATCACTTATATTATTTCTTTCTCTCTTACTATTAATAATTGTATTATATATTCTTCTATTATTATCTTTTTTAATTCTAGAACTCATTGATAAATGATCTCCTAGTATTACTATTACTGTATTATCAAAATAATCTTTTTCCTTTAAATACTCTATAAACTCATATATATGTTCATCACTGCATCTTATTGCGCTAAAATAATCTTTTTCACTTTGAAGTGCACACTCGTCATAACTAGTACCACTCGGAGCATGTGTATCAACAGTTAATATTGATAAGAAGAAAGGATTATCTTTTTTACTTAGCATATCTAGTTCTTCTTTAGCAAGATTAAATAAATCCACATCTTTAATACCCCATCCATATAAATCTTCTTCTTTAATTTTATTATTTTCTTTAGCATAATTTAAATCATAAATAACATCTATATTATGTGCTTTTAAATATTCTTCTTTAGCCCCAAAACTAACATCACTTCCAAGCATAAACTCAGTACTATAATCATTATATTTAAGAATATCGCTTAACGTAACTATATTTTTATAACTATAAGCACTATCTCTATTAAATATATCTTTTATACTAGGTTTAATAGTAGTACCAGAAGTAACAGACACAATCCCAGCCGTAGTCCAGCTAGCAGTATCAAGAGGATATGCTCCCCCATCTTTATTAATAAAACTTGTATTTTCTTTAGCAAGTTTTGTTAACTTTGGAATATAATTCTTATCATAAAGTCCATTATTACTTTTATCCATATAAGAAGATTCCATAGATTCAGAATATATTACTATCAAATTACTTTTATCATTATCAAAACTAACACTATCTAAAGAAGTTTTAACATAATTATCTTTAATAAAATTAGATTTTGTTAAACTAAGTTTTATATTTTTTATTAATTCATAATTATTATCTATAAAACATAAATCAAATATTATAAATATAATTCCAAATATTTTAAGATATTTATATATTTTTTCATTCTTTATATACTTAGAAACTATAAAATATATAATGCTAAATATTATTACTGGTATAAGTACTGTATAAATAGCACCTAGTATTATCTTAGGATCAGTTCCTCCTACTTTTGTAGATAACGTATATATTACTTCATCTATTTTAGGCTTATTAAAACATCTATTACTCCATAATACTAAAAGTAATATAAATAATGGTAATGTTATTAATATATAACTTGTTATTTTATTTTTTCTCATATTTCTACCCCTTTATACACAAAATAACATATTTATAATATGTTATTTCTTATCTTTCATTTGTGGGAATAATACTACATCTCTAATAGATGGAGCATTATACATAATCATCATTAATCTATCTATTCCAAATCCTAGTCCTGATATTGGTGGCATTCCTTGTTCCATAGCACTTAAGAAGCCTTCATCCATATCCATAGTCTCTTCATCCCCTTGTGCTTTAGCTTTAAGTTGATCTATAAATGCATCCCTTTGCATAATAGGATTTACTAGTTCTGAAAATGCTTTACAAAGTTCTGTACCTGCAGCTACTACTTGGAACATATCTACTCTTCTAGCATCTTCATCATTTCTCCTAGCAAGTGGTATTAATACTGCTGGATAATTATATATAATAGTAGGTTCAACTATATCTGCTCTTATTTTCTTTTTATATACAAAATCAATTATTTGACTAAGTGATTTATAATCTTCAAGTTCAGCGTATGTAAATAATCCTTTGTCTACTATAACTTTCTTAAGTTCTTCTGGTTCATCAATAGCAAGAAAATCACATCCAAGTATCCCCTCTAGTGTTTCTACATAGTTTATTCTAGGCCATACTTCTTTTCCAAAATCAAGCGTATTTCCTTGATATTCTATAACTGTAGTACCAAGAAGTTCATTAAATAAGTTCTTAATAAAGTTCTTATAAAATACAATTGTATCTTCAAAGTTCCAATATGAAACATACCATTCTACTTGTGTAAACTCTTGTAAATGCTCTGTATCCATTCCTTCATTTCTAAAACATTTAGCAAGTTCATAAACTCTATCAAATCCACCAGCTATACATTGTTTTAAATAAGTTTCTGGTGCTATTCTTAAATTACAATCCATATCAAGTGCGTTATGATGAGTATAAAATGGTTTAGCACTTGCTCCTGATACTGCATTTTGTAATATAGGTGTTTCTACTTCTAAAAATCCATTTTCTCCTAAATACCTATGTATAAAAGAATATAATTTACTTCTACCTAAAAATATACGCCTAGACTCTTCATTAGTTATTAAATCAGTACATCTATTTCTATATTTTAATTCTGTATCTGTAAGACCATGATATTTTTCTGGAAGTGGTTTTAATGCTTTTCCTAAGAACTTAAGTTCATGTACTCTTAAAGTCTTCTCTCCAGTTTGAGTAGTAAATATTTCTCCTTTAGCACCAATAAAATCACCTGTATCAATTAAAGTCTTAAAGAAAGTATATACCTCTTCCCCAACAGTATCTATTTTAATTTCAAGTTGCATATCAGCCTCTAAATCACGTATTCTAACAAAAGATAATTTACCCATCTTTCTCATAAATATAATTCTTCCAGCAATAGCTACATCACTTTCACCATCACTAAGACCTCTAGCATCTATTAATTTATGAGTTCTTTCATATTTATCTGGATATGGATTTGTATATTTTGCTATTTCTTCTAATTTATTTCTTCTTATTATTTCTTGTTCTGTTAATTCTTCTTTCATTTTTACTTCCTTTCTTATAATATTCTTCTAATAATATCTTTAAGTGGTATTAGTGAAGTTGAATCAAGTACTATATTTCCTTCTCTAATTTGTTTTTCATCTTCACTAACTCCATAAAATCTAAGTGTAATTACATCCATATAAGTACTATTATTTAGTCTATAAAAAGTTCTATCTACATTACTATCTAAATCTTCTAGTACATAATTATCATTTATTTTTCTAACTATCTTAAGTGAACCATAAAATGTATTATCTATATTTTTTTGATCCATTTATTTTCCTCCTAAATTAAATAATCCAAGTATGTTATCTCCTGCATAAGTAGTAGGTAATTTCCCATCCCACTTCTTTATAAACTCTGAAGCTATGATTTCATCAGTTAATGATTTCTTTAATAAATCGTTTGCTTCATTAGTAGCTCTTGCTTCAACAAGTTTAGCTTCAGCCTCAAGACGTGCTTTTTCTAGTTTTTGTTCAGCAACTTGTTTTTCTTCAATAGATTGACTATATTCTTCACTAAAACTTAAATTAGTTATATTAAAGTTTTCTATTTGTATACCATATTTACTTACTTTAGATTCTAAATCAAGAAGAGCACTTTCAGATACATCACTTCTTTTAGTAATTACTTCTTCTGCAGTATATCCTGCCACTACTGATTTTAAACTTTCTTTAATAGCTGGTTCTAACACAATACTTTCATACTCGTTACCAACTGTTTTATATAAATTACTTGCTTTATCACTTAATATTCTATAGTTTACTGCTATTAATGTATTTATAGTTTGTAAATCTTTACTTGAACTTTCTGTTTCAAGTTCTATTTTTTGCACCTTTACATTAACTGTTACTATACTTTCAAGATATGGTATTTTTACATTTAATCCTTCTTTTAAACTTGTATCTACTATTTTACCAAATCTTACTTTTAATCCAACTTCACCACTTTTAATAGTACTAAATGTATTAAGTAATGTTATAAATATAATTATTCCTATTATTATATAAATAATATTCTTTTTATTTCCCACTGTATATATTTTTTTCATTAAACCCTCCGTTAATCTCTTATTTTAATATGTGCCTCTCTTAGTTGTTCTTCAAACACTTCATTAGGACATCCCATTAATGCATCACTTCCATTAGCTGCCATTGGGAATGCTACCATTTCTCTTATATTTTCTTCATCTTTTAAAAGCATAAGTATTCTATCAAGACCAGGAGCCATTCCTGCATGAGGTGGAGCGCCATATTGAAATGCTGTATATAATGATGGAAACTTACTTTCAACTACTTTTTCATCATATCCAACTATTTCAAATGCTTTCTTAAGCATAACTGGATTATAATCTCTCTCACCACCACTAGCCATCTCAAGACCATTACATACAAAGTCATATTGACACGCTACTATTTCATCAGGTTTCTTATTTAAAAGACTATCCATCCCACCATAAGGCATACTAAATGGGTTATGTGTAAAATCATATTTATTTTCTTCTTCATTCCATTCATACATTGGAAAATCATTAATTATACAAAACTCATATCTAGATTTATCTATAAGATTATTTTCATCTGCAAGACGTATTCTAAGACTTCCACATATCTTATCAAACTTTTCGCCGTTATTTCCACATATAATTACAATAACATTTCCATCTTTAAGATTATATTTTTCTATTAATTCATTTTTTTCTTCACTACTTAATAGTTTAGCCATAGAGCCACTTATTTCTCCAGATTCTATTTTAATAAATCCAAGTGTTTTAGCTCCTTTTTCTTTATATTCTTCTTCAAGTTTCTTATACCATGAATTAGATTTATCACTACTTGGTAACACTATCATTTTAGTAATATTATCTTTAAATACAGCACTTTCATTATTTTTTAATAATTCTGTAATATTATTAATAATAAATGGTATTCTTAAATCCGGTTTATCACTTCCATATTCTTCCATCGCAATTTTATATGGTATTCTTCTAAAAGGTATAGGTGATACTTCATGTTTACCAAACTTTTTAAATACTTCATAAAATACTTTTTGTCCCACTTCATAAACATCTTCTTGTGTTGCGAATGACATTTCAAAATCAAGTTGATAAAACTCTCCATATAACCTATCACTTCTAGGATCTTCATCTCTAAAACAAGGTGCTATTTGAAAATATCTATCAAATCCTCCACACATAAGTAATTCTTTAAATATTTGTGGTGCTTGTGGTAAAGCATAAAACTTTCCTTTATATTTTCTTGAAGGTACTATAAAATCTCTTGCTCCCTCTGGACTAGATGCTGTTATGATTGGTGTTGTTATTTCTGTGAATCTCATCTCTTTCATAAGTTTTCTAATGTAGTCAATAACATTAGTTCTAAATACTATGCCATCATGCACTTCTTTATTCCTTAAATCTAAATATCTATATTTAAGTCTAGTTTCTTCACTAGATGTTTTACTTGTTTTAGTCTCAAATGGTAAAGTAGTAAATACATCTCCTAGTATAGTAAGACTATTAATTTCTATTTCAATTTCACCTGTTTCCATATTTTTATTTATCATATCAGGTGTTCTTGCTTTAACTATACCACTAACTGTTGCTGTTGCTTCTCTATTTAATTTAGAATACTCTTCTACATTATTACTAATAAGCTGTACAATTCCTGTTTCATCTCTTAAAGTAATAAATACTAAACTACCAAGATTACGAATAGTATCTATCCATCCAGCAACTCTAACCTCTTTTCCTACATATTCCTTTGTTACTTTTCCGCAGTAAACATTTCTATACCTATTGTTCATAAAATTACCTCCTTTTGGCATAAATATTTACCTAAAAATAAAAAATCTATTCGTAAGAGCGTGTTTGTCCGCTGTACCATCTTACTTCATAGATTTTATTTCTACCTTTATATCTTTATCGCAGATATGCGTATACACTCTAGGAAATCCTGTCACTCTACTTTTTCATTACATAACTATTATTAGTTTCCATCAACCACTAACTTTCTATAAAGGAAGTTATATAACTAATTATTCCCTTCATCACATATGCCTTTATTATAGTAGTAATATCAGTAATTGTCAAGAATGATTTTTAAAAAAGAATAGAATATTCTTTAAGTAGTTTTCCCATCTCTTCTTCACTAATATCACCTCTTGCCATCATTTTTTAAAATATTTATTAATTGTTTCAAAAATCATATCATTAGTAGAATCTTTACTTACAACATCATCAAATCCTCTTGCTAAATAATTTTCTTTTTCATTCATTAATGATGGCTCTAAAAGAGCAATAATAGGATTCCAAAACTTAAGTTCATATTTTAATTCAATCAAAGTATCACTTCCTGATAATCCATTCATATTTTCACTCATTAATATTAAATCATAATTATCATTTTCTTTTACTAAAGTTAGAGCTTCCTTACCAGATATTGATTGGGTAACATATATTCCTTTAGAATTAAAATAACTTTTTAAAGAATCAAGATATGTAGAATTATTATCAATAATTAATATTCTCTTACAATTTTTATCAAAAATAATATCGCTATTATCATTTTTTGTTTTTTGTATCAAACTTACAGTAAATGAAGAGCCTTTATTAGGGATAGAACTTATGTCAATAGTACCTCCAAGTATATCCACTAATGATTTAGTAATAGAAAGCCCAAGACCAATTCCTTCAATATTAGAATTAACAACATCTTCTTCTCTTACAAACTTATCAAATATTTTGTGAATCATTTCTTCTTCAATACCTTTTCCTGTATCACTAATCCTAATAATAAGTTTTACTTTATCTTCATCATTTATAGTATTAACATTAACTTTTACTTCTCCATTATCAGTATACTTTATAGCATTTGTAATTAAGTTCATAGTAATAATTTTAATCTTACTTTTATCTCCATAAAGTTTATCAATTAAATCTTCACCATAAACTATATTATATGATATAGTTTTATCACCAATCTTATTTTTAGTTAAATCATATAATTCATTAAATAATTCTTTTACATTATATTCTTCATTCTTAATCTCTATATCCCCAGATTCTATTAGTGATAAGTTTAAAATATTAGAACATATATCAAGTATACTATTAGATGCTTTATTTATATTTAAAAGAGCTTCTTTACCTTCACTTGATAATCCCTTTTCATTCATAACTTCATCAGTAAATAAAATCAATGTATTCATAGGTGTCCTTATTTCATGTGACATACTCATCAAAAAATCATTCTTAGCATTTTCTGCTTTTTCAGCAGTATCTTTAGCAAGTTTAAGTTTTGCTATTAACTTTAAATCAGGATTTTCTATAGTATTATACATAAGAAATATAACTAATCCAAAAACACTATTTGTAAGTAATAACCCAGGATATATTTTTTGAATTATAGCACATATAACAAATAATATAGGAAACACAACTATTGGTAAATAATTTCTTTTAATACTTTTAATATGTGAAAATAACAAAAATATTATAACAATAATATATCCCACAGCAATTCCAAATAATATATTAACACTCATTCCACTAGTATAAATTGAATTACCAACTTTATTTAAGTTAATAGGAGATCCCATTATAAAAATAGCCATTAATAAATTGATAAATAAAAACACACTATGTAATTTTTTATATATTTTAAGATTATCTATATCACTTTTACTTTTATCAAAAACAGTTATTACAAAAGTATAATCCATAAATCTCGAAAGCCAAAGCATAATAAATACTAAAAATAATTTTTGTACTATTTGTCCAACTTTAATATTGTTTATAGTTACTACTATTAATAATTCACATAATATTGATGCGATAGTTATAAATAGTAATTTTGTAAATATTTTATTTTCAAGTTTATTTATTTTTTCTTTCTTTAAAAACATTATAGTTATAATTACTGTATACACTAAAGCTGATACACTTAAAAATATACTTCCACTATTATTCATTTCTAACCTCTTTATTCTTTTTAATTATAACAAAAAATTGACTTAATAGCCAATCTTTAATTAATTTTATTTACTAATTTTAATGAGTATTTGTTATCAACTAATTCTTTTCCCATATCTTCAAGTAATCTAAAGTCTAGTTTTTGATTAGGAGTATATGGTATTTTGTCTAATTTTTCAAAGTACGTTGGTATTTCATAATCAGGTAGTTCTTCTTCGCATATATTTTTGATAGTATCTTTTACATCTTCAAAATTAATTCCTTCTTTTAATACAACAAAAGACATTAATGTTGATCCATTTATTTCATCAGGAACACCAACTACTATAGTACTTTCTACAAAAGGAAGTTTATTTATCACTTCTTCAATCGAATCAGGACTAATTTTAAATGCTGCTTTATTAATAACTCTTCTATTTCTTCCTCTTATAAAAACATAACCATCTTTATCAATATACCCAAGATCTCCAGATTTAACCCATTCTTTATTATTTGAATCTTTTTCTTTAATTTTATCTGTTGCTTCTTGATTATTTAAATATTGAACAAACAAATTATCTGATGATATATATATTTCACCCGTACTTCCTACCGGTAATTCTTCTAAAGTATCAGGATCAACAACTTTAATATCAACACCTTTCATAGGAAGCCCTATACTACCAGGCTTATTAGCATACATTGAATTAACTATAACAGCACCTAAACATTCATTATTTCCATAACCATTAACTATCGTAGTATCAAAAGCTTGCTGCATATCAATAATTTCTTCTTCTAAAATCTTATCTCCACCAGAAACAAACGCTTTAGCTCTATTAATTCCATCAAGAACACGCTTTAATTCTTTCATTTTTTTCTTAAGTTCTTTTTTAGATGAAATAGAACTATCTTTACTAAGCATATCTATATCTTTATTTAATTCAATTATTTTTTTATAAATATATCTATAATGACCAGGAGTCGCTAATGAAATATCAAACTTACCTAAATCATCATAAACAATACCTTCATTTATAAACGGATTCATTTCAGCTTTCATTGTAAAAGCCATACTAGCATAAACAGAATTACCAAGTCCATATATTATGAAAGGAGGAACAGATACATGCATAGTATTACCCCTATAAAAAGGTAAATCAGCATAAGCCATCTTTTGAACCGCTGAATTAAAATTATATTCAGTGTGAACTATTTGCTTAGGTTTACCAGAACTTCCACTTGACTGTACAATCAAAGATGGTCTATCTTTTTCAAAATTAATAGGAATTACTTCTTCACTTCTTCCATATTTTGAAATAAAATCACTAAATCTTATAAATCTAGGATCATCAGGAATAACAATTTTCTTATTATCTTTTCTGTCTTTAAATGTTACAAACATCTTACCAGCAAGGGATAAATAATCTTTAGCAGAACATACAATAACTTTTTGTACATTTGTTTCATCTATTATTGCTGATACTAAAGGAAGAATATTTTCAAATACTATAACTGTTTTACAATCACTATTATTAATATAATTTATAATGTCTTTTGCTTTACATCTTAAATCAATAAAAGAAATACTAGCTCCTAATTTAGATATAGCAAGCAATGTTTCTTGTACAATAGGCATACTAATACTAAGTATAGCAACATTACTATTTTCTTTTACCCCAATTGATTTAAGAGCACTTGCAAATAAATCTGCTTCACTTATAAGTTCTTTATAACTAATTTCATTTCCCATAAATCCTACCGCAGGATAATTCATATAATCTTTACTTTCATTAGTAATAAGACTATACATAGTTTGATTAATATCAAACTCTTTAATAGGTTTCTTTCTATGATATTTTATTTCATTTTCCATAACATACCCCTTCAAAACATAGTTAGTATGATACCACATTTTTCATATTTTTTCAATTTTATTTTATTATGATTATCAAAAAAGAGCAGAATATTCTTGAAATAGTTTCTCCATCTCTTCATGACTAATATCACTTCTTGCCATCATTTCTTCTAAACACTTTTTTCTATCAGAAATATCATTATCTTTTTCATTTGTCATCTTATCATCAAAATATTCACTATATCCTTTGTCTATCTTTTTAACTTCTTTGTTTTCAAATACTATTAGAGAATTAGTAAGATTTTTAAGTAAATATCTATCATGTGTCGCGATTAATATACTTCCAGGAAATGTTATTAAAGCATTCTCTAGTTCTATTTTATTTTCTAAATCCAAATGATTTGTAGGCTCATCAAGCACAAGTAAATTATATTCTTCTAGTATAATTTGTACTAGTTTAATTTTCATCCTTTGTCCTAAGCTAAGACTACTTATTTTATTCTTAAATATACTTCTATCTACACCCATATTAACTAAATTGCTAAAGAAAAATTGTTTTTTATTAGCGTCAAATCTACTAGCAAACTCATTTATAGTTAAGCTATCATCTATATCAAAAACATCTTGACTCATATACGCCATTTTAAGTGAAGGTGTTTTCCATATACTTCCGGTAGTAGATTCTATTTCTCCATTAATAATTTTAATGAGCGTACTTTTACCACATCCATTTGGCCCAATTAATCCAATTTTATCATTTGACTTAATTTCAAAATTAGCATTTTCAAAAATAAGTTTTCCATCATATTCTTTGGAAACATCGGTAAGTTTTACTAAAGCATTAGCTCTCAAATCTTCCCCATTAAAGAAATATTTTATATCTTTACTTTCATAAGGTTTATCTATAAAATCTTCTCTTAACTTTTCAAGTCTTTTCTTTTTATTTTCAGCAGAAGAAGATAGTTTGGCTGCTTTTCTTTGAGCATTGGTTTTAACACCTTTTATTTTAGAATCAGACCTCATTCCACCTTGTCTGCCAGCTTCTCTTTCTCCTTTATTAGACCATTCATTAAGTTTCTTAATTTCATTTTTAATTTTTTTATCTAATTTCTGTTCATTTTCATATCTACTTTTCATCTTAGCAAGTTCTTTTTCTTTTTCTAAAGCATAATAATCATAATTTCCATTATATATATTTATTTTTCCTCTATCAATTTCAATAATTTTATTTACAGTTTGATTTAAAAAATATCTATCATGAGAAACAACTATTAAAGTACCACTATAATTTTTAATTATATTAATTAAATAATCTATACTTTTAATATCAACATGATTAGTAGGCTCATCCATTATTAATATTGAGGGGTCTTTTGATAATATATACGACAAAGCTATTTTAGTTTTTTCTCCACCACTTAAGTTTTTAAGTCTTTCTGCAGAATAATCTATATTTTTTGTAATTCCAAACTCACTATTTAGTTTTAAAAACCTAGTTAAACCTTCTTTATTTGTACACATATTTAAAAAGTCTTCATTTGTATACTCAGTTATTTGTTTTAAGTACCCTATTCTATCATCAGAAACAATAACACTTCCTTCATAATCATCTATATCACCACATATAATTTTGATAAGCGTACTTTTACCGCATCCATTCTTCCCAATAATACCTATTTTATCAGAAGAATTAATACTCAAAGATATATTATCAAGAACTAAATTATCATTAAAACTCTTAGATAGATTAGTAATTTCAATAATCCTCATAGTTCCTCCTTATCTTAATTTGTCTTAATTATAACAAAAAATTGACTTAAT
Organism: uncultured Bacilli bacterium; assembly: GCA_934085595.1. Classification (GTDB taxonomy): domain Bacteria; phylum Bacillota_I; class Bacilli_A; order RF39; family UBA660; genus CAG-1000. Next base: position 81,239 of record CAKOHK010000001.1, read on the forward strand.
AGCCAATCTTTAATTAATTTTATTTACTAATTTTAATGAGTATTTGTTATTAACTAATTCTTTTCCCATAAATCCTACCGCAGGATAATTCATATAATCTTTACTTTCATTAGTAATAAGACTATACATAGTTTGATTAATATCAAACTCTTTAATAGGTTTCTTTCTATGATATTTTATTTCATTTTCCATAATATACCCATTCAAAACATAGTTAGTATGATACCACATTTTTCATATTTTTCAATCTTACCCAAAATTAAAATGATACATATAGCAAAACAATATCAATTTAAACTCTAAAATGTTATTTATGCTTACTAAATTGCTTTGCTCATACTTATCAAAATTCTTTATAAAACAATATATATTTCTAAAGTAAAAACCACCATTAGTCAACAATAATGGTGGCTTTTACTTAAATATTTTTACTTTTGATTATACACAATAAGTTTATGTTGTGCTCTTGTTATCGCAACATAATATAAATATCTCTCTTCATCATTAAACTTATTATCTTTTTCAGTATATATAATAACACTATCAAACTCTAAACCCTTAGCCATATAAACTGGAACTACAATAAACTTTCTATTAAACTTCATCACAGTATTATCTATTTTACTAATACCCTCATCCTTAAGTAATTCATATATTTTATTACATTCTTCTTGATTCTTAGTAATAATAGCCATGCTCTTTCCATATTTATTACACTCTTTAATATCATCTATAAGTTGATTATATAAATTATCTTCTTTCTTTTCATCAACTGGTACATTATTATCTCTCCTAATAGCTGTAACATGATTTAAATGAAGTACTCTATTACTATATTCAACTATTTCTTCACTAGAACGATATGTTTTAGTAAGTTCTATATATTTACTACTAGGTAATATCTTGCATATATCTTCAAGACTATCATATTTATAATATGGATTAATAGTTTGATTAATATCTCCAAGTATAGTATAACTAGCATTTCTAAATATCTTACTAATTAGTTTTAATTGTCCTAAAGTATAATCTTGTGCTTCATCTATAACAATTTGTTTAATAGAAATATTATATTCATAACCATATAGTTTACATTTCATATATACATATAAACAAGCATCATCATAATATATTAATTTCTTATTATCTTTTATATTACTTATATCTTTATTTATATAACTAAACTTACTATTAAAGAAATTAATATATACATCAGCTAAATCTTTAGGTAAGTTTAATCTATCATATAACTCTTTAGATATCTTTTTACTTTTAGATGTTCTTCCATTAAAATTATTTTCGCTTATTTTTTCAACCATAGTTTGTAATCTACTACCAAGAGGTAACTTACTATATCTTACATTAAGCATATAATCTAGTTCACTCTTAGTATAACTATAATCTCTTGTAAATAAATCATCATTAAATCTAATATTCTTACATAAATCATCTATATATTTATCTATATCATCATATACTCTATCACTTTGTTTATATTTAATAAAATCAAAATCACATGTACCACTATAACTTCTTTCTATGAATGCCGTAAACGTTTCTACATCATAAAACTCTTTTATCTCTGTACTTAAAAAATCATTAATAGTTGTCTGCATAGTATTATTTTCACCTAGTTCTGGAAGTACATTACTTATATATTCTGAAAATACTTTATTTGGTGAAAATATTAATATATTATCACTTCTTAAATTATCTATTCTATATAATAAAAATGCTATTCTATGAAGTGCTACACTTGTTTTACCACTACCCGCTATTCCTTCTACTATTAAGTTTCTATCTTCTGTATTTCTTATAACTGTATTTTGTTCTGCTTGTATTGTATTAACAATATTTTTCATTTTTTCGCTACTAGCACTTGCTAATACTTCTTGTAATAATTCATCATCTATATTAGTATTATTATCAAAAATATGTTTAAGTTTCCCGTCTTTAATAGTATATTGTCTTTTAAGTGTTATCTCACCCTCTATTTTACCAAGAGGCGCTATATAACTTGCTTTACCTACTTCATAATCATAAAATAAATTACATATAGGGCTTCTCCAATCATATACATAGTAGTTATTATTATCATCTTCTACATGAGTAATACCAATATACACATCATCCTTATTTATACCATCAGTAAATATAATTCTTCCAAAGTAAGGATTTCCTTGTATTCTATAAAGTTTTTGTAAATATTCGCCCTTCTTCATCATCATGCTAACTTCAAGATCACTATCACTCATCATAGTTTTAAGTTCAGTAGGATCCATATCAGACCTATTATCCCACATGAATCTCTTAAACTCTTCTATCTTATCTTCTCTATCATATAGTTCTTGTCCTAGAAGAGATATCTTTTTTCTAACCAAATTAATGGTATCTTCAAGTCTAGTTTCTTCAAGTTTTACATCATTTTTTGATAAACCCATATTCACCTCCATACACAAAAAACGCTTTTTATTTTCAAAAAAACGTTTATTTATCAAATACTATTCTAGCAGTCCTATCAAATGTATCATATTTATATTAATATTACAAGATATTTAAAGGAAAAAGTATAAATAATTATTTAATTGATTTTATATTTATAAACTATTACTATATTTGTGCTAATAATAAATATGCTTCTTTACCATCAGTATATTTTAACTCTAACTTTGTAGTATTCACATTAATAGTCTCTACTACATCATTACCACTTATAGTTAAGCTAAATATACATAAGTAAGTACTATTGTTAACAAAAATACTGACAATAACCCACTTGTAAATATAAACTTTTTATCTTTCATCATATTTTCCTCTATTCTCTATTAGTACTACAATTTAACTAATTATACATTTCAATGTCAAAGCCAAACAAAAAGCAAACACTTCTCATGTTTGCTTTCATAAATACTATTCAGTAATAGTTTTCATAGCCTTCTTCATTAACATATCATATTTATAAAGATCTTTAGATCCAACTTCTTTAATGAACTCTTCTTTACTAATTCCATAATTCTTAGCAGTTTCTTCTAAATCTTTTTCAAGTTCTTCTTCTGTTACATCTAATTTTTCAGCTTTAACTATTTCATCTAAAATTAATCTATAACCTATTCTCTTATTAGCTTCATCTTTTAATGTTTCTTTAAACTCATTAATTTCTTTTCCTAAGAACTTTAAGTAATCTTTTAGATTTAATCCTTGATATTTTAATTTATCTTCAAAGTCTTTAACCATTCTATTAACTTCATCACTAGTCATTTCTTCTGGTATTTCAAACTTAGAATCACTTACTATTTTATCTAAGCATTTAAATAGGTATTTATCTTCATTTTCTTTCTTTTTACCAGTTTTAATATTCTCTTCAATATATTTCTTTAATTCTTCTAGTGTAGTTACTTCTTTAATACCTAAATCATCAAAGAAATCTTTATTAAACTCAGGAAATACTCTTTCTTTTACTTCTTTAACTGTTACTTTGAATATTACTTTTTTACCTTTAAGATTTTCAGCTCCATAGTTTTCAGGGAAAGTAACATCTAAATCTTTACTATCACCTTTCTTAAGTCCAACTAGTCCTTCTTCAAATCCTGGTATAAATGTATGAGATCCTATTGTTAAAGGATAATCATTTCCTTTACCACCATCGAATGCTTTGCCATCTAAGAATCCCTCAAAATCTATAACAGCAATATCTCCATCTTTAATTTCATGGTTATCTTCTGCTACTTTTTCATCTACAAAATGTTCTTTTAAATGATTAAGTTCATGTTCTACTTCTTCTTCATTGACTTTAATTTCTTCTTTCTTAATTCCTAATGATTTATATTTACCAAGTTTTACTTCTGGAGCACCTACTATAGTAAACTCTATTTCTACCATATCTTTACTAATATTCTTAATATCAATACTTGGAGTAGCAGCAGGTACTACTGTTTTTGGATCTTCCATTAATTTAGCATATAATATATCTACTGCATAATCAATAGCGTTTGTATAAAGTCTTTCAATACCAAACTTCTTAATAAATATTTCTTCTGGTACTTGTCCTTTTCTAAATCCATCTACTTTTAAATCTTTTCTTTCTTTCTTAAAAGATTTATCTAAACAATCTTTCCATTCTTTTCCCTCTAACTTTAGTGTGTATACTTCTTTCATATTTCCCTCCTATAACAAATAAGGATAATTAGCTTATCCTTACTATATTTACTTTATACATACCATCTGGAGAACAAACTTCAACAGTATCTCCAGCTTTTTTTCCTAATATTGCAGCAGCAATAGGACTTTCATTTGATATCTTATTATTAAATGGATCAGCTTCTTGACTTCCAACTATAGTATAAGTTTCTATTTCGTCATCATCATCGTATTTTAGTTCTACTTCACACCCAATACTTACTTTTCCATTATCAGCAGCTTTGTCAATAACAGTAGCATGTTCTAAAGTGTATTCTATTTCTATAATTCTCTTTTCTAAATTAGCTTGATCTTCTCTTGCTTGTTCATATTCTGAGTTTTCAGATAAATCTCCAAGAGCTCTTGCTTCTTTTAGAGTTTGTGTTACTTCTTCTCTTTTAGTTGTTTTTAAATAATTTAATTCTCTTTCTAATTCTTCCTTACCTTCTGCTGTAAGAAATATCTCCTTTTTCTTCATGTAAATTCTTCCCTCCTCGCATGAATAAAATGATACCACAATAAACATTATTTGTCAAGAAATTTTAACCCTCATTATATCGTATTTAGATAGTTTAAAAGGCACTTTTATTTTAACTATTTCTCTTGCATGATTAGATGTATTAACACTTATATTATCAGAGTTTATTATGTCTTTAATAGTATATGTAATAGGTTCTAAATTAGGACCAAAAAACTCTACTTCATCATCTACATTAAATCTATTTCTTTGTTCAATAACTGCATACCCATCTTTATCATAATCTAGTACAAGACCTAAAAAATCTTGATTACTTACTTCTACTCTTCCATTATAATATTCAGCATCTACTCCATATTCACCATTATAAAACTGAGCCATATTCTCTCTATTAGAACATCTATTTAATACTTTTTTATAGTATTCTATCTTATTGCTAGTAAGATCACCATTAATTTTAGCATCTATTACATTTCTATATGCATTACATACAGTAGCTATATAATACATACTTTTCATTCTACCTTCTACTTTATATGACTCTATACCTAAATCCATCATATCAGATATATAATCTATCATATTTAAATCTTTACTACTAAATGTAAACTTATTAGAATGCTTATTATCAAATACAAATCTACATATTTGAGCGCATCCACCTCTATTAGAATCTCTCTTAGTTATATAATTTGATAGTACACATCTTCCACTATATGAAGTACACATAGCTCCATGTATAAATACTTCCACTTCACAATTAGTATTTTCTTTAATATATTTTATATCATCTCTTGAGCACTCTCTTGCCAGTACTACTCTATAAGCACCAAGTGACTCATAAAACTTAACTGCTTCTAAATTAGTTATTGATTTTTGAGTTGATATAAAAAAAGGTATTTTAAGTTCTAATCTTTTAATAGACTCTATTACTGCAAAATCACTAATTATTAAAGAATCAACTCCTATTTTATCTAAAGTTATTAAATATTCATCTAAATCTTTTAAATCTTCATTATGAAATATCATATTAACTGTTACATATACTTTTTTATTAAGTTTATGTGCAAATTCACATGCTTCTTTTATTTCATCTATAGTAAAGTTATTAGCATTAGCTCTTAAACTATAATTAGTTCCCCCTATATATACAGCATCAGCCCCATATATAAAAGCAAACTTAAGTCTTTCTAAATCTCCTGCTGGTAATAATAATTCATATTTCATTTTATATCACCCACTTTATATTTAATATCATTTTCTAAGAAATAATAATCTGTATCAAGTATATTAATAAGTTCTTTATCTCTATAATGTTCAAGAGTAACTTTTAACTCTAAATCACTCATAGTACTTGTATTTATTATTAAATAATCTATATCTAATAATTCATCTATATATTTATTAGCTGAAAATAATTTAAAGTTATTAATTACTGTAGAATCTTCTTCCTCTCTTATCATTAATGGATGATGTGATACTTCTTCTTTAAGATTATATTTTTTACTATCACTATCTATATTATAATGAGTTTTATAATTTGTTACTAGTTTTCTTTTAGAATATAAAAGAGTATTTCTATTTATTAAAAAATAATATAATTTACTTTTAGTTTTACTTCTTATTTCTTTAATTTCATCTATAGTTAAATCATTATTTATAACTACATTATTAATACCAATTTCACTTAAAAAATTAATAGCTTTATAATTAGATTCTATATGATTTTCAAATAATACAAGTCTTTCTTTATCTATTATAGATGTTAACCCTATATCTTCTACTATAAACATTATATTTTTATTAAACTTTTCATATATTTCTTTAAAACTATTTACACTTTTATGAATTAATTTATTCATAATTACATATGTTTTATGTTTAAGAGATATTTCATTTATTTCTTCTATACTATAATATATATCAAATCCACATGAATAATCTTTTAAAGGTAATATAAAAGCATTAAGTCCATGATCTAAAAATATATTTAAATCTTTTTTATTTGGAATTACTAAATATTTTTCTTGCATACTATTATACCATCTCCTATATCTACATGTTTAACACTATATTCATTTTGATTATCTATATATTCATGAAATGCTTCAAGTTTTCTAACTAGGCCTCTTAAATTACGACTTTTAATAGTACTACTTTTACCTACAAATCCATGAAATAACATATTATCCACTATTATAGCACCATTATCGTTTAAATTATTTTTATACTTTTCAAAAAACTTAATATTTTGACTTTTAGCAGCATCTATTATTATTAAATCATATTTATCTTTAATATCTATCATAAGTGCATCTCCATATATTAAATTAATATCAGAAAGATTACTTTTCTTTACATTACTAACAGCTATATTATATCTTTCTATATCTCTTTCAATACTAGTTACTTTAATATCATTATTATTTCTCAAATATATAGAAGAGTACGCTATTGCTGTACCTATTTCTAGTACACTTTTATACTCTTCTTTTTTAATCATATCATCTATATAAAATAATGTATCTTTTATCATTATAGGTACATTATTTATTTTAGCATATTCTTCCATTTCACTTATTAAATTAGTATTCAAACCAAAGACCATCCTTCTTTAACTTATTTATAGTACTTACATGTGCACTATCTGTTTTATTAAAATATGTTTTTCCATTTTTATCAGCAACAAAATAATAGTAATCACTCTTACTAGGATTAATACTAGCTTCAATTGATTTAACACTCATATTACATATAGGCCCTACTGGCAATTTACCATTCATACATGTACTTCTTGTATTATATTTATTACAATCATTTAGTTCACTCTTATATAAATCTCTTTCATGTAAATCTATTTTAGCTGCATAGTATGTTGTTACATCACTTCCAAGAGACCATCCTGCATTTAGTCTATTATAAAATACTCCAGCAACTCCCTTTCTATCATCAGCATTCCCAGCTTCAAGTTCAACTATAGATGCTAAAGTTAACATTTCATGAATACTATATTTACTACTATCTATTTGAGATTTATAAGGATTAAGCTTATCACTCATATTATCAAGTAGTTTAGAAAACACTTCTTCAAGAGTACTATTTTTATAAAACTCATATGTATCAGGATATAAATACCCCTCAAGTGAATAATATAAATCTTTATTTTTAATATCATTTGTTAAGAACCAATATTTATTTATTAAACTATCTAAATATTTACTATCACTTAATTTGCTAGTTATCTCTTTTTCAGTAAAATTAAAATTAGACGTAAGTATTCTGATATACTTTCTCATATTTTCCCCAGGCTTAAATGTAAGAGTAACTGTTTCCATAGTACTACTAGTACCATCTTCTAATTTACTAATTAAATCTTTTAATTTTAAGTTTTTATTAAGATTATATTCACCTGCTTCAAGTCCACTCTTAGGTGTATTTAATTTAATATATAGTCTATATGCAAAAGTACTCCTAATTAATCCTTCACTTTTAAGTTTATTATATATCGTACTATAAGTATCATCACTATCTATAGTAAGCACCACTTCACTACTATTTTTACTTGGCGCAGATATTAAATAAAACCATCCCCCTAACATAATTAATATTATAGATATTAATAATATAATTATTATAATTAACTTCTTTTTCATTCTTTTACTCCTATTTTTGTAATGTATTTAATATTTTAGTTATAAATATAATATCATCCTTTTCTTTTATATTTTTAAGTTTAGTCATATTCCCTTTATCACTTATTTCATATGAACTTATAAAAGCACGTACTTCGCCATCTTCATCTTCTAAATCATCTGTATATATTACATAATTTTTATTATTAGCGCTTTCTATATTAAAAAGTATTCTATATTCTTTCTTAGTACCATTCTTATCTTTAAAACTAAGGTAATTTTTTTTCATTATTACTCCTATCTAAATATGTTTGTAATATTATAGTTGATGCCATTTTATCTATAACTTTTCTTCTTTTCTTTCTTCTAGTATTATTACTTATAAGTATATTTTCAGCTTCTACTGTAGATAATCTCTCATCTTGCATAATAACTTCAATATTAAACTCTTTAGTAAGTTTATCTTTAAACTCATATGATATTATACTTCTTTTAGATTCAGTTCCATTCATATTAAGAGGATTACCTAGTATTATTTTAGTTATATTTTTTTCTTCTATTATTTCTCTAAGTCTATTAAATAGTTCTTCTTCTTTTTCATATCTTATTACTTCTAAAGGTGAAGATATTATATTACTTTTATCACTAATACTTACGCCTAGTGTTTTACTTCCTAAATCAAGCCCCAAATATGGCATTACTTAATAAACTCCTCAAGCATTACTTCTAATATTTCTTCTATTTTAAACTCAAGTATTCTTCTTCTACATTCTTTATAACTTGAAATATACCCAGGATCACCACTAACCAAGTATGCAACTATTTGTTTAACTGGATTGTGTCCTCTTTCACTTAGATCCTCACATATACCAAGTAAAGTACTCCTAATATTATTATTAATTATAGTTTTAGTATCTACAACAGTAGTTTTATCTCCCATAACATCACCTTCCATTTACTTATTCTATCAAAATATATATACATTTTCAAGCAAACAAAATAAAAAATGAACATAAGTTCATTAATTATTGAATAACAAAAGGATTATCAGTGCTTCCATCACCTGATATATATTTGACATTAGTATCAAGATATACAGACTGACGCAATCCGCCGCTGCGGTTCGTACCAGTGTAGTCCACACCACCGTTGCTGAACACACCCAACGCACCAGCTGAGACATACGAAATAGGCGACACGGCCCAAAACCAATTACTTGTATCTAATAGCCAGTTAGTACTTTTACATGTTTCACTTCTATAGTCTGTATTATATGGTGAAGAACCACTATCATCATAACCTTTTTTAGTATCATCATTATAACATGCGCTACTTGCATACATATAATCACTTGGATATATTAATGCTACTTTCCCATCCCATGTTTGTTTATTTCCATTATGTACATTAGTACTTCTTTCTTGAGTATATATTTCTTTTGTAGTTCCATATCCAACATTATTTGTCCACACAACACTCCCAAGGTACCATTTTGTACTGCTTATTTGACCTTTTGCTTTATCTGTTAAGCCATTGCTTGCATATGTACCTGTTCTATTGTAATACTCTCCTCTATTTAATGTGGTCATTAATGTAGCGGTCGTCCAGTCATTATAGTTTGTTGCTGAATTAGTCTCGTTCCATACTGCTGTTCCGATGCTTTCCCTTACTATTTTGACTTTATTTTCTCTCGTGTATGTTCCATCACCATTAGGTGTTTCTGCTTCAAATACTCCAATTATTCTCCACACTCCAGTTTCCCCATTAAATGTTATATAGTTATTTGGAGTTTTACCCTGGTATCTATATTCTGTTGTTGCATAGTTTTGATTGCCTGATGCTGTTTGGTCTATTTTTGTTAAACCTAATGTACTATAATTATCTATTAGATAATTTGTAAGTATTACTTTCTTACTACTCTCTGCTGCCGCAAGAACTCCATAGAACTTTTTACCTTGGTTATAATTTTGCGCTTTATCTTCATAATTTATAAACTCTATAGTTACTGTATAAGTGTGTTTCTCACCCGGCAATATTTTCACATTTTCTTTATATGGATATATTACTTTATTTGTTTCTGCGGTTACTTCTGAAGTTTGTGGGATAATCACATTTTCAGTATTATCACATGTTCCACCAGTAGCTCCACTACTTATACATGTACTTCTTATAACAAGTTCCTCTTTTTGAATCTCATTATAAAGCTTTTGCCATCCTAAAGCATAATATGCTTCTTCATTACCAGTATTTTCTACAGTTATAGTTTTAGTAGTTGTCCATTTTGGCTCAATACTATCTACTTTAATTTCTTTTCCATCAGTATAAATTAATTCAATCTTAGTAGTACTTACATTTATAGTTTCTGCTACATCATTACCACTTACTACTAAGCTAAAATATGCATAAGTAATTCCGGTAATTATTAAAAACACACTTGTAAGTATTACTGCTAATAATATTTTTTTATCTTTCATTCTATGTACTCCTATCTTCTATTAGTATTATACTTTAATTAAATCTATATTTCAATATCAAAATAAAAAGCAAACATAAATGTTCACTTTTCATACATCAATTATATTATAATGATGAAACAGGTTCTTCTTTAAATCTTAAAGCAATATATCCAACTGTAAATGCCCCTAGTATTGCAAGTAATAAAGTACCATAATCTTCTACACCAGTTTTAGCATTATATTCTAGTTTAACTTCATTATGAGGATTAACATCAATAATCTTAGCACTTACTATTACTACTTGATCTAGTTTAGATTCTGAATAGAACAATCTTCCTCTATTACTATCAGTATTATATACTTTACCTTTACCATCTAAATCAATATTAATTTGAGTAGTAGATTTATATTTATTATCTATTCTTATATAGAACTCTGAATATCCTTCATTATCACTATTATTAATATTTGTTACATTATATACTTTCTTACCATCTACTTCACTATATGGAAGTTCTTTTAAATCTTTATCCACTAAAGTAACACCTTCAGAAGGATTTGTAACTTTAGCAGTTATGCTATTCCAATCAGTAACTAACATTTTAGATTTAACTTTATATGGTCCATAATATTCAGCATCACTTTCACTTTTATATGCTTCTTTACTTGGAAGTTCAAGTACTAATTCATTTTTATATGTGTCATCTACATATTTATCTCTATCTTTAATTAAGAATTGATATAATTTATTAAGTTCACTATTACCAACTAATGTATCACCTAAATATAATTTATTTTCCCCATCAAGTTCATAATATTCCCCTATTACTTTCCATACTGCATATTGTACAGTAGCATACACAGCATTACTTACATTTTCTTCACTATTATTTAAAGATGAAAGTAATGTTTCATAAGATACTCCAGCATATTCTAAACTATCTTTTAAACTTAGTGATGGATAACTATGCTCTATAATATATAAAGCTTTTCTATATCCTATACTATCACTCATTTCACTTGCTGTATAATGGTTAATCATAAAATCACTTTTCTTAAATGTTACACTTACTTTACCATCAACTATTTCTTTTCCAAGACTAGATGCTATATCATTAGCATTTAATAATTTAACATCTCTACTATTAGCTTTTGGTATAAAACCTATACTAGTCATACTAGAAGTAATCTCTTCTCCATTATTAAATGCAGTAATAGTGCTTTCACTAGGATCACTTACCATATCAACATAATATCCAGTAACATCATCTATACCATCAAGTAAATTACAACCACTTTTATTATTACATTCTTTTAATATTTGAAAAGCAGTCATTATTTTAATTAAATCTTTACCACTCATAGTAGTAGCAATATATTGATATTCTGGATATTTTTTATTTCCATCCATACAATAAGCACTAAAATAATTACTTTCATTTCCACTATAAATAATTTTCATATCACTTTTACCAGTAATATACTTATCATTTACATTAGTAGTAAACTTAACATAACTATAGTCAAAAGAATCTCCTACTGTAAAGTCTCTCTTATCCCCTACATTAAATCCACTTTCATTTATTTTAGGAATTATTCTAGCACTATTAGCACTTTGACTTGCTGCTATAACATCAGTTTTTAACATAAAACCTAAAACAAAAGTAAATAAAACAAACAATAAAAATCTTTTTTTCATATCCTCTCCTTATACTATAAACATAATATCATTTTTATATGTAAACATCAATATATTTTTAAAAAATCAAGTAAGAAAAAAGCACAAAATTAATTTTTGTACTCATTATAATTACATTTATTTTTAAATGGACAATCATTACATTTCGGATTCTTAGCTGTGCATATATATCTTCCAAATAAAACCATCGCACTATTTATATAATTCCATTTATCTTTATCAAAATACTCTTTTAGTTTTACTTCTGTACTTAATACATCATCTTTATCATTTGTAATTCCAAATCTTTTACTTACTCTAAATACATGTGTATCTACTGCAAATGATGGTTCATTAAAAAGTATTCCTAATACTACACTTGCTGTTTTTCTTCCAACTCCAGGTAAACTTTCTAAATATTCTCTATCATTAGGTACATATCCTATAGCATTAAGTTTATTTACTATTTCTTTAAAATGTAATGCTTTAGTTTTATAAAATCCAAGACTTCTAATATATCGTTCTATTTCATAAACACTAAGATTATTAAGCTTTTCTAAAGTATCATATTTATTATATAATTCTTTAGTAACTATATTTACTCTTTTATCTGTAGTTTGAGCAGATAACATAACTGAAAGTAATAATTCATAATCATTTTTATACAGAAGTTCACATTTAGCATCTTTAAATAATCTTTTAAACTCTTTATATACTTCTTCTTTATTCATCATCTTCAAGCCAATTATAATCCTCTATATCTTTATATTTTTCATGAGTATTATTACTTCTTTTCTTAATACCATTTTTATTCCATTCATATACTATCTTTTCTATATATTTAAAATTACCCGCACCACTTAATATAGCTTCTTTAAGTGCTCCTTTTATTATATCTTCACTAACCCCATCACTTATCCATCTTTCAATCATTTCATATTCAAAACTAGAAAGTCCTCTTCCAAGTTCTTTTTCATATAATTTAAATATATCTGTATTTTCATCAACTTTTTTATTTAATAATAATCTATCATAAAAAGAATCAAGTTTTATTTTTTCTAAAACATTTCCATTATTATTAACTACATTCATCCCAATATATTTCTTTTTAATTAAATTATTAAATGCTTCATATATTTCTTCATCTTCAAGGCCTATCTTATCTTTTATATCATCCATATTTAAATCACATGATATATTGATAAAATATAATATAAGTAAAAACTCATTTAAACTTAAATCTAATTTAGATATACATTTAACTACATTATGATTAATAATAAAGTCTTTAGTAATATATTCATTTCTTAAATCCCCCATAATTCCTCCTTATTTTTCTTGTTTTTTATACCACTTTTTTACATATCTAATTATACTTTTTTTCTTATTTCTAATTTTTCTATCTAATATAGCTTTTTCTATATCTTTAAAACATCTATTTATATATTTTTTATCTATTATTTCTAGTAAGTCATTATTGTTTATGTCTATATCACTTCTATTATGTATTGGCATAAGAGCAAATTCTATTAATGCACTTTTCTTTTTAAGTATCATACATGCTAGAAGTACTAAAATAAACTCATTATAATACAAATCATATTTATCTATTTTCTTTTTACGTACTAGTTCTTTTATTTTATTTATCGCATCTCTATCAAACTTACAAAAATTAATATCTGTTTCTATTTGTGCCCATATTCCCCATCCAAGTGCTGGTACTATTTTATCATATTCTAAGTGTAAATATGATTTTAAATTATATTCATCCACAAAATCAAAAAAATCTTTTACATAATCTCCTTCAAATATTTTATCTAGTTCACTATGTATAAACTCTTTACTTAATGTTTTAAATACATCTTTATTTAAAAGTATAAAATCTGTTATTTCTTCATCTAATTTAAATCCGAGAGTAAAACTAAGTCTTATAGCTCTAAGTACTCTTGTATTATCTTCCATAAGTTTATCATGTGTATTTCCAATACATCTAATTATTTTATTTTCAAAATCATTTATACCATCACCTGATGGATCAATAACTTCTCCATCTATCCCAGCATATAAAGCATTTATAGTAAAATCACGTCTTACATAATCTTCTTCTATACTATTACATAGCTCTATTTTAATTGGTTTATTATTTTTATATTTAAGTTCTTTTCTAAATGTAGTTATTTCATATGTCATAATGTCATATTTAAAATGTATACTTGAATATTCTTTAAACTTCTTAATATTATATTTAGAAAATAACTCACATAATGTATCAAAATCAGCATCTGTACATATATCTACATCAAAATAAGGCAAGTAAGCTATATTAGATCTTACACACCCACCAACTAAATAAGCTTGATAACCTGCTTTTAATAAAATATTTAAAACTATTTCTTCATCCATACATTAATTGTATCAAATATTATTAAATTGTTCTACTTAAAAATTAAAAATAGATTTATAATTAACATTAAATTAAAAAAGAATATTTCTATTCTTCTTTTAGTAGCCAATCTATTACATTCATTTTAGTTATACCATCATAATCAGTTTCTAAATCCATGTCTAATGTAAGTAAAACTCTCGGATAATAATCTCCTGTTTTACGAAGTGATCTTAGTTCTCTTTCTAAAACTTTTTCATCTCTTACAGTTAAAGCAACTTGATAGTATTTTAGTCCATCTCTATTTTCTGCTACAAAATCTATTTCTAAATCATCTACTTTACCAGTATAAACTCTATATCCTCTTCTTAATAATTCAAGATATACTATATTTTCTAATATATGTCCCATATCACTATCTGCTTTTTTACCTAGTAAATAACTTCTAAGCCCCAAATCAACCGTATAGTATTTATAATCTCTTGCTAGTAAACTTTTGCCTTTTACATCAAATCTTTCAGTTTTATAAATCAAGAAAGATTCTAAAAAAGCTGATATATAGTTTTCTACAGTATGATTACTAGTTAAAGTTCCTTTACTTGTAAGTGTATCACTTATCTTTTTAGTTGAAATAGGACTACCTATACTATCAAATATAAACTTTAATATACTTTCAAGTAACAATTTATCTGTAATATTATTTCTAGCCATTATATCTTTATATACAATTGTACTAAATATACCATCTAAGTATTTATCTATATCATTAGGATTACTTTTCAATATGTTTATGCTCCCTGGCATACTTCCATTTCTCATGTAATCTAAAAATAATTTTGAATAATTATTATCATCAAACGCTGATATATATTCTTTAAATGAAAGTGGTAACATTTTAATTTCTATATATCTTCCAGACAATAAGGTAGCAAGTTCTCCTGATAATAAATATGCATTTGAACCCGTTATATATACATCAACATTCTTTTTTATATATAAACTATCCACTGCCCTTTGAAAATCTTTTACACTTTGAACTTCATCTATAAATATATAATATTGTTTCTTAGAACTAAGTTTATCATTAATGTATTTATATAGTTCTTTATAATCTTTAAAATCATAGCTAGCATCTTCTAAATTAATATGTATAATTTGTTCTTTAGTAACACCATTTTCTATTAAATAATTAATAAATAATTCAAATAATGTACTTTTGCCACACCTTCTTATACCAGTTACAACTTTTATTAAATCTTTATCTTTCCATCTTATTAATTCGTTAAGATAATTTGTTCTTTCTATCAACATAATTTAAGTTCACCTCTATTAAAAGTATATTACGTTTTCACAAAAAAGTCAAGTTTTGGAAAAATATTTCCAAAACATTAAAAAATTATATGTAATTTGAATAAGCACAATTAAAAAAGAGAACTTAATCTCTTTATATTACATCCAAACACCATAATATACAGCAATCATACCAAGTCCAAATCCAACTAGATAAAATAGCTTAACTATATCTGTTTCTTCCCAACCTAATTTTTCAAAATGATGATGTATAGGTGCCATTAAGAATACTTTCTTTCCTCTTCTTTTAATTGAATATATTTGTATTATT
Source organism: uncultured Bacilli bacterium (assembly GCA_934085595.1). Lineage (GTDB taxonomy): Bacteria > Bacillota_I > Bacilli_A > RF39 > UBA660 > CAG-1000. Next base: position 97,663 of record CAKOHK010000001.1, read on the forward strand.
GATGATAATGTTTCAATAACAAATACTCCTCCGATAACTGCAAGACTTAATTCGTGTTTAGTAAGTATTGCTACAGCCGCTAGTGTTGCTCCAAGAGCCATGCTTCCTGTATCTCCCATAAATACTTTTGCTGGATGAGAGTTAAAGTATAAAAATCCAAGTAATGAACCTACAAGTACAAAGCAGAATATTGCTATATCCTGATAACCTGTAATCCAAGTACTACCCCAAGTAATAATGCCAAAACATAAAAATGCAATCGCACTAAGCCCACCAGCAAGTCCATCAAGTCCATCAGTCAAATTAACCGCATTACTCGAACCAACAAGCAAGAATAAAATAAATATTCCATAAAACCATTTTAAATCTATATTTATATTTAAAGATGTAATAGTTAAATAAGTATCTCCTCCACCTTTAATATATATAAAGAAGAATATAAGAGCTATAAGAACTTGAATAATTAATTTTTGAACTATACTAAGTCCTTTATTATCATGCTCACGCACCTTTAAATAATCATCTACAAAGCCAAGTAAAGCGTATGATATAAATACAAACACAATAATTAATATATTATGAGATAACTCAACACTACCCCTAATATAAAGTAATATCATAGCAAGTAACGTAGGTATTATAAATATAAGTCCCCCAATAGTTGGAGTTCCATTCTTAGATGCATGTCTAAAAGCAGTATACTCACTTATAGTTTGCCCTACTTTTAGTTTTCTAAGTAATGGTATTATTAAATAACCACAAATAATAGCCCCAAATAATCCAATCATTAATCCTAAAATACTCTTAGCAAGTATCAACATATTTTATCACTTCCTACTATAATTATACATAAAATATTAAAAAATACTATACAAAATTATATATTTAATAAAAAGTTTTCAATTACTTTATAACCATCAACACTACTAGATTTCATATCTATATCTATTAAATACAATTTATGTAGTATATTCATCACTTCTTTATTACTGTATAAATTAATATAATTTATCTGAGCACTAACCATATATTTATTAACTAGAAGTTCCCTTGCTATATCATCATTATTAAACTCTTTACTAAGTATTTTAATTTGTAATAATGTTCTATACTGTTTAGATAAAGTATTAATTATAAAATATGGATCTATTATAAGCTCTTTAATAATCTTAAACTCATTAAATATCTTTTCTTTATTTTTACTAATAACTATATTACAAAAATTAAATATTTCATTTTCCATATTCTTAGAAATAATACTTTCAACATCACTATTAGTTATACTATTTTCTCCATATTTATAAGCAATTAATTTCATCACTTCATTAAATATATATCCATTATCACTACTATAATTATTATATCCACATCTATTTATAATCTTACTGCATAAATCACTATTTACTTTAAATCCTTCTTCATTAAATATTTCTTTAATTTTATCAGCAAGTTTAAATCTATCTAGTTTCCCAAAGTACACAGCATTATTATTACTTTTTATTTTCTTAAATAAACTATTTTTTTCATTAATCTTTTCTTCACATTTAATAATAAGTACTTTATCATCTATATTATCTATTATTTTATTAAACATTTCTTCTTCATCTTTATTTATATTTTTAAATGAAAAATTACTTAAAATAATTAATTTCTTATTACCAAATATATCATTATACATAACTTCTTCATATAATCTATCTATTTTATCTTCTTCATAGTCTAGATTTATAATATTATCTATATTACTTTCTTTTATTAAAATAGATGTATATCTTCTAGCTAAAAAAAACTCTTCTCCATATATCAAATATATCATTACTTAACCTCTATTATTTTAACATCTCTAGTTATAACAAAATCATTTATATCACTATACATATTACCATTTATATAAACACTTTTGTTTTTATATTTAATTTTAAATGTATCTAATACCTCTGTTAAACTACTATAAACTTTAGTTTTAATTGCTACTTTATTATTATCACTTATTATACTTATCATAGTACTATCAAAAAATGAATCTTGATGTATTGCTTTACCAGCAGCCATTATATCTTCTACATCATAAAAGACACATGATTTATCATTAAACTTTTTATTACTATGAACTATACATATATTATCAAAAGCATTTATATATTTATTATAAGCATCTATACTAACAAAATCTTCACGAGGAACAACTATATAACATACTTTAATATTATATACATTAAGTATTTCATCTATAGTTTCAAGTATCTCATCATAAGATTCATAATTAATAAACATATCTCCTATATCATTCTTAGAATTATAAGTACTATTAACTATTAAAGTACTCTTACTATTAAGTCTTTTATATAGTCCGTGTTTTATAAGTAAATCATTAATTTCATTCTTATTAAGACTAGAAATATCTTTATATGGATTTAATACTTTCTTTCTATCCATAAAATCATTTTCTATAATAAGTGCTTCACTATGTCCACTTAAATAATTCATTTTCATGCTACCTGCAAGTACTCCACTTACATCACTAAATATATTACTATTATCTTTTCTAGTTCCTATTATAGAATTATTATATATCTTTTTATCTTTTCTAATACTTAAGTTTTCTATATTATCATAAGGTATATATACAAAAGAAGGACTATAAAAAGTTAAATATTCATAAGTTTTCTTTTTCATATATTCCTCCTAATAACATTATATATTAATTAATCTTTTTTTTAAAGAAAAAATTAAAAAACACACAAGATTACATCTCATGTGCTATAAATAATTATTGTAATTTAGATTTAATTAATGTACTAACTTTAGCCATATCGTATCTACCTTTTACTTTAGGAGTAACTTCTTTCATAATTTTACCCATATCTTTAATACCAACCGGCTTAACTTCAAGTATAATATCATCAACTATTTTAATTACTTCTTCTTCACTTAATTGTTCAGGTAAATATTTCTTTAATAGATTTATTTCTCTCTTAGCATTTTCTATCAAATCATTTCTATTACCTTTTTCAAACTCTATTATAGTAGCTTCCAAAGTCTTAATTTGTTTGCTTACTACACCTATTACTAAGTCATCAGTTATTTCTTCTAATTTATTATTTATTCTATCTAAATCAATTGCGCTTTTAAGCATACGAATCGTACCAAGAGTCTCTTTATCATGACTCTTCATAGCTTCTTTCATATCATTAGATATTACTTGATATAACATATTTCCTCCTTAGTCGTTTCTTTTCTTATTATGTTTTCTAGCATTTTTAATGCCTTCTTTTTTAGCTTCTCTTCTAAGAACGCCTGGTTTAGAATATTCTTTTCTTTTCTTACATTCTGAAGGGATGCCACTTCTTTGAACTTTAACTTTAAATCTCTTTAAAGCGTTTTCAATATTACCATCTTTAACATCTACATGAGTCATACTTACTACCCTCCCTTCATGACCAATTATGATTATAATACAAAATAGTCCAAATTTCAAGCACCTTTTTGCATAGATTTGACATAAAATTACATAAAACTACATATTTAATAGTTCACTTATCACATCATGTAGTGTTTCACCAGTTATTATTTTAATATTAAGATTATATTTATTACGTACTTTTATTGCTTCATCATAGTTTCCTTTAGGTACTATAAATATATCTGCTTTCTTTTTAGAAGCACCAAGTAACTTATATTTAACTCCATCAATAATACCAATTTTCCCATTTTCATCAATAGTTCCAGTACCAGATATTTTATAGCCTTTAGTTAAATCATAACTAGTAATTTTATCATAAATATATAAAGCACACATAAGTCCTCTTGAAGCACCACTCTCATTATCTTTAAAAACATATTCAACTGTAGGATTAGTACTCACATTCTTAACTTCAGCTATCATAACTCCCATAATAACTCTATTATTTTCTTTATATAATTTAGAATAACATTCTTTATTTTTACCATCACGAATAACACTTATTTTTATAGTTTCACCGCTACTATACTTAGATATTATATTTTTTAAATCATTAAAATCTTTAACTTCTTCACCATTTATCTTCTTAATAATATCTCCAACTATCATATCAGTATCACTATCATTATTAACAAAAGATACAGTTAAATCATAACTATCTATATTATAACTAATCCCAGCTTCCTTAAAAGCACTAATAACCGCATCATAACTAGTTTCTTTTAAATATATTTTATTTCTTAAAACTATTTCATCAGCATTCTCATCTTCTATTCTAGATTTATCTATACTAACAAGATCCCAATTAGGTATTATATAAGATAGTAATATAATCGGAAGAGTTCCATTTTTAGCACTTACATAAGTTAAATTAAAGCTTCCACTACTCTTATATTCATCACTAACTTTAATCCTACCATCTAAATCAATTAATGAACCAGGACTATAAATATAATAATTAAATCTAATGAAAAACCACGGTACTATAAGCAAAAATATAATATATGCTTTATAGTTACATCTAATATCATTCTTAATATATTTTAAAACTTTATTTATAACTTCTTTCATTTTATCCTCCCATAATAATATTATTATAACATAAAGGAGATATGTAAATGCATAAAAAATATATACTACTAACTTTTATATTAATAATATTTTTACTTAATATAAACATAGTACTTTCATCAGTAACTGAAGCTTCAGTTATATTTTATACCAAGATATTTGTATCAGTATTTCCATTTATAATATTATCAAACATATTAATATATTTTAATTATCACTTATTCTTAAATAAAATATTTAAAAAACCACTAAATAAACTATTTAATATATCTTCTTCCTCTATAATATTTATACTAAGTATTTTATCAAGTATGCCATCAAACTCTATATATACTAAAAACTTACTTGATAACAAATTAATAAATACTACTGAAGCAAATAAAATATTAACTTTTACATACTTTCCATCTATAAGTTTCATGATCGGTACGGTGGGTTATAAAATGTTTAATAATATTAAAATAGGTATAATTTTATTATTATCTAACTACATATATAATATTTTAATAGGTATATATTTAAGAAAAGATAAAATTAACTTCACTTTAGAAAATGAAAACTCTATCAATAAAACATCATTTTTTGATATGTTAACAAATACCATATTAAATGCATTTAAAACATGCGCTATTATATTAGGTAACTTAATAATATTTATAATTATAATAAATATATTAAATAAATATTTAAATATAAATAATACTTTATTATCTATACTATCAGGACTACTTGAATTAACAACTGGAAGTGATATGTTATCTTTATTAGATATTAATATAAACTTAAAAATAGCTCTTACTTCTCTAATAATTAACTTTAGTGGTCTATCTATATTATTTCAATCTAAAAGTATATTAAATGATTATAATATAAATATAAAAAGAATATTAATTATTAAACTAATATTCTCTATAATAATATCTATTTTATTATATATATTCTTATATTATAGTGCTTTATATTCATAATTTTTATAATTTGAATATAACTTTACATCATAATTTCTATCACTAGCAATTATAGTTATAATAAATACTTTTTCTTTATTACTTATATCTATAGTAGTATTAGTAATAGAAGCAAAATGATAATTATATACATTTATAAGTTTACTAGCACTATCATTTCCTTCATAATTAGAAGTTGATTTAATAGTTTTAATAAACATATTTTTATCATTCTTACTATCTCTATATTCAATAGTACTATAAGTTTCAATACTAAATCCATTACTTCCTCTATTAGTATAATTTTTTTTATCCTTTTTTATTCTAAGAGCAAGACTTCTCTCTTCCCCATCCATTAGTTTAATATTGCACATATATCTATTATCATTTTCTTTATTACAAGAAACTTCTCTTATTCCATCATGTGCTATAAAATCATCATTTATAATATTACTAGTAAGACTACCAAATACTTTAATATCAGTATCATTATCACTATCATTATATACTTCTCTAAGTCTTATTAAACTAGACATCATAAATACAAGTATAACACTAACAAGAGTAATACTAACAAGTAACTCTATTAAAGTAAATCCTTTCTTATTCATATATTTACTCCATTTCTATAGAAGCATAATAATATTTCCCGTTTCTATAAAACACCCCTACTGCATAAGTCTTATTATTATCTTTCTCTTTATCACTTATATATTCTAAATAATTAATAGTTCCACTTTGATATCTACTATAATTGTTTTTAACTTCATTACTTAGATTTTTAATAACACCAGCATATAACAAATCATACTTTTTCATAACACTATCACATGAACTTATATATTTATTTATATCACTACTACTACAGTTATCTCTTCTAGTAAAGAAATTACTTCCATAAGTTATATAATTATCTTTAAGTGTAGTACCAATATTCATAAAAGTATAAAGAGCATATATATCACTTGAATTATCATAATATGTATTAATATCTACTCTTTTCATAATAATAGTATAATTAACAAGTAACATACTAGTAGCTAACGCAACCACTGTAAGAACAGCAATAGTTTCTAAAAACACAAATCCTTTTTTCATAGTTTCACCACATATGGACTATAATATTTTCCATTTCCTCTTTTAACTCTAACACTGCTTTTGAAAGATATAACGCCCTTTAAATAAGCATTAGAAGTATAACTTGTACTAACTAAAGTATTATTATATACATATATATTATTACCACTTCTTGACATAGTCCATATATTATTAGGAATATAAGAATTAGATAAACCACTAAGTACTACTTCACTAGCACTAACAAGCCCCATAGGATATTTAAGTTTACCGTTTCCATTATAACTAGAAACACTATAAGAATAATTAGAACACTTTAACGATATACTAGAATTATACACATCAGCACAATAAACACTATCTTCTAAATAATCTTTATACTTTAATATATTATTTTCATAAAAACTATCTAAATTATTTTTAACATTACTACTTTCATATAAATTATTACTAGTAGAATAACTAACTAAACTTCCATTATCAACACTACATGCTTCATTACTATATTTTCCATAATATATTGCCCTAACTCCAGAAGAAGTATTACTTTTAATAATTCTAAAACACATATTTCCAAGAGCCACAAAATTATTAACATCTTTTCCCCTATAATAATATATCTTATTACTATCTAAAGTTCTATATAAAAGCCCTTCTCCATTAGTACTACTACTATTTTTAGTAAAATCTATAGAAGAATCACTAACCGGATTATTATCATTAATTATTCTGCATAAAAGAAAATCACTATCACTATCGCACATACCATAATTAAGTTTAATTTCGCTCTCTACTTTTTCATTTATAGTATTTAAATAATTAAGTTTCCTAGTATAATTAAGTACTATTATTACATTAATAAATACAAAAACTATAAAAAATGAATAAACAAGTGTAGTTGAAACAAATCCCTTTTTCATATACTCTCCTACTATAATTATATATTTACTAAAATATTTTGTAAAGCATTTATTAAATAAATAAGTTTGACTTAAGTATATATATTATGTTATAGTATCTTTAAATCAGGGAGGCAAAAATGAAAAAGAAATTAAATAGACTTTTATCTAGTATTTTATGTACTCTTAGCATTATATCTTTAAGTTCATGTGCTAAAGATACGAATTGTGATATTGATATTAAGCATTATCATATTTATAAAAATGAAGAAACGGGTTATAGTAAGTTTTCTAAAGGCGAAAAAGAATATATACATACTTTAGAAGGTACTTTATATAAAACTGATGCTTATGCTTACATAGATGATTATACTAATATGCTTTACAAAAATAATTTATCTTATGTATTTGATAATAAAGATTATTTAAGAACTAAAATGACTCGTATAGATGAAAGAGAAGAATATAAACTTGTATCTAAATATGGCTATCATTATTCTTATGAGTATGATTATAATCCAGCGACTGAAGAATATGAATTCTTTTATGGTAATCATTACGGATATTATGAAGAGTATGATTGGGTAGAAATATCTCCATATGAATACACTTATAATAAAGTAAGAGATATACACTACACTTATAAGTTTTATAAATATGAAGATGGTAAATTAATATCAAAAACATTTGATAAATTAGAAGATGTACCAAGTGAATATAATTTATTTAATTCTTCTTCCTTAATTGTAAAAGAAATATCTGATGATTATTATTTAACACCTGAAAATACAAAAACAATAAAAAATAATTAAAAAAGTATTGAAAAACATGTATAATTATGATATATTTTATACATGTCTTATGGCGATGTAGCTCAGTTGGCTAGAGCACACGGTTCATACCCGTGGTGTCGAGGGTTCGAATCCCCCCGTCGCTACCAAAAAGATATTTACCCAAAACTTGGGTTTAATAAAAACTAATTCTAAAAAGGAATTAGTTTTTTATTATTCAAAATAAAAACTATAACTATAAAGTCATCTATAGCACTTCTATTATAACTTCAATATCACCACCCTTCACTTAACAAATCATATATCATAAATTGACAAACATATCAAAAAATGATAATATAATTACCAATTTGGAGAAACACATTATGGAAGAAAGAAATAAAGAAAAATTAATAGAGCTAAATAATATAGCAGACATGATAAGACTAAGTTATCTTAAATTAGAAAAACTAGAAATGGAAGGAAAACAAGATACTAAAGCTTATCATGAAACTATTGAATATTTAAAATCTCAAATAGAAATGGAAGAAAATACTTATAAAAGATTTTGTTCTACTTATGAAGAAGCTCGCTCTCTAGCAGCAATAGTTTGTAAAAGATTATATAATGATGATGATATAGAAAACAAAAACTCTATTACGTTAGAAAATGGTAGTATTTTTAATGGTAAACTAGAAGATTCAAATAACAAAAGAATATTAGATAAATTAATGGACTATATGGATAAAGATACAAAAGGAACTTTAAAAGCACTTACCAATGCTGATAATATGGTAGCATTATTATCAATAATAAATAGTTCACTAGAAACAGAAATAGCAAGAACATCTGCAATATTAAAATCAATCAAATATGATATAACTATTCTAGTTCTTAAATATTTAGATGAATATATAAATGACGATAAATATAAAAATATAAGAGAAACTCTTATAAGAATTAAATACTATATAATTTATACAAAAACAATTATGGAATATAGTTTAATTAATAATTCTTTTGAACTTCCAAAAGATATAATCTTAACATCTAAAATGGTTCATGAATATAATACACCAGAAAATATAGGCGAATATGAAGATAATACAGATACAGTTATAACTAACAATACAATAGTTATAATGAATGATATTGTTGCTTTAAACGATTCAGAAATAACCGATCCAAATAATATATGTGCTATCATGAAAATATGTTTCTTTAAAGCATATATGACATTAATAAGTAGTTCTACAAGTGAAATATTAAAAGAAGCATACTTACAATATACAAGTTCAGAAGGATATAAAAAGAACAATAAAAACTATAAAATAACAGAAGAAACAATATTATCTATCATAAACGAAACAGAAAAATATAAAAAATGTATAAGTAGATTCACATTAAAAAGATAAAAAAATTACTAAATATATTAGTAATTTTAATTTATAACAAATGGATTACTCTTAGTTCCATCACCACTTACATAGTTTACCTTAGTATTAAGATACACAGACTGACGCACGCTACCATAGTTAATTGAGCTGGTGTAATCCACATTACCATAAACGTTCACAAACATTGCATTACCCGGATGGTTAGAATTTAGTGACACAACCCAATACCACGCTCCAATAAATAACCAATTAGTATTAATGCATTTTTCATTTCTATAATCTTTGCTTGAATCAGAAACATTATTAGCTTTCATTGTATTGTCATTATAGCATGCACTACTTGCATACATATAATCACTCGAATATATAAGTGCTACTTTCCCATCCCATGTTTGTTTTTTGCCACTATGTACACTTGTGCTTCTTTCTTGAGCGTACATTTCTTTTGTATTACCATAACCAACATCAGAAACCCACGTTCCATTTCCTAAATACCATTTTGTCATGCTTATTTGACTTTTTGCAGTACTTGTTAAGCCATTATTTGCATATGTACCCACTTTATTGTAGTAATCTCCATTATTTAACAACTTCATCAGTGTTGCGGTTGTCCAGTCATTATACGATTTTGTAGAGTTCCATTCAATCAATCCAATTCTATCTCTTACTATCTTTACCTTATATTCTTTTGTATATCCACTTCCATTTGGTGTTTCTACTTCAAAAACTCCAATAATTCTCCACACTCCAGTTTCATCATTGAATGTTATATAGTTGTTTGGAGTTTTACCTTGATATCTATATTCTGTTGTAGCATAATTCTGATTACCTGTCGCCGTTTGTGATATTTTAGTTAGACCAAATAGTGTATAATTATCTTTTAAACAATTAGCTAATGTTTTACCTGTGCATATGCTTTCAAGAGTACTTTTCCAGTGTGCATACAAAGTATGATTAGTATTAGTTGTAACTTTAGTATTTGCATTAACTTTTACTCCACCATTTAAAGAAGTGTACCAGCCCATAAAATCATATCCGCTCTTAACTGGAGTACATAACTCACCATAGTTTAATCCATATGATACGTCTTTAGAACTACAGCCTGATCCTCCATTATTATCATATGTTAGCTTAACTTTATTTTCTATAAAATTGATAGTACATTTTTCATCTTTAACAATATTCTTAAAGGTAATCTTATCATTATTAACTATTATATTTGTGCAAGTACTACTATAGTATTTATATCCAGTTTTAGGAGTAACTGTAAATATAGCATCTCCTCCATCATAAACAAAAGCATATGCTGGACTTACAGTTCCTTTATTTTCATCACTACTTGATACTTCAAGTAAATTATAAGGCACAAACTTCCAAGGATCTTTATAAGTACCTCTTCCTATAATTTTAACTTCTTTCTTAATATACTCTGTTACTCTAATATTACTATCAGTACTTGATTCATTATTTATCACTTTTCCATCAATAGTAAAATAAGGCAATGATGTAACTAAATATGAAGAATCATCTGTTTTAGATGAGTTCACTTCATATATATTTATAAGTCCACCAGTATTAAATCCATTTACATATGATATAGTTTTATTGTTATATCCAAATGGTATTTTAGATGTATTTATTAGATATGCTATATTTTTTCTATTATTTTTTATATAGTTATTACTTATATCTTTACCTTCATCAAAACTATAAGCGTTAATATTACTAATAAACATAAATATACATAAAAAACTAATTATTTTAAATACTCGTTTCATATCTCACCTATCATAAATATAATATCATATTAATATTAAATTTGAAATATAATTTGATTCATTCTTTTTCATCTCATAACATTTATTCATTATTATGTCTTTTCTATATTAATATTATTGTTTCTATATTATAAGACATTGCAAGTAAAAAAAAGTCATAAACACTTGAAATTTATAACTTTCTACTTCACATAATCACTAACAGGTTTAAAAGTCTTTCTATGTTCTTTAAGTACGCCATACTTCTTAATAGCTTCAATATGTTTTTTAGTTCCATATCCCTTATTACTTTTAAAATCATACATTGGATATTCTTTATCAAGTTCCTTCATCATATTGTCCCTATATACTTTAGCAACTATTGAAGCAGCCGCGATTGATTCACTTTTAGCATCTCCCTTAATAATTGCAGTATATGGTATATCTATATCTAATTTAACAGCATCTATAAGTACATGTTCAGGTTTAACACTAAGATTATTTATAGCCATTTTCATAGCCATCTTAGTAGCATTTAATATATTAACTTTATCAATAGTTTCACTATCAACAACACCTATCCCAACACTAACAGCTTTTTCCATAATAATTGGATATAATTCTTCCCTTTTCTTTTCACTAAGTTTTTTAGAATCATTAATTTCACTCATATAAAACCCAGAAGGTAATATAACTGCTGCCGCAACTACACTACCAATCAAAGGTCCTCTTCCAACTTCATCTACGCCCGCTATTAAATTAATACCTTTACTATTTAATTCTTCTTCATACTCTCTCATTATCTTGACCTAACACATTTAGATTCTATTATACTTACATCAACTCTATAATTACCATTATTATTTTCATCAATATATACAGGAAGTTCACTAATATTATTTTCTTCAATTATTTTTCTAACATCCATCCACATATTTTCACTTCTATAATTTTCTTCTTTTGAAGTAAACGGATTTATACCAGTACATATTACATAAAATGGATTAACAAAATCTCTAAGTTCTTCTTCATCTACTTCTACCCCAGTTATCTTAGCCATTATTTTACCTTTAGAACTTATATTAGTATACTTTTTATATTTATAAAGTGTAGTTATTAAACCAAATAAACTAATTATAAATACACTACTTCCCGCTATTATAAATACATAAGATAAATCATTAGAATGTATAGTAATACATCTATTATTTTTACAATAAATATTAATTTTATCATTAACATTACCTTTATTTATAAAAGCACTATATTCTATTTTATTTTCTATATTATCTTTATTATATATTGCTTCTATTTTATATTTATCTATATTTTTAATAGTTCCTTCATATATATTTGCTTCTTTAATAAACTTATTATTATATAAAAGTAATAATAATCCTGTTATTAAAAATATTAATCCTACTACTATATATGGTATAGATGCATATTTACTTACACTCTTACTATACATAAAACACCTTCTATTCTTTTATTATTCTATTTCTATTAATTCATATTCAAGACTACCCACACCAAGAGTAGCTGCAGTATTTGTAGTATGTATTCCATTTCTTGATTCTATTCTTTCTATTAAATGATCTTTCCCTTCATCATTTGAATTATATATTTTATCAAGACATGCTTTATCAAGTGCTACTGGATCAAGACTTGCTAGTATCCCTATATCTTTCATACATGGATCTTCTGCTTTAGCACAACAATCACAATCAACACTCATATTAGCCATAATATTAATAAATGCTATTTTATTTTTATATTTATCCATTATTGAACTAGCTGCTTCTGCCATTGATTCTAAAAACTTATCATGATCAGCAGTCCATATTTTATTAACATCACCTGCTCCATGAATGTATGCTTTTCCACGTGATGAAGCAAGTCCTATAGATATATTCTTAATTGCTCCTCCATATCCACCCATCGGATGACCTTTAAAATGAGAAACAACAAGCATAGAATCATAATTATTTAAGTGACTACCTACATAATTAACATGTATATTTTTACCATTTCTAATAGGTAATTCTATTTCTCCATCTCTATCTAAAATATCTACTTCACCTATAGTATTCCATCCATGTTTAACAATTAACTTTTCATGTTTATCAGTTGTATTCCTCTGTCCATCATATGCTGTATTACACTCTACTATTGTTCCATTAACACGCTCTACTATATCTTTAAGTAATACTGGTTTCATATAATTTTGATTACCATCTTCTCCACTATGTACTTTAACAGCTACATTCCCATCAAGTTCTATTCCTAGCTTTTCATATAATTTAACTATATTATTACTATTAATCTTACTAATAAAATATACTTTTGATTTCATATAATTTCCTTTCGCATAAATAAATTATAGTCACAAAATACTATAATTACCTATAGAAATTATATCATTAATTACTTAATATGTCACATACTTTTTATTCCATTTTAAAACTATCTATATTATTTACATCTTTAGTACTAAATACTACTTCCTTAACCCCATAACTATCTATAACAGAACTACCTATAGTATATTTAACTTCTTCAAGTATTTTATCTGTACCAATACTTTCAAATATATAGTCATTAAATATAATATTAATAGTATTTTCACTCTTACTTATATTATAAGCATCTAAATCATTAGAAATATAACTTTCTAAATTATCAACACTATATACACTACTTTTAAGTTCATCAAGTATAATACTTATCTTTTCATCATTAGAATTATATACTTTACTTATCGGAACATAATATTCCATATTACCATTATCTTTTATAAAATACATTGTACACATATTTATATCTTTTAAATCACTTACATCATATCTCTTATTAATACCAATATGTCTATTAAGAGGATTATTATATAAACTATATTTATTTATATCTTCTTTATCTATAGTAATATATATATTATTAATACCATTTATTTCTGTTAAAGAATAAACTATTGCTTCTATAACATTTTCAAAATCATTAGACTTTATTATATCTTTACTAAAATCTATATATACATTATCTTCTTTTACTTTAATATCATTTATTTTAGTTTCTTTTGGTATAACAGTTTTAAAATCTATTACATCTTCACTACCATCTCTTAATATAATAAGTTTTTCTTTAATAATATCTTCTATATTATCTTTATCTATAAATATAGATACTTTAGATACATAATCATCTTTATCAAGTAAATAAATAGCACTATTACTTTCTTTAATTACTTCTTCATTTACATAAGGAATTATTTTATCTTTTCCTCCTAGTGATAGTATACATATTAAAATAAGAGCACATGTTGCTATATTAATTTTATTAATACAATATCTTTTTATCATATTAAATATTATGTTAAACAAATAAAAAAATGACTTCTTTTAAAAGTCATTTAACACTTATTTCTCCTAGTTTAATAAGTTCAATAACAGCACCTGCTCTACCTTTACATCCAAGTTTTTGCATAGCATTAGATATATGATTTCTAACAGTCTTTTCACTTATAGATAAACTTTGTGCTATTTCTTTTGTTGTTTTATTTTGTATTAATAATTCAAATACATTTTTCTCTCTTTTGGTTAATATATTATTTGTCATAAACACCTACCTTAAACATATCTTTTCTAATATCCCTCTAAAGTAATTTATGTTTAAAATAGAAAAATGTTACGAAACAAACTATGCTTCAAACTTAACCGTAATATTCTTTTTATCCTTAAACTCTTCTTGAACACATCTCATTATATTATTAGCAAGTTCTACATTATGTTCTTTTGAGTTAATTGATATTTTTATATTATCATTGTCTATTTGTACAAATGATTTAATTTTAAAGTTATCTAGTATTTTATCTTCTAGCATAGTTTCTTTTCCTTTTGCTAGATTTAATATTTGTAATTCTTCAAAAGCAGCATTTCTTTCATCTGTTGTTATATTTGGTGATGTTATTTTAGTTTGTAAATCTCTCATTGTTCCTTCTATTTTTTCATTTCTCTCTACTCTTAAAGCAACTAGTTTATCACTTTCACTTACATTTACATCTACTTGCTTATTTACAGTTTTAGTATTTTCTGCATTAAATATTTCACTTGGTAATGTAATATAATAAACACCTAAAACTAAAATAAGAGAAAATAAAGTCAAAAACCATAGATTCTTTCTATTAATCATATATTCCTCCTGATAAATATTATTACAAAGAATAAAAAATATGATTAATTTATGATAGTCCTACATCAAGTACCATCATTACACTAAATCCTATTAGTGTGAATAGTGCCATTAAACTTTTTCTTTCGTTTGTTTGACTTTCTGGTATTAATTCTTGTGTAACTACATATATCATAGCCCCTGCTGCAAAAGCAAGAAGATATGGAAGTAACCATCTAACTTTTAATACAAGTAGTGCTCCTATTACCGCAGATATTGGTTCTACTATTCCACTAAGGCTTCCATATAGAAATGCTTTACCTCTAGAAAACCCTTCTCTTCTTAAAGGTAAACTAACTGCTGCCCCTTCAGGAAAGTTTTGAAGTCCAATACCAAGAGCTAACATACATGAATTTGTAAGAGTAGCTCCATCTAGCGAATATGCAAGTGATCCAAACGCAACACCAACAGCCATTCCTTCTGGTATATTATGAAGCGTTATTGAAAATATTAATAAAACTATTCTCTTAAGTTTGCTATCACTTCTATCAGTTACATGCTCATATATTTTATCTCCAGTAAATAAAAGAATACCACCACCCATAAATCCAATTAAAATCGTAAGCCAAGCACAAAGTCCAAGAGAATTACTCATATCAATAGAAGGACTTAAAAGTGACCAAAAAGATGCAGCAATCATAACACCAGAAGCAAAACCAAGCATCGCATCCATAATATTTTTATTAACTTTTTTAAACAAGAAAACGATTGCTGCCCCACATATAGTAACAAACCAAGTAAATAAACTAGCAATTAAAGCTTGAATAGTAAAATCTAAACCATTAAAAAAACTTATCATATAAACCCCTAAATTATTCTATGATAAGTTATTTATTGTGTTATTATTCTATTATAACTAATTGATATTTAGCATAAAATATAGTATATTATTATTGTATTTTAAAGAATGCAAAGCTGAAAATGTTCTCGCTCCCGGATGGTGCGAGTAATAAAATATTCCGGGTGACAATGTTTCTCGCTCTCGGGTGGTGCGAGTAATAAATTATCCCGAACGACAATGTAAACTTCTATCTTTTAATAGAGTTTTTTTACAAGCAAAAATAAAAAATGAACATAAGCTCATTAATTATTCTATAACAAACAGATTATTACTACTACCATCACCTGACATGTATTTGACACTAGTATCAAGATATACAGACTGACGCACGCCGCCGGAGCTGAAACTCGTATCGCCCGTATTCACCTTACCGGAATTGTTCACATACCTCGCACCGTCCGAACTGCTAGAACTAGGCGACACGGCCCAAAACCAATTATTCGTATCTAATAACCAGTTAGTACTTTTACAAATTGAATCATCATAGTTAAAACCTATTGTTCCATTATTGTAGCAACTGCTACTCGCATACATATAATCACTTGGATATATTAGTGCTACTTTTCCATCCCATGTTTGTTTATTTCCACTATATACATTAGTACTTTTTTCTTCTTGATATGTTCCTTGACAATCCTTACTACTACTTCCATAAGTAACATTTCCTAAGTACCATTTTGTACTACTTATCTGATTTTTTGCATTTTCTGTTAAACCGTTGCTTGCATATGTACCTGTTCTATTGTAATACTCCCCACTATTTAATGTGGTCATTAATGTAGCGGTCGTCCAGTCATTATAGTTTGTAGCTGAATTAGTTGCATTCCATGCTGCTTTTCCTATTGTATCTCTTACTATTTTAACTTTATTTTCTTTTATATATGTTCCGTCACTTTGTGGTGTTTCCACTTCGAATACTCCAATTATTCTCCATACTCCTGTTTCACCATTGAACGTTATATAGTTGTTTGGTGTTTTACCTTGATACCTATATTCACTTGCTGCATAATTTTGATTACCTGTTGCTGTTTGGTCAATTTTTGTTAAACCTAATGTACTATAATTATCTATTAAGTAGTTTGCAAAAGTTTGAGTTTGTTCTTTTCCACTACTTTCTGCTGCTCCAAGAACTCCATAGAATCTTTTGCCTTGATTATAATTTTGTGCTTTATCTTCATAATTTATGAACTCAATAGTTACAGTATAAGTGTGTTTCTCACCTGGTAATATTAATACATTTTCTTTATACGGATATAATACTTTATTTGCTGCAGCATTTACTTCTGATGTTTGAGGGATAGCTACATTGTCTGTACTTGAGCAAGTCCCTCCTGTTGCTCCACTACTTGTACATGTACTTCTTATAACAAGTTCTTCTTTTTGAATCTCATTATATAGTTTTTGCCATCCCAAGGCATAATATGCTTCTTCATTACCGGTATTTTCTACTGTTATAGTTTTAGTAGTTGACCATTTAGGCTCAATATTATCTACTTTAATTTCATTTCCATCAGTATAGATTAATTCTATTTTAGTAGTACTTACATTAATAGTCTCTGCTACATCATTACCACTTACCACTAAACTAAAGTATGCATAAGTAATTCCTGTAATAATCAAAAATACACCTGTAAGTAATACTGCTAATAATATTCTTTTATCTTTCATTCTATGTACTCCTATTCTCTATTTATAATTATATAGTTTCACTATTAACAAGTCAATCTTAATATATAAAAACTCTACTTTTGATAGTAGAGTTTAAATTATTTCTTAGGTCTTACATTTATATTAATATACTTATATTCTTTATATAAACTTTTTATATCATATTTTATCTTTTGATCAAGTTCATAAAACTTATTTATACTCATTCTTCCATTTACTTCTATATCAATAATAAGCATTCTATAAGTACCATATTTTAATATAGTAATTCTTCTTATATTCTTAATTCCTTTATATTTACATAATACATTTTTAATATTATTTTTACTTTCTTTTTCTATATCTACTTCACCTAGTGAAGAATTAAAGTTTAATATAAACAAAGATATACCTACTTTAAAAGTCATAATAGATATAACTATACTACCTATAGTATCTGCATACTTAAGTAAACTACATTTATCTTGATAAAAACTAAGTAATATAAACACAAAAGCAAATGCACTTGATAAAACATCATATTTACTTTCAGTACCGCTAGTAACAAGTATATTACTATTTAATATTTTTCCTTTTTTAATTAATAAATTACTAATAAAATATTTAGTTACTATAGATATAAAAGATATTAATAATATATAATAATTATCTATTTTATATGTAGGTGTAAATGAATTAATAAATATTTTTATTGATAAAATTATAATAAAAATACTAATAAATATACTAGTTATATATTCTGCTTTTCCATGTCCAAAAGGATGATTTACATCTGGCTTCTTACTTGATATTACATTACCTATATATCCTATTATATCTGTAAGCATATCACTTGCACAGTGTACTCCATCTGCTATTAAAGTTTTACTTTTTGATATATATCCAAAAAATAATTTTATTAGTGTTAGAAAAACATTATTAGCAAAACTTATCTTTATATATTTATTAGCATTATTCATATTTATTTAGCATTATACCAGTTATTTCCAGTATTAATTTCTACTTTTAATGGTACTGATAAACACTCTACCCCTTCCATAGTATTTTTTACTACTTCTTTAACTATATCCATCTCTTCAACAGGTACTTCAAATATTAATTCATCGTGTACTTGAAGTATCATTTTAGTTTTTAATTTTCTTTTATTTAATTCTTCATACATTTTTACCATAGCTATTTTAATTATATCGGCAGCAGTACCTTGTATTGGAGTATTAAGCGCTATTCTCTCTCCCATATTTCTTATTATATAGTTTGTATTTCTAATTTCTTCTATTTCTCTCTTTCTACCAAAAAGAGTTCTAACATACCCTAGTTCTTTAGTTTTATCAACTATATCTTTCATATAAACAGCTACGTCCGGATACATAAGTAAATATTTTTCTATATATTTTTTTCCTTCACTAACTGGTATATTTAAGTTTTCAGATAATCCATATCCACTAATACCATATACTATTCCAAATATAACACTTTTAGCTATACGTCTTTGTTCACTTGTAACATCTTTTTCATCTATTCCAAATATATCACTAGCTACATGTCTATGTATATCTTCATTATTAATAAATGCGTTTTTAAGTTCTTTAGAACCAGTAATATGAGCAAGTACTCTAAGTTCTATTTGTGAGTAATCACTTGATAATAACATTGATCCTTCTGGTGCTAGAAATGCTTTTCTTATTTCTTTTCCTTCATTTGCTCTAACAGGTATATTTTGTAGATTAGGTTCTATAGATGAAAGTCTTCCAGTTCTAGCTACATTTTGTTTATATATAGTATGTATCTTTCCATCACTATGTACATAATCATTAAATGGTAATATATAACTACTTTCTAGTTTATTAAGACGTCTATATTCTAATATTTCTTTTATAATAGGGTGTTTGCTTTCAAGTTTAACAAGTACTTCATGAGCAGTAGAATTTCCTTTTCCAGCAGGCAACTGTAATTTTTCATAAAGAATACTAGCAAGCTGTTTTGGACTACTTAAATTAAACTCACATCCGGCATACTCATAAATATTATTTTGTACTTCAAGTATTTTCTTTCTTGTAACTTCTTTTAAATCATCTATAACACTAGTATCTACAAGAACACCATTAATTTCCATATCAGAAAGTACATATATTAAAGGATGTTCTATTTCATAGTATAGTTTATCTAATTCTTCTTTTATAAGTTTATCTTTAAAATCATTATAAGAATCATATAAAAACTTAGCTTTTAATACTATATTACTTCTTATAATTTCATCACTTACAGTAACTTTACCATTAAATAAATTATCATAATATTCTATCTCTGTTCCAAAAGCCATAGATAAATATGCTATATCATCTTTAGTATTATAATTAAGTAAGTATGACACTATCATAGTATCAAAACTACTTTTTACTTTAATATCATATTTATTTAATAAAACTATATTCTTTTTTAAATCAAATGTTACCATAGAATCACTAAATAAATCTTTATTTAATATTAAACTTGGTAAATCAAAGTAATATAATTTATTACCATCATATATAGATGCTCCTATTATTTTACCTAAATTATAGTTTGAATTATCACATTCTATATATGTACTATAATTATTATTTATTAGGTTTAGTTTTCCTTCTACTTTTTCATATACTACTTTTCCATCTTCATTTTTCATTGATGGTATAGTTTTTAAAAATGAATTAAACTCTAGTTCTTTATATAGATTTATTAAATTACTATAGTCTGGTCCATTATATTTTATACTTTCAAATGTATATTCAAAGTCTATATCTTTATATATAGTTGCTAGTTTATATGAAAAATAAGCATTATCTTTATCTGCTATTAATTTAGCTTTAGCTCCTGGTGATACACTTTCTATATTTTCATATATTCCATCTAAACTTCCATATTTTTGTAATAATGCAAGTGCTGTTTTCTCTCCTATTCCTTTAACTCCCGGAATATTATCTGAAGCATCTCCCATTAAAGCTTTTAAGTCTACCATCTTTTTAGGCTCAATTCCATATTCTTCATAGAATGTTTTATTATTCATCATAACATAACCTTTTTGCTTTAATAACTTAACATCTACTTCATCACTAATTAACTGTAATAAATCTTTATCACTACTTACAATCGTAGCATTAAACTCCTCATTTTCATCTGCCATCTTAGCAAATGTCCCAATTATATCATCTGCTTCATAATTATCACATTCTATATATTTAATTCCCATATAATCACATAGCTTTTTAGCAACTGGAAATTGTTTCTTTAAATTATCAGGAGTAGTAATTCTACCAGCCTTATAATCATCATACATTTCTCTTCTAAAGTTAGATCCCTTATCAAAAGCACACATAACGTACTCAGGTTTTTCTTCATTAATAATTTTATTTAGCATATTAACAAGTCCATATAACCCATTTGTAGGAAATCCTTTTGAATTATTCATAAAGTTATTAGCATATGCAGTAGCATAATAACTTCTAAATAATAAATTATTGCCATCAATTAAAATAACTCTTTTTTTCATATACACTTCCTCATATAATTATTTTACTACATAAAGCTAAAAAAATATAATAAAATTATAAATCCATATTGTTTTATCAAGTAAAATCTTCTTAAATTAATATTTTACTTTATTTTTTACTATTAAAAATATTCTTATTAAATATACGATAAATTAATATTTCCATTGAAGATTTTTGCCACTTGTGGCAATTTTCTTCAATGGAATAAACTAAATAGCATTAATTTTTTTAAAAATGGTACATTGAAACTCTTAAAAATGGTACATTGATGTTAAATAATGTGGTTAAATAGATTATATATACATACAAAAAGCATAGTATTTACTATGCATTTATCTAATTATTTATCTAAGAAAACTAGGTCCTTTAAATCTTAAAGTGTATTCACTCTTATCACAAACTTTAATATCTTCAAATAAACTATTTCCTTCTTTTACAGTATTACCATATATACCATCTACTAAATCAAGAAGCTCATACATACTATATTCCATATAACCATCTATTTCATTTTTAAATATAACATTAATAAGAGAAGGATTTATATCAAGAACATCTTTATATTTATTTTTTATTGCCTCTACACCTCCACTACTAAACTTAACTTTAAATCTTATTTGATTATTCATATATTGCTCCTTCTACTTCATACTCTTTTTTAATATCTTTATCTATAATACATGTAACTTCACTAGGTGCAGTATCTAAATATTTAGAAATATCCATAACATGCTTACTATCTTTAATAATATAAACTACATCATTTATATTAACACTCTCATCTATTTTAACAAATAAATTACACATACATATATTACCAACAATATAGTATTCTTTATTATTAATATACACACTTCTCTTAGTATTCTTTTTTATAATACCATTATTATAACCAATCTGCACTACAGCAATCACTTCATCTTTTTCTGCACTATAAGAAGCATCATATCCTAAAGTATCACCTTTTTTAAGATACCTTATTTCACTTATTCTACTTTTTAAACTATATACACTTTTAAACTCTTTTAGATATGTAAGTCCATAAAGTAAATCGCCTATTCTAATACCAGTTGTATATTTAAACTTATCATAATATAATAACCCTTCACTATTCATAACATGCACTATAGGTATATCTTTTTTATCTATATTTTCTAAAATACTATAAAACTTATTAATTTGATTCATAGTTATATCCTTATTACTAGCATAATATAAATGAGTATATATTCCCTCTATAATAGCTCCATTCAATGAAGAATAATTTATAATATCATTTATTTCTTCTATATCACTTATTCCATATCTATTCATACCGGTATTTATACTAATATGTATTTTAAGATTCGAAATACAACCTATCCCCTTTAAATAATTAATGCTATCAACCATTACACTATAATTATCTTTAATACATTCATTAATATAATATTTAGGTATATTACTCATAATTAATATACCAAGATTTGTATACTTTCTAACTTTTCTTGCTTCATCTATATTAGTAACTGCAAAAAAATTAATACCTGCTTCTTCCATAGTTTTTATAGTATTTAAGTATCCACATCCATAAGCATTAGCTTTAACTACTCCAATATAATATTTATAATCAGAATATTTATTTTTAATATATAAAACATTATTCTTAATACCACTTAAATCTATATTATAAATACTATCATCAATCATCTACTTCACACCACTTTCTTTTATCATTAAAAGTTTTCACATAAACATTTATTTTTTAATCTCATCACCAAGTAAATTAATTACTTTTTCATAATAATTCATTTTTTCGTTTGCTTCATGCATTAAATAATATTGATAATTTGTATAACATGGATATGGATTAACTTCTATTATATCTGCTCCATCTGGTGTTATAGCTATATCCCATCCTATAAATCTTATATTAGCAATTTCTCTAGCAGCACTTTCTATAAGTTCATAAACACTCTTAGCATTAGGTATCTTTATTCCCTCAAACTTAAATCCGGTTACTGGATGAGTCTTATATATATTTAAATCATCATCAACCATATCAGATATTAAATTAAACTCTTCATCAAGTCTTCCTTGTATATCATGAGAACTAATCGTATCAGTAAGACCGTCATTTATTCTAAGTATTCTTTCTATATAATACACTTTATTATCTTTAAGTAAAGTAACTACTCTTATATTATTAACTGCTGCTGGATTAATTTCAGTAAGAGTTTTATGTTGTTTAATTTCTTCTTCTACTAAGAATTGTCTATTTTTACATAAATCATCATATAATTTCTTATAATCTTTAATTTCATTTACTTTGATCTTAACAACTCCTGCTCCCCCAAAACCATCAACAAGTTTAGCAAAAACATTCTCTTTTCCTTTTAAAAACTCTTTAAACTCTTCAAGACTACACACTCTAAGATCAATATAACTTCTCTTTAAATATTTACTAAATATCTTATTACAAATAATTTTATCATCCATAACAACCCTATATTTAATAGGATTTAAATAATGTAAAAGTTCTTTATAATTTTCACCAGTAAATAATTTCTTAATATCTTCATCCTTTAAATTAACAGCGTTACATTTCATATAATCAACATAACCCATCTTATATTTTAAAGCACACTTTAAAAAATCAAACTTAACAGATATCTTACTCTTATTAGCCCTCTTAGCCTCTCTATTTAATACTTCATTCATACGTCTAAACTCTATAGATTTAATTCTTTTTACATAATATTTTAAACTCATTTATTCCTCCTAATTTACAATTGTTATTTCATTTGCGTAAGCAGTTTTAATATCAATTCTATTATCTATTGCTTTTCTATTTGTTTCATATGCTTTTTCATATGTATTATCATGTTCACTTATATGAATTAATACTATTTTTTTAGTATTATTCCCTATAATCATATTTAAATACTTGGCACAATCCTCATTAGATAAGTGTCCTGTATCTCCTATATTTCTAAGTTTAGTTTGAAAGTCTTTACTTCCATTCATTTCCATTTCCACATCATGATTACTTTCCATTAAATATATTTTTTTATTTCTCATTTTATCTAAAAACTTAGTATATATAAGACCAGTATCAGCAATATAACAAAGAGAGTCATCTAAATATTCAAAAGTATAACCATATCCTACCGCATCATGACTAATAGGTATTTTATCTATTTTAATTCCCATTATATTATCTAGTTCATCAACAAATATTACATCTTTAACTTTATCTTTAATTTTAACCTCTTTATATGTATCTATACCTATATATATAGGTATATTTAATCTATAAAAAGTATATAAACTATTTATATGATCACTATGAGCATGTGTAATAATTATAAAATCTAGATTCTTAACTTCTTCATTTATTTCTATAAGTTTATCACTAATATATTTAAACGAAAAACCTACATCTATTAAAAACTTAATTCCATTTATTTCTACAAACGTACTATTACCTTTACTACTACTTCCAAGAACTACCACTTTCATATTTTACACTCCAAAATCAAATATAGATAACTGACTACTTTCAGGAAGTCCTTCAAATATATTCATTCCTCTCATAATATCTATTAATGTTTGTGATACTTTTCCTCTATTTTGAACGTCTTCAATTGATACAAATGGTTTCTTATCTCTTTCTTCAGCAAGTTTTCTTGCTCCTATATCTCCCATTGATGGAAGAGATGAGAATGGTGGAATTAAACCTTTACCATCTTCAGTTACTCTAAACATAACCGCATCACTCTTTTCTAAACTAATATTCTCAAAATGGAATCCTCTTTCAAGCATCTCATTAGCGACAAGTAATGTATCATATACAGCTTCATCTTTAGCCTTACGATCATTATCTTCTTCTATTTGTTTAATCATCTTTTTAACAGCATCTTTACCTTTAATCATAGTTTCAATATCAAAGTCACTCTTTCTAACAGAGAACATGACTCTATAATAATATATAGGATAATATACTTTAAACCAAGCAACTCTAAATCCATTTATAACGTATGCCGCAGCATGTGCTTTTGGAAACATGTATTTTATCTTCTCACATGAACCAATAAACCATTCAGGAACATTATGATCTTTCATAATTTGAGCATATCCTGCCCAAGTTTCTGGATCTTTAGCAACTTTACCTTTACGAACAAACTCACTTATTTTAAATGATTGTTGACTTTCAATACCATAACTTATAAGAGAAACCATAATATCATCTCTACATCCAATAACATCTTTAAACTCACATATACCTTGTTTAATAATTTCTTGAGCATTGCCAAGCCATACATCAGTACCATGAGATAAACCAGATATTTTAATAAGTTCAGCAAATGTTTTAGGTCTTGTATCTTCAAGCATCTGCATAACAAACTTAGTACCAAACTCCGGAACACCTAAAGAACCAACAGTAGTCCATATTTGTGATTCATTAAGACCAAGAGCTTCACTACTACTAAATAAACTCATAACTTTTCTATCATCAAGAGGTATATCATTAAGTTTAACACCAGTATCATCACTTAAATATTTAAGTACAGTCGGATCATCGTGTCCAAGTATATCTAATTTTAATACATTTTCTTCTATATCATGAAACTCAAAATGTGTTGTAAGCCATTCTGCTTCCATATTTTCAGCAGGTTTTTGATAAGGTGTAAAATCAAATACATCTTTATAATTCGGAATAACAATAATACCACCCGGATGCTGACCAGTTGTTCTTTTAATACCAGTTATATTTTGAGCAAGTCTTTCTATTTCCGCTCTTCTTAAATGTATTCCTTTATCTTCTGTATATTTAAGAACAAATCCATATGCTGTCTTTTCAGCAATAGTTGTAACAGTACCCGCTCTATAAACATATTCATCTCCAAATAGTACACGAGTATATTTATGTGCTTCAGCTTGGAACTCACCTGAGAAGTTTAAATCTATATCCGGTGTTTTTTCTGCTTTAAATCCAAGGAATGTTTGAAATGGTATATTTTGTCCTTGCTTCTTCATCATACTGCCACATTCACACTTAAGATCAGGCATATCAAAACCACTACCATATTTCTTATCAAGGCTCTCCCCATCTACTTCAAATAAACACTTTTTACATTTAGGGCATACATAATGAGGAGGAAGAGGATTAACTTCTGTAATATTCATAAAAGTCGCAACTAATGAAGAACCAACACTACCTCTTGAACCAACTATATACCCTGATTCATTAGAGTGTTTAACTAGTCTTTGAGCGATTAGATAAATAACATCATATTGTCCACCTATAATACCATTAAGTTCTGTTTCAAGTCTTGTTTCAATTATTTCAGGTAACACCTCTCCATATATAGAATGTGCAGTTGTATAAACAATATCTCTCATTTCTTGTGCAGAGTTTTCCATTTTAGGAGCACATAACCCTGGTTTAATAATTTGTACATCTCCAACCATATCAGCAATCTTATGAGTATTATCAATAACTATCTCACGTCTTTTTTCTTCATCTATAAAATCAAACTCACTAAGCATTTCATCAGTAGTCCTAAGATAAGCATTAGGTATAGTTTTAATCGCACTTCTGTTAAGCGGATGAACGCCACCTCCAGGTTGTTTTTGAGCAACTAATATTTCTCTATATATATTATCATTTGGATCAAGCGTATGCACATCTCCACATGCACAAACAGGTTTATTAATACTATCTGCTGTATTTATAATCTTCTTTATAGTTTCTTTAATCTCAAACATATTAGCAAAATCACTAGTTTCAGTTAAATGTGTTAGTATACTAGGAGGATTAACTTCAATAAAATCATAATACTCCATCACATTCCTAAGATCATCTTCACTCTTAGTTTTAGCTGCTTCAAATACTTCTCCTGTATAAGAACCACTACCTATAATTATACCTTCTCTTAATTTAGTAAGTTCACTCTTGGGCATCCTTGCCCCTTTAAAGAAATATTTAGTATTAGCATAACTAATAATCTTAAATAGATTCTTAAGCCCAACATTATCTTTAACTATTAATATAATATCAAATGGTCTACTAGTTTTCATAATAGTATCTATATTAACTAGTTTCTTTAAATCACTTATAACTTTAAAATCTTTTTTATCTACATGTTCAAGCATCTTATAATATGCTTTCCCAGTACCTGCTGCATCATAAGTAGCTCTATGGTGAGCATCTGCTTCAAACGTAACTCCATATCTTTTAGTTAATGATTCAAGATCATGACGTCTTTCATCTGGAGTAAGCGCTCTTGACATTTCAAGTGTATCTATAACAGGATTATCAAACTCCCCAAGATTATATTTTTCATAACAACTCTTAATAAAAGACACATCAAACTTAGCATTATGCGCTATCATAGGTTTATTTCCATAATACTCTTTAAATCTCAAAAATACTTCTTCTTCAAAAGGTTTATCTTCAAGCATATCATCTGTTATATGAGTAACATCTATAATTGCTTGTTTAAGTTTACGCCCTGGATTAATAAGTTCACTAAACTCACTTATAATTTCACCATTTTTAATAGTAACTGCTCCTATTTCAATAATAGAATCTCCAGCAAACGCATTAAAACCTGTTGTTTCAAAATCAAATACAACTATCTCATCATATAATGAAACATCACTATCTTTAGTAATAATCTTATTAACATCATCTATAACACTAAGTTCACATCCAAAAAGTACTTTTAAATCCCCTTTATTTTTATATAATTTAGGAAATACTTGTATACTATTCTTATCAGTAACAGCAACTGCATTCATGCCAAAATCTTTTACTTTACTAAGTAATTTCTTAAACGGAATAAGACCATCCATCTGACTCATATTAGTATGTAAATGAAGTTCTATACGTTTATTTTCAGCAGTATCAGTTCTTTTTTCTTTACTTCTATTATGAGTTTCCATATCATTAACACTAAATACATAATCTCCACTTCTAGTATCAAGTTTAACATATCCTCTAAAAGTATACCAAGAACCAACGTTTATTTCACCAAGTACTCTATCATATTCACTTTTAGCTTCTTTTCTATAAAACATATTAGCAACTATACTATCACTATAATCACTTATCTTAAGTGTAATTATATTCCATCCACTAGGTGTAGTTTTCCCCTCTATCCCAAAGACAAACCCAGTAATAATAACATTATCCATCGCAGTAATAAGATTCTTTATAAGAGTACTCTCCCCCTTAATAAATGAACCCTTAATAATCTTTTTAGCATCTTTAGGAGCACTTTCTTTACTATTACTTACTTCAAGATTAATCTCTTCCTTAAGTTTATTATGTTCTTCTTCATTAATATTAGTTTTAATATCTACATCAAAACCCATTAATTTCATAAAAGAAATTATTTCATCTTTATAAGACATAATCTTATCTTCTTCAGCACTATTAAGTACTTCAAAAGTAATAATATTATCTTCATACTTAACTTTATTTAAATCTGTAGAACATAAACTAGGACATTTATTTATAATCAAATTAAAATAGTATTCAAGATACTCTTTTATATATTTATTTTTATCTTCTAATATAAATACATATTCTACTTTACTAGCACTAGTAAAGTTTTTACTTTTACTCACAAGGTCTTTATATGCATCTACCCCCATTATCTCATGCATTTTAATATATAAAGTCATACTATTAAGTTTTTTATTTAAAGTAACTTTATCTAGTAAATACTCATTAAAATATGGATATTTATTTATATCAAAATCTATCTTATTTAAAAATCTTTCAAGTTTAACATCTTTCATAAGTACTCCTATAACTAAAATAATTATACAAACAAATTAAAATTATATCAATTATAAATCGATATAATTTTAATATTTTTACTCAATCACAAAAGGATTACCACTAGTTCCATCACCGCTTACATATTTTATATTAGGACTAAGATATATCGAAGGACATAAACCAGCTGTAGAACTTTTAATTACAAGACCATTTATCAAATTACCGACATTATTTACGTATAATGCACCAAGTTTATCCACGGAAACAGGTGTTACACTCCAGTATCGTAATCCACTAAATAACCAATTAGTACTTGTGCATGTAGAATCAGAATAACCATTTCCCAAAACTCCACTATTATAACATGTACTACTTGCATACAAATAATCGCTTGGATACATTAATGCTACTTTTCCATCCCATATTTGACTATTACCATTATGTACACTTGTGCTTCTTTCTTGTACATATAAATCTTTTGCACTTTTATTGTTATCTCCATTTCCTAGATACCATTTTGTTGTGCTTATTTGGCTTTTTGCTTCAATAGTTAATCCATTACTTAAATACGTACCGGTTCTGTTATAATAATCACCAGAATTTAATGTTGTCATTAACGTTGATGTAGTCCAATCGTTGTCGCCTTCACTACCATTTTCATTCCAAGCTATATTTGTTTCAATACTATCTCTAATTATCTTTACTTTATTTTCTTTTGTATATATTCCATTCCCGTTAGGTGTTTCAACTTCAAATACGCCTATTATTCTCCAAACATTATCTTCCCCATTAAATGTTATATAGTTATTTGGAGTTTTACCTTGATATCTATAGTCTACTGTTTCATAATTTTGATTACCAGTTAGGGCTTGATTGATTTTAATTACATTTAAACTTTCATAATTATCAATTATATAATCTGACAATTTATAATCTAAATTAATATTGGATATCTTTTGATTATCAACAATAACATCAAGCCGTATATTTTTACTTATCGGTTTAACACTATAAGATTCATCAGATTTAATTATCTCGTTTTCTCCATTAAAAAGTTTTATTTGAGTAGTAGTAATATCGTCATTATTGTCAACTGTTAAAGTATGATTACCAAGTTCTACATCATTAAATATTACTGTACCATTTTCATCTGTTGTTCCAGTCATTGGTGTTGAATGTAATGTTACCTTGCTATTTGGAATAACAGTTCCATCAGTGTTTTTAACATTAAGTGTAAGATTATATGTATTATATGCTTCAACAAGTCCTAAAACTCCGTAGAACTTTTTACCTTGATTATAGTTTTGTGCTTTATCATCATAATTTATAAACTCTATAGTTACCATATAGGTATGAGTTTCTCCTGGTAATATTAGTGCTGCTTCTTTATATGGATACAATATCTTGCCAGATTCTCTGGTTACCTCTGCCGTTTGCGGAATAACAACATTATCTGTGTTATCACACGTACCACCTGTAACTCCACTACTTGTGCATGTACTTCTGATTACTAGTTCTTCTTTTTGAATCTCATTATATAATTTTTGCCATCCTAAAGCATAATATGCTTCTTCATTACCAGTATTTTCTACAGTAATTGTTTTAGTAGTAGTCCAGTTAGGCTCAATACTATCTACTTTAATTTCATTTCCATCAGTATAAATTAATTCAAGTTTAGTAGTACTTACATTAATAGTTTCTGCTACATCATTACCACTTACTACTAAGCTAAAATATGCATAAGTAATTCCAGTAATTATTAAAAACACACTTGTAAGTATTACTGCTAATAATATTCTTTTATCTTTCATTCTATGTACTCCTATTCTCTATTAATAGTATACTTTAATTAAATCTATATTTCAATATCAAAAAAAGCTAAGCATAATAAAAAAATGAACATAAGTTCATTAATTATTGTATCACAAATGGATTATCAGTAGTCCCATCACCACTTATATAATTTATGTTAGTGTCCAAGTAAACGGAGGTACGCACACCGCCAGAGCTGTTGTTCGTATTATTGTTGTTCACATTACCGTTGTTGTTCACATTCATCGCATTGTTCGAATTGTTAGAACTAGGCGACACGGCCCAAAATACAAGACTTGCTAAGGGGCTAACCCTATTAAAGGCAAATGCCATTTAACCATTGTTTGTTAATATTTAATAACTTGGTGCCCGCACAGTTCCACCGTGCAGGGCACTTTACATTTTCTCTTTTTATTCTATCTCAAACGCCTTTTCTGTAGTACCATCTCCTCCTATGTACTTTACGCTGGAATCAAGATATACGGACTGGCGCAAGCCGTTGCCGCTGTAGTACGTAACACTGTTGCCCACAAGACCGTCG
This sequence comes from uncultured Bacilli bacterium, assembly GCA_934085595.1. Lineage (GTDB taxonomy): Bacteria > Bacillota_I > Bacilli_A > RF39 > UBA660 > CAG-1000. Next base: position 129,434 of record CAKOHK010000001.1, read on the forward strand.
CTGTTCACAACCATCGCACGGCCCGAACCGGTAGAACTAGGCGACACGGTCCAAAACAAATTATTTGTATCTAATAACCAGTTAGTACTAGTACAAGTTTCACTTCTATAATCCGTATTATATGGTGAAGAACCATTAGAGTCATACGCTTTTTTAGTATCGTCATTATAACATGCACTACTTGCATACATATAATCACTCGGATATATTAATGCTACTTTCCCATCCCATGTTTGTTTATTTCCACTATGTACACTAGTACTTCTTTCTTGAGTATATATTTCTTTTGTAGTTCCATATCCAACATTACTTGTCCACACTACATTTCCTAAGTACCATTTTGTACTACTTATCTGATTTTTTGCATTATCTGTTAAACCGTTGCTTTCATAATTACATATCGCTGTTTCGCTTGTTGTAGTATCATATCCAGTTGAACAAGCAAGCTGTGTATAGCCAGAAGTCCTATTATAGTATGGTCCGGTATTTAACATTGTCATTAAAGTTGATGTTGTCCAGTCATTGTAATAATTTAATGAACCCTTACGATCCCATGCTACTCCTCCTATTTTATCTCTTACTATCTTTACTTTATTTTCTTTTGTATATGTTCCGTCACTTTGTGGTGTTTCCACTTCGAATACTCCGATTATTCTCCATACATTTTGTTCTCCATTAAATGTTATATAGTTATTTGGAGTTTTACCTTGATATCTATATTCTATAGTGTTATAGTTTTGGTTACTTGTCGCTGTTTGTTCTATTTCTGTTAAACCTAATGTACTATAATTATCTATTAAATAGTTTGCAAGAGTTGGTAATTTCTTAGTGCTTTCTGCTGCTCCAAGAACTCCGTAGAACCTTTTGCCTTGATTATAGTTTTGATGTTTATCAGTGTAATTTATAAACTCTATAGTTATCGTATAAGTATGAGTTTCTCCTGGTAATATTAATACATTTTCTTTATATGGATATAATACTTTATTTGCTGTAGCATTCACTTCTGATGTTTGAGGGATAATTACATTATCAGTACTATCACATGTTCCTTCTGTTACTCCACTACTTATGCATGTACTTCTTATAACAAGCTCATCTTTTTGAATCTCATTATATAGTTTCTGCCATCCTAAAGCATAATATGCTTCTTCATTACCTGTGTTTTCTACTGTAATAGTTTTAGTAGTTGTCCAACTCGGCTCTATGCCATTTGCTTTAATTTCTTTTCCGTCTGTGTACTTTAGTTCTATTTTAGTAGTACTTACATTTATAGTTTCCGCTACATCGTTACCACTTACTACTAAACTAAAGTATGCATAAGTAACTCCAGTAATTATTAAAAATACACTTGTAAGTATTACTGCTAATAATATTCTTTTATCTTTCATTCTATGTACTCCTATTCTCTATTAATAATTATAAAGCAGCCTCCTCTCTCATGTCAACATTCAAACATTCATTTGCTTTAAACGCTTCGAATTTTTGCAAATTATTTTGTACTTAATTCTTGTATCTCTATTTTCAATTTACCAAAAGTGTGTAAATACACAAAAAAAGTAAATGGAATTATTTTATATCCATAAACTTACTTATTAAATCAATACTGTCAACTACATTATCTACTTTATCAATAACCCTAAGTTTATATTTTTCTTTCATTTCTTTTTTAAAAGTATCATAATACTTATAATCTCTATTAAGTTCTTTATAATAATTAGAGTTTTCTCTTAAAAATAATCTATATTTTTCTTCACTAATTAGTTTATCAAGAACACTTCTATTCATTATATATATCCTCTATTATTTCTCTTTTAGGAACTACTTTCTTCTCTTTTTCTTCTTCCTTAGTAAACTCTTCTACTAACCCAACAGCTTTTTGTATAGAATTAATATTTTCTTCAAGTGAATCTAAATTAATATTTTTAAGAGTATTTAAAATACCTTTAAAATTAATACTTTTTTCACTACTAGTTAAATATTTATCCCAAATACTATTATTTTCTCCATAAATATCATAAAGTTCATATAATTCCTGAAAAGAAGCATCATTATTTCTTACATAATCTACAAACTCAGGATGTTTTGAAACAAACTTTTTAAAATCATCTTTCTTACTCATATTAAATATTATGAAAAAAGAGTAAATTAATTACTCTTTAATTTCAAAATAATTACCGCTATCTAAATATAGTATTCCTTTATTATTATCTAGTTTACGTACTATATCTACATATTTATTCATATTTTCAAGTTTAGATATATTTATATAAACATTATTATAATCATTCATATAAAATAAGAATCTCTCTTCATCATAGCTTGTCTTACTATATTCTATTTCACTTATTTTACTTATTATATCAAAGTCTAGTTTACTAAACTTATTTGTAAACTTAGTAAGTATATTACTTGGTACATAATTTATTAATGTAGGAACTTCATATGGAACATTTATATTTCTATATATATTATCACCACACATATATTCATTTGTTTCTTTTGACTTAAATAAAACTTTCTTTTCTTTAACATCTACTTCTAAAACAAATCCATATTTCTTACGTATCTTAGCACTTTCTATAAGTTCTAACTTCTTTAGTTTATTTACTCCACTACTTCTATTATATAATATAAATCTAGGATAATCCTCTATTCCTAAAGTCTCTATTATCTCTTCATCACTATAATATTTATTATTTAATATAACTATATTTTTAATTCTAATACTAAATAAATAAGTAGATAAATAATAAAGTAAATATAATATAAGTAAAAATATAATAAACTTTAGCAAATTAAACTTCTTTTTCCTTTTCATTCTTTCCTTTTATTCTTTTATTAACTTCTTCCATTATTATACTAGAAGAGGCTCTATCTTTTATTTCTTTTAAATTATTTTTATACATTTCATATTTTTTAGGGTCGAATATTTTATTTATCGCATCCACTAGATTCTTTTCATTTAAATCTTTTTCTTCAAGCATAACTGCTACATTCTTATTTACTAGTTCAAGAGCATTATAATATTGATGATTATTCGCAACATATGGACTAGGCACTAGTATTGAAGGTATTTTTGTTGCTACTATTTCTGCTATTGTAGATGCTCCTGCTCTTGATATTATTAAATCAGCGCTTTTCATTAAACTAGGTAAATTATCAAAGAAAGGTACTAAATGTGTTGATGATGGAACTATTAAATTATTATCTAAATCTTTAAAATTATTTTTACCAGTTATAAATAATATTTCTACATCTTCCTTATGATAATTTCTTAAGAAATCTAATATTTTTTCATTAACACTACTACTTCCAAGAGAACCCATAACTATAATAATTAGTTTCTTTTCTTTATTAAATCCAAGTTTAGTCTTATCATATTTTTTACATAAACTTGCTCTTTGACTTACAGGATTTCCAGTATATATAATATCTTTACATTTCAGTTTTTCGTTTCCTTTATCAAATGAAGTAAACACTGCTGTTGCTTTTTTAGATAAGAATATATTTGTTTTACCAGGTAACATATTTTGTTCATGTAAGAACATAGGAATACCTCTTTTATGAGCTGCAAGACATACAGGTAAAGTTACATATCCACCAAAAGCAATAACTGCATCAGGTTTAAACTCATCCATTATCTTAAGAGCTTTCTTATAAGAATCTTTAATATATTTAATATTCTTAATATTTCTTATCATATCACTCTTAGAAAGACCATAAATAGTAAGTCCTTCATATGGTATACCCATAGATGGTATTAAATCTGCTTCCATCCTATTAGTTGTACCAATATATAGGTATTTATTATTTTTATCTTTCTTTATTTCCTCTAATATTGCTAGTGCAGGATAAATATGTCCACCAGTTCCACCAGCCGTTAATATATATTTCATATATACTTCCTTTCTGTCATTATTATATACTATTTTTCCATTAATTCCAATATTTTATTTCTAAGTAATGTATTTGCCTCACTAAGTTCCATATCATTTATATAAAATGCTTTACCTATATGAGTAGTAATACCACTTCCATCATATCTACCACTAATACCAAACGGAATAATAGGTACATTCATTTTTTTAGCTAAAGAAACAGCCCCATATTTAAAATCTAAAAGTTTAACTTCATCTTTAGTACCAATGGTTTTATTACGTGTCCCCTCAGGAAATATCCCAAGAGCTTTACCACTTTTAAGAATACTTATAGCCTCACTCTTAGCATTCTCATCATGAATACTTCTATCAACTCTAATACATCCAGCAAATCTATAAAACCAAGCAGTCTTTTTATTATCAAAATATTCTTCTTTAGCCATATAATGTATAACTCTATTAGTAACCATCATAACATTATATTGATCATCCTTATGTATATGGTTTCCACATATTATAAATGCCCCATCACGAGGTATATTTTCCCTACCATATACTTTAGGATGATATTTAAGTTTGAACTTTAAAAGTACAAAAGGTTTCATTAATCTGTATCCAAACTCGCTTCCAGGTTTAATCATCTTCTTCATCCTTTAAATCATTATACGCTATTTTACCTACTTTAGTTTTAGGAAGTACTTTTCTATATCCATAAGCATAAGGTAAAGCATAAGTAGGTATATTTTTTTCACATAAAGCTTTAATACTCTTTTTAACTTCACTAGTAAGTTCTACTCCATCCTTAAGAACTATATATGCTTTAGCGACCTCTTTTTTATATGGATGAGGCATCCCTACAACAGCACATTCACGTACATAAGGGCTTTTCATAATAACTTCTTCTATAACACTAGGATAAACATTATATCCACTAGAAACTATCATTCTTTTAATTCTACTTTTAAAATATACAAATCCCTCTTTATCCATACATCCAAGATCACCTGTATGAAGCCATAATCTTCCATCACTATGTTTTTTTAGTATGTTTTTAGTTTCTTCTTTTTCATTATAATACTCCTTCATAACACAAGGTCCACTTACGCATATTTCTCCATCTTTAAGTATTTCTTCTTCCTTAGTAGTACCACTTTTGCATATCTTAATAAGTACTCCAGGAATAGGCACGCCAACACTTCCCTCCCTGCATGTTTCAAGAGGCATCATCGTAACCCCAGCAGTACATTCAGTAAGTCCATAAGCACATCTAACTTTAGCTATACTTCCTTTATCTTTCAAGAAATCATTAACTCTATTTAAAAGCGAATTACTAATGCTATCTCCCCCACAAACTACACACTTAATAAAATCAAGACTTTTATATTTTAGTTTCTTACTATAAGTAATACCTTCAAGTATACTAGGTACACAAGCTATTACATTAGGTTTATTATTAATAAGAACTTCATCAAACTTCTTAGGATCAACACTAGGAAGTATAATAGCTCTAGCTCCACTTACAAAACAAGCATGAAATGTACAACCAAGCCCAAATCCATGAAATATAGGCATAATCGCAAGTATACTAGTTCCATGAGCAAGCACTTTATTAATAGATAGTTCACTTAAAATAAGACTATTAAAATTATTATTAGTTAATATAATACCCTTACTTTTACCAGTAGTACCTCCACTATATAATATAGCGGCCACATTCTCCCCATCACTAATGCTTTTAACTTCACCCTTTTGATAAAATTCTTTAAAAGAAATAACATTATCCCCATAAGGAGTAAGTATCTTAATCCCACGAGTAAAGAAATATCCAAACTTAGTAGAAACATCCATACTATCACTAACACTAGAATATATTATTTTATTAAGTTTTACATCATTAATAATATTTCTTACTTTTGGAAAAACCATATCAATCATTAAAAGATATTTACTTTTAGTATTATTAATATAATTCTTTATTTCTTCTTCACTACTCAAAGGATGTATTATATTAGCTTTAACTCCTATTTTATTAAGTGCATAAAAACTAAGTATTGCCTCCGGTGTATTAGGCATACATATAGTAACTATATCATCCTTAGTAACTCCTATTTTAGTAAAAGAATATGCTATATTATCTATTTTCTTAAGCATTCTTTTATATGTAACATCATTTTTAAAATAAGAATATGCTATACTTCTAGGATACTTTTCACATGTCTTTTTAATCAAAGAATACATACTCTCATTTCCATAAGATATGTTTTTATCCATATCTATATAATATTTATCCCAACTATTTTCCATCTTTTTCCTTTCTTTTAAGCATATTAATTATTGTATTTTGTAGTTTTTCATTTTCTTTTTCAAGATCATCTCCTACATAATATGCTTTTCCATATTCAATAGTAATACTTTTTCTAAATAGTTTATATTTTCCAGTAATAACAAAAGGTACTATCGGACTATGTGTTTTAGATGCAAAACTTACTGCTCCATATTTAAATGGTAGTATTATTTTATCTGTTTTATTTACAGTTCCTTCTGGAAACAACGCAATAGCTCCTTCATTATTAAGTACATTTATAGCTTCACTCTTAGCATTCTCATCATGAATACTTCTATTAACACTAATACATCCCATACTTCTAAAAAAAGCATTTCCTATTTTACTATTAAATAGTTCTTTTTTAGCAAGAGTATGAACTATTCTATCAGGAACACTTATCATAAATGCGGCATCTAAATTACTAGTATGATTGCCACATATAATAACTCTTCCATCAAGAGGTATATTTTCTTTACCTATAATAGTAGGTCTAAAGATTAATTTAAACAAAGGTGTACCTACACATTTAACAATTTTATATAATCTATACTTCATACTTTCACCTAAATAATTATACATCAAAATAAATAAAAAAAGAAGTACAACACTTCATTATTTAATCACAAATGGATTACTAGCGCTTCCATCTCCACTTACATATTGTGCTGTATCATTACCGCTTACTACTAAACTAAAATATGCTTGTATCTTTCATATTATATATGCTTCTATTTTCTATTTAAATTATATTTTAGTTATAATCACATTTCAAGGTGCAAATAAAAACTTGTAAAACACATTTATCATATATCTTACAAGTAATATTATTTTATTGTTTTTTAATATCATACCCGTCTCTCTTATCAAGTATTTCGTATCCCACATCAAGTAACTTATTACGTAATAAATCACTTTTAGCATAGTCTTTATTTAATTTAGCATTCCATCTTTCCTCTGCCATTTTAACTACTTCTTCTGGTATTTCACTCTTTTCTTCATCTTCTTCTTTATCAAGTTCAAGACCAAGTACTTTATCAAAATCAATAATTAAATTATAAATATCAATAGACGCTTCTTCTTTTAATATAGTAAACATTTCTCCAATTGCTAAAGGAGTATTTAAGTCATCATTAACAGCATCTAATAGTCTTTTCTTATATTCATCTATTTTTTCACTACTAATCTTTCTATCACTATTCTTATGTTCAAGTAACATTTTCTTAAGACTCTTTCTAGCACTTCTAGCACTATCTAAAGCATCAAATGTAAAATTAATAGTCTTTCTATAATTAGAGTTTAAACAGAAGAATTTAAAGTCTAAAGAACTATATCCTCTTTCTTCTAAATCTTTAAGAGTATATATATTATTTAAACTCTTACTCATTTTTCCACCATCAACCATCAAGAACTCACAATGCATCCATCTCTTAACTACTCTATGTCCCATAGCACAATCATTTTGAGCTATTTCATTTTCATGATGTACACTTTTATGATCTACTCCTCCAGTATGTATATCTATATTTTCTCCAAGTATATCATTACTCATAACAGAACATTCTATATGCCATCCAGGACATCCAACTCCCCAAGGACTATCCCATTTCATAATATGATTTGGACTAACTATTTTCCATAACGCAAAATCAAATGGATGATGCTTATTTTCATTTTCTTCTATTCTACTATTTCTACTAGCATTCATATCTTTATTACTAAGCATTCCATATCCCTTAAATTTCATAACATCAAAATATAATCCATCATCAAGCATATAAGTATACCCTTTATCTTCAAGTATCTTTATAAACTTAATCATCTTATCTATATATTCTGTAGCTTTAGTAATATGTTCTGGAATATCAATATTAAGTCTATTCAAATCTTCCATAAATATATTAGTATAATATTCTGCTATTTCATAAGGACTTTTCTTTTCTCTTTTACTAGCAACTTCCATCTTGTCTTCCCCTTCATCTTCATCACTAGTTAAATGTCCTACATCTGTTATATTCATAACTCCATCTATTTTAAATCCATTATATTTAATAGTTCTTCTTAAGTTATCCATAAATATATAGGCTCTCATATTACCTATATGAGGATAACTATATACAGTAGGCCCACATGAATACATCTTAACTACTTCTCCATATGGAACAAACTCTTCTTTCTTTCTACTTAATGAATTATATAAACTAAGCATATTATCACTTCCTTTACCCAATTATAACATATCAAAAATAACTTGTCATTTAATTTTATAAATCAAATTAAAAAATAGAACTATTTAGTCCTACGTTTTAAATATATCTTACTATAATATAAATATGAAAAGAATAATATTACTAAAATACCTATTCCAATTCCTAAAGATAACTCTAATATATTAAATGTACTAGTATTTTTATTTCTATTATTTTCCATTTCAGTTATCGCATCTATCGCATCCATACCACTTATCTTATCTTTATTTATATTAAATCCAAATATTGATTTATCAAATAATATTCTATTTTCTATATAACTTCCTTTTTTATAGTTAGTTATTTTATTATGTACTATAGATTCATTTTCATCTATGCTTGTTTTCATATTTTTATTTCCATGAGCCCATACTTTAAATAATTCTGATTTATATGGAAGTCCAACTATTATTTCTATATTATCTACATCATAATAAAAGTTATCTAAAAATCTATAATATAATTCTGCACAATCATTATGCTGCACTAATATATTAGTAACTACATAGTCTAAATAATATACACTTTCTTCTTCATCACTTTTATCTACTTTAATAGTATACTCATTTTTATTATCATTTAACTCTACATCTATCTTTTCAAAATCATCTGTTACAAACTCATCCATTCCAAATGCTTCATAATTTATTTTATCACTGTTTACTTTATATGATCCATACATACCTACAGATGTACCATTATATATTTCACTTTTATTAAAACTTTCTTTAGTTCCATCAAATACTTTAGCATTCTTATTTTTAAGATAAACATTCACAATTAAATCTTCATCCATGTTTTTAACTTTAATAAGTTCTCTTATTCTAATACCACCAGCTATTTCTGCTTCTGCATACATCTTAATATCTTTAACTTCCATAGCACTTATACTACTAATAGAAATAAATAAACTTAATATAATAAATAATAACTTTTTCATATCTTCACCTATTTAATTTTAAAACACATTATAAATTAATGCAAGAAAAAGCGAATAATTATATATTATTCACTTTAATATTTATTATCAACATCTTTAAAATCAACTTTATCAAGTTCATTTATTACTTCTAATTGTGTTTCTATAATTTGTCTTATTCTTCTCTTTAATATATTAGTGTTTCTTTTCAATTGATCTGCTTGATCTTGAGCTTTCTCTGCTTTAATAAGAGCATCGTTAATTATTCTACTAGCATTACGTCTAGCTTCATTAATCATACTTTCACATTCACGTCTAGCACTACTTTTAATTTCATCACTAGCATTCTCAGCTACAAATAATGCCCTATTTAATGTTTCTTCTTTCTTTTCATAATAAGAAAGTTTTTCAAGCAACAATTTATTATCCGCTTCAGTCTTTTTACTCTTATTAAGAAGTCCTTCATAACTCTTGATTATTTCATCAAGACACTTATGTACTTCATTCTTATCATACCCACGGAAAACAGTATTAAACTTTTCCATATCACACCTCTATATTAAATCTATATTAATTATATACTTCTACCAATTATTTTCTTCACTTTGTTTACTACTACTTTTTTTATTGTCATCCTCTGATATATTACCTTCTATTTCACACCCTTTAGGAGCACAAATAACAATACCAGGCCCAAGTTTTTGCATAGTTCCATCAATAGCATACACTATTCCATGTAAAAAATCCATTATTCTTTTTGATACATCAGTAGTAACTCTTTTAAAATTAACAACGACTTGATTTTTACTCTTTAAATAATCAGCTATTTGTTGTGCTTCACTAAAAGCTCTAGGTTCTACTAATATAGTTTTATTTCTTATATCCTTATTTATTTTAACTTGTTTTTCTTCATATTCATTTTCTAAATCATCATCTTCAGTAGCACTCTTAAATATATCTTTAATTCCCATCGCATCCTCCTTTATTCTATACACTCTAATTCTAGCACATATAACTTATTCATTCAAGTACAAATTATTTTATTTTTAAAAAAGTAGTTCTTTAAAAACTACTACAACTTATCACTATCAAATGGATATGGACATATTTCTTCTACTGTATGTTCTTCCATCTCTCCTAGTATATTCATAAATATAACTTTAGCTGTTTTATCAAATAATTCACTAATAACTTGTCTACATAGGAAACATGAAGGTCCTATTTTATCAGTACTATTCATAATATATATACTATCAAAGTCTCCTTTAGTATACCCATTACTTATCGCACTAACTATTGCACTTCTCTCCGCACATATACATGCTCCATAAGAAGCATTTTCAACATTTACTCCTTTAAATGTCTTCCCATCTTTCATAACTACAATAGATGCTACACTATAATGAGAATAAACACTATAACTATTATTAAGTAAACTCTTTAATTCTTCTACCATATATTCTCCTATTGATATTTTTGCATTTGTTTCATTAATTGATTAACTTGTTTTTGACTTGGATTTCTACCCATTCCTCTCATTAAAGTCTTTATCATTTCTTCATTAATAGGTGGATTTTCTTTTAATTGTTTAGTAAACATTTTTTTAGCTATTAAAAAACCACTAACTAATCCTACTATTAAACCTATTAATACATATAATATATCCCATAACATAATTATTACTTCCTTTCATAAATATATTATCATATTTTTATACACTTACGCAAGAATTATAAACTGTTTCTTCTAGTAAAAAATAATCTTTATTATTAAAATCACACACAAATATATTATTAAACTTTCTTATATTATAAAAGAATGATGGTGCATTTTTATTACTTTTAATTTTTATATGTGAGTTATTTATTATCATTTTAGTTGATTCATCATTATAAAAATCATTTATTATATGTGTATAGTTATAACATATATAGTTTTCATTTTCCATATTCTTTTCTTTTATATAATTATTTACTATATCTTTCTTCATAGGATTTACTATTTTTTCAAATATATCATATCCTAGTACTAAATCTTCTTCTTTTAGTTTATATACACTTTCTAATATTTCATATAACTCATCATAATTATGTTTATAGTTTTTAAGAATATTATCTTTTATATCAAATAAATAGTATGTTCTCATTTTTTCCTCCTAAGAACATACTATCAAATTATATTTAAAATATTTGTCGAATTAAATATATATTTTAATGTTTGTTAGTTTTATTTTTATCTTTATCAAGTAGTTCATTTACTGTAGTAGTTAAAGTAGTTAAACTTTGTAAATCAGATGGTATTATTATCTTTGTAGATTTTCCGTTTGCTGCTTCAATAAAAGCTTCATAACTTTTTAGTTTTAATACTGATTCATCCACATTTGCCTCTTTAAGTAATTTTAATCCTTCAGCAGTTGCTTTTTGTATTTTTAATATTGCTTCCGCTTCTCCTTCTGCTTCTTTTACTTGTGCTTCTTTTTTAGCTTCTGCTCTTAAAATCATACTTTGTTTTTCACCTTCAGCAGTAAGAATCGCTGCTTTTTTCTCACCTTCAGCTTGTAAAATCTTTTCACGTCTTTCACGTTCAGCACGCATTTGTTTTTCCATAGCCTCTTGTATATCACTAGGTGGTAAAATATTTTTAACTTCAACACGAGTAACTTTTATTCCCCATGGATCAGTTGCTTCATCTAAAATTGCACGCATCTTAGAGTTTATCAAATCACGTGAAGTTAGTGTTTCATCAAGTTCTAACTCACCAATTATATTTCTAAGAGTAGTAGCAGTTAAGTTTTCAATAGCGTTAATAGGCATCTCAATACCATAAGTATATAATTTTGGATCAGTTATTTGAAAATAAACAACTGTATCAATTTGCATTGTAACATTATCTTTTGTAATAACTGGTTGAGGTGCAAAATCCCTAACTTGTTCTTTTAATGTAACTTTATTTGATATCCTTTCTATTATTGGAATAACAAAATTAAGTCCATTATGTAGTGTTCTATTATATGAACCTAGTCTTTCTATTACATATGCTTTTGATTGAGGTATTATTTTAATACCACTTATTACTAATATTGCAAGTACTATTGCACAAATTATCATTAATCTTCCTCCTTCTCTTTAACGATTAATTTTACTCCTTCTATAGAAAGTATTATTGCTTCACTACCAGCTTTAATTTTTTTATTTGCTTTAGCAGTCCAATATTGTCCATTAACCTTAACTTCTCCAGTTTCATTCCTAGTTATTTCTTTAGTAACAATACACCTCTTACCTATTAACATATCAGCATTAGTTTTAACCTCTTCATTAACTAAAAACTTTTTAACAATAGGTCTTGTAAATATCAAAAGAACAATACTACTTACTAAAAAGATAATGGTTTAAACTAATATATCACTAACAAAAAATGATAAAATATATGCTACAAAAGAGCCAAAAGCAAACCATATTGTTGTTAAATTTACAGTTAATAGTTCTATTATTATTAAAACAATAAATAATAAAAGCCACAAGTTCACAAATATCACTTCCTTACAATCTCATGTTATCATATTATTTATTCATTTACAATATTCATAATAACTAACAAAAAAAATAAAATGTTATTAAAATTAAACATTTTATTTCTATAATTATTTTATTATAAATGGATCACTAGCACTTCCGCTACCACTCATATATTCCACACTTGCACTTAAATAAAGTGTAGGACGTAGCTTAACTTGAGTATACCTAGCACTATCAATAGTTAAAGAACCATTATTATAAACAAAAGTAACATTTGAATCCTCGATAGAAACAGGTGATATAGTCCAGTAAGAATTTGAGTCATATAGCCAATTTGAACTTGTACATGTTTCATTAGCATAATCACTATCCGAACTACTCATGTCATACCCTTTTTTACTATCATCATTATAGCATCCACTACTTGCATACATATAATCACTTGCGTATATAAGTCCTACTTTACCATCCCAAGTCTGACTATTACCACTATGTACACTAGTACTTCTTTCTTGAGCATATATTTCTTTTGTATTTCCAGTGCCTATATTACCAGTCCATGTTATATTTCCTAAATACCATTTTGTACTGCTTAATTGACTTTTAGCTTTAGTAGTTAGTCCAGTTTTAGAATATATATCACCCCTATTATAATAGTCTCCACTATTTAATGTATTCATTAGCTCAGCAGTTGTCCAATCATTACTATTTGTCGTATTCCACTGCTCTTCATCAAAAGCATCCCTTATTATCTTAACTTTATTTTCTTTTTTATACGTTCCATTACCATTAGATGTTTCCACTTCAAATACACCAATTACTCTCCATACTCCTATTTCATCATTAAATGTTATATAATTGTTTGGATTTGCTCCTTGATATCTATATTCAGTTGTAGCATAATTTTGATTTCCTGTTGCTACTTGTGATATTTTAGTTAAACCTAAAGTACTATAATTGTCTACCAAATAAGAAGAAATCTTACTACCTTTCACAAATATGTTAGAAAGACTATCATTACTTGCTTTCACACCTAAATTAATATCTTCTTCATTACTTTTTCCTTTTACAACATAATTATTATCACTTTTCTCAACAACACTACTATTAGAACCTTGTACTTTTATTTTAGTATTCAATGTCTTATTGTCTGTCTTTACTTCTAAACTATGATCGCCTACTTCTACATCATTAAACACTACTATTCCGTCACTATCAGACACAGATGTTTTAGGTTCAGAATGTAATGTAACTTCTTTATTCGCTAGTGGATTTCCACTTTCATCTTCTAAACTTAATGTTAAATTAAATGTTTTCGTACTTTCTGCTATTCCAAGTACTCCACTTACTTTCTTACCTTGATTATAATTTTGAGCTTTATCAGTATAATTTATAAACTCAAGTTTAATTGTATATGTATGCGTTTCACCACCTGCAATAGCTATTCCACTTTTATATGGATTAACTACTTTACCAAAACCTGCTTTCTGATTTGACACTAGCGGAACTATACTCACATCTATATCTTCACAGCTTCCACTATCACATGTACCACTTATTTTAAGTTCATCTTGTTCTATTTCATTAGTTAACTCTTGCCATCCTAAATCATAATAAACTTCTTCACTCCCAGTATTTTCAATAGTTAAACTCTTAGTTATAGTCCAGCCCGGTTCTATACTATTTGCTTTTATTTCTTTTCCATCAGTATACTTAAGTTCAAGTTTAGTTGTATTTACATTTATAGTTTCAGCTACATCATTACCACTTACTGTCAAACTAAAATACGCATAAGTTAGTCCTACTGTCAATAAAAATACTAAAACTAATATAATTACAAACATAAACTTTTTATCTCTCATATATATACCTCTATCTCTATTATTACTTTATAATATAAAATTATACAAATACCTTATTCTAAATGTCAAGAGTCAAATCAACTTTCAAAAAAATAAAATGTTATTAAAATTAAACATTTTATTTAAGATTATTTTATTATAAACGGATCTGTTATACTTCCACTTCCACCCATATATTCTACATTAGAAGCAAGGTATAAAGACGGACTAAAGTAAGAAGAATTATACGACGCATTAATATTCATTTGACCAGAAGAGTACAAAATATCTGAAACTTCACCAGCCCCAGACAGTGGAGATAAAAACCAACCACCACCAATAGCATTCAGCATCCAATTAGTTGTAGTACATGAAGAGTTGGAATAATTATGTCCACCTGTTCCATTGTTATAGCATCCACTACTTGCATACATATAGTCACTTGGATATATTAGTGCTACTTTTCCATTCCATATTTGTACATTTCCACTATATACATCTGTACTTCTCTCTTGTATATAAACTTCTTTTGTATTTCCATAACCATCATTCCATTTTGTACCACCTAAATACCATTTTGTTGTGCTTATTTGATCCTTAGCACTATCTGTTAATCCATTAGTAGAATACTCACCCGTTTTATTATAATATGTCCCGCTATTCAATAACGACATTAATACTGCAGTAGTCCAATCGTTATAATTACTACCTGATAGAATATTATTCCATGGATTAGTTCCAATATTTTCTCTAACAATCTTAACTTTATTTTCTCTAGTGTATGTTCCATCTCCATTAGGTGTCTCTACTTCGAATACTCCAATTATTCTCCACTTACCAGTTTCATCATTAAATGTTACATAGTTATTTGGACTTGCTCCTTGATATCTATATTCTGTAGTATTATAGTTTTGATTCCCTGTAGCTAATTGTTCTATTTTTGTAAGACCTAAAGTACTATAATTATTCGTTAAATATAATGTCAAAAGAGGATTCTCTTTAAAATATAAACTACACTTAGTTAAAACATCAGATTTTATAAGTATCTGTCTAGTCAAAGAATCATAACTAACACTAGCGCCATTACTACAACTATAATTTACTAAGCTATAATTTTTATTACTATCAAGTTTATCTGTTCTAACATTATCAATATATATTGCAGTTGTTTCATAATCATATTTCCAGTAATCATCTAGTATTTCAGTATATGAATCTAAAACTTTAACATCTTCTAAATCATTAAATGAATAACCTCCAAATACCATAAGTGATAGCGGTTGCTTTTCATCACTAGTATTTTTTATTGTAAGAGATATTTTTCTAGTTGTTACAATACCACCAAAAGATGGTTCAAGATAATCACTAGCATACTTAACATCTATATAATTATTATTTAAGTATGCAAGTTTATAATTAGTAGAAACAGCATTTAAACTAGTTATTTCAATTATATGTTCTGTTTCTCCAGGTTCTATATCTACACTATATTTATTTTCTCCATCTATTTTAATAGAATACAAAAGTTCCGAAATATACATTTCATTACTTCTATAACTTTCACTATTTATAGTAAACTTAGCATAGCTTATTGCAAGTACCGGACAAAGTCCAATAAGTACTAAAACTATAAAAATGTTTTTCTTTATAAAATAAGATATTTTCTTCTTCATATTATCTAGTTTACCCATAAACATACACTTCCATTATATAAAATTATAACAGGTACCCCCTCCCCCATGTCAAGTAGCAAACAAAAAGCGAACACTTTTGTGAACGCATTTTAATATCATATTCCTTTAAAAATCATTTTTACTTTTTATCTTTTTCAATATAATTTCCTTCAAGTTTAACATTCAAAGTCATATCCTTAGTTATATCACTATCTTTTTTAATAGAGTATTCTTTTACATATCCATATCCCTCAAATGTAACATTAATACCATACATTTTACATAAAAGTTCTACTTCACCCCTGCTCCATTTATTAATATCAATCATTTTATATTTTTCACCATTAGTTACCAAAAAAACTTTATTATCAAGATTAAGTATTGTTCCTTTACTTGGATATTGATTTATTATAACATCACCATCTCCAATTACTATAGGTGTAACTCCATCTTGTTTTAATAACTCTTCTACATCACTAACATTTTTATTATAATAATTGTCTACTGTATATGTTATTTCTTCATTCTCTTCATTATTATCATATATATTTAAGTATGTAGATATATTCTTAACTAAATCTTTAACAGCACTATACATTACTTTAGATGTACTAAGTTTACTTGCTGCTACATATATAATTATTTTTGGATCATTACCAGGAAATATTCCTCCAAAACTTTTAACATAACTATTTTTTAAATATCCACCACTACCTGCTATTTCTGCAGTACCAGTTTTACCTACTAAATCATAACCCTTTAAATAGTATGATGTACCAGTACTCATTTTACTTGTCCCATCAACTACCCCTCTCATAAGTTCTATCATTTTGTTAACAGTTTCTGTGCTTGCTACTTTTTTAACTACTTCTCTTTCATTTTGTAAATATACTTCATTAGTAACTGGATTAACTATTTTATCTATTATATATGGTTTAATAACTTCTCCATCATTAGTAAGACTACTAAGAGCCTGCAGCATTTGTACAGCTGTTACCGTCATTCCTTGTCCATATGAAGCACTTGCTATTTCTGAATTATATCTTATATTATCAAGATTACCTTTCATCTCATTAGAAAGCATAGTTCCAGTACTCTTACCAAATCCAAGAGAAGTATAATAATCTTTAAGTTTTGCTCTACCAAGAGATAAAGCAAGATTACTCGCAGCTACATTACTTGAAGCCATAAATCCTTCATCATAAGTAATCTCTCCCCATCCTCTTTTATTCCAATCACGAATAGTATACTCATCTACCTTAACACTACCGCTTTTATATTTCTCATCTCCCTTATATATTCCATTTTCCATCGCAGCCATGAAACTAAAAGTTTTCATAACACTACCAGGTTCATATTCATATGAAACAAAAGGATCATAATATGATTTTATTTCTAGTGTATTATTATTAAAACTAGGACTACTAGCAACTCCAAGTATCTTACCACTTTTAGCATCCATAACACTTACTGTTGCCCATTCTAATGAAGCTGCTTCAAGTGCTTTAATTGCTTCTTCTGTAAACATTTGAATATTAGTATCTATCGTTAAATAAACATCACTTCCAGGAATACTTTCTACTTCTCTAGTAGGTGAAGTAGTTATCTGGTATCCATCTTTATCAGCCTGATATTCTATATATCCATCAGTACCAGTAAGTTTATCATTTAATGTATACTCTATTCCCATTTCTCCCTTAAATACACCTTTATCATTCATTCTAGCATATCCAAGAGTATAAGATAAAAAATCTCCATTAGGATAATATCTCTTAGTACTAGAAATAAAATCTATCCCTGGAAGCCCAAGATCATCTATTTCATCTTTAACAAGTTCAGTAATTCCTCTTCCCCCAGGTCCAAGTTCTACTTGATAAGGACTTACTTCCTTGCATTCTCCATTATCATCACATGATTTAATCTTAGTATTTAATATACTAAGTATCTTTTCTTCAGTCATATTAATAAGAGGACTTAATTTTTTAGCAGTTTCTTCTTTATCTACAACATGATGTGGATGTTTACTATCACTAGTTCTACTAGAAGATAAATAAGCTATAACTGTATAACTATTAACATCTTTAGCAAGTACTTCTTTATCACTAGAATATATAGTTCCACGCCTTGCTGTTATTACATCTTTCCTAGTATTTCTATTACTTGCAAACTCACTTAAAGATATACTTCCTACTTTAGTAGTTCCAAGACCAATTAAAAAAAGTTTTGCTATAATTATAACAAAAATAAAAACAACAATAATTAAAAAACTATTTGTTACATTAACTATTCTTGTTTTCTTCATATCTTCTCCTATTCTTCTATTACTTTTATATTACTATTATTATAACTAAGTCCATAATTATTTGCAACACTTAAAGCATTATCAAGACTAGATAATTCATTTATTTTCATCTGCATTCCAAGATTTAATTCTTCTTGAGTATTTATTTCTTTTAATAGTCTTTGTTTAGTAGCATTCCCCGATTCAATAGCGGCACTAAATATGCTTTCACATAGTATTGTTCCTACCATGAATAATACTATTAAAGCTGTAAACATCTTTTCATACTTTGATTTTGTTTTCATTATCTTACCCTTTCTATTACTCTTAGTTTTGCACTTCTGCTTCTATTATTTTCATCTATTTCTTTTTCGTTTGGTATTATTTTTATTATTTGTTTTGCTCTTGCTTTCATATTTTCTGGTACCATAGGTAACTTACTTGCCATTTTATCATCACTACATAATTCTTTAAATATATTAGCTACTGTTTTATCTTCTAATGAATGAAATGTAATAACTGCAAGTCTTCCATCTACTTTAAGTAAATCAAACGCATCATTAATAGCTTTATTTAATATATCTATTTCATGATTTACTTCTATTCTTATTGCTTGAAATACTTTTCTTGCTGGATGATGTTTAACTCTATAGCTCTCTGGAACACTATTTTTAATAACTTCTACTAGTTCTAAAGTAGTATCAATAGGTCTACTATTTACTATCTTTTTAGCTATTTGTTTACTATATTTTTCATCCCCATATTTATAAAATATATTAGATAATTCTTTTTCACTATAATTATTAACTACATAGTGTGCATCAAGTGTATTATCTCTATCCATTCTCATATCAAGATAAGCGTTTTTATGAAAGCTAAATCCTCTTTCATCTGTATCAAGCTGTGGACTACTAACTCCAAGATCAAACATGATACCATCTACATCTTTATCTATATATTTTTTAATATCTACAAAATTACTTTTAATTATTTTATAATTTTTAGATATTTTACTTAATTTCTGATCAGAATAATTAATCGCATCTATATCCTGATCAAAGGCGAATAAGAACCCCTTCTCATTCAATCTTTTAAGTACTTCACTAGAATGTCCTGCATACCCTAAGGTACAATCTATGTAAATGCCATCCGGCTTTACATTCAAATTATTTATTGTTTCCATAAGCATAACTGATTTATGCTTCATAATTATCCCCCTCAAATAAATCTTCTGCTATTTCTTCAAGTGTATTTTCATTTTCTTTAATAAACTTGTCAAACTCTTCTTTATCCCATATTTCAAGTCGTTCATTAACGCCAATAATAACACATTCTTTATTAATATTGGCGTAATGAATGAGCGGTGAGGTAATACTAATTCGACCTTGTTTATCGAATTCATTTAAAGAAGCTCCACCAACGAAAAACCTTTCAAAAGCTCTTACATTTTTCTTAGTGAATTTTAAAGTGTTTAAGTCTTTAACAAGTTTATTCCATTCATCTATTGAATATACAAATAAACATTTATCAAGACCTTTAGTTATTATGTATTGATTTCCAAGTTCATTTCTAAACTTAGAAGGAATTATAAGTCTACCTTTATCATCAATATTATGATGATATTCACCCATTAACATAAAAACTCCCCACTTTCCTCCACTTTGTTTCACTTCCTACCACTATATTACTATAACAATATATAAAAGTAAATACTAAATCATAAAAAAACACTCACTTTTTGTAAAGTAAGTGTTAATTACGTACTCTTTTAAGAATATCTCCTAAGTCAACTTCTATATCTTTATCACTACTAAGCATACTATTTATATATTCACTTAATTTTATTAATTCTTCTCTATCAAGAGTATCCTTATTTTTTTCTTCAGTTCTAGTCATAAAAGGTGTCACATTAGTATAAGTTTCACTATTAACTTGTTCATTTAAAGAAGCACTTACCGGTTTAATAACATCTTCTTCTTGATGATACTCATCAGCCCCCTCAAGAACATCAATACGTCTTGCTTTATATGGCTCCACTTCCTCAAACGCAACCCTACTAAGAGGTCTAAATAAACTATTATCAGGTTGCTTAATAACACTAACATCATCAACATATATATCATTATTAGAATTAGTATTTTTAAAGTGTCCACTTAATACTTTACTATCTATAAAATCATTAAGACTCTTCTTATCATTAAGAAGTTTATTACATTTAATAACTGTATAAAATGGTATAAGTCCTTTCATATAATCACTTATATCAAGTAAACTTCCTTTATTTTTCTTAAGTCCCCTATTCTTAAGTTCAAAATTAATTCTAAAATTAACTTCATCACTCTTATATAAATAGTAAACTATACTAACTATTAATGTAATTAAATATATAATCATTATATTGCTTAATACTTCACTCATAACTGCCTCCACATCAAAAATATATTATATATTATAGTATTCTTTAGTATAGACTTCAAGTATTATTACATAGCAAGTGCTAATTTCTCAAGACTATCATTATATTTGCTTTTAAGTCCTAGTTCTAATATCTCTCCAAAATGGTCACATAAATTATCAAACTCACTAGTTGCATAGCGATCTTGATTTGGACATATTTGATAATTAAATCCATAATCTACAAGAAATGGTCTAATTAATCTATCTTGCCATCTTTCTCCTTGATATAAAATTACTCTTTGCCCACATACATTAACTTGCATCCATCCAAGTACTTCAGTAGCAAAACTTTCTCTTATATCAGCAGTAACGTCACATACTCTTTGATATTCTTCATATTTAGCACTCATTCTATTAAACGAATCTATATCATACTCTTTAAGTCCATCCATAAATGTTCTAAATAAACTTCCATGATCTTGTCTTCCATAACCACCAGCAGCTTTATCATCATATTGACTAACAAGCTCACCATTAGGAAGTATCCAACCTCTAAAACTACTATTTCCACTTTTAGATGTAATATCTTCCATAAACGAATCTATTATTTGCTTTTTATATTGTTCTCTTCTTTCTCTTTCAAGTCTTTCCCTTTCAAGTCTTTCTCTTTCGAGTCTTTCCCTTACAAGTCTTTCTCTTTCAAGTCTTTCTTGATCAATATCATCGCTTGTATTTGTTTGACTTTCTTCATTCTTAGTTTCTTCAGTAGTCTTACTAGTTTTACATAAATAAAGTGCTATTCTTTCAAGCTTTCTTATAACAGAATCTGTATTTTCACCTTTTGCAAGTTCATTTCTACAATAAGTTGTTAATTGAAGTAAACTCACTCCAGTATCACGGCTTAAAGTAAGCAATAAATCATTTAGTACTACAGCACTATTAATATTACTATAACCGTTATTTAAATTACCATATCTTACATATCCTCTATCATCATTACTATAGATTATTTTATCATTATTATTATACTTTATATCGTTATACTTATTATTTTCAATTTTTATATTATAATATTTTTTATCATCATAATATGACATAGATTTACCCCCTTAATAAAAGTATTTACATTATAGCATATTTCTTCCATTTTGTCAAATTATTGTTCGTACGCAAAACCTTAAATAATATAATTATTCTATATCATCTTTTTCGTATTTTTTCTTTTCTTCCATCATAAACTCAGTAATTTTATTTCCAATCTCAACAGCTCCATCAGGATCAATATTAGATAAATATACATTTTCCTTAACTGTATCTATTTCTATATCACTCCATATTAGATTCTTTCTAATCTTTAAATCATTATACATATCAGGAGTAATAGTTGTTAAAACATAACCCCATAACAATCCTTTCTGCCCTATTAATATTCTTTTATTAGTTAAAGCCATAACACAAGAATTAATAATCATAAAAGAACTTTCATTCTTTTGAGCACAAAAAGCATATAATACCTCTTCCCCAGGATTTAAATGCTTTCTAATAACTTTCGCATGAGATGTAACACGAAAAGCTACTGTCCTTTTATATTTCTTCTTAAACAACTTTGCAAGTTTAACTACATCCATTTTCTCTTTTCCTTTCATTTTCTTAAAGCCCTAACATTAACCCTATCAAGCACATTATCCATATAAAACTCACCACTAAATATATCACTATTATCTTCTCTAGGATTATAAAATCTATCAAAGATATCAGTCATTTCCCTATCAAACACACTAGAAAAATATTTATAATTTTCTCTTATTTCTCTACTTTTCATACCCATTATTATATTAGTACTTGTTATAAATAATCTCTCTTTATCTTTAGACATATCTTTGCTTACTCTTCTAACACTATCCATATCACATAATAATATATCTCCATCATTATAAAGTATATTAGAAGTATTAACATCCCAATAATTAAATCCATAAGATAATATTAATCTATATAATTTATTAAGTTTAATAACAATATCTATTCTTTTTTCAGGATCAAGATCTCCCATTAAAAGCAATCTTCTTAAATTATCATATTCCTTATAATACTTCATCACATACCCAGCAAATATATCTTCTCTATTATTCCTAACAACTATCTTTTTTAAAGGAACCACTGATGATGGTATATTAAGCCTATTTAACTCTTCAATCAAATCTTCTCTATAAGCATACTCTTTAAAATCATTATATATTTTATAGCAAAACTCATCATCATGATAAATAACACTTTCATAATGTGGCACTCTTATACTATCTAGTTTATATATATTTAAGTTTTTTATATTAACTTTTTCCATAACTATATAATATCATATATTTGTAAAGTATACAAAATTATTAAATAAAATTAAATATTTTAATCATTATATTATATAATTACATTAGAGGTAATTTATATGAAAAAAATATTATTTGCATTTTTATCACTTTTATTAACTATTAGTATTATCTATACTATATATTATTTTATTAGTAAAGATAATAATATTAATAAAAACGATAACAACATAACTATTAAAGAAGATGAATTAACTACTATTGGTTATACTAAAGAAGAAGCTAAAGAAATAAGAAAACTATTTACTAAAGAAGAAATCGATACTTATTTACTTAAAACTAAATATAATGATTTATTATCATATAAAAAATGTAAAGCATTTAATATAGAAAACTTAAATAGATATATTGCTTACAAAGAAAAAAATAATTATTCTATAGAAAACATAGTTAATTATGTAGAAATAAACTTAGATAAAGAGTTCTATACCGATATTAAAGAAATAGATTCTTCTTCTATTAATAAACTTACTTTAGTAAATAAATATAATAAACTTATTGATAATTATGAAGCATCTGATTTAATAACACTTGATAAAAATTATTCTTCAAATAAACAAAAGGTTAAATCTGAAATATTTCCATATTTAAAAAATATGTTTGATGATGCTAAGAAAGAAGGACTTTCTCTTAAAGTAATATCTGGTTATAGAACACATTCTCTTCAAAATACTTTATTTAATAATTCGAAAAAAAGAAATGGTTTAGATCATGCATTAATGTATTCAGCTCGTCCAGGTCACTCAGAACATCAGTTAGGTTACGCTGTTGATATAAATACTGTACAAGAAAAGTTTAAAAATACAAAAGAATACGCATTCTTAAAAGATAATGCATATAAATATGGTTTTATAGAAAGATATAAAGAAGGAAAAGAGTTTATAACTGGTTATGGATATGAACCATGGCACTATAGATATGTTGGAATAGATGCTGCTAAAATCATATATGAAAATGATTTAACTCTAGAAGAATATTTATTACTTTATTAAAATATTTTCTTAACAAACAATAAATAAAAGCATAAAACAACAAGAAAACTACAAATAGTAATTACACAAATAATTACTATTTTTTTACTATTATAAGATAGTTCCCTAACACTATCTTCTTCACTTTTAAATACACTCTTAGTTTTACTAACATGAATAACATATTTATTATTATTCATATTGTTATTAGAAGTAATATTTACTATAACATCATTATTCCCATCATTAAAATTCCCATTATTTTCAATCTTAACTGTACTTATAGAACTATCTGTTTCATAATTAAATCTTAAATACTCATTATCATAAGCATCTATATAATAATCATGTATATCATTCTTAAAATCTATATCATATCCATCTATATTAAAATATTTAAATGTAGCTATATTCTCATCATCATGACTATAATTTTTATATACTCTTATAGTATACTCTCCACTCTTACTACTATTAATTTTAAATATATTTTCTCCATTAATTATATTAAAAACTCCATATCCATTTACTTCTTCATCTTTATCTTTAGATACACTTATTAATACACTATCTTTATCACTAAAATAATTATATACTTTAGTATTTATATCAAAATAAGGTATAACACTTTCATTATTAATTTTTATATCAGATAAAGCAAATACTCTATCAAAACAAAAAGAAAAGATACACAAAATAATTATATAAAGTTTCTTTTTCATAGCTTCTCCTATATACTTTTTATAACTATATTATGTACTCTTTTCTTTTTATTATTTATTATAAATGCATTTTTAAATCTATTTTCCATATCATCTATGTTCTTATTATAATATATAATTCCAAGTATATCATTACATCTTATCTTTTTACCTAAGTTTTCATTTATGTATACTCCTACATTATAATCTATATTATCTTCTTTTTTACTTCTTCCAGCACCTAAATCAAATACTAGTTTCGCTATTTCTTCTGCATCTATTTTATTTAAATATCCTTCTTTATCACTACTTACTATATATTTATTAGCTTTAATTTCAAATCCATTTAATGTTCCATGTTGTGCTTTTATCCATTCATAAAACTTAGCTCTTGCCATTCCACTTTTAATACTTAATATAACCATTTCTTTTGCTTTTTTAAATGTTTTATTAAGTGAAACACTTACCATAGTACTTGCTATATAAATACATAATTCATATAATCTTTTATCATATATTCCATCAAAGAACTTAATTGCTTCTAATACTTCAAGTTTATTTCCAACATATTTTCCAAGTGGATTTTCCATATCACTAAGAACGCATATTAATTTCTTATTATATCTTTTAGCAATATTTTTCATAAGTTTACTAAGTTTAATAGCATCTTTCCTATTCTTCATGAAAGCACCACTACCTACTTTTAAATCTATAACTATACTATCAGCGCCACAAGCAATCTTCTTAGACATAATAGAACTTGCTATTAAAGGTATTGAATTAGTAGCTCCAATTTCATTTCTAAGTGCATATATTTTTTTATCAGCAATGCACATATCATCACTTTGACTAATTACATAACATCCTACTTTAGATAAAATATTTTTACTCTCTTCATCACTTATATTAAGTTTATAACCGCGAATGCTCTCAAGCTTATCAGCAGTTCCACCAGTAAGTCCAAGACCCCTACCACTCATTTTAGGAACAGCCACTCCAAGAGATGCTACAATCGGAGCAACTATTATTGATACTTTATCTCCAACTCCACCAGTAGAATGTTTATCTACTATCTTTTTATCTAAAAAACTCATATCATTAACTTTACCACTTTTAATCATAACATCAGTTAAATAATAAGTTTCTTCTTCGCTAATACCATTATTATATATATTAAGAATAAACTTACTCATATCTTTATCATTTATTTTGCCTTTAACATACCCCATAACCATATATTCTATTTCACTATAAGTAAGTTTTTCTTTACCAGTTTTATTAATAATCTTATCTTTCATATATTCCCTTTCTATTCTATAACTATTATATAACAAAACTTAACATATTAAAAGATAGAATCAATCTATCTCCTATTTATCAAGAACTAATCTCGTTAGTGAATCTGAATAATTAATTCCATTACTAAACTTACTAGCTTTATTAAAAGTATCTACACTCATAGATGCAATCATATTATACTTAAGTTCTTTTAATATCTCATCATAATATTTAGTAGTAGAAACAAGTTGATCATTATATTTTGCATTCTCTTCAAAAACTCTTGCATCTACACTATTATCATATTTTATTAATCTTTCTATACTATCATCTCCATATAAAAATCTAACAAACACATTTTCTAATCCAGTAGACCATAAAGAACCATTTTCATCTTTATATCTTGTATTTCTTTGAATATCATTAAGTATATCTACTATACGATCAAAATCATATGAAACCCTATATTTCCTAATCATATCGCCTTCTACTTTTAAATAAGTATCATTACTACAATTACGAAATACAAGATACCTAATATAATCTTTTTTACTTATTTCATCTATTACTTCATAACTTATTGCTTCCATAACTGATTCATATAAACTTTTAAGATTAGGAAGATTAGAAGCTACATTTCTTTGTCTATATAACTCTCTTATTTTATATAATTCTTTAGCATTAGCATTATTATCTTCTCTTTCTTTTATTTCTTTATCTATTAAAGAAACTAAATCTTCTTCACCATTATATTTTAAAAGTCCACTAATCGCAAGAGCTCCCATATATTCATTACTAAAGCATATATCATCTAAAAAAAATTCTTCTTCATCTTCTTCATCAAAATCATAAGCAACTCCAAGTAACATCGCAGTAAGTTTATAAAGTAAAGAATGATAAACTAATTTATATTCTATTTTTCCATCTTTACCTTCTTCTATAGTACTATCATCAAACTTTACATACTTAAAATCAAGATCTTTTTTATCAAGAACGCCTTTATCTAACTTACTAGAATATTCAAAGTTACCCTTTCTAATCTCTAAAAATAAATCTTTAAGTTTATCATAATCAATATCTACTTTATATTTATAAAGCATTCCATCTTTTTCTTCAATATATTTCATTTCAAAACCTCCATTAAATACTATATTATTTTTTAAGAACTAATTTTGATATTTCTTCTTCACTTACATCATTATCAAATTCCATTATTCTTGTAACTACTTCCTTAGGTCCAGTTTCAATTAATTCAAATCTAAGTTCATTTAATATCTCATCATAATAATCTTGAGGTAAACCTACATTCATATTATATTTACTATTTGGAAACTCTATTCTAGCATCCATTAATAATTTAATAGTTTCATCTATGTTACCATTGCTTATAGTAAGTTTATCAGCAACACCAAGTTGCTTAAAACGTTCTAAGCATCCACGTCTAAATATATTAATTTTTTCTTTTTTACTATCATATTGTATTAATGCTGAAATATATTCCTTTCCATTTAATACACCCCTTAATATCTGTTCTAAATTAGTCTTTGTCACAAAATATTCAGAATCCATAAATCCAGTATTTTCATCCAAATTAGCAAGTATTTCTTCCATCTTTTGTCTATCAAATGTTACTTCAAATTTATAATAAGAATCACCATCTATTTTTAAATATTGAGTTTCAGATAAAGCTAATACTTTTTTACCCTTCAAATACTCTTCTTTACTTATTTCATCTACTTTTTCAAAATCAAAGTATTTCATAAACTCATCAAATCTACCTACAAATCCAATAGGTCCAAATCGTTTAGCTATTGCTTCTTTTCTATCATATAATTTCTTTATTTCACATAATTCTTTAAATGCATTATCAAAATCTAGTGCTTTTCTAAAAGCACATTTTCTTCTTTCAATATCTTCATCTATTGATAATAGTAGTTTATCTTCTTCCCTAGCTTTTACAAGATATTTATAAAGCATTCCATCTTTTTCTTCAATATATATCATTTTAAAACCTCCTCTAATTAACACATATTATAATATGTTCTATTTTTTTTGTCAATGATAATTTCATCACTTCTTCACTTATACCTTCATCAAACTCTACTGCTTTTTTAACTTCTTCCACGCTTTCACTATCAATTAATTTAAATCTTAGTTCACTTAATATCTCATCATAGTATGCTTGAGGTTCTACTGTTAACTTCGTATTAAATTTACTATAAGGAAATTCGGCTTTAACACTCATTAATCGATCAATAATTTTGTCTATATCATCACCCATATTATCAGCAATTTCTTTTAAACGTTTTGCATACTTACGTCTAAATATATTAATTTCTTCTTTTTCACTATCATACTTAAGTAATGATGAAATATCTCCTCTTCCCTTTAATATACTTCTTAATATACATTCTAAATTAGTACTTATTATTATACCTTCATAATTCATAAAGCCACTATTTTTAACTAGTTTATTAAGTATTTCTTCCATATTATCTTTATTATATGTTACTTCATATTTACAATAACTACCGCATTCTATTTTCAAGCATTGATCTTTAGATAAAGCAAATATTTCTCTATCTTTAAGATACTCTTCTTTATTTATTTCTCCTACTTTTTTGAAACTAATACAGCCCATAACTTCAGCATACTTATCTAAAAATCCTGCAGGACTTAAAAGTTTTGACGCTACTTCTCTTTGATAATATAACTCTTCTATCTTAGAAGCTTCTTTAAGTTTACGCTCAGAATCACGTCCATACACTCCATCATCTATTATTTTTTTCTTCCTTCTATTTCTTCATCTATTAAAGAAACTAAACTCTCTTCTCCTTCATAATTCAAAAGATTAGAAAGACCTAGTATTTGTACATAGTTACTATCAAACCTTTTACCACTAGCATATAGTTCTTTATCAAGCGCTTCAATATTATCATCAAAATCAGCTAACCTACTTACATATTTATAAAGTTTTGAATAGTAAGTTAAATGATAACATAGTCTTTCACCAATTTTACTTTCAGTAATACTATCAGCATAACAAAAATCTAAATCATCCGCCTTAAGTATTCCATCCTTTAATAACCTATGGTAAATAAAATTACCCTTTCTTATTTCAGAAAATACCTCTTCAAGTCTATCATAATCAATATCTACTTTATATTTATAAAGCATTCCATCTTTTTCTTCAATATATATCATCAAAAGCTCCCTTAAATCTGTATTACTTTTTAAGAACTAATCTTGATACTATTTCTTTATTTATTTCACTTTCAAACTTTTCACATCTAGCATATTCTTCAAGATCCATAGTAGAAATTAAAGTAAACTTTAGTTTACTCATTATTTTTTTATAATAATCTTGAGGTAACTTTACTTTCATATTATATTCAGCATTTGGAAAATCTTTTTTAGCCGCTTCTAATAACTCAGTTATACGCATCAAATCTTCTTCATTTTTTCCTTTTTTATTTAACAGCTCTTCAATCTCTTTATAACGCTCATTACATTCTTTTCTGAAAATATTAATTTCTTCTTCAGCACTATTATAATTGATAAGTTCAGAAATATTAGCTTTACGATCAAATACATCACGTAATATATCTTCTAATTTAGTGGAACGTACATAGACATAAGGTTTATATCCAGTATTTCTATATAAAGCATCAGACAATTCTCTCATATTATTTCTATTAAATGTTACTTTATATTTTTGAACATTGTTTCCTTGCACTCTTACATATGTATCATAGCTTTGATTAGTAAAGCCTAAATATTTTTCATAGTCTTCTTTACTTATCTCATCTACTTTTTCAAAACTTATAGTTTCCATAACAGATTCATATAGTTTTGAAACATCTAAAAGACTAGCTGCTTCTTCTCTTTGATTATATAACTCTTTTATTTTATAAGCTTCCCTAAGTTTCTTATCAAAATCAAATTTATTTTTTTTACTTTCTAACACTTTAATTCTTTCTTTAATTTCTTCATTTATTAAAGAAACTAGATCTTCTTCTCCATCATATTTTAAAAGTTCAATAAGACTTAATAGTTTTAAATATTCACTATCAATCTTTCTATCAAGAGGGTACATTTGATCAGCAAAGTATAAATCATCTCTATGACATTTAACCTCATCTTCATAGCCAAGTAATCTACCAATAATTATATAAAGTCTTGAACAGTGAACTAATTCATAACAAGTACCCAACATATCACCATTATTAGAAAGCAAATTCTTTTGATCAAACTTTGTATATTCAAAATCTATATCATCCCAGTCATGTATATCTTTACCTAATGAACCAGTATAATAAAAATTACCTTCTTCTATCTTTAACATTAATTCTTTAAGTCTTTCTTCATCAATATCCACTTTATATTTATAAAGCATTCCATCTTTTTCTTCAATATATTTCATTTTAAAACCTCCCTTAAATATAAAATTATTTACAAAGTACTAACTTAGATGCTACTTCTTCACTTATTCCACTTTCAAACTCTTCTACTTTCTTATATGTTTCAATATCCATAGAAGAAACATTTTCATAATTAAGTTCACATAATATCTTTTCATAATATCCATATGTTGGAACTATACTCATATTATATTCTGCATAAGGAAAACTATTTCTAACTTCTTCTGTCACATTAATAAGATCATCAACACTATTAGAATCTAAAGTGCCTATCTTTTTGGACTGTTCCATGCACTCTCTTCTATATATATTTATTTTTTCTTTATCAGGTTCGTAACTCAATAATGAAGTTATATTAGTTTTACCATTAATAAACTCAATTAATAGTTTCTCAAGTTCTGTACTTTCAAACTTACCAGAAGCATCCTTATAACGAGTATCCATCTGCATAAGACGAAGTAAATAAACAAGACGATTCATATCAAAACATACTTTATTTTTATTAATATATTTTCCATCTTTTACCAAGAATGAATTATTATCACATTTACATAGTTCCCTATATTTAGTATAATCTTTCAAACTTATTTCATCTATTTTTTCATAAGTTATTGTATTCATAATATCACTATAAAACCTAGTAATATCAGGAAGACTAGCTGCTTTTTCTCTTTGATTATATAGTTCTTTTAATATATATAGTCTAGTAAGTCTACCATTAAAATCATATTTAGATAAACCACTATAAAGATTCTCTTTTCTCTTTTCTATTTCTTTATCTATTAAAGAAACCAAATCCACTTCCCCACTATAACTTTCAAGTTCATAAAGAGCATACATCCTATCATACTCATCACAGTTACTTTTAGAAATTACATCATACTCTAATAATCTATTAGCAAGCTTATATAAATTAGAATAAAGAACTAATTCATAAGATAACCCTTTTTCTCTACTAATACTATCTTCATCAAAATCTATATATGAAGTAAAATCTAAATCTTTATATGTAAGTGTTCCTTCTTCTACATCATGACTATAATAAAAATTACCATCTTCTATCTTTAATATTAATTCTTTAAGTCTTTCTTCATCTATATCCACTTTATATTTATAAATCATTCCATCTTTTTCTTCAATATATATCATTTCAAAACCTCCTTTAAATACTTATACTATTTACCAAGCACTAATTTAGATGCTGCTTCTTTATTTACTTCACTATCAAACTCTTGAGCTTTGTTATATATTTCACTATCTAGTGAAGGAATAAAAGTATATCTAAGTTCCTTAATTATTTCTTCATAATATGAATCAGTTGAATCTATGCTCATATTATATTCAGCATATGGAAACTCATTTCTAAGTTTTTCCATTAGCTCAATCTCACCATCAATATTTTCTTCACTAAGTAAACCAATCTTTCTATAGCGTTCAGCACATTTCTTTTTAAAAATATTTGCTTGTTCTTCTTCACTATTATAATTAATTAATGAAGAAATATCTCCTCCTTCATCAAGTATATTAACTAATATACGTTCTAAATTAGTTGGTACTAATCTTCCATCAAGAGCTTTAAATCTTGTATTATCTTCAATACTTTCTAATATATTTCTCATTCTCTCTTCATCAAATGAAACTAAATATTTTCTAGCGTTTTCATTTTCAGTTTTACTAATAATTCTTGAGTTATAGTTAGATAAAACTAAATAAGCCATATAATCTTCTTTTAGAATCTCATCTATTCTTTCAAAACTTATAGTGCTCATAACAGCATAAACAAATCTTCTAGCGTCCACAACGTCAGATGCCACTTTTCTTTGTTTATATAGCTCCTTTATCTTATAAAGTTCTCCGCACTTTCCAGCATAATCAAACTTAGATGGTTCATTTCCGAGTAAACTTTCTCTTTCCTTAATTTCCTCATCTATTAAAGAAACCAAATCCTTTTCACCATTATAATTTAAGAGTTCAAAAAGCCCAGAAGTCATTATATAATCTCTAATATCATCTTCATCACTAAATGGCTCCACGTAATATTCTTCAATATCTTCAATATCTTCTTCCATACCAAGTAGTTTATTAACAATCTTATATAAATTTGAATAATAAACAAGTTCATATCTAGAACTAAATAAACCGTCACTAAAAATCCAATTTATACTATCAAATCTTGTATAATCAAAATCTAATTCATCAAACTCTAACTTATCTTCATCTAGCGAATTAGAATATTTAAAGTTACACCCTTTCATCTCATTAAATATTTTTCTAAGTCTTTCTTCATCTATATCTACTTTATACTTATAAATCATTCCATCTTTTTCTTCTAAATATATCATTTCAAAACCTCCCTATTTGATACCGTATCTTTTACTAAACTTATCTATCATAGATAAACTTCTACTATCTCCTACTTCTTCAATAATCTCTTCTTCTATAACTTCTTGTGTTATTTCTTCACACACACTACTTTCTTCTTCTTTAAACTGTACATATCTTTTAAACTTATTTTCCGGACTACACACTATATGTGTCATAATACTACTCTCTCCAAGAGATATAACCTTATGATCATTATTTAACCATAGTTCCTTTACATTTACAAGTGATATAGTATTATTTCCAGTATTAATAGTTATATCTAAAAAACAAGGACACATTTCATTATTAATCATAATATCACTTAAAGTAGGAACTTTAATATATAAACTATTAGCGTGCTCTCTTATCTTAAATCTGTGTTCATGTCCACTAAGTACTATTCCACAAGCACTTTCTATATCAAGTTTAGTATTATTTTTATATGTTTTACCTAAGTCATGTCTCATAAATATATTAATCTTAGATAAAACAACTTTAGAAAGACCATACCCAGTAAACACCATATCATGCCTTCTAGAATTAATCATTTCCCCAATATCTATATTAAACTTCTCATAAAAACTCATATCATGATTTCCACCAATCATAAAATTAATAATATTTTTATCAAACGGATATTTCTTAATCGTACTATCAATCATATCTATAGGATCACTATAATTAACTTTATATATTGACGAAGGCATAAATCCTTCAAATATATCACCACTATTAAATATAATATTTATTCCATTCTTCTTAGCATAATCATATACTATTTCCATATATCTATTATCTGAATATTTACTCTCTCTATGTTCATCACTAACAGCTATTATTCTATATATTCTATTAGTACTTTGCATAGGATTTCCAACTATAAATATATCTTTATCTTCATTATTAAAAACACTTTTAATTCCATAAGTAATATTACCATTATCATGATAAAATCTATCTAAATTAATACCATAACATTTAAGTCTATTAAGTTTAATATATAACTGTTTATTACTAATTCCAAGTGTGCTAGCCATCTCATTAGCACTCTTCCCGTTTTTAATCATCTCTATTATTTTAGCATTGTCTTCATCCATAACTATCCCCTAACATAATTTTAACAACTAATATTTATATAATCAAGAATAATATTTAAACTTAATAAGTTTATATAAATGAACTAAAACAAGCGCACTATTTAAAAACCATACACTAAAAGCATGTATTAATAGTCCATATATAACAAAAAGTATAGCTCCTATTAAATTAACTATTCTAATCTTTTCTTCACCCTTAAGTAAAAAAGATATTAAAACTATTACGCTCGCACAAACGCCTATAACTTCATAATTCATATTTATTCCCTTTCAAAGCAATCATTTACCTCACTATAACTATATCCTTTTCTAAGTAAATAATTAATTATCATATTTTTATCTTTATATTTCTTACTTGCTTTATTAAACTCATTAATTATATTAGAATTATCTATATTTATATTACAAAGTTTACTACTTATCATATCTTTATCATATCCCATATTATATAAATCTATTTTAAGTTTATTTATTATCATATAACTACTTTTATTCTTAAGTGTTTTAAGTTTCTTTTCTATTATTTTATTTATTTTGTCTTCCCATACTTTATCATCAAATGTATATAAATATCCATCTATTTCTTCACTACTAAACCCATTATCTATAAGTTCTCTTTTAATTTTATATGGTCCATCATACCCAAGATTAACTTTATCATTTATAAAACACTCTATATATACTTTATTATTAAGTAGTCCAAGTTCTTCTATTTTATTTATTGCAAAATCTATATATTTATTATCAAACTCTTTCTTTTCTAAATATTTAATAAGTTCCTTTTTATTTCTAAGTTTTACTTCTATATAACTAAGTAACATATGATATGCTTCATAATATTTATTTTCATCTATCATATTTGATAATTCTTCTATATTTATATCACTTTTTAATAATAAATTATATTTAAGTATAATTTCTTCATATAAACATATTTGACTATCTTCTAAATATACATTATATCTATTCTTACCTACTTTTTTATACTTAGTAATTTTCATATAAAATCACCCCCTAATATTATTAATCATCTGCATAATTATCAAAATATCTTTGTACTAATACTACAGGTGTTCCTTTGTCTCCACTACCACTAGTAAGGTCACATAAACTTCCTAGTAAGTCTGTATAGTGTCTTGGTGTAGTACCTTGAGATGCCATTGTTCCAGCAAGATTACTATTTTTATTCTTAATAGCTTTTTTCATAGCTTCATTAAGTTCTTCTCCTCTTAAATCTTTAAACTCATTCTCACTAAAATATTTAAGTTTAATTTCATTAGGGCTTCCATTAAGTCCACTTGTATAAGCAGGACTAACAACAGGATCAGCAAGTTCCCATATTTTACTTGTTGGATCTTTAAATGCTCCATCTCCATATACCATTACTTCTATATTTTTACCAGTCTTTTTCCTCATCATTTCTTGTATTTTAAGAACAAGAGTGTCCCCAGTTCTAGGAAATAATTTAACCTTTTCACTAGTAGAACGATTACTACCAAGAAGTCCGTAAGGAGAATAACCACTACCATCTACACTACTATTAAGTATATCACTCATCATAATAACATTTCTAGCCCCATGTTTAAGTAATCTATTTTTAGTATATTCTCTTGTATGTATATCACAGTTTATAATATCACCAGTATATTCAAGAATAACCTCAGGTTTATTAGCAAATACCATTTCAAACTCACAGCCCTCTTTAGTAACTATATCTTTATATACTTGATACATATTAACACCAGTAAACATATGCTTAAAATGACTATAATTCTTCACATACTCTTCTTCACTAATAACATCATTACTTATATTTACATCATTCTTTATTAAATCTTCCATATACATAATATCATTACCAACTTCATCACTAGGATAACTACATAATAATGTAATCTTCTTAGTACTTCTTGCCATAGCTGATAATAACACAGCAAATCTATTTCTTGATAATATCGGATACACAACTCCAATATGATCACTATTAAGTTTATTTTTAATATCTTTAGCTATCTGATCTAAAGTAGCAAAATTACCTTCACTAATACCAACCACTGCTTCAGTAACTGCTATTACATCTTTATCATAAAATTCAAATCCTTCACTCTCACTTGCTTTAATAACACTATCTACTACTATAGAAGCTAAATCATCTCCTTCTTTAATAATAGGTGTTCTAATTCCTCTAACTATAGTTCCAACGTTTCTCATATAATCCTCCTAAATAATAATATCACACCAAAAGAAAAAACTCTACACATGTAGAGTAAATATTATAATTATTCTATAACAAATGGATTATCTTTACTTCCATCACCTGACATATATTGCACACTCGAAGATAAAAATAATACGGGTCTTATATTATTATCAGTGTTAGTAGGCAAATAACTAGTTAAAGATCCATCATTAACTATGTTCATTACATTAGCAGCACTACCAGAACGAGGCGAAATTGTCCAATAATAAGAAGAATTAGCTAACCAATTAGTACTTGTACAAGTAGAATTATTATATGAACTTCCTAAAGTAGATGTATTATAGCATCCGCTACTTGCATACATATAATCACTCGGATATACAAGTCCAACTTCTCCATCCCATGTTTGTTTATTTCCACTTGGCACACTTGTACTTCTTTCTTGAGTATATACTTGTTTTGTATTTCCAAAACTCATTCCATTTAATACTATATTTCCAAGATACCATTTTGTACTGCTTATTTGATTTCTTGCTTCAGCCGTTAATCCATTACTTGCATATGTTCCAGTTCTATTGTAATAATTCCCACTATTTAATGTTGTCTTTAAAGATGCTGTTGTCCAATCATTTTTTGATGCAGAAAACGCCACTTTTCCTATTTGATTCCTAATTATTTTTACTTTATTTTCTTTAGTATATGTTCCATCTTCATTTGGTGTTTCCACTTCAAATACCCCAATTATTCTCCATCTCTCAATTTCATCATTAAATGTTATATAATTATTTGGACTTTTACCTTGATATCTATATTCAGTTGAATTATATTTTTGATTACCTGTTGCAGTTTGGTCAATTTTGGTTAGCTTCAAAGTTTGATAATTACTTACTAAATACGTCACCAAAGATTTACTTTCTTCAAAATATAAACTGCATTTAGTTTGTTTATTTGAACCTATAATTATTTTTTTATTTAAAGTATCATATTCTACTGTAGCATCATTATTACAAGTATAACTCTTTAACTTATAATATTTATTTAAATCGAGTTCATTTACTCTCTCACTATCAACATATAATGCTGTTGTTTCAAAATCATATTTCCAGTAGTCATCTAAAATTTCTGTATATGTATCAAGAACTTTAATTTCATCTACGTCGTTAAATGAATATCCCCCAAATACCATAAGTGATAATGTTTGTTTTTCATTGCTTTCATTTTTAATTATAAGTGATATTGTTCTTTTAGTGAGTATTCCTCCAAATGCTGGTTCAAGATAATCTGAAGCATATTTAACATCAATGTAATCGTTATTTAAATATGCAAGTTTATAGTTAGTAGAAACTGCATTTAAACTTGTTATTTCTATAGTATGTTCTGTTTCTCCTGGATCTATATCAATAGTATAAGTGTTTTCATCATCTATTTTTATAGAATACAAAAGTTCCGAAATATACATTTCATTACTTCTATAACTTTCACTGTTTATAGTAAACTTCGCATAACTAAATGCAAGTAACGGACAAAGTCCGATCAACACTAAAACTATAAAAATGTTTTTCTTTATATAATATATTACATTTTTTCTTATACTCATCTTGATATACCTTCTTATATTAGAATTATATCATAGGGTACCCCCCCCCCCGTCAAGTGGCGAATGTGTATTTGCTTTAAGTACTTCAAGTTTTTACAAAAAAATAGCAAACATTTTATATCATGTTCACTATTTATTATTATTTATTTAACTCTTTATTTTGATAATCTTCTATAGCTGCTTTTATTGCTTCTTCAGCAAGTACTGAACAATGCATCTTTACTGGAGGTAATCCATCAAGTGCTTCAGCAACAGCTTTATTTGTTAAAGTTAACGCTTCACTAATACTTTTACCTTTAATAAGTTCTGTTGCCATTGAAGAAGTAGCAATAGCGGAAGCACAACCAAATGTCTTAAACTTAACATCTGTTATAATTCCATCTTTTACTTTAATATACATCTTCATAACATCCCCACATACAGGGTTACCAACAGTACCTATTCCATCAGCATCTTCAATAACTCCAACATTTCTTGGATTTTCAAAATGATCCATAACTTTTTCTGAATACATTATTTTTTCTCCTCCTCTTCCCATAATGGTGACATATCTCTAAGTCTATCAATAATTTCTACCATACTATCAATTAAATAATCTACTTCTTCTTTAGTATTATGTTTTCCTATACTTACTCTAATTGAACCATGTGCAACTTCATGAGGTAATCCAGTAGCAAGTAACACATATGATGGTTCTAGACTCTTAGAAGAACAAGCACTACCAGTACTAACACATATACCTTTAGCATCTAAAAGTAGTAATATACTCTCCCCTTCAACACATTTAAATGAGAAGTTAGCATTCCCTGGAAGTCTATCATTCCTGTCCCCATTTAATATAACCTCTGGTATTCTCTTTTCTATTTCACTTATATAGTAATCTCTAAGTTCTTTGATTCTCTTAGTATTTTCATCAAAATCTCTATAAGCCTTTTCAATAGCATAACTAATTCCAATTATACCAGGAGTATTTTCTGTACCACTTCTTTTATCTTTCTCTTGGTGTCCTCCATCATTAATTCTACTAATTCTAACTCCAGTTCTAACAAACAAAACACCAATTCCTTTAGGTCCATAAAACTTATGTCCTGACATACTAAGCATATCTATATTCATTTCATTTACATCTATAAGTACGCTTCCAACTGCCTGAACAGCATCTGTATGAAATACTATATTATGTTTATGAGCTATTTCTCCTATTTCTTTAATAGGTTCTATAGTACCTATTTCATTATTAGCAAACATAATACTAATTAAAATAGTATCTTCTCTAATAGCATCTTCTAATTCTTTAAGACTTATCTTACCATTTTTATCTACCCCAAGATAAGTAACTTCAAATCCTTCTTTTTCAAGCGCTTTCATACTATTAATAATAGCAGGATGCTCTATACATGATGTAATAATATGTTTTCCTTTATGTTTATTAGCAAGAGCAAACCCTTTAACAGCTAAATTATCACTTTCAGTTCCACCAGAAGTAAAATATATTTCACTTCCCTTAGCATTTATACATCCAGCTATTCTATCTCTTGCCTCATTTACTTCTTTATTTAAATCTTGACTTACACTATATATTGAAGATGGATTATAATACTTATCCATAAAATAAGGTTTCATTTTCTCAAATACTTCACTATCTAGCATAGTAGTCGCAGAATTATCAAAATATTTTATATTCATTTTATTATTTCCTTTCTTTCAAAAATTATTATAACACTTTTTAATGATGATGGTGTCCTAATTCTTTATGTTCTATATGACATTCTTTATCATCACATACTTCTCCATCATATTCTATTTCTACTGTAACATGTGATATTCCATGTTCTTTAAGTTCTTCTTTTATAAGTGATTTTATATCTTTATTTTTATTTTTCTTATCTATCACTGCATGTAAAGATGCAAAACTATTAACTCCATCTATACTCCATATATGATAGTGATGTATATTCTTAACTCCATCTATAGAAAGTACATGTTCTTTTATCTCATCAAACTTTATACCTTTAGGAGCTTTAAGTAAGAATAAATCATTTATATTTTTCATATTACCCGTGCATCCATAAAGTATAAATAATGCTACTAGTATAGACATTATACTATCTATTAAACTAATATTAGTAAACTTCATAAGTATTGAACCTATAAGCACAACTATCCATCCAAGTACATCTTCAAGCATATGTAAGTTTACTGATTTTTGATTAAGACTATCTCCTTCTCTTGTAAAATATGCTGCTAGGAAGTTTATAATAACTCCAAATATCGCAAACACTATCATACCATTATAATTTATAGTAACTGGATTTATTATTCTCTTAACACTTTCATAAATAACAAACACACTTCCACATATAAGCATAACAGTAGTTATTAAAGCACCTAAGACTGAATATCTTATATATCCATAAGTATAATTATCATTTGCTTTCTTTTTACTTATTTTTTCTAATATAAAGCTTATTAATATACTTATCGCATCTATCATATCATGAACAGCGTCACTTACAATAGCTATACTTCCTGTAAATATACCACCTACAAACTCAAATATAGAAAATGTAATATTAAGTATAAATGCCACTAATATATTCTTTTCTGTTTTCACGCTTCTTCCTCCATCTTATGATATATATGTTCAAGTCCAACTTCAAATAATCTACTTACATGATCATCATCTAAACTATAATAAACTATTTTTCCATCTTTTCTCGACTTAACTACACCACTTTCTTTAAGTGTACTAAGTTGATGTGAAACAGAAGACTTACTCATAGAAAGAACATTAGCTATATCACATACACACATTTCTTTATTATCAAGTGTATATAGTATTTTACATCTTGTATCATCTCCAAGTAATTTATAAAAAGCACCTAATTTATTCATAATATCATTATTAGGCATCTTACTAATAACTTCATCTACATCATTTCTATTTATAACATCACAGTCACAAATATACTCGTTTTTACTCATCCACTTCTCCTTTCATATATATTATAGTTGAATAGTTGTTCAACTGTCAACACAAAATAAAAAGAATTAATAAATAATTCTCTTTTCACTTATAACATAATCCATTAATATATCATTTTCATAACTAAACTTTATATCTGTGATAGTTTCATCATAACAAAGTCCTATTTTAACTCCCTTAGTATTTTCTAAATATCTATCATAATATCCTTTACCATAACCACATCTATCTTTATATATACTAAAGCATACACCAGGTACTATAAATAAATCTATATCATTTTTAAATGCTTCTTCACTACTAATAGGTTCTTTTATATTAAACTTCCCATTTATATATTTAGTATTTTCATCTATATAATACATCTTCATAATCCCATCACTATAACTTTTAGGGACACATACTTTCTTATTTAATCTAATACTTTCTTTAATTATATTTTCTGTATTAACTTCTTCACTATTACTTAAATATATACATATAACTTTACTATTCTTAAACTCTTCTATTTCAAATAATCTTTTTTCTATATTTTTATCTTTATCTTCTTTAAAATTAATACTCTTACGTATCACTTTGTATTTATTTCTAAGTTCGTTTTTCATAATTATAATTTAGATATCACAAGCAAAACAACTTCAATAATAGTAACTGCTACTCCAAGAGATATAAATAGTGATCCTTTATTTATAAATCCATAAGAATTACCTTTAGGTGTAAGTGTTAATGTAGTTTCTTCTTTCTTTTCCATACTTCTTTCTTTATCAAGCATTATTTGTCTTAATGCTTCTTCTTTTAAATATTTAAGTTCAGCAAGTTCTGGATTTTCTAAAGTAACCTTTTCTGGTTTTGGATATTTCTTTCTCTTTTCTTCTCTTATATTATCCATTCTAATATTTAAACTCTTAAAGAAATTATGAATATTATCTACTTTATTACTAGGATAACTTCCCATTTCACTTCCCATATCCTGTACATATCCAAGATTAGTTTTACTACTTCTAACAATAGTTCCATTTTTTCTCTCTTCCCCTATTATTCCAAGATATCTTTTATCACTTTCCATAACTTCTTTAACTCTACCTTTTAAAGCATTTAAAAGCCCATCAGACACACTATATAAAGTAGTAAACTCTGCTTCATTACTAACACTTATATTTTCATCTGACATAAAACCATCAACATCATTTAATATTTTTAAAGATTCATTATTTATCATATTATTTCACTAAAGACTCTATAAATTTATTAATCGCAAGTCTATGCCCTTCATCATCTACTTTAACAAGTTTATCATTTCCACTCTCATCTTTAATTATCTTAGATGCAACAAGTAAACTAGTATTATCAGTATTCTTAATACTATATAATAAATATCTTACCCCAGATATACTAATAACAGTAATCTTAGTAGCTTCTTTTAAAACCCCTTTATCATTTACTTTAAAAGTATCATCCATATTCTTCCTACTTTCCTATTTAAATTATAATACAAAATTATTTTATTGTAAATATATTTTAAAATTGATAAAATAATTAAGTTAGGAGTTATATATGAATAAAGAAATAATAAATGAATTAGTACAAGAATTAAACATTAAGAGTGTCCAAATAGAGAGTGTTCTTAAATTATTAAGTGAAAATAACACTGTTCCATTTATAGCTAGATATAGAAAGGAAGCTACCGGCAACCTTAATGAGGAAGAAATTAGAAGAATTAATGAACTTTATACTTATGAGTGTAATTTACTTAAGAGAAAAGAAGATGTTATTAGGTTAATAGATGAAAAAGGTCTTTTAACTGATGAGTTAAAGAATAATATAATGAGTGCTAAGAAATTAGTTGAGGTTGAGGATATTTATTTACCTTTCAAAGAGAAAAAGAAAACTAAAGCAACTGAAGCTATTAAAAATGGTCTTGAACCTCTTGCTAAAATAATTATGTCACAGCCTGCTACATTTAATGATGATATTATAAATAAATATTTAAATGAAAATGTTAAGACTAAGGAAGATGCTATCACTGGCAGTAAATATATAATCGCAGAATGGATAAGCGATAATGCTTACTATAGAAAATATATAAGAAGTTATATATGGAAAAACGGTAATCTTACTAGTACTTTAAAACCTAAAAGTAATGATGAAAATAAAACATATGAAATATATTATAATTTTACTGAACCAGTAAAATATATTAAATCACATAGAGTTCTTGCTATTAACAGAGGTGAAAATGAAAAAATACTTACTGTTAAAATAGATATTAATGATGAAGATATAATTAAATATTTAGAATCAAGAATAATTAAAAAAGACTCTATAGTAAATGAATATATTAAAGATGCTATTAAAGATAGTTATAAAAGATTAATATTCCCTTCTATCGAAAGAGAAATAAGAAGTGAACTTACTCTTAGAAGTGAAGATGTTGCTACTAAAGTATTTCAAGATAACTTAGAGCATTTACTTCTAGTGCCACCTATGAAAGATAAAGTAGTACTTGGCTTTGACCCAGCATTTAGAACTGGATGTAAACTTGCTATTATTGACCCAACAAGTAAAATATTAGGTATATTTAAAATATATCCTCACGAACCACAAAATGAATGGGAAAAATCTAAAGAAGTATTAAAAACACTTATTAAAAAATATAATGTAGACATAATTGCTATCGGAAATGGAACTGCATCAAGAGAAAGTGAAAAGCTTGTAAGCGAAACATTAAAAAAAATGAATACCGCTTGTAAATACGCTATTGTAAGTGAAGCAGGAGCTAGCGTATACTCAGCATCAAAATTAGCAATTAGTGAGTTTCCAGATTTACACGTAGAAGAAA
The DNA here is from genome assembly GCA_934085595.1 of uncultured Bacilli bacterium. GTDB lineage: Bacteria > Bacillota_I > Bacilli_A > RF39 > UBA660 > CAG-1000. The sequence continues at coordinate 173,348 of CAKOHK010000001.1, forward strand.
GAAGCGCTATATCTATCGGAAGGCGTCTTCAAGACCCACTAAATGAATTAGTTAAAATCGATCCTAAAAGTATCGGTGTCGGTCAATATCAGCATGATATAACTCCTAAAAAACTAAGTGAATCTTTAGATTTCACAGTAATAAAATGTGTAAATAACGTCGGAGTAAATATAAATACCGCTTCCCCTTCTATACTAAAATATATCTCAGGCCTAACAAAACCAGCTATAGATAAAATAATTAAATATAGAGAAACAAATGGTAAAATAAAATCAAGAAAAGAAATAAAAGATAAAAAAATACTAAATGATAAAATATATGAACAATCAATAGGTTTCATGAGAGTAATTGATGGAACTAACCCACTTGATATAACAAATATACATACAGAAAGTTATGATATTGTTACTAAACTTCTAGAAAGTATAAACTCTTCTGTAAATGATCTTGGTACAAAAGAACTTATAGATAAATTAAATAATATTAATATAGAAGAAAAATGTAAAGAATTAAATACTGATATTTATACTCTTGAAGATATTATTAAATCTCTTGAAATGCCTAATAGAGATTATAGAGATAACTATGATATGCCTCTTTTAAAAAGTGATATATTAACTATAGATAATTTAAAAGTTGGTATGGAACTTGAAGGAACAGTAAGAAATGTAGTAGACTTCGGAGCATTTATTGATATAGGTCTTCATGATGACGCACTTGTTCATATATCAAAAATAACTAAAAAGTTTATTAAGCATCCAAGCGAAGTATTAAGTGTTGGTGATATAGTTAAATGTTATATATTAAATATTGATAAAGATAAAAACAAAGTATCTCTTACTCTAATAAAAGAATAATTGACATATATGTATCACTTTTGATACAATATAAAACCATGAAAGAAGAAAATATAAATTATATTAAACCTAAAAGAACTATTAATGAACTTGAAAAAGATTTTTTAAGAGAATTCAAAATATTTAGAAGAGAAAACAACCTAACTCAAAAACTAATGGCTGAATATACTCTACTTACAAGAGAAAAAATAGCCAGAATTGAAACAGGAGCACACTCTCCTACTTTAAGGACATTACTTACTATTTTAGGTCCTTTAGGTTATACACTTAAAATCGAAAAAATAAAAAGAAAGCACTAAAACATTGAGCCTACAATAAGGCTCTTTATCTTGTACAATTAAAAATATACTTACTTCAAATTATAAGTATATTTTTTTATTTTATTCACTCTATTCTTTTTAATCTTATATAATATAACCCTAGTTATAACAAGTACTATACTAAGTATTAAAGCACATATAAATAATGTACATAACCAAATATCTTTTTCCATATATCTACTCCATATCATTTATTATAAGATTACATTTATTAAGAAGACTATAATATTGTACATCATTATTCTTATATAATATAGGTATCTTGTTATTAAATAAATACCCAGTTATATTTTTAAAAAATCCTTCTCTTAAAATAGTATAATCTATATTAGCCCCTATTATTTCTATCATTTCTTCATAACTAAAATATTGATCTTTAAAATCAAATGCACTATTATAAAGTACTTTATATTTATAAATTCCTATATCATTAAACATAGTTATAACATTTTTCATATTCTTAATATTTACTATATCATTAGTAAGAATAAGTAGTACTTCATCACATAAATTAAATATATTTTCATTAAAATCATTATAAGAACTATTAGTATCTATAACTATAAAATCATATATATTTTTAGCATCTTCTATAATTTTATCCATATATTTTTCTTTAATTAAACTTGCTTCTAATTGTATTTTAGTAGAACATAATATATCAAGTCCTTCATTATAATTATATACATAATCAAGTATACTTTCATATTTATTATTCTTTATATCATTTGATAATGTATATATATTCTTTTTTATTTCTTCATTTACAAATAAAGATAATCCTCCATCATATAAATCTGCATCTATAAGTAATGTTCTTTTTCCCATAAGATAACTACTACCCGCTATATTAGCAGATATTATTGATTTTCCTACTCCACCCTTAGGTGAGTACACACATAACACTTTACCCTTTTTCATAATACTTCCTTATTTAAAACATTCACTATAAATACTATTTGATGAAACATTTTTATCTGTATAATATTCACTACCACATGCTAAATATACATTTGCTCCAGTACTATCAAATGTTATAACTCCTTTGCAATCGGTTTTACTATATTTAACACTTTCTATATAAGGTTCACTTCCACTAGTAAGTTCACTTAAGCACACAAACTTACTACTATTATAAGTAGAAGGACATGTATAAAGTTTTCCAGTTTCAGGATCATATAAAGGATCCGTGCAGTGTTCATTAACATATATATTTGCTGCATCTTTAACATTATTTTCTACTATTTCCATACTTTTATTAAGAGAGTTTTTATAACTATCAACAACATTTGGAACAACCATAATAGCAAGCACACCAATAATTGCAATAACAGCAAGTAATTCTATTAAAGTAAATCCACTCTTTTTCATATATTCTCCTATCTAAGTTTAATAACAACAATTATAAACACAATAATTATCATAAATATAAGCGTTAGTAATATATAATCAGTTATCTTCATCATTCTTTTCTTTTTAACTACACTCTCTTCTTCAGATATTTGTGTTTTAGTTACAATTGGATCCATTTTAATTGTATTCATTAATTCTTCATTATTTATATCATCATCTATATTTTTACTCATAATCAACTTCCTTACTATATATAATAATATCAAAATCACCACATTAATTCAAGGGCATATTTGTTAAAAAAAGTACAAAAAAAGCATCCGAAGATGCTTATTTACTAAAGTGGTGTTCTCGAGGCGATTCGAACGCCTGACCGACGGCTTAGAAGGCCGTTGCTCTATCCAGCTGAGCTACGAGAACATTTCTTTCAAGTACTAGTTAAGTATACAATAGAAATTATACTTTTTCAAGTACTTTTTACAAGATTTTTCAAAAAAATATACTTTTTTTATACGGTTTAACATAACTTTAAAAAAAATATTAAATAAAATTAATAAAACTTTCAAAAAACATATTGACTAGTATTATCAATTTTGATATTATATCTACGAAAGTGTGTTTGTATGAATAAAAATATAATTTGTATTGATTTAAAAAGTTTTTTTGCATCAGTCGAATGTATAGATAGAGGACTAGATCCATTCACTACTCCACTAGTGGTAGCAGACATTTCTCGTGGTGAAGGAGCTATGACTCTCGCGGCGACCCCATATTTAAGAAGTCTTGGCGTAGAATCAAGAAGCAGAGTTTTCACATTACCAAAAAACATCAAAATAATATTCGCAAAACCAAGAATGAAATTATATGAAACATACAGTAAAAAAGTAATGAATATATATAAAAGTTTTGTAAGTGAAGAAGATGTATATGTTTTTTCGGTAGATGAAGCATTTTTAGATGTTACTAAATATCTAGACTACTATAAAATGACTGACTTTGAACTAGCAAAAACAATAATGAACAAAGTAAAAGAAGAAACAGGACTTACTACAACATGTGGTATCGGTCCAAACATGTTTTTATGCAAAGTAGCAATGGACACAGAAGCAAAGAAAAATAAAAGTTTTATAGCTAAATGGACATACAAAGATGTAGAAACTAAACTGCAAGAAATAACACCACTAAACAAAATATGTGGAATTGGAAGACAATACGAAAAGCATTTAAATGATTTAAAAATATACAAACTAAAAGATGTATTTAAATACACAAGAGGATTTTATATAAAAAGATTTGGAAATGTAGCAGGTAACGATATATGGCTTAAAGCATCAGGCCTAGACTACAATACAGTACAAGAACTGAATAAAAAGCAAAGAGAAAAGTCTATGAGTTTAAGCCAAATATTAAAAAGAGATTATAAAATAGAAGAAGCATTTACAATAATAATAGAAATGACGGATATGCTTTGTAGAAAATTAAGAAAAAGTAATAAAATGACTGGAAGAATCACTCTATTTTTAAGATATACAAGAGACTTAAATAATGGATTTTCAAAATCAATAAGTATAGAACCAACAGATAATCAAAATAAAATAATAGAAATATTTAAAAGAATATATAATGAAAATATAGAAGACTATCCAGTTAGAAAACTAGGCATAGCATTTAGTAATTTAGAAACTAAAAACACATCCCAGTTAAGCATATTTGATGATGTAGAAAAAGAAGATAAATACACTTCCGCAATAGACGAAATACAAGAAAAGTATGGCCCACTATCTATCCTAAGAGCTTCTTCTTTAATGGAAAACTCAACAATAAAAGAAAGAGAAAAGTTTAAAAATCTATTTTAACAACTCATCCAAAGAAACTATATTAAAACCTTTACTCTTAATATATTTAATCGCAACACTAAGTTCACTCAAAATATACTCATTTTCACTAATAAAAATAATATTCCCCGCACCTACATTATTTTTAATATAAGAAACAAGATTACGATTAACTACTTCACTTACATATAAAGTACTTATATTATCATTAGCGCACAAACTCAAAACATCAAACTTATCACTCTTACTACAATAATATTTATCTATATTATAAGATTTAAGTGTATTTTTAAAACTCTTATACTCTCTTTCACTATTCCCACTAAAAACTATATTACTTCTTCCATCAATATACTTAACATTATTATAATTAGCAAGCATATTAACAAAAGCATTATTTTTATCAAAAATACTTACCATCTCATTAATATATTTTCCATCATTAATCTTAACAACTATACTAACCTTATTTAAAGTATTAAAAGCACCTATAATATACTTATCCAAATTATTACTAGCACTCGTAACACACTCGTCACTATCATAAGATATTAAATCTTTTCTAAAGCCAATTCCTTTCATATTACCATAACTTTTAATAACATTAACACTTTTCCCACTATTTCCAATAATAATGTTACTATCATTAATGCTTCCCTCAGCACACTTATAATCAAAATCATCTTTATATAAATTAATCGCATCCATAATAACATCATTCTTTTTAGAAAGTTCAAAAACCTTATTCATATATATAATACAAAATACAAAAATCATAATCATATAAAAATATCTAATAAACCTCTTCATATTAAACTATATGAAAAAACACTTTAAATATTATAAAGTGCTTGAAATATTAAATCTCTTATTAAAATCTTGAACTCTCTTTCTAATATAAGGCTCTACATAATCTCCATCAATAAATGAATCAATATCTATTTTAAAATAATCAAGTATCTGCCCTATATCATAGTCAAAATATAATCTATTACTGCATATCTCATCAAGAATCTCAAGAGCCTTCTTTTTATCTTTTCTATAAAGAACTGCTAAATGAAGACTTACATAATTACCAATAAAATAATTAAAACTTTCATTGTAATTATATAATTCTTCAAGCTTTATATTCCCATTATCATACCCCTCAGACATATAATTATAAAAATCAATAACGTCATCTGCATAACAAATAAATGGAAAAGACCTTCTATTAAAATAAACATCACTAGCTTTTTCATCTATTTTATTATCTTTAATATAATCTAAAAATATTCTTTCATAAAATGTAGATGGAACTTCATCCAAAAAGCATTTATAATATGGCTTCATCTGACCATAAGGTAAAGCATACTTATAAAAATCAATAGCGTGCCCTATCTCATGAGATAAAATACACCCGTTTCCATAATGAGAAAGTCCAGTAAATAACAAAACATAACATTTTTGTAAATAATAACTCCAGTTACATACTCCGCCATACACCGGATTATAAAACTCATCACTAACAAGGCCATTTTTAAACATACTCTTAGTTATTTCATAATCCCTATCACTTACACTTTTCATAAACTCAAGTAAAGTACAAATAATATCAGATTTACTTTTACACTCAAGCGCGTCATCCATAGGCATATAAATATAACCACAAGAATCATATATATCAGTAATACTACTAGCCATAGTATTTAAATATAATTGATTATCTTCTAAAGCTCTTAGTAGTTTATCTTCATTCTTCTTATTTATATCTTTTACTCTAGAATATTTATACTTACTCTCAATACTACTTTTAACGCCTCCCAAAATATTAGCTGACATATTTCCAAGAGTATTCACATCAGTAGGATACATTAAAGAATTATTTCCTTTTTCTAAGAACTTATAAAGTCTATCCATGTCTCTTTTAATTTGTTTAACATCAAAATCCATTATAATCCCCCTCTATAAGAAAACCTACTAATGGCTAGTAGGCACAATTTTATCTTTACCACCCATATAAGGTCTTAATACTTCTGGTACAGTAATACTTCCATCTTCATTATAATTATTTTCAATAACAGCAATTAACCCTCTAGGACTAGCAACAACAGTATTATTTAGAGTATGTACAAAATAAGTACCATCTTCACCCTTAGTTCTAATACCAAGTCTACGAGCTTGAGCATCACCAAGAGTACTACAGCTACCAACTTCAAAATACTTTTGTTGTCTTGGACTCCAAGCCTCTATATCACAAGATTTAACTTTCAAATCAGCAAGATCACCACTACAGCACTCAAGTTGTCTAACTGGAACATTAAGATTTCTAAATATTTCTACTGTATATCTCCACATTTTTTCATAAAAATCCATAGACTCACTAGGTTTACATAAAACTATCATTTCTTGTTTTTCAAATTGATGAACTCTATAAAGTCCTCTTTCTTCAAGTCCATGACTTCCACCCTCTTTTCTAAAACAAGGACTATAAGAAGTCATAGTAATTGGAAGTTCACTTTCATTAATTATTCTATCTTTAAATCTACCAATCATAGAATGTTCACTTGTACCAATTAAATATAAATCTTCATTTTCTATTTTATACATCATAGCTTCCATTTCAGGAAAACTCATAACACCTTCAACTACACTTGCATGAATCATAAAAGGTGGAATAGCAAATGTAAATCCTTTATCAATCATATAATCACGAGCATAAGCAAGCATTGCTTCATGAAGTCTAGCAGCATCTCCAAGTAAATAATAAAAACCTTGACCACTAGTTTTACCAGCACTATCTTTATCAAGTCCATTTATAGATTCAAGTATATCAGCATGATAAGGTATAGTATAAGAAGGAACAGTTGCTTCTCCAAATCTTTGAACCTCAACATTCTCACTATCATCTTTTCCGATAGGTACACTCTCATCTATTATATTAGGAATAACCATCATTTTTTCTCTAATTAATTTTTCAAGTTCAACTTCCCTATTACCGCATTCTTCAATTTCACGAGATATCTCTTGAACTCTCTTTTTAGCTTCTTCTATCTTATCAGTTTCTTTGTTTTTAACATACTCTCCTATAGAAGCACTAACTTTATTTTTTTCACTTCTTAAATTATCAGCCTTAAACTTAGCAAGTCTATATTCTTCATCAAGATTATACACTTCATCCACAATAGGAAGTTTTTCATCTTGGAACTTTTTCTTAATATTTTCTTTAACTAAATCTCTATTTTCTCTTATTAATTTAATATCTATCATATTTCACAACCTCACTCATATTTTAACATCAAAAATATTAAATGTAAATGATAACAAATATTCTAAAGAAAAAAACTAACAAACTATAGTTCATTAGTTATTACATAACAGGTCCTGAATCTTCAAGATTTGCATTATTATTCATATTCATCTCATTCATATGAGTTTGCATTAAATATTGAATCATTTGTTTACTATAATCGCCTTTTTTTCGTTCTTTAGAATAATACATATCATAATATCCTAAAACATCACTTTCACTTACTCCCATCTTCTGTGAAACATCACTTAAATATTCTTGTATCTTACTATTATCAGGCATCTTTTTCTTTTTTTCCATTAACAACTTACAAAAACTAGATTTTTCTTTAGCCTCTAAAGGAAATGTTCTAATCGCTTCAGGATTCCTCTGAAACAAATCAGTTATTTGACTATACATATAATCTGATGTATTAAATCCACCAATCATCATATTATCAACAACATTATTAAGAGGTGAATAATCATAATACTCTGAAGGTATATCAAAATTATCAGGAGAAAAACTAGTACTCCTCTTCATCACTTCAGCATTACCAGCTATAGATTGCATCGCCATAAGATCACCTACTAACTTATTACCCTCAAAGTTAATATCACCCGCATAATCCTTATCCCTAACAGCATCTTGATAATGTTCAATCTCCGTTATTATTTGAGCTTTAATAGTTTTTAAAGCACCTTCATCATAACTACTAATATCTACTCCATTAAGCATCTGTGCAAACACACTATCAACATCAAAATCATAACTATCAGATTTATCCAAAAGATATTTCAAAAACTGAGCTTGATGTGCATACTTACCACCAGCTTCTTTAGAAAAATCTAAATTAAGACTCTTTAACATAGATATATTAAGTGATGAAATATAACTATCTTCTTTACTCCTATTAATCAAATCTAAAATATCATCACTACCCTTTGCATATTTACCACTCACATTAGCAGTATAAGCAAGTAAATAGCCTAAATACTTACTCTTTAATTCATCATAATCAGCATTAATACTATCTTCAATCGGAGGAATATTTACTTTAGTTTCAGCTTTAGGTAAAACTATACCCTTTTCTTCATCTGTTAAAGTACGACTAAGTATTTCTTCACTACTACTTGTTAAAAATAAATCTGTATTATATGCTTTAAGAAAACTATCAGAAGGACTTCCAAGTCTTTTAACATTAACAAAATCATATTCAGACTGTAAAGTCTTTGCCATAACTGCGATTTCATCTAATTTACTATAAAATAATTCTTCGTTTTTAGCTATATCAACAAGCATAGGATATCTTCCAATGATACTTGATATAGGATGAAAAGAAACAGTCTCATCAAAAGAAGATATTTTATTTTCACGTACACTTTCAATTGCTCCCATTATTGCTCTAACGCCATATCCCATGTCAAAGAAATCATATTTTCCACTAGCCTCAACTTCATGAACATGATTTTCAAACGACGCTTTAGCAAGGCTAGGATCAATTCCTTTCATATTATAAGCTTTATAAGCAGCAATAGATTCAAATCTATCAAGTTGGCTAGCCGTAGGCACAACAAGTCTATCCATATCCGCAAATACCATTACTTGACTACGTCCAAACTTATCTAAAACAGCAGCATAATCCATATCTTTTCCAATAGTAGTACTTACATTTTCTTTACCGTAAACTTTTTCAGTTATTGCTTTTACCATATCTTCCATTTTTTTAGGATAAACATTAACCACAATAGGTGCTTTAACTGTATTTACTCCATACTTATTTACCTGCATCTCACCAGCCTCATATATCGCATGATGTAAGCAATATAAGTTCCACTTTTCATTTGACTTCTGTGCTACCTCCATCTCATCTTCTCTATTCTTGCACACATCACTAGAAAATATAGGAAGTCCTTCTTTTTTCTTATATTCAACAGTTTCAAGAGTATGATTCGCTTTTACATATCTAGATTCAACTTCATCTTCCTTAACCCCATACATAAAATCAACAAATGGACTTATATAAACAGATCTACGTAATGCATCATTTATAGAATATTCTGTAAGTGAATCACTAGTATCATAACCAGTCATAGCGTACAAAGAAGGTATGCTTCCTTCTAAAGCCTCTTTACTCTTATCATACCCAGTCCATATCCTATAATAATTAGGATCAATACGCACACTCGTCATAAAGTTTGGATAATCACGCATATTTTTATCAAAATAATAAAGATTACTAGGTATCTCACCATAATTTACTACAAAATCAGCCATCTTACACCTCCATTATATCATCTAGTAATATATCTTCTATTTAAATTATACTCTAATATATTAAATACCACAAGGACTAATAAAAATCCTTATTTTATACTATTAAGCCCTCTAGCATACTCTTCTAACATCTTACATTTTCTTTCTATCTCATTAACAACATCTTTTATACTTCTATGATTACCATCTCTATCATAATAATCAATCACAGATTCAATAGTACTCCTCTTTTCATCTTCACCATCATCTATCCTATAATAAAAACCATCAGGTAAGTTATCAAACTTATATTCTCTTTCAAATAATATGTATAAAAGAGTATTTTCAATTTCTTCAAAGCAATCAAAACCATCTTCCCTTATTCTTTTAATAAGTATTTTATTATTATTTTGATATTCTTTCAATTTATCAATACTAACATTCAAACTCTCACGAAACTCTATTTTATAATGTCCTGAACAACTAGCAAATGTCTTATATCCTTTTTTATTAAATAATGAAACTGCATTAGCTATAGCTTTATCACAAATAAACACATCTTTATTGTCTTCAGCATGAAACCACACTTCAAAAGTATTTCTATCAATCAAACTATTTTTATCCATTTACTTCTCCCGTTAATATTATATCATCACTTCTAAAAAATTAAAAAACAATCAGCAACTAATTCACTAATTGTTTCATTCTTTAACTATCTTATAACTTTCATAAATATACTTTAAACTATCTTTAACATATATAGTCTTCTCTACTTCACTACCAGACAAAACCATTTTAGGTGGTATAGAAATCAATATCTTAAATAAAAGTTCTTCTTCTTTAAGTAATTCAAAATTATTTTTATATGTTTTAAATAGTATATCAAAATTAAGTTTATATCCATCACTTTTATAATATTTATATAAATCTAAAACGGGAGTATCGACCAAATGTTTTTCCCAACTAATTAAATAATTTTTATCCCCTCTAATAAAATGTTCTTTTTTAATATTATTATGAACTATACATACTCTCTCAGTAGTTTTATCTTTTACAATATTCATCCATTTCTTAATATTTTCTTCAGCATACTTTAAACTACCAAGAATAGTACTATAATTTCTAGCAAGTAAATAATGTGATGGACTCATATAAACTTCACCCTCTATACTATCCATAAGATTCTCATAGTAATCTTTTAAATAAAGAATATTACCCTCTATTTTCTCTTTAACCTCTTTATGTTTATTACTACTTATATCTTTATAAAATACAGTTTTACTATGAAGTTTAGCCATAGTTTCTATTATAGATGTCCCACTAGCTACTTCCCTATACTTTTCGCTCTTAATATATTTACTCCTAACACTATCATCAAGAACCTCTATAACAGAAGGAAAATTATCAAACCCACTCAAAAGTAAATAATCATATAGCTCAAGTACCTCATCATTTCTTTTCTTAACAACACTATCCCCATCTATAACCACACTATTTTTATATTTCTTACTCATTTATATAAGGTATTATTATCTTATCTCCAACACTTACATTACTTAAATCATTATAATCTTTAATATCATCATACTTAACATTATATTTCTGACATATGCCATCTATCGTATCATTATCTCTAACTATATAAACTTTATAAATATTATAATTTTCTTTATTAACAATATTATTAGTTAAATTACTAATTTCTTCATTCCCTATATTATTAACCTCTTCATTAATATTAGTAGTCTTATTATTAGAATTATTAATTATATTATCACTTATATCAGTATTAATATTAACATCAACATTATTATCATTAATTTCATTTTCTTCTTTAAAATAATCTTCATTATTTAAATTATCAAATACATCCATAGGAATACTCTCTTCTTTCTTATCACAAGTAAATAATAAACTAGCATTAATACTCATAATATCTTTTACATAATCATATTTAAAATCATCTATTTCTATATTAATAGTATCTTTTAATACATCATCTCCTATAGATATTTGATATGGTACTTCATAATAGAAATCTTCTTCTATTAAAGATGCCTCCGTCATTTTATATGTACCTGATATTATAATGTTTCCATTAACTGTATTATCTTTAATTTTATGATTTTCTTCTACATCTATTGATGTAACTTCACTAATTTTACTTTTAAAAATTATATCTTTTTTAAGTGGTATTAACTCTTTCATATTTCTCCTCTCACAAAAATATATGAAAGACTATCTTTTTTTAGTACAAAAAACCTCATAACATTTAATTACGAGGTTTAAATAAAAGTGTAACAATAAAAGCACATACAATAGCAGTAGTAAGCCCAGCTCCTGCATTATCAAATAATCCTTTAATAAGCCCTAGAAATCCAGATGCTTTATATCCAGCACTAGCACCAGTTACTAAAAGATGTCCAAAGTTAACTATCGGAACAGTTGCTCCAGCACAGCAAAGTCCTATTATTTTATCATATATTCCAAATCCAGAAAGAGCACATCCAAATATAACTAAAATTGTATTCATATGTCCAGAAGTTAAATTAGTTTTTTCAAGAATATACTGTGAAATAGCACAAAGCAAACCACAAAATAGAAAAGCATAAAAATATGTCATAGAACCTCCAAACTAACAGCGTGACTAACACTAGGTATACTAAGAGATAAATTACAGCTTGTAGTATTATGAAGTGACCCAGTAGCCACTATTAATATTTTCTTATATTCTTTATTCTTTAATATATAATCAAACAAAACTAAAGGAAGACACGCAGGCCCACTAGCCCCAGCATAAATACTCTTAGAAGAATAATATATACTCCCCGCATCTATAACATTATTAAGACGCGCCCCATAACTTCTATAGTAATATTCTTTCATAACTTCTACACCATATTTACCAAGATCGCCAGTTAATATAAGATCATAATATTCACTTTTTCTTTTACTACTTTTCAAGTGTTCATAAATAACCTTAGCACATGAAGGAGCCATCGCACTACCCATATCATTCGCATCCTTATGATTAGTTACGCACACTTTTCCAATACTAGCACTCTCAACTCTAATATTACTTTTTTTACTGCTCAAAAGAACACTAATCGCACCACTTGCTGTCGCACTATTACTCATTTTTCTAATCGCACCATATTCAAGCGGATACCTAAACTGTTTCTCACTCGCAAGATAATGAGAAGAAACACTAATAATAGCTTTATCTCTAGTATTATCAATAAACTTACTACCAATAATTAACCCCTCGCAAAAAGAAGCACAAGCACTATATATATTAAGAGATGGAATATCAAATCTCGAAGATGCAAAATTAGAAGCAAATAACTGATTTAATAAATCACTATTAATCATAAGACTAATATTCTTACTAAGTAATTTATTCTTCTTAAGTATCCCATTAATACACATATATTGGTACTCGCTCTCAGCTTCCTCTACGCTTCTCTTTCCATTATAATAATCATTCTTAAATACATCACAGTTATCTTTAACTATAGGATTCTTATAGCCAGAAAACACACAAGAAAACTTATCATTAATATAAACTTTATCAAAATAATATATCATAACAATACTCCCCTTATAAATCCAAATATAAGTCCAAAAATAACACCATATAATATAATACTTCCAGTAAGTTTAAACATATTACCGCCTATTCCCTTAACAAATCCTTCATTTCTATAATCCATACTACTACTTGTCATAGAATTAGCAAATCCAGTACTAGGTACTATAAGTCCACTCTTAGTAAAAGATAATACTTTATCAAAAAAACCAAGTCCTGTTAAAAGAGAACCAACTAAAACAAATGTAATAAAAACAAGTAAAAATGAATCACTAGAATTAATGCTAAGTGTTCTAATATAGTAGTTATACAAATACTCTCCTATAAGTCCCATAATACCTCCACTTATAAAAGCAATAAAAACATTTTTAAATGTACTTTCTTTCTTAACAATACTACTAACTAATTTATCATATTCTTCATTATTCATATTAATATTGTGCTCTTTATATTTAAGTTCATACATAAAAAATAGTGCCATTTTTAGACACTATATTATTCTAGTAAACTATTTTATTTCAAATGCAAAGCACGAACTTCCATTACCTGTAATATATGTTACATTAGATTTAAGATATAATGTAGGCTGAAAGCCAGGAAAAGCACTATTTGTATCTTGAGGCTGAACTTCGCCATTAGCTGACACAGCTATTGAATTATGGAATATATTAAAGAAAGTAGGCATAGGTGAAATAGTTAAATTATGAGAATTAACATATAACCAATTTGTATTCCTACAAATACTAGCTCTATAATCTGTATTACAAGTATTTAAATTTGAACTACATGATGAATTATTATAATCACACGCTTTTTTTGTACTATCATTATAGCAACTACTACTTGCATACATATAATCACTTATGTATATTAACCCTACTTTTCCATCCCAAGTTTGACTATTTCCACTATCTACACTTGCGCCTCTCTCTTGGATATATACTTCTGGTGCTGTTTTAAGAAGTCCACCATTTGATGCATTATAATCTATGTTACCTATATACCATTTTGTACTACTTATCTGATTTCTTGCACTGTTTGTTAATCCATTATTAGCATATGTACCAGTTCTATTAAAATATTCTCCACTATTTAAAGTTCTCATTAATGACGATTTTGTCCAATTGTTTGTACCTGCAGAATCCCAAGCAGCAGCTCCAATTTGATTTCTCACTATTTTCACTCTATACTGTTTTGTATAGCCATTACCATTAGGAGTTAATACTTCAAAGACTCCAATAATTCTCCACACACCATTATCCATATTTATTCCGGTTGTCCACATTCCTGTTTCTCCATTAAATATAATATAATTGTTAGGATTTGCCCCTTGATATCTATATTCTGTAGTAGCATAATTTTGATTACCTGTTGCTGCATGTGATATTTTAGTTAAACCTAAAGTTTGATAATTACTTATAAGACAATTTGCTAAAGTTTTACCAGAGCATAAAGATTCAATAGGATTATTCCATCTAGCAGTTAAAACAGTATTTTTAGTTGCTATAGTATTGCTTGTTACTAGATTTCCACTTTCATCATACCATCCGCCAAAATTATATCCGCACTTGCTTGTACTACACAATGTTCCATATGTTTCACCTTGCATAACATTCTTTTTTGAGCATTCACTTCCACCATTAGTATCATATACAAGAGTATACATTTTCAAACTCCACTTAGCATAAAGAGTAATATCGTTTTTTACTATATCAGTACTTTCAATTTTAGTTTCATATGTTTTACTAGTATACCATCCATCAAAAGTATAATTGTCTTTACTAGGAGTACATAAATCGCCATAAGCTTGCCCTTTTTGGATACTATCACTCGCGCATCCTCTACCACCATTATTATCAAAAGTTATCTTTTTCATATCTTTTTCAAATGATACATAACAGTCCATATCATCACTAACAGATAATAATGTTAAAGTATTATTATCATTTAACATACCACATGTATTAGAAGAATACTTATATCCAAGAGATGGAATATATTCAAAACTAACTCTATCTAAATATCCAGCATACACTTTATTTTTATTAACTTTTCCCATACTTTCATCTGTACTAAATAAACTAACTATATACATATTTGTAAATCTCCATGGATCTTTATATGTACCTTTACCTGTAATTTTAGTTCCTTTTTTTACATATTCAGTAACTCTTATATTACTATCATCACTATTACTATTATCAGATATCTTTTTACCACTAATCTCCCAGTATGAAAAAGATGCTGTAAGATAACTTAAATTATTTATTTTTGATGTATTAACTTCATAATTATTTATAAGTCCTCCAGTAATAAACTTATTATCATAACTTATATTTTTATTATTATATATAAATGGAACTCTATCTTCTTTTATTAAATATATTTCATTCTTAACATTATTATTTATATAATTATTAGAAACACTTATAGTATCATTAAAAGAATATGCTTTTACATTTATTATCGTAAATAAAACTAATAAAGCACTTATAATTATCTTCTTCATAACTAGACCTCTATCTTATATCTTTATTATACAATCTTTAATTAAATTAAAAAAGACCATTTTTTAAAAATAGTCTAATCTATAACTTCTTGTTCTAATATTAAATCTATATTATATTCTTTTTTAACTTTATCTTTAATAGTTTTAACTAATACATCATAATCTTCTTTACTGCCTTTTCCCTTATTAATTATAAAGTTAGCATGCTTTTCACTTATACATAAATCTCCCACATTATATCCTTTTAATCCAAGATCATCTATAAGTTTACCTGCCGCAATATCATCTGGATTTCTAAATACACTACCGCATGATGGATAATTTAAAGGTTGACTTTTAATTCTTTTATCCAGTCTTTCTTTTATTATACTTTTAATTTCTTCAAGGTTGCCTTTACTAACTTTCATCATGCATGATAACACTATTTTATTCTTATCATTTCTAAATATACTAGTTCTATATCCAAACAATGCTTCACTATTATTTATAGTTTTAATATTTCCATTATCTAATATTGTAATAGATGTTATCACATCACTAATTTGTCCTTTATATGCCCCTGCATTAGAATAAATACTTCCACCAATAGTCCCAGGTATATGACTAGCCCATTCAAGACCAGTATACCCTCGATTAGAAACATCACTCGCTATCACATTAAGCATACACCCAGCTTCAGCATATATATTTCCATTATCAAAAGTATAATTATTTAATTTATTAAGTTTAATACACACCCCATCATAATATATAGGTAATATCACATTAGATCCATTACCAAGTATAAAATATTTACTTTTATACTTTGAAACTATATCAAGAACACTCTTAAGTTCATCTATATCTTTAGGTTCAACAAGAACATGTGCTTTACTTCTAAGTTTCATAGTATTTAAATCAGTTAAATCATAATTTACATAATGTTTTATATTTAATAAATTAAACTCATCTATCATTTTAAATACTCTTCTATTTCTTCTTCACCAGTTTTATACATATCAATCTTACCATTTTTAATTCTAATTAAAGTTACATCATTAATCTTAAGTTCACTTGCATTCTTAGCATTCTTATTTGTTTCATCACTAGCATACTTTTTATTAAATCCATCATTCATATCAACATAATATACTTTATCTTTTCTACTAGATAATAAACTTCTAATATAACTACTTCCATTATTATCAAGTTTATCAAATAATACTAAATATTCATCATTATTTCTATTAAATACTTCTCCTATTAATATATTAGTTTCACTAATAGTTACATCATTACTTGGTTTAGTATATCCTTTTTCAAATAATCCAAGTTTTTCAAGTCCAAGTAATCCTAAATATACAAGTAATATGAATGCCACTATGCATGCGGCAGATATTATATTCTTCTTAAGTTCATTATCACTACTTACATTTACATTTTTATTTCTTTTTCTTTTAGGCTCCTTATATTTAATTTGCATTTTATTTTTAGACATTTTAACCACTCCTCTAATAAATTATAGCATATCAATTATATTTTTAGTAGTATTTTATATTTAAAATTAAAAGTAGTACTTAGTACTACAATTATTTAATTATAAATGGATTAGTGCTTTTTCCGTTTCCAGAAACAAATTTTACATCAGCATTAAGATACACAGTAGGTCTTATATTGACATCACTAGCAGAATCTACACCATTAATATATAAAGTACCTTCACTCTGTGCAATAAGTACAGCGTGTTGGTCTATAGATTCAGGTGACAACAACCAATAAACGGTATTATTCATCAGCCAATTAGTACTAACGCACTCATCATCTTTATAATTTCCAGAGTCTGCCCCATCATAACATACATTACTAGCATACATATAATCACTAGGATATAAAAGTCCTACTTTGCCATCCCATGTTTGACTATTTCCATCCCATACATCAGTACTTCTTTCGCGTGTATATATGCTTTCTGCTGTTCCATAACCACCAGAAGAATAAACCTGATTACCAAGGTACCATTTCGTAGTACTTATTTGACTTCTAGCTTCATCAGTTAATCCAGTAGTTGTATAATCGCACAAAGGATTAGTATCATCATATGGATGAAAATATATTGAACACCCAAGAGGAGAATATCCATATTGTCTATTAAAATATGCTCCTTCATTTAACAAAGTCATAAGTGATGCTTTTGTCCAATCATTAACAGAGCCAGAAGCAGAACTAAAATCCCAAGCTGCTTGTCCAATAGAATCTCTAACTATTTTAACTTTGTTTTCCTTTTTATAAGTTCCATCACTCTGAGGTGTTTCTACTTCAAATAATCCAACTATTCTCCACAGTCCCTCTTCTTTATTAAATGTAATATAATTGCTAGGATCTTTCCCTTGAAATCTGTATTCAGTAGTACTATATTCCTGATTTCCTGTAGCTTCATGCGTTATAGATATTAAATCAAGTTTTTTATAATTATCTATTAAAGTTTGAGCAAGTGTAGCTGTTTGAATACTTTCTGCGACACCAAGAACACCATAAAACTTCTTTCCTTGATTATAGTTTTGCGCTTTATCAGTATAATTAACAAAACGAATTGAAACAGTGTAAGTATGAGTTTCTCCAGGTAATATTTTTTGTGATTCTTTATATGGATACAACACTTCACCCTTATTAGCTATAGCCTCAGTAGTAACTTGTGGCACAATAACTGTAGAACCATTAACACAGCTTCCATTATCAACACCACTACTACCACAAACGCATCTAATCATAAGTTCATCTTTTTGAATCCCATTATAAAGCTTCTGCCATCCAAGACTATAATAAGTTTCTTCATTTCCTTTGTTTTCAACAGTTATAGTTTTCGTAGTTGTCCATCCAGGCTCTATATTTTCTGCAATTATTTGATTACCATCAGTATATTTAAGTTCAAGCTTAGTAGTACCAACATCTATAGTTTCAGCCACATCATTACCACTAACAGTCTGACTAAAATACGCATAAGTAAGCCCAACCGTTAATAAAAATGCAACTGTAAGTACACTTCCATAAATAAACTTTTTATCTTTCATCATCCACCTCTATTCTCTATAAGCATTATACTCTTTTATAAGCGTTCAAGTCAATACAGTTTTTGGCAAATTGCATTTTATTATTTAAATAAGTTTATATAATAGGATTTTCAAAAAAACTTGATTTTTTTTCACTTTTAGTGTATACTTTAGAAGTATTTATGTGGCAAGACTATAAATAGTTATAATGTGTTTCTATAATAAAACAAGTAACTTATGCCAAAGCGAAAGGAAAGAAACTCCCTATAATGAAAATATAGTTGCCTGATACAAATATTTGTAGAAGGAGGAAAATACATGTCAAGATATACTGGACCATCATTCAAGAAATCTAGAAGATATGGTTTTTCATTAACTGAAACTGGTAAAGAATTAAGACGTAAACCTACTGCTCCTGGTATCCACGGAACTAGTAGAAAGAAACTTAGTGATTACGGTGTTCAATTACAAGAAAAACAAAAAGTTAAATTCATGTACGGACTATCTGAAAAGCAATTCAGAAAAACATTTGATGCTGCTGGTAAGATGAGTGGTATTCATGGTTATAACTTATTAATACTTCTTGAAAGCAGACTAGATAACTTAGTTTATCGTATGGGTCTTGCTAAAACAAGAAGAGCTGCTAGACAACTTGTAAATCACGGTCATATCACTGTAAATGGAAAGAAAGTTGATATTCCATCATACAGAGTTAAAGTTGGAGATACTATCGCTGTTAGAGAAAGTTCTTTAGAACATCCAGTTATTACTGAATGCTTAAATATGGATGTTACATTACCAGCTTACGTTTCATTTGATAAATCAAAGAAATGTGGAAGCTATGTAAGATATCCTGAAAGAGAAGAATTAAATAGCGAAATTAACGAAGCTTTAATAGTTGAATACTACAATAGATAGTATATTAAAAGAGTTCACATCGAACTCTTTTTTTATATAAATTATTCTAATATAGCTTTAATTCTTCTAACCCCAGCACTACTAGCTTCCTCTTTAACTATTTTAAAATGCCCAAGTTCACTTGTATTCTTAACATGAGGACCACCACATAATTCTTTTGAAACATCACCAATAGAATATACAGTTACCATATCAGGATACTTCTCAATAAACATACACTCAGCCCCACTATTAATCGCATCTTTCTTACTCATCTCTTCTACTTTTACATCAAGACCTTCTTTAATCCATTCATTAACTAAATCCTCAGTCTTTTGCTTCTCTTCATCACTAAGTTTATGATCACAAGAAAAATCAAATCTCATTCTCTCTTCAGTAATATTACTTCCCTTTTGATGTACATCTTTATTTACTACAACTTTTAAAGCAGCATTTAATAAATGAGTCGCAGTATGATATTTAGTTTCCTTTTCACCATTACCACCAAGACCACCTTTAAACTGTCCACTACTAGCAGTTCTACTAAGTTCCTGATGAGCCTTATACTTTTCCTTAAAACCATCTTCATCAACTTTAATACCTTTTTCTAAAGCAAGTTCTATAGTAAGTTCAATAGGAAATCCATAAGTATCATATAATCTAAATGCACTACTAGCATCTATATCTTTTCCATCTTTAACTGTTTTTTCAAACTCTCTAAGTCCTTTTTCTAATGTTTTATTAAACTTCTCTTTTTCATTCTTTAAAACTTCTAAAACAACATTTTTATTTTCTTTAAGTTCACTATAATATTTTTCATATTTACTAATTATTAAAGATGCTACTTTGCTTTCCCAATCACTATTTATATCTATATTTAATTTCTTAGCATGTCTTATGCTTCTTCTTATAAGTCTTCTAAGTATATACCCTTGTCCTACATTACTAGGTTTAATTCCTGCTGGATCTGCACTTATAAATACACTAGTTCTAATATGATCTGCTATTATACGCATACTTTTTTCATTACCTTCATATGGCAAAGAAGTAATTTCACATATTAAATCAATAACATCTTTCCATATACTAGATGCATAATTATCATTTACCCCTTCAAGTACACTTGTAACCCTTTCAAGACCCATACCCGTGTCTACATTCTTATGTGCAAGTGGAACTATGCTACCATCTTCCTTATGTTCATACTGCATAAACACATCATTCCATATCTCAACCCATCTATTATCTTCAGGATCAAATACTTCTGGTACTTCTTCATCACTTCTGAAATAAAACATTTCTGTATCAGGCCCACATAACCCTACCATCTCAAGATTAGGCCACCAGTTATCCTCTTTAGTCCTAGCTATTCTCTCTTCCTTAATACCTAAACTTTTCCAAAGTTCAATAGCCTCAGTATCCTCATCAGCTATTTCATTCCCAGCAAATACAGTAACCGCAAGTTTTTCCACTGGTATATTAAGTACTTTAGTTAAAAACTCAAAACTCCACTCAATAGCTTCCTTCTTAAAATAATCACCAAGACTCCAGTTACCAAGCATTTCAAAGAAAGTATGATGATATGAATCCCCTACTTCATCTAAATCATTAGTTCTAATACACTTTTGATAATCACAAAGTCTTTTCCCATAAGGATGCTCTTTCCCACTTAAATATGGTACTAATGGCTGCATACCAGCTGTATTAAAAAGAACAGTATTATCATTCTCTGGTACAACCGGAGCACTAGGTATTTGCTTATGTCCCTTACTAACAAAAAAATCAATAAATAAATCTCTTACATTCATATATAACCTCCAAAATAAAAAGAACAGTACAAGGAGCCAATATAGGCGGTACCATCCTTTAATTAACTTAATTATTATAACGCATTACCGTGATAGTTTTCTATCAAACAAAGAAAAGTAGCTTCAAATAACAATATTATTAGTTCGCACCAACCACTAACTCTCTTAAAATATTTAAATATTCTAATAATCTTTCCCGATGAACATATATTATCACATTTTTAATATCTATGCAAGTACCCTATTTAATAACTATATACTTATAATATTTATCTATCATATCAAGATTATCTTTTCTCTTATCATTTAAATATTAATTAATTAACACAATACCACATTTGAAGGGTTCTATCTTTATCTTTTTAATTAAACCAATTCCACTTATGAAAGAAATCTAAACTGCCCGAACTAATAATTGAAACTACTATAGATATTATTAAAAATATAATAAATAATACTAAAGTTATAAATCTAGTATTTTCATATTTATTTCCTTAAATAATATTTTTAATCTCTAACACTTTTAATATTCTGTAGTTCAAAGCGATACTTTTGTCCATTCTTATTAACTTCTTCAGTAAACATATCATAAGGTCTACACCATAAACCATTGTCACCATATAACGCTCTATATATAACCATTACTTCTTCAGTCTCACTATTACGAGCTATATCCTCTACTAAATATAAGTCACCCTTAAAATGTCTATAAATCCCTTTAACTTTAACTTCCATAATTCCTCCAAAACATTATTATTTATTATATAAAACTTTTTTAAGTTCTTCTATATCTTCAGCCATAACATTAAATCCTGACTGCATTACATCTGTATTTATTAAATTAATATTAAGTAGTTTTAATAAATCTAATGAATACATACTACTTCCAGCAGATAAAAAATTAATATAATCAGCAATTTCCAATTTTTTCTTATCAATAAGACTATCACAAACAGCACTTGCCATCAACAATCCCGTAGCGTACTTATACGGATAATAACTATGTCTATATAAATGTCCAAGCCTACACCAGCCATTATTATCTACTTCTTCATATTTTACATTTCCATAATATTTTCTAATTATATTACCATACTTTTCACTTAGTACTTCTTTAGTTAATTCAATATTTCTCTTAGTATTATATAAATCATCTTCAAACTCAGTATACATAGTTTGTTTAAATACAGTTGTAAAATAATTTTCTATTTCTTTACTTAAATAAAATATCTCTTCTTCTTTACTTCTAGCATTCTTACGTAAATATCTATTTAATAATATTTCATTTATAATAGATGCTGTTTCTCCAACAAATATAGTACTATCTTCGTACATAAAAGGTTGTTTCTTTTGAGATAAATAATAATTAACAATATGTCCTATTTCATGTATCATATTTTTTAAATCTACATACGATCCTCTATAATTCATAAAAGAATATGTATTCCAAGAAAAAGTAATTGACTGATGTTTATTTTCATCTATTACTGCATCAATATGACCATCAAATAATAATTTAACTACATCTATATACTCTTTTCCAAGAACACTAAGCGCATTTAAAATAATATTTTTAGCTTCATCTAAAGAATATTCTATTCTTAAATTACTATCAAAAGGTACATTAAAATCATATAAATATGCTTCATCTACTCCAAGCAAACTTGCTTTAATTTTTAAATATTCATGAGCAAGATTCAAATTATTATT
Organism: uncultured Bacilli bacterium; assembly: GCA_934085595.1. GTDB lineage: Bacteria > Bacillota_I > Bacilli_A > RF39 > UBA660 > CAG-1000. Next base: position 196,776 of record CAKOHK010000001.1, read on the forward strand.
TACAGTTTTAATTAACTCATTTATGATTCTCGAATTAATATTTTCTTCAAATAATATTTTTTCTAAAACAGAATCATATTCTTCTAAACTAGCATTTTCTATTCTATATCCATATATTTTATTTATAATATCAGCAAACCCATCTAATTCTTTTTGATTAGCTTCTCCTACTATAGAATATGCCTGTTTTCTCACATCTCTATCTCTAGAAGATAAATATTTAGCAAGATTAGATGATGTTAAAAGAATATCTTCTCCATCTATATTTATATATCCATATTTTATATCTCTAAGTATATTATTATATCTAGATACTTCTTCACTTATATTAATATTATTATTTTTAATTTTTTCATTTATTTCATTAGACATTATATGTTTTTTTAATCTAAATAAATTACATAATGAAAATCTATATGTTTCTAATTTAGGATTTTCATCTACAAATAATAAAACTTTATCTATTCCAAGGTTTAATATCATTCTATCAATAAACATAAGTTTCGTATTAACTTCACCATTAAACTCTTCAGCATCCTTTTTTAACTTAATACTTTCTTCATCATTAATATTCTTATAATATCTTAGTGACCCATATACTAATATATTATTACTCATTTCTTTAATTTTCCATTTTTCATCAAGTACTTCTTCTAACACACTTGCGTTCATTTCTACCTTTTCATATTTTTTAATATCTTCAAGTAATAATTTAGTTTTATCTATTTCAGCATAAAATGCTTCACTACTTTCAAATAATTCATCTAGATTCCATTCTAAACTTTCCATACTACCCTCACTCTTATCTAACTAATAACTATCCAAAGTATAGCATTTATATAAAACAAAAACAAGTATCATTAATTAGAGAATACTTATACTTTTCAGCACGAATTACAAAGAAATACATTGACAAATCGCAATAAATAAACTATAATAACAAACAACATTTGAAGGGAGAAATATTATCATGTATTTAAAAGAATTAGATTTAAAAGATGGAGTAAAATGTACTTGTGAAGTATGTAATGGAACCGGAGTTTTTAAAGGATATTCAGAAAAAGATGATATTGGTGTTTTATGTCATTATTGTAATGGTAAAGGCTATAATACTATGTATTCAAAAATGGACTCACACGATATTATGCTTGTAGAAGATGAAAAAAATAAAATCATTTACAAAGTTGTTGATGGTATTATTGAAGATAGTGTTACTTTATTTGATAAATTACAAATAAGAGATGATATTAAATATGTTATGTATGGAATTGGTAAAATAGTATCTACAGAATGTCTTTTCGCACAAGGAGCAAATGAAATTAATCTTATGTCTTACAAAGAATTCATTAATGGAAAATATCCATTACCTTTAATGAGGTATACTTGTCCAAAATTTTTATCAGAAAACTATGGTAATGGCGAATTTGATAACGATTGTAAAGAGGGATATATGTTTGACTGTGAAAAGTTCGGAACACAAGAATGTTGGAAAAAGTTCTATGGTGAAGCTGAAAGTATAGAAGAAAAACAAGCTGTATTAGAAATGATCAGATAGTAGTTTATAAAAAGGGGGGTGAGATTTAATATGGATAAAGAAATAATAAAAGAAGAAGAACTAGATAATAAAAAAGTAATTTTAAGAACAATAAAAATAAATGATACTGAATATGGAAACATCATTTTACCACACTTAACAGATCTAGAATTATTTGAAAGATATAAAAGAATTAAACCTATAGTAGTTTTTAATAGCTTATGTTACTATTTAAGAGATTATTCATTAAAAGAATTAAGAGGTCAATCATATCTATGGAATGCTCATAATGACATAAGAAACAAAGTAGACTTATCAAATACAGAAATTCTAATGGATTTCTCATGTTATCATACTTATGGATATTACGGTTTATTTAAACCTTCTATTGCAGAAGTTTTAGAACAATTTCCAGATGAAGTTTTAGAAGAAGCAAACGCATTTTACGTGTTATCACATCCAGAAGATATTAGAGATTTAAACTTAGAAAAAAAAATTACTGAAGCAGGATGTCATCATTCAAGAGTTAGAGCACTAGTTATAAAATAACATAAGCAAAAACACACTTTAGCATTAGTGTGTTTTTTTACAAACTCTTTTCATTCTCCATACTCAAAGCGTATTCAAGCACATTATCAATTCCATTCAAATAATCTTCCTTACTCTGCTCTATATAAACGTCAGGCATAAAAATAACAGGTGTAATAAACTCATCTCTTACTTCAGATTTATATTCTTCTTTTGAAGAAGCACTCCACTCATAATTAGGAGCAAAGAAACAAGAAGACGAAGAAAAACGATAACCATTATATTCTATCCAATCTGAATTACCATAGCAATTTAAAGGTGTTGATATCCCAGTTCCAATAGTAATTGCTCCAAGTTTTATTAAATCTACAAGTAGAGATTTACCAGAAGAAAACACTCTATAATCAGTCAAACATATTATTCTTTTTTTAGTCTTAATAATAAAATCAATTAAAGGTTTATTAAGCCCAGAATTACCACCAGTATTACCTCTTATATCTACAATTATTGTATCTATTTCTGATAAATCAAGTTTACTTATTTCACTCATCATATTCTCAATATTACTTTTAAACTTATTTTGAACAGAAGAATAATTAATAATTAATTTCTTATCTTTAACACCATAAGTTCCAACATTTCCATAAGCAAATATATCCCAATCAAACATTTCTTCTTCACTATATTCTTCATCTTTTTTAAACTCTCTAGTAATTATTCTACCATCAGTTTTTTTAAAACTCATAACTAAAGAATCAGCACCTCTAAACATAGGTATTCCAAACATTTTTTTCTTATTAAATAGTGCCTTCTCAAGTTCATATATTCTTTTCTCTTCAGTTCCATAAGTAATGACATCATCTAATTGATCTAATACATCTTTTATATCATACCCATTTATAGATATTAATTCATAACCCTTTAAATTATCAGGATAGTTTATAATAACATCTTCACCAAATATTCTAAAGTTCATCGGTATCATTTTAACATCTTCATACTTACTATGAGCATCCACTTCACCACATAATCTCTTTAAAATAACATTCATCAAATAATTAAAAGAATAATCATCATTTATATCTTGATTAGAAACTATATTATTATAAAGTTTATCTAACTCACTTTCACTAATCTCATGCCATGGATTTACATGTTTATTTTTATAATGATTTATAAATACATCATACATTTCTTTATATTTAATAGAAATCATAACTTACCTCTTCAATGATATTATATCACATAAAAGAACTTTATAATAAAGTCCTTACTCTTATCACTATCATTATATTAATAGCCTTCAAATTACAATAACTATCTTCTTCCATTTTGTTGAAATTGCTTTAAGGTATAATCTTCATAACTCATTGTTTTTTGATTTGCATATGCTCTTTGATTTTCATTATATTCTTTTAAAACACCTGTAGTCACAACTGCTCTACCATAAGCATCTTCATTAAAGCCACAAACAACTCTACTTTTTTCTGCTTGATATGCTTGTTTCTTTAATAACAATAAATATTCTTTTTCTGTCATATGCATCTCCTTTAACTGTTTTATATTATATCAAAACTATGGTAGGTGTCAACTTTCAAAAAAGCTATTCTTTATACATTTTTAGGAACTAATTCTTTTTTAATTTCATTTTTATTATTTCTAAGTTTCCACCAAAAACATCTAATAAAATCAAAATCATATAAAACTTTTAATACCTCTATTGGAAGAAAATCTAAGTTATAACTACAACTATTAGATGGTATAATTACTTCTCCAATTACTTTAAAATCACCATAACTTAATGATTCAGAAGTGACTATAATATCTAAGTTTCTTTTATTAAACTCTTTTTGTAAAAAATAACCAAATTGATTAAGTTCTGATATTGTAATATATCCTTCATTAAAAATATGCTTCTTTGATTCAATAAGTGATATTGCTACATATCCGTTTCCTAAAAAATAAGTATTCATAAAACCTCCTTCATAAAATATATATTAGCTAACATTTATTATTTATTATTTTTTTACATAAGCACCATTACTGATTACTTCTCTGCCCAAGAAATCCAGTACTTAACATACAATTAGAACATTCGCACAAATAATGCTTGGTTCGATGTACCTTAAAGGTCTTCTAACAATATCATATCATTTTTTTACAGATTTACAACAAATTATCACTTATAAAAATTTAAAAAGCCTAAGGCTTCTAAAGTTTCATAGGCACTTTTCAATATATAATATTGCATTATTTAAAACAAAAAAGCAAGTCAGACGCATCTAACTTGCTCAGATGGGATCCGAAGATACACCATCGCCATTCACATTTATAATATACCATAATTGCAAAAATTATGCAATAATTCGATCAACTTTTTATAAATTTTCGTAAAGCTGATAATTTATTCTTTGTATCAGAATATATAATCTTATTATAAATACTAATGGAAATCTTATTTCTAAACTCCTCAATAATTTTTTCATAATCATTTACAAATTTATTAATTTCAGTTTTAGTAATTCCATACTTTTTTAATAAAACTGAAATAATAAGAACATAATCAGTAATTGTATTAAAATCTATTCCAGTACAACATATTTCATTTTCTAGATATTTAGATAATTTAGTATCAATTTGCCCGTCTTTAAATCTCACATCAAAAACTACATCATTATGTGCAATTGAATTTCTTAATGATTTAATTAAATACATAATCTTTTCAGGAAATTTAGCATTAGTATCAAATGCAATATTTATATTCATTTCTTTATCAATTTTATTTCTAACTTTAAATTCTAAACTTTTAATTAAATCCGCAAACGTTCCTAATGTAATTATTTCAAATATACCCCAAATTGGAACATATCTATCTTTTGAATAAAAATGACTAACAATTTTATTTTCATTATTATAACTTCTAGATAAAGAAGAATAAATACTATTTTGTACTGATAATCTTTGCTTCATTTTCTTTTTATATTCTTCGCTAGTATTACTATTTCTATAATCAGTCATACCATTTTCATAAATAACATTAAATTCATCAGTTTTATACTCTTCAACTAACATTTGAAGTACAATATTTTTTGAAATCGTTTCTATTTGCATTATTTGTGGATATAATAAACTTTTTAACTTAGAGTCAAAATCAACTATTGAAACTATTTCATCAAAACTAGATAAATTTATTCTATTTTGTGTATTATTAATGTATCTATAACCCTTATAACCATGATAATAACCTATATTTCTTAAACTCTTTTTATCTTTAGTACCTCCAATAGAAATATTATGCTTTTTTCTTAAATATATCATTAAAGCATTTGTTGTTCTAACTTTCATTTTTATATTCACCTCATTTCTACATATAGAAAAAGAGCAAAATAAATCTTATTCCTAATAAGTCACTACTTGCCCTTATTTTTTCTTATTTAAATATATTTAATATTATTTCTGATATTTATGTTTGGTATTCTTCTAACAAGAGTTTTCTGTAATTCTGTTTTTTCTCTACAAAAAGCTAAAGAATGCTGATTTTTTTCATCTTCAAAATCTTTATCTGTTAATCCATAATCATCTAATAATAACTCATGAAACGTTTTTGTAATTTCTATTTCTTTTTTATCATCATCAGTTAATTCTTTTTTTGCATCTAACTGATTAAACTTTTCTTCATATGCTCTTATTTTTCGAGCATGTTCAAAATCCCATTGTGGAGCAGGTCCACCATAAGTATTAGGTCTAGAATGATATGGATTTCTCTCATCGTATAATCTATCTAATTCACTTATTACTCGCATCAATTCTGCTTCCCTATGTTCTTTACTATCGATAGTTTGAAATAAAGAAATATTACCTATTTTCATTGTTTTATAACCACTCGGTATTTTTGAACTAAAGCCCATAGGACCTTCATGATAATCAAAGTCAAATAATTTAAAGCTTCTTTCTTCGCCTAATGAAGCATATACTTCTAATCCTTCAATATCATCATTATCATCAGATATTTCAAGCTCTGATTCATTTTGTTTAAATATGTTTAATGCCCTATTATAAATATTATACATTGCTATTCTTTTATATACTTCTAATTCTGATATAGCAGCTCTATCATTATCACTAATGTACTCTCTGATAACTGAAAATTCCAAATCTATTAAAGACTTTAAATAGTTAATCATTGAAACATTTAGTATTCCCTTATAACCTTTCAAAAGTTCAATTAATTCTTCCCTAGTGTTTATTTTATTCCAATTCTCATTCATTTGCATTATTTCCATTTTTAAACCTCCCTTCATCTAATCATTTATTATAGCATAATTTTTATAATTTGAAACAAAAATTGTTTTTTTGAGTATTATCTTTCAAAAGTTAGGTTTTAAATAGTTTTTCTTGTTTCAGATAATTTAATCTTATTATTTAAATTTTAAATAAACATCTCGTTAGAATAATCAAAAGATATAAAGATAATATTATTAATTATAATTCTATGTGGTTCTAGATAAGTAAGATTGGTCTTATCAATACCCCTCAAATCACCATTAATAACAATTGGCTTAACTCTACAAAACCATAAAAAGTTCAAGTAGATTTTCCTATGGTGTCCTAAGGAAAGAAGTAAAACAACTTTTAAGCAACATTTAATAGTTAGTAATAAAATAAACTAATACAAATATATCATAAAAATTTATAAAATGAAAAAGACCTAGGGCTTCAAAAGTTTTATAGGCACATTTTAACAAATAATATACACTATTTATTGATAATTTATAGTTAAGTATCAATTTTATTGTTAGTTTTATCACTAGTTTTATCTTTATCGAATAATGATTTTTTTAATTCTTTCTAATTCATAAGTTTTTCCATATCCATTTGGTCATATAAATATTTATAACATAATTCACTTCTAACCACATAAAAAGAGCGTAGTATTCCTTATTATATTAATAAGTCTTTACTAGCCCTTATTTTTAATTTAATTATTTTTTAATACTAATTGTTCAGTACTCGTTTTTTTCTTCATATTTTCAATTGTAACTTCTGATGCATAGCTTGCCGTTTTTAATAATTCATCATAAACAAAAGCAATTTGTTCAGGAGTAGCAGGGATTTTATCTTCATAAGTTTCTCCAGCTTTTCCATTAGTAATATTCAATCTTATATCAATTTTATCAACATTATCTCCACAATAATAAATTGCTACAACTTCACCCTTATCTGATTCAAAATTACCACTAGTTGAAAAATAATGTAAAACCTGCAAATAATTTTCTTCTCCCAAATTATAAGATAATTGAAATGAAAATCCATCTGGGCTTCTATAATAGGTTGTTTTATTTCCTGTACTAATATCTGTTATTTCTAGCCTACAACAACCTTGTCTATATTTACCATGTTCAGAGTTATATGAGTTAGCATTAATTTTAACATTCTTTAAATAGTTACTAATCTCATCAATTTCAATATCGTCATTAAGAAAAGGATTAACAGCTTTATCAAAATCTAGAACAGCCTTTCTAAATATTTGTCCCAATTTTGTTTTATTATCTCTCTCAACTGAAGAATTATAATTGTTTTTATTTTCTTTATCATCTTGCATCCAGTCATATGCGGAAATATAAGGATTTACCTTTTTTAAAATTTCAGAAGTAATCTTTGATATTAATTCATCATACTTTTCAACTTCAGTTTCAGGTAAATTATTTTTTCTCAAGAAATAATCTTTCATTTCAGTTAAAAAGATTAATAGTCCTTCTTTTGAATCAATATGATAGGTTTTTAAATATTTATCATCAATATTTTTCCTTCTTTTGAAATTTCTTTTAGCATTTTCACATTTTGATAAATACTCATCAATACCAAGATGTTCTTCCACATATTTTTGAATATCTTTTTCATATTTCTCATCTGTAGCCCAATCAATTGGATTCCAATCCTTACATCCTCCGTCTACTCTAATATCATAAGGATTACCAGGATATTTTTGATAAATAATATTTGCAACTTCTAGTGGGATTCTACCATTAACTATTGTATAATAACTACCACCAAAACATATTGCGAGATTATTCCAATAATGTACTTCTTCTATTGTACCATATCTTCCTTCAGCTGTTGACAAAGGATTATTTATACCAACAGCTTTCATAACCTCATTAAATTCTAAACGATTCATTATAAACCTCCCTTGTTAATTGTTTATTGTAACACACACAATTTAAGATGTAAACATTTGCTACTCTAGATATTTTGATACAAGCATCAAAATTATCAGTGATGATTTTATTACATAAAAACGTACCTATATTTCAAACTGAAAATATATTAAAAGTTCGAATAGTTCAAACATATTTACTTATGGTGCCCTAAGGGAAGAAGTAGAACAACTTCTAGGGCAAAAGAAATAGTTAGTAATAACTATTAACTAATATAAGTATAACACAAATTTTCAAAAAAACATTAAATAATGTTCATATTTAAGTAAAATATGTTATAATATCAATCACTAAGGAGGTCTTTTTATGAATGCTTATGTTGAAAGTGGAATTTCTATTTTGAATGACACTACTAAAGATTTGAAAAATTTAAATGAACTTGGAATATATTTGGCTAAACAAACTGATATTGATGCTTTAAAATCATTAAAACTTTTAATTTTAGCCTCTGAAAATTCATTATTAGATAAAGAGTTTGATATTAATAGTATTAAGTCTTATACCGAAACAATTATGCGTAATACGTATAAAAGAAATGAAACAGTAATTGGTAACTTATCTATGAATCCACAAAATATTGCTCTGGAATTAATGGACTATATTTTACATAATTATAAAGTTGATTTAACTGTTCAACCCTATGATAGCGGTTATACTGTATTCGATTTTTGGGTTCGTTCACTTGTTAGAATCGAAGATGACCAAGACATATTTTATAAAAGATATGATATGATTGATAAAAAGTTAGAAATTGCTTCGTACATGATTAGAAGTGAATTATTGAATGTTAATCAAATTGATTATTTACTAATTGCATTTGATAGATGTATACAGCGTCAACATTCTTATACAAAAGAACAATTGTTAAGAATGCAAGAAATGCTTAATAGTGTGAAATTAAGAGAACAATTAGAACTTAATGTTGCAAATTTAATTACTCAAAATAAAATACAACTTAATTGTTCTAGAGATGAACTTATTAAAGGTTTATCAACGACTGGGACTCAAGTAGATCAACATTCTGGGAAAGAAGATTTTTGGGGTGAAATATCGAATTATCAAATGTTAAATGACCAATGTGTATATATGTTACAAACTATACCTACATTAGTTAAGAAAAAAATAATAAAATAATACTATTTACACACGCTAATTGATTATGTCGATTTGCAAGTGTGTTTCTAAATTATTAAAATAAAAACTAGTTTCAATTTAATTTGAGAGTAGTTTTTATATTATCTCGAAAAGTTCGAGTTTCCTATCAATCTGGTGCTGAAAACAGGAATCGAACCCGCAACCTACTGATTACGATTCAGTTGCTCTACCTAATTGAGCTATTTCAGCATATATAAATTATATGACAATATTTAATAAATGTATAGATTTTTATTATTTTTTTAGATATAATTTTCATGGAGGAATAAAATGGAAAAATTACATGTAGATAGTAATAAATGTATAGGATGTGGACTATGCGTAAGTATGAATGAAGAACACTTTGAGTTTAATGATGAAGGAGTAAGCACAGTTAAAATACCTGAAGTAACTCCAGAAGAAAAAAATGATTTACTTACAGTAGTTGAAAGTTGCCCTGTAGGCGCTATTACTATTGAAGAAGAAAACTAAATAAAATAAAAGAACACTTAAGTTCTTTTATTTTGCACTATTATATAATTCTTTAACTTCTTTAGGATTTATTCTTCTATATTCACCCTTCTTTAAACCATCAAGAGTAAGAAAATCAAATCTCTCTCTTTTTAATTTAAGAACTTTATATCCAAAATAATTAAATAAGTTCTTTACTTCATGATTTCTTCCCTCAGTTAAAGTAATCATTAGATAAGATTTATTATTTTTCTTATCTATTTTTTTAAGTTTAATTTTACACCTCTTTGTTTTAACTCCATCAATTACAACACCTTTTTCTAAAGTTTTAATCTCAGGTACTTTTATTATTCCATCTATCTTAACACTATATTCTTTTTCAATATCATTTTTAGGATGTGTTAAAAGATTAGTAAGTTCTCCATCATTAGTTAATATTAAAAGCCCACTAGTATCATAATCAAGTCTACCAACAGGAAATATTTTAGCTTCACTATTAATAAGTTCTATAACAGAAGTTCTTCCTTTTTCATCTTTAGTAGTAGTAACAACTTTCTCTGGTTTATATAAAAGAAAATACTCTTTATCCTCATAATTTATAACATTACCATTAACCATTACCAAATCTTTTGAAGATACTTTAGTTCCAAGTTCTCTTACAACTTCACCATTTACACTTACTTTTCCATTTTTAATTAACTCTTCACTCTTACGTCTTGAAGCAACCCCACATTTACTTAAATATTTTTGTAATCTTTCCATTTTAAACACCACCACAATTTTATCAAAAAAATAGAAATAATTAAATATCATTTCTAATTTATTTTTTTAATTTAGGACATACCCCATACATTCTTTTATCTTTATCTAGTGCTTCTTCTCTACTTATAAGTCCAAAATATGCCGGCTTACACTTATCTTTTTCACTTTCATCTTTTGCTGGATACTTTCTATTACAACTTTCACACGTTAAATAATACTTATATTTAGGATTAGAATCAGTTAAAATAGTTCTAAAGTATTCACAATCACAGCATCTTACTTCATTAACTTTATATTTATTGCCTTTTCTAAGTATATCAGAACTACTAACTTCATCAAAATCAGGAACTTTAATAGAAGGTAAATCAAGTATCAAATCAGCAAGTCTATCAGAACCATTTTCAATTAAAGTTGAAGCACTTTTAACCATATTTGAAAGTTTGCCATATATTGATTCCAAAGTACCTTTTTCATCAGTAAGTTTTTTTAATCTAGATATAACTCTTCCCTTTTCATCAAGTGTAACATTAGGCATAAACTTAATATTTTTACATACAAAACCAATAATATACATCTTTTCTTCCATATTATTTCCAAATACTGTAAAAGTATCTAAAAAATCATATAAATTCATATCACCAGAATATGTAATACCTTTTTTAAGTATCATTGCATCTAAATATACTCTTCTTTTATTATCTATCATAATAACCCCCTAAAGCATCTAGATTATATCACATATATGTTTGCATGTCAATTATTACTTAATTATAAACGGACTATTACTGCTTCCATTACCTGAAACATAAGATGTATTTGCATCAAGGTATACTGACGGACGTACATCAACATTTGAAAGAGTAACTTCATCAGAGCCTAAATTACCACTACTACCAACATACATAACACGAATCATACCAGAAGTTGGTGATATATTCCAAAACCAATTACTAGATGAATACATCCAGTCAGTATTTATGCAAGTTTCATTTCTATAATCATAGCTTGAACCACTATAACTAAATCCATACATTGTATCATTATTATAGCATCCACTACTTGCATACATATAATCACTTGGATACACAAGTCCTACTTTTCCATCCCACGTTTGATTATTTCCACTCCACACACTTGTACTTCTTTCTTGAGCATACAACGCTTTTGTATTTCCATAGCCAACACTATTTGTCCAAATCGCATTACCTAAATACCACTTTGTACTACTTATTTGATTTTTAGCTTCATTTGTTAAACCATTACTTGCGTATGTAGCAGTTTTATTATAATAATCTCCACTATTTAGTACTCCCATTAATGATGTAATTGCCCAGTTATTATAATTGGATCCTGTTTTTGATGTATTCCACGCTTGTGTACCTATGGAATCTCTTATTAACTTCACTTTATACTCTTTTGCGTATCCACTACTACTAGGTGTTTCTACTTCAAACACACCAACAATTCTCCACACTCCAGTTTCACCATTAAATGTTATATAGTTATTTGGGCTTTTTCCTTGATATCTATATTCAGTTGTTGCATAATTTTGATTTCCTGTTGCTGATTGTGATATTTTAGTTAGTCCTAAAGTACCATAACTTAGCATCAAATAATCACTAAACTTATTATATTCTTCAAAATACAAACTACATTTAGTTTGTTTAAAAGTATTTATAGTCAAATCATTAGTTTTCGCATCATATTTCACAGTTGCATTATTTGTACAAGTATAATTAACAAGATTATATTTTTTATTACTATCAAGTTCATCCACTCTAGTATTATCTACATAAAAAGCAGTTGTCTCATAGTCATAATGTAAATAGTTTGTATCTATTTCTGTGTATGTATCAAGTACTTTCACTTCCTCTACATCATTAAATAAATATCCTCCAAAGACCATAAGTGATAATGTTTGTTTTCTGTTACTTTTATTTTTAATCGTAAGTGATATTGTTCTTTTAGTAAGTATTCCACCTAGTGATGGTTCTAAATAATCACCCGCATATCTGATTTCTAAGTTGGTGTTATTTAAATATGCTAATTTATAATTTGATGATATTGCATTTAAACTAGTTATCTCTACTGTATGTTCCATTTCACCAGGTTCCATCTCTATTGAATACACATTATTTCCATCTATTTTTATAGAATATAAAAGCTCTGAAATATACATTTCATTACTTCTATAACTTTCACTATTTATAGTAAACTTAGCATAACTTAGTGCTAGTACTGGACATAAACTTATCAACACTAAAACTATAAAAATGTTTTTCTTTATAAAATAAGATATATTATTCTTCATACTATTTAGTCTACCCATAAACATACACTTCCATTATAATATAATTATATAGGGTACCCCCCCCCCTTGTCAAGAGACAAACAAAAAGTGAACACTTTCGTGAACACTTTTTTACATTAATTTACTTTACTATCTCTTAAAACAGCATTATGTTTCTTAATAACATTCTCTGATATACTATCAAGAGCAAGTAACACTTCAGCACTATCAAGAGTTCTCTCTGGACTATCAAATATTAATTTAAATGCTATAGACTTCTTATTTTCTCCTACTTGATCTCCCTCATAATAATCAAATACTTTAACATCACTTAAGAATCTAACACCAGTTTTTTTAATAGTATTAATTACATCTCCACATAATACATCTTTATCTAATATAAATGCTAAATCTTTAATTACACTAGGATATTTAGTAAACTCTTTATATTTAAGTTTACCAGTCTTAAACTCAAATAACTTACTTAAATCTATTTCAAAAACATATACTCTATCTTTACTTATATTAGGATGTACTTCTCCAAATATACCTATATTTTTTCCATTAAGATTTATATACACACTTCTATAAGGATGCATCTCATCCATATCTTCACAAGCATTAAAACTATATCTTCCTTTATATCCTAAATAATCAAGTAATTCTTCTATAATACCCTTAACAAAGTAAAAATCTACTTCTTCATCATTAATACCTGTATTAAACTTACCAGTTAAAAGTCCACTTAATAATTCCCTTTGAATAGGTTCATTATCTATTATATTAAATCCTTCCCCATTTTCAAATATACATATATCTTTATTACCTCTACTCTTATTATATTTATATACTTCAAGTAATGATGATATTAAACTATATCTTAAAGTAGTTCTCTCTTCACTCATAGGTTCTCTTACTTTAATATAATCAAACTTATCATTTGTAAATAAATTAATATCTTTTTCATTTATTAATGAATATGTTTTAACTTCACTAAGTCCCATCATAATAAGTTTATCTTTTATATTTCTTATTCTATTATCAAAGTATGGTACTCTATCTTCAAATGTTGGTAGTTTTTCTTTTATATTAGATACTCCATATATTCTTCCAACTTCTTCTATTAAGTCTTCTTCTATACTAATATCTAGTCTTCTATTAGGTACACTTACTTTAAATATACCATTTTCATAAGTACTCTTAAATCCTAGTTTATCAAATACTTCACTTACATCATTACTTTCTATATCAAATCCAAGTACTCTACATATTTTTTCTAGTGTTATATCAATAACTTTATCATCCATACTTAAAGTATTGTATTCACGAGTACCCTTGCATACCTCACCACCAGCATATAGATTTAAGAACTTACATGCTCTATCCATTGCTAAATATGTTCTATTAACATCAAGTCCTTTTTCAAATCTAATACTTGCTTCACTTCTTAAATGTTTAATAGATGTATATCTAATATTATATGGATTAAATATTGCTGATTCTATAAATACATTCTTAGTATTTTCATCTATCTCTGTAGAATATCCACCCATAACACCAGCAAGTCCTATAGCTTCATCTCTTTCATTTACTATAACTATATCTTCACTGGTTAGATTTCTATCTTTATTATCAAGTGTTTTTAGTATTTCTCCATCATGAGCCATACGTACACCAATAGCATTTCCAAGTTTATCAGCATCATAGAAATGAAGAGGTTGTCCTGTTTCAAGCATAATATAATTTGAAATATCAACTACATTATTAATAGGTCTAATCCCACATGCCATAAGTCTATTCTTAATAAATAAAGGACTTTCCCCTATCTTAATATTATTAACTCTATTACCTAAAAAAGTATAACAGTTTTCAGTATTAACATTAATATTTATATTACACTCTTCACAAGTAGTATCATAACTTCTATCTATATTTTTAACTTTCTTATTAACAATAGCACCTACTTCATAAGCAAGCCCTATCATACTTAATAAATCACTTCTATTACTTGTAAGTTCAAAATCAATAACATCATCATCTAGTTCTAAATATTTAATAGGATTTTCTCCTATAGGAGCTTCTTCATTAAGTTCATGTATACCCTCTATATCACATTCATCTAAATACTTACTATCAATACCAAGTTCAGCAAGTGAACACATCATTCCATTACTATCTTCTCCAAGTACTTCTTTTCTTTTAATAACACCACCTGGTAATTCTGCCCCATCAAGAGCCACTATTACTTTAAGTCCTTCTCTAACATTAGGAGCTCCGCATATTATATTAAGTATTTCTTTTCCTATATCAACTCTACATATATGTAGGTGATCACTCTTAGGATGATCTTTACATGATACTACTTTACCTATAGTAAGTTTATTTGCTTTAACTAAAGGCCCAAAACTAGCATATTCATTACCAATCTTAACCATCTCATCAGCAATATATTTAGTATCAACATCACTAATATCTACATAATCATTAACAAACTTCTTACTTAATATCATTTCTTACTTCCTTTCTATTAAAATTATCTAAAAATCTCTTATCATCATTATAAAATAATTTAATATCATTAATTCCATATTTAAGCATAGCTATTCTTTCAAGTCCACATCCAAATGCAAATCCTGTATATTTTTTACTATCGTATCCACAATTATCAAGTACTTTTGGATGTACCATTCCACTACCTAGTATTTCTATCCATCCAGTATTTTTACATAAATTACATCCTTTACCATTACATTTAAAACATGATACATCTACTTCATAACTAGGTTCAGTAAACGGAAAGAAACTAGCTCTAAATCTTATTTCTCTATCATTTCCAAACATTCTCTTAGCAAGTACAAGTAGTGTACCTTTTAAATCAGCAAGTGATATATTTTCTCCTACCACAAGTCCTTCCATTTGATTAAACTCATGACTATGTGTAGCATCATCATCACGTCTAAATACCTTACCTGGACATACCATCTTAAATGGTTTTTTATCTCCCTTAGCAAGCATATATCTTATTTGCATAGCAGATGTTTGAGTACGAAGTAACAATTCATCATTAATATAGAATGTATCTTGTGCATCTCTTGCAGGATGTCCTTTTGGTATATTAAGCATTTCGAAACAATACTTATCTGTTTCAACTATAGGTCCAGTTACTATATCATATCCCATACCATAAAATAAATCTTCCATCTCTTCACGTACCATGCTTATCGGATGTTTACTTCCAGTAATTCTTTTTTTACTAGGAAGAGTCATATCTATTTTATCTTTAGATAATCTCTTATTAAGTTCTTTTCTCTTTAAAACTTCACCTACTTTATCTAGTGCTTCATTTACATTAGTTCTAAATATATTACTTTGCATGCCCACTTCTTTCTTTTCTTCATTACTTAAACTAGACATATTACTCATAATATTTGTATATTCGCTTTTCTTACCTAGATATTTAGATTTTACATTATTAAGTGTAGTTAAATCTTCTACTTTACTTATTTCATTAACTGCACTTATTTCTAGTTCTTTTAATTTTTCTATCATTTTTCCTCCTAAAATAAAAAATATTATAAACTTAAGGATGAGTTTAACCCACGGTACCACCTTAATTCATAATATTTTATTATGCATCTCTAACTTTATAACGCAAAGTTTGCGATTCTTTTTTTACAAAAGGTGAATTCACAAAGATTATTAATTAGATTCACACCACACTCTAACTCTCTTATAATAATTACTTTGCTACTACTTCTTTCAAAGACAATCATATCTTATCACAAATAATTACTTATTTCAAGTGCTATTCAATCACAAATGGATTATCACTAGTTCCATCGCCACTTACATAGTTTACATTAGTATCAAGATATACGGACTGACACAAGCCACCGTAGCTGTTATCCGTACTGCTGTTGTGCACATTACCGGAATAGTCCACAAGCATCGCACTGAGCGAACTGTGATAAGTAGGCGACACGGTCCAAACCCAATTACTTGTATCTAATAACCAGTTAGTACTTTTACAAGTTTCACTTCTATAATCTGTATCATAGGGTAAAGAGTCACCAGAATCATACCCTTTTTTAGTATCATCATTATAGCATGCGCTACTTGCATACATATAATCACTTGGATATATTAGTGCTACTTTCCCATCCCATGTTTGTTTATTTCCTCTATGTACTTTTGTGCCTCTTTCTTGAGCATATATTTCTTTTGTATTTCCAGTATAATTTGTATTTCCAAGATACCATTTTGTACTACTTATCTGATTTTTTGCATTATCTGTTAAACCGTTGCTTTCATAATTACATATCGCTGTTTCGCTTGTTGTAGTATCGTATCCTGTTGAACAAGCAAGTTTAGTATAAGCTGAAGTTCTGTTATAATATGGCCCACTATTTAACATTGTCATTAAAGTTGATGTTGTCCAATCATTGTTATAACCTGAAGATGTTTTATAATCCCATGCTACTTTTCCTATTCTATTTCTTACTATTTTGACTTTGTTTTCTTTTGTATATGTTCCGTCACTTTGTGGTGTTTCTGCTTCAAATACTCCGATTATTCTCCAAACTCTAGTTTCACCATTGAACGTTATATAGTTATTTGAATTTTTTCCTTGATATCTATATTCTGTTGTATCATAATTTTGATTTCCTGTTGCTGATTGTTCTACTTTAGTTAAACCTGCCTGTATATAATTACCTTTTAAACAATTTGATAAAGTTTTATTCTGGCACAAATCTGCTAGCGCTTGACTGTATTCTTCAAAATATAAACTACATTTAGTTTGATTATATGTATTAATAGTTAAATCATTAGTCTTAGTATCATATGATACTTGTGCATTATTACTACATGTATAACTAACAAGATTATATTTTTTAGTACTATCTAATTTATCTACTCTTGTGTTGTCTACATACAATGCTGTTGTTTCATAATCATAATGTAAATAGTTTGTATCTATTTCAGTATATGTATCAAGAACTTTAACTTCATCGACATCATTAAATGAATAGCCTCCAAATACCATAAGTGATAGTGTTTGCTTTTCTGTACTAGTATTTTTTATTGTTAATGATATAGTTCTAGTCATTATAATTCCACCAAATGATGCATCCATGTAATCACTTGCGTATTTCACTTCTAAGTTATCATTATTTAAATAAGCTAGTTTATAGTTAGTACTTATTCCAGATAAACTTGTTATTTCTATTGTGTGCTCTGTTTCACCTGGATCTATATCTAATGTATATGTATTTTCATTATCTATTTTTATAGAATACAAAAGCTCTGAAATATACATTTCATTACTTCTATAACTTTCACTATTTATAGTAAACTTTGCATAACTTAATGCAAGTACTGGACAAAGTCCAATCAACACTAAAACTATAAAAATGTTTTTCTTTATATAATATATTACATTTTCTCTTACACTCATTTGATATACCTT
>CAKOHK010000002.1 GCA_934085595.1 uncultured Bacilli bacterium
ATAGAGGTACGTTGTATGAAAAATAAGAAGTTGTTTTATGGATTGTTTTTAGCTGGTGTTTTTGTATTAACATCAGGGCTTTCTTATGCTTTTTTTAGTAGTACTATACAGGGTAATGATAAAGCTGAAACTTTAAGCGTAAGTACTACTGAACTTAAGCTTAACTTTACGGATGGAAAATATGTAGAGTTAATTGAGGCTATGCCTGGAAGTTCTGTTACTAAAACATTCAGCGTAGAAAACACAGGAGGAGATACTGGATATTATAAAATAAACTGGCAACAGTTTAATAACAATATAGGTAGTGATGAATTACAGGTTGAGTTTACATGCAAGAGTTATAAAGGAAGTACTGAATCAGGAACTTGTTCAAGCCTTACAAGGGAGGCAGCATATAATAGAGATTTAAAAAGTAATATAGAGATTGCTTCTGGAATTAGACATGAATATACTCTTAAACTTACTTTTATGGACACAAATCAAAATCAAAATGATAATCAAGGTAAAAGTTTTAGTGGAGTGTTAAGAGTAGAAGGTGATGAAGCAGGATGGGAAAACAACTGCACAAATAATAATTCACTTAGATGTAAAATATTAAGTGATAACACATTAACTAGTGATAATAGTATAGACTTTACTAAAATAAGTTCTCCAACAAATGGTCAAGGATTATATAGAGATGATAAATACGGTGATAGTGAAAACTATTATTTTAGAGGAGGCTCTTTTTGTGCATATACAGACTATTTAAGCGAAAATACAACAGGTGCAAAGTGTACTGCAGCAGGAGGAACATGGGATGGAACAACATATAAATGTAACCTAGATTTAAGCAAAGATACATGTGAAGCTAAAGGATTTACATGGTATGAACTTAAAAACAATGTTAAGTTTGGTGATTACTACTGGAAAATAATAAGAATAGATGATAATGGTGATGTTAGACTTCTATATAATGGAAATGCAACTAATGCAAGAGGTACAAATGCTCGTGTAGGTACTTCGCCATATAGATCAGGAAGAAATGGAGATAATACTTATGTAGGGTATATGCAAGCGAGTACACCAACTGAATATAAAGAAGGTATAAGCGGTAATAGAAGTGGATGGAGCGAAAGCAATTCTACTACTCTAAAAATGTCTAAAACATATACATTTAATAAAACAACTGGTGAGTTTACTTTAGGGACTACTGTAAATGGTTCATACACAGATGCATTTAAAAATTATTATTTATGTGAAGGAGGAGGTAGTACAACATGTGCTTACTTATTCCAAATAGTAGCAACAGAAAAGACAAGTGAAAATGTTAATAAGATTAAAACTATGAAAGTAGTTAATTCATACTTTACAACAAGTAAAAAGCAAGCGGCAAGCAATGAAATAAATAGTGATATAAAAACATATAATGAGAATTGGTATACAAATACAAGTAATTTAAGTACACTAGCAAGCAAAATAAGTAGTAATGCTGGATATTGTAATGATAGAATGACAACACAGGCTAAGGATGGAGGTATTGGATTTAAAGAAACAACGTATGATAGTGGCTATAGACTTCGTGACTTACATAAGCCATCATATAAATGTACTAATGAATCTAATGATTTATTTACATTAAGTAGTAATACTTATGGAAATAAGAAACTTAGTGCTCCAATAGGGTTAGTAACAGCAGATGAACTAGCATATGCAGGAAGTCTATATTATAATTATAACTTTCAGGTATATACGCACTCAGGGTATTGGTACTGGACCCTAAGCCCCGCATTTTTTTCCGGTGGGCTGTCTCTTTCATCTCGTTTGCGTGTCAATGGCGCTTTCAGTGGCGATAATTCTTATAGCAATAGTGGTGTACGTTCTGTAATTTCCTTGAATAGTGCAGCTATAGTTAGTGGGGGAAGTGGAACACTTGCTGATCCATACATTATTGAATAAACTAAAAACAGATGTTTAATATTTATAGCATCTGTTTTATTATTAATAAATATCATAAAGAGTTAACTAAAAAAGGTTGACATATCCTATCTTTTGTTGTATATTATATGAGCAAGGGAGGATAGTAACAATGGCAGTTAAAATTAGATTAAGAAGAATGGGTGCTAAAAAAAGACCTTATTATCGTATCGTAGTATCTGATTCAAGAGCTAAAAGAGATGGTAATATTATAGAATCTATAGGAACTTATTCACCACTAGAAGAAACAAGATTCAATGTAAATACTGAAAAAGCAGTAGAGTGGTTAGGAAAAGGAGCTAAGCCTACAGATACAACTAGGAATATACTTAGCGAAGCTGGCGTTATGGAAGCATTCCATAATTCTAAAAAGAAAAATAAATAATGAACCTAGTAGAGTTTGCAGAACTAATTGTTAAAAAATTAGTTAAAGAACCAGATATGGTTAAAGTAAAAGATTTTAAAACTGAAGAAGGTACAACTATAGAAATAATAGTGGCATCTTCTGATATGGGTAGAGTTATAGGTAAAAATGGTAAAATAGCCACATCTATAAAAACTCTAATTCAAGCAAAATCATTTGTTGATGGTACTGACAAAGTCAAAGTAAATATAGATTCATTTTAAGATGTAGAATTATTTTTACATCTTTTTTTTAATATTAAATTAGTAACTAAAAATATAACAAAAATAGCGGCACATAAAATATTAGGTATCATCGCATATTCTAAAGTTTCAACATAATTATTTTTCATAAGTAAAAACTTAGGTACTAAAATATCTATTATTAAAAGTATAATTCCTATAACTTTCATATTATTAATTTTAAACGTATACTTAATAGAATTAATAATAGAATACAAATAAATACTAGCTGAATTAATAATATAAAGTACCCACAAAGAAACACTAATATTTTCAGTTGAACCTATATATGAAAATAAAGTAATTCTTTTAAGAACAGTATATAAAGGATAATCAAATAAAGAAGATAATTTATATCCAAATACTAAAGTAGCATTTATAAGTGCTAGTACTACAATTATAAATGAAATAATAAAGTATATATAATAATATTTATTAAACTTTTCTTTATCTATTAAATCATCTTTTCTAATAGAATTAATATAAAAAGTAGGAATAGAAAAATATAAAGCAAACGTAATACTAGACATAATAAAATTATTTTTACCAGTAAAATATATAGGTAATATATTATCAAAATTAATATATTGAATAAGACTACATGCATCAAATATAAATATACTAAGAGATAAAACTAATGATAATATAGAAACTCTTGTAATAGTTTCAAATCCTCTTTTAGATATATTATATATAGTAGCAAATAATAAAATTAATATAACTATTTTATAAGTTTTAGTTAAATACTGACTAGATAAAAAAGAAGTAAGTCTATAATTAACTATAATAAATAATGATATTGTTAATAGAATAAAAAGTATATTTATAAGAGTACCAAACTTTTTATATGCTATAGTAAACTTTTCATTAATACTTTTATCACTACATTTATTAAAGAAAGATATATTTACTAAAGATAATATTATACTTAAAATAAATCCGCATATAACACTATATATTAAAGAGTTTTTAGCGGTATTAAATAAATAAGAACTAATTATTCCAAAGGAACTAGCTCCTGATAAATGAACTATTAATGTACCATAAGATTTACTATTAACTTTCATGATTTAATTCTCCTAACTTTTTCCTACTTTCACCAAAAGATCCTATAGAAGAGTTTACATTAATAACTATTTTAGTTTTATTAATATCAAAATCTTTAAACTCTTTATAATTATGTTTATACATATAATCTCTTATCCCTAAGAAATCTACATTATTATTAATATTTAATTTAACTAAATCATTTATTTGATTATAAATATATTCTTTACTTATATTATTTAGTTTTTCTATACCACTAGTTTCACTCGCATCATATTTACATGTATAACTATATATTTTTCCACTACTATTAACATTTATATAAAATGTATCTTTTTCATAATTAAACTTAGTATTAACATCATTTATATCAATAGCAAAATATTCTTCATCACATGGTATTGTAAGTACGGTACCTCTAGCATTATTAGTTAATATATTATAAAAAATAGATTCATCCTCACTAAGTTTAATAGTATTTTTATCTTTATCAAATATCACTAAATCTTCAAGATATAATGATTTCTCCCCATTATTTTCTTTTATAGTAATTACTGGATATGCAGCATCTATATTATCATTTACTATTGTTTTTACTAAATTAACAAAATCAAGAGGTGTACTAGAAGAAAATATTTTATTATTAAACTTCATCATCTTATCAGCATATAAAGAAGAACCATATTTATCATCATAAATACTTAAAATATCATTAATTTTATCACTATCAGCAAGATATACATAAAAGTTCATTTTAGACTGACTACTTCTTAAAAAATAATCATAATAACTTATATCATTATCTATAATATTTTTAGTTATAATAAGTGTTTTTAAATCAGGTAAAAATATTTCTTTATTACATAACTTAGATATTTCAGCAATAGCTTCTTCTATACTTTTACTCTTACTATTATAAACAACAACATCACTATCTTTTTCATTTATAACAAGTTGTGCTGTTACATCATATAATTCATCTTTATAATCTATCGCAATACCTGTTAATATAGCTAAATCATTAATCTCTATATAATCACTACAACCACATAACATAAAACTACATATTATAATTAATATTATCTTTTTCATACATCCCCCTTATTAGTATTTTGAACAAGTAAACCTTTCTTTAACATTTCTTTATTATTTTTAATTCCAAGTATACTTTTAATAGGAAGTAAAAATGGTTTACCAAAACATTTAATATTACATAAATTAGTAACAACTATTATAAAACCTAAAAGTACTCCAATTAGTCCAAAGAAAGAAGCAAGTAACATAAAAGAGTATCTATATATTCTTATAAAAGATTGAAAATCATAATATACAAAAATAATAGAACTAATAGCAGTTATAGCAACAACTATTACCATAATAGGAGATACTATTCCTGCATTAACAGCAGCTTCACCTAATACTAAAGCACCAAGTATTGAAAGAGATGCACCTCTAAGTGATGGGGTTAAAGCATCTGCTTCATATAAAAGTTCAAATGTAAACATAAGAGCAAATGCTTCGATAATTGCAGGGAATGGAACACTAGCTCTTTGCATAGCAAAATTAATAAGTAAACTAGTAGGAAGTATTTGCTGGTCATAAGTAATTAAAGCAAGATAAATAGCTGGAGCAAAAAGAGTAGTAAACATAGCTAAAACTCTTATAATTTTAACAAAAACAGAAAATAAATGCTTCTGATAATTATCTTCATCATAATAAAAATAATCAATAAAAAATGTAGGAATTATTAAAACATTATTAGAGTTTTCAGAAACAACACATATCTTTCCCTCTGTTAAAGCTTTAGCTATAGTATCAGGTTTCTCACTAGATTTAATAGTGGGAAAAGTAGTATTATTTTCTTTCTTAACTAAATCTTTAATATAATATACATCAAGTATTTTATCACTCTTAATATTACTTATCTTATTAGTTACTTCACTTAATAAACTCTTATCCACTATATCATCCATATATAAAATAGCGACTTTAGTTTTAGTTCTATTTCCTAAAGAAATCTCTTTCATCTTAAGTCTTTCATCTTTAATTCTTTTCCTTATAAGTCCTATATTAGTATTATAGTTTTCATTAAAAGCATCTTTAGGCCCTTTAACAGTGGGCTCACTACTAGGCTCATTAACACCTCTATCAAGACTAGCTTTAGTTTCAAAAGCAATAAGTTTATCTTTATAAAGAAGTATAGTAAATCCATCAAATAAATACTGCATTACATCTTCTTCTTTAATATTAATAAAACTAATTGATGGAATATTATTACGTAAATCACTATAAATATTAATAAAACTCTTAAATATACTTCTATTTGCTAAATAATTTAAAACATAATCATTACTAAGCATACTACTAGAAACAGTCTGTATATTAAATACATATATTTTATGCTTAATTTCTTTTATTTGTAAATCAGGCATATCATTTTTCAAATTATATAATTTATCTATTAGTTTCATAATAATAGTGTGTACAAAATATTAAAAAAAATAATATATACTTCAAAAATTATATAAATTGTGATAAACTAATCGTGGTGATAATATGAAAACAACATATATTTTTGGACATAAGAATCCTGATACTGACTCAGTATGTTCTAGTATTGCTTTATCTTATTTAAAAAATAAATTAGGTTATAATACTACCCCTAAAGTAATAGGGCCTATTAATAGAGAAACTAGATTTGTACTAGATACTTTTAAAGTAGATACACCATCTTATATAAATGATGTTAAAGTACAAATAAAAGATATTAATTACGTTAAAAAAGCATATATAAATGAAAATGAAAGTATAGATAATGCTTTTAATTTCATGAAAATACATGATTTAACAGCTATACCTCTAGTAAATAATAAAAATGTATTAATAGGTTATGTAACACTAAAAGATATGGCAAAATATTTAATTAATAATGAAAGAACATATATAGACACTAATATAAGTTTATTACTTGAAACATTAGATGCAAAACCAGTTAACATAGATAAAGAATTATTTAATGGAACTATAAAAACTATCACATTTAGTAATGCGAGTTTTATAAAAGAAGTAGCACTTGATGAAAATAGTATTTTAATAGTAGGTGATAGATACAAAGTAATAGAACACGCTATAAAACAAAGAGTAAAACTTATAATATTAGCAAAAAATAGAACTATACCTAAAAAGCTATTATCAAGAGCAAAAAGATATAATATAAATATAATTAGTAGTTCATATGAAAGTTATCAAATATGTAATAAAATATCTCTTTGTAATTATATTAAAACTATTAATTCAACACCAGAACCATTAAGTGTAAATATAGATAGTTATTATACAGATTTTATTTCATTATCTAAAAAACATAATTATACAAACTATCCAATTGTAAAAAAGAATAATGAATGTGTAGGATTACTTAGAATTATTGATACTCATAAGTTTGAAAGAAAGAATGTTATTTTAGTTGATCATAATAACTATGCACAATCTGTAGATGGATTAGAAGAAGCAAACATAGTTGAAATTATAGACCATCATAATCTAGGAAGTATAGGCACATCTATGCCAATATCATTTATATCAAAACCACTAGGTTGTACGGCAACTATAATATATGGTGAATATAAGAAGGAAAGAGTTGATATTCCTAAAGATATCGCAGGTTTATTATTAAGTGCTATATTATCTGACACACTATTATTTACATCTCCTACGGTAACATACTTAGATAAAGAAGCAGCAGAAGATCTTGCAAAAATTGCAAAAGTTGATATCAAAACATACGGAATGAATATGTTAAAGGCAGCTTCATCAATAGATGGACTATCAGTAACAGAATTAATTAATCAAGACTTTAAATCTTATAGTATAAATGATAAGACTTATGGTATCGCAGTTATAACAACAATGGATTATGATAAGATAGAAGCAAATATTGATGAATATATAGATAAATTAAATGAAATGGCATTAAATACTTACGAAGCAGTATTAATATTCATAACAGACATAGTAAGAAAAGGAAGTTATGTACTTTATAATACAGAAGCAGAAAGTTTAATATCTTCTTCATTCAATATAAATGCAAGTGAAGGAATATTTATAAAAGGATTAATGTCAAGAAAGAAACAAATATTACCAGCAATAATGGGACAATTAGAATAGGAGTATATAATTATGGATTTTGAAACATTTATGCTTTCTCTAGTACCTAACTATAAAGATAAAATAGATGGAGAAGAATTAGAAATATTAAGAGAAAAATATAATGAAATGTTATCTTTTAGAGATATTACTGAAAAAGAATTAAAAGAAGAAAAATTAAGAAATATAATAGACTCTTTAAGAAAAAATGAAAATTAGGCTAAATAAGCCTTTTTTTGTGTCTATTTTTGGGCTAAAGCATATTCTATATTAGGAGGTAATCATGTTTAATAATTATAAAGAGATAGTAACTAAAACAATAATAGGGAAAGGAAAAAAGATATTTAAAGATGATTATGAAATAAAAACAGATAAAGATGTAGATACAGTACTTGGTTGCTGGGTAATAAATCATGATATCAAAGGAAGAAAAGATGGAGATAAAATTAAAATATATGGTAGTTATGATATAAACATATGGTATAGTTATGATGGAAATACTAAAACAGATGTAATAAGTAAAAAAATAAACTATCAAGAATCAGTAAGAGTAAAAATAAAAGAAAATGGAGATTTAAATGATAACTCAGAAATAATAATTAGAAGTCTTAAAAACCCATCATGTACAGATGTAAGCAATGATTCAAATACAATAAAATACACTATCTCAAAAGAACTTGGAATAGAAATAGTCGGAGATGCCAAAATAAAAATAGCAGTTCAAAATAATGAAGATGATTACGATATAATAGAAGATGACATAGATACCGATAAAGAGATAGATGAGAATGTTAATGAAAATTATTTAGAAGATAAGAAATAGAAAATATTTCTTTTTATTTTGGTTGAAACTATTATAATAAAATATTATAATTAATAAGAAAAAGAGGAGACATGTATGAGTATTAACAATTTTATGAAAGAATTATCAAAAAATATGTATCTTCCAAAAGAAGAATATAATAACATTGTAGATCTTTTAGAATTATATGAAAAAGATAATATTACTTTAGAAGAATACATAAAAAATAATTATAATAAAATATTTGAAAATTGGAAAAAAGAATATTATATGTTTAATATTCCAGGAGCTATTTTAAGTATAAAAGTAAATGATATAGAAAAACATATAGAAATAAATAATGATATAGATACTATATTTGATATCGCATCAATAACTAAATTATATACAGAATACATATTACTAAAGATAATAGATAATAAAGATTATAATATTTCACTAGATACTAAAATAACTGATTTAGTAAATATTTATCCTAATCTAGATAGTAATTTTAAGATAATAGATTTAATATCATTTGGAAATACTTATAATACTCTAGAAGACATAAGAACATCTAAAAATAAAGAAGAAGCACTGATTAGACTTAGAACAGCTAAAATAGTCGAAGAAAAAAGAGGCTATTATTTATATACTGATATACCTATAATGATATTAACGGATATATTAGAAACATATACTAAAAAAACATATAAAGAGTTATTTGATAAGTATATTATAGAAGATTTAAAATTATATGATACTCATTTAATACTAAGTGAAAAAGATAAATTAAAATATATGGGATATGATAAGAACACTGTAAATGATCCAAAAGCAAATATAATGGGAGGTTTTTACGGCCATGCAGGAGTAAAAGTAACATCTAAAGATTTAATATCATTTATTAGTAATTTTTATAATTCATTTAGTAAAGAAATAATTGATATAATAAATAAGAAATCTAATACAAAAAATATAGATTATGACATAAACGGATATAAAACAGAAGATATTAAGAATATTAATAATCATATGCAAACTAAAAATAGAGCCCTTATTGGTAACTTCAATATAGCAGTAGATAAAACTATAATAAACGATTTTATTCCATCAACATTAGCTAGTGATAGTATGTCAAAAATAGGTTTTGCAGTACAAGGAAGTACAAGAGTACATGCAGAAACATCCATTATATATATGAATAATAAAGAATATAAAACAAGTACATCTTTATTACTTGATATAGTAAATGAATATAATGAAGCAAAAGAATATGAAAAAATAACAGGAAAAATAATAACTAAAGAAGGAGAAAATGATTATACAAATAAGCATTACACATTAGATCCAAGAACACTTCTTCCATATAATGGTATATATAAAGAATTAGTAAACTTAATCGCAAGAGGAAGAATATTACTTATTTATTCAGATTATAAAAAATTACAAAAAAATTAGAATATTTTCTTTACAAACTCATAAAATAGAGGTACAATTTAAAAACGTTAAGGGAGGTATAGAAAATGGAAAAAGTATTTTGTTCAAATTGTAACAAAGAAGTAAATTACATTATTAAAGGAGAAAAGATACCAGCTATTGTATCTGAAAGTGAATTTTATTACAATGGATTAACTGCATATTGTAAAGAATGTGGTAGTGTAGTAGAGATTCCAAAGATATCTTTTATAAATGAAATGTTACTTGATGATGAAGTAAGAGAAAGTCATGGAATTATTTCATATAAAGAACTTAAAGAGTTTATTTTAAATGATGGACACTCTATGAAAGAAATAGAAGATATGCTTGGTACAAATCTATATACAATATATGGATGGCTTGAAGGTATTATACCTCCGAAGTATATTTCTGATAAAATAAAAGAAATTAAAAATGGAAGTAAATTAACTTTAAAATAATAATCTCAGTTTAACTGAGTTTTATTTATGCAAAAAAACGTTTGCAAATAAAGTTGACATAAATTGTATAAGATGTTATTATAATTTTATAAAAGGAGAATGCTATTATGAGAAGATTATATATTGATTTTGATGGAGTAGTAATGGATACAATTCCTCTACTTTATAAAGCTTTAGAACAAAGTGGAACAAATGTATCAGATGAAGGACAAGTAAGAGTATTCATGTCTACTTTTGATTTTAGTAAAATAGTAAATGATAATAATATATTAAATGATTCAATAAATTGTATTAATAAACTAATTGAAAGTAATAGATTTGAAATAAGTTTTTTAACACATGTAAACTCACTTGAAGAAGGTATAGTGAAGATTGATTATCTAAGAGAAAAGTTTAAAAATATAAGTATAATAATAGTGCCAAAACAAGTATCAAAAACAAAACCAGTTCATAGTAGGGGTGCAATTCTAGTGGATGATTATAGTGGAAACTTAAGAGAATGGGAAAGTACGGGAGGAATAGCAGTAAGATTCTCTAAAGAATTAGAATCAAGTGGATTTACTGTAATAAATAAACTAGATAAACTACTAGATTTATTTGATGAAAATGGTGATATATTATGATAAAAATAACTAAAATAGTAAATGGTTATTTAGATGAAAATTGCTATTTAATTGAGAGTCAAGATAGTATTTTAATAGTTGACCCAGGAAGTGAAAGTGAAAAAATAATATCCAAAATAAAAGAAATAAATAAAGAAGTAAAAGCAATACTAATAACACATTATCACTTCGACCACATCGGAGCACTAGATGAACTTAAAAATAAATATGATGTAAACGTAATCGACTACAAAAGTAAACAAAATGTAAATATAGATGACATGAACTTTAAAGTAATTAAATGCTATGGACACACACTAGATAGTGTAATGTTCTATTTTTATGATGATAAAATTATATTCACAGGCGACTTTGTATTTAAAGGAACAATAGGTATTTATGATAAAGAAAATGAACAAACAATGTTTGAAAGTCTAAGTATGATAAAAGATTTTGATAAAGACATAGTATTATATCCAGGACATGGCATGCAAACAACTATAGGCTTTGAACTAGAAAATAATCCATTCTTAAGAGGCATTTAATGTTAGCAAGTGTATTAATAGAATATTCAGTAAAATCACTAAATAAAGTTTTTGACTACTTAGTGCCAGAAGATATAAAAGACATAAAAGTAGGAAATAAAGTAATAGTGAGTTTCGGAAGTAAAGAAGTAGAAGGCTTTGTACTAAACATTCATAATAACATAGATAAAAACATTGAATATAAATCAATAATTAAAATAGTAGAAAGCGAGTTTTATTTAAATAATGAACTATTAGAACTAGGAAAATACATGAGTGAAAACTTAATATGTAATCTAATATCATGTTACCAGTGTATGCTACCAAAAGCGTTAAAAGCATCTAAAAAAACAAATATAAATAAAAAGTATAAAACTCTATTACACATAAATGAAAATATTAATATAAAAGAATATATAGAAAATAATAAAAGAAATACTTCAGAAATAAAAGTACTAGATGGATTAGAAAATAAAATTAATGATAAAAAAGAATACTCCCTTGCGGCAGTAAAAAGATTAATGGAAAAAAATATAATATACGAAACAAAAGAAGAAGTATATAGAGAAGTAGAAGTAACAAACGAAGAAAAGAGAAAAATAATATTAACAAGTGCTCAAGAAGAAGCGTTTAATGAAATTAAAAATGGAAAAGAAAATAAGTATTTATTATACGGAGTAACAGGAAGTGGTAAAACAGAAGTATATATAAAACTAATAGAAGAAACTTTAAAAGAAAATAAATCAGCCATAGTACTAGTACCAGAAATATCACTAACACCACAAATAGTTTCAAGATTCAAAAGTGTCTTTAAAGATAATATAGCTATTTTTCATAGTGCTTTATCTGAAGGTGAAAAATACGATGAATATAGAAAAATAATGAAAGGTAATATAAGTGTAGTAGTAGGAGCAAGAAGTGCTGTATTTATGCCACTTAAAAATATAGGTTTAATAATTATAGATGAATGTCAAAGCTCTACATACATGCAAGAAAATACTCCGAAATATAATGCGATAGATATAGCGTTTTATAGAGCAGAAAAACATAATGCAAAAGTTATACTAGGAAGCGCAACACCAAGCCTTGAACAATATGCAAGAGGATTAAAAGGTGTATATAAACTTGTAAAATTAACAAATAGAATAAGTGGTAGATTTCCTGAAATAAAATTAGTAGATATGGAAAAAGAAGCAAAAAAACATAACTACATAATAAGTTCAGAATTAGATAGTGAAATCAAAAAAACAATAAGCGAAAATCATCAAGTAATTATACTATTAAACAGAAGAGGTTATAGTACATTTTTATCATGTTCTAACTGTGGATATGTATATAAATGTCCTAACTGCGATATTTCACTAACATATCATAAAAGTAGTAATGTTTACACTTGTCACTACTGTGGCTATAGAAAAGAAAGTGATAAACTATGTCCATCATGCCATGAAGAAGCAATTAAAGACCTAGGACTTGGAACAGAAAAACTAGAAAGCATATTAAAAGAAAGATATAATGTAGAAGTACTTAGAATGGATGCAGATACAACAAGCTATAAAAATGCACATCAAAAATTGATAAATGATTTTAGCAGTGGAAAATATAAAATATTAGTTGGAACACAAATGATAAGTAAAGGGTTAAACTTTGAAAATGCTTGCTTAGTAGGAATTATAAATGCAGATGCATCCCTAGCACTACCTGACTTTAGAAGTGGTGAAAAGACATATGAATTATTAAGTCAAACAGCAGGAAGAGTCGGAAGATATGATTTACCAGGTAAAGTACTAGTGCAAACATATAATATGGATAACTATGTATATAAATGCGTAATGAAAAATGATTATGAAAAGTTTTTTATGGAAGAAATGAGAATAAGAAAAATATTAAGTTATCCACCATACTACTATATATGTAGAATAAATATAATAAGTACAAATTATGATGCAGCAAGCACTAACAGTACCAAAGTTAAAAATTATTTAGATAATCACCTAAACGAATCATTTATAATACTAGGACCAACAATGTCAAATATATTTAGAATAAAAAATAACTATTATTTTACAGTCATGATAAAATATAAAGATAAAAAAGATTTATTAAAAGTATTAAATGAACTAAATGAAGTATTCAACGTAAAAGATGTAAAACTTGATATAAGTATAAATATTTAATATAATTGTGTATAAAGGAAGGCCTAAATGAAAGATAAAAAAGTAGTATTTATGGGAACACCAGATTTTAGTGTTCCAGTATTAGAAATGTTAATAGAAAAAACAAATGTAATATTAGTAGTTACAAAGGAAGATGCTAAAAGTGGAAGAGGAGAGAAAATAAGATTTTCACCTATAAAAGAAGTAGCATTAAAACATAATATAGAAGTATTTCAGCCACATAAAATAAGAGAAGAATATAATTATATTTTAGAAAAGAATCCAGATATTATAATAACATGTGCTTATGGACAAATAATTCCAAAAGAACTACTATTTACACCACCTTATAAAGCAATAAATGTACATGCTTCACTTTTACCAAAGTTAAGAGGAGGAGCACCGCTTCATAGATGCTTAATTGATGGATACAAAGAAACAGGTGTTACTATAATGTACATGGCAGAAGGAATGGATGATGGAGATATAATAACAAGTGCTAAAATAGATATAAATGATGATGATAATGTAGGAATAATACATGATAAATTAAGTATTATGGGAAGAGATTTATTAGAAAATACACTTGAAGATATATTTAGTGGAAACGTAAAAAGAATAAAACAAGACGAAAGTGAAGTAACATTTGCTAAAATAATCAAAAAAGAAGAAGAACACCTTGATTTTAATAAAACAGCACAGAAAGTACATAATAAAATAAGAGGATTATATCCATTTCCAGTATCTTATGTAGTTTTAAATGGTGAAATATTAAAAATATGTGAAAGCAAAATAGGAAATGAAATAAATAAAGGTACACTAGGAGAAATAACTAATATATATAAAGATTCATTTGGAGTAAAATGCAAAGATAAAGAAATACTAATAACAAGAGTAAAACCAGCAGGTAAAAAAGAAATGAGTTCTAAAGATTATATAAACGGAAAAGGTAAAGAAAAGTTACTAGGAGAAATACTATGTTAAAAAGAAAAGAAAATAATGATAAAATAACTATAAGTAAAAAAGAATTAGGACTATTTATAATAATTATTATTTTAGCTATGATTCTATGTATAGTAGCATCACGTTTTATAAGTGATAAAATAGAACTAAGCAATAAAAATACTATTTCATTAAGCGATAAACTATCACAAATAAAAGATAACTACGATATAACAGTAACAAAAAATGAAAATGGCACTAAAACTATATATACAATAATGTGTGATAGTGATATATGCTTATATAAAAATAACGATTTAGAATATAAAGAACTATTAGAATACAAAGGTAAATATTATACATTAGACCAAATGACAGACATAGATAACGCAAAATTAATAGAGGTAAAAACGGATATAATAAATACATCTTTAAATAAAAAATACTACAACTTAAACTTAATAAAAAATATAATCGAAACATCATCAAGAGATAAAAACGAAGATAATAAAATAGAAGCACACACTTCTCTTATAAGATATTTAAAAGAATATAACTATGAATATAATGAAATAAATAAGGTAGACTCAGACATTAATATACCAATTACAGTAGTAAACGGAACAAATACTCTAAGAAGTATAATGATAGATTATAAAGAAATAGACAAATACTTTAATAATACTTCATATGAAACTTTAACTTATACTATAGCTATAAATAGTGTAGGAAACATAGATTTAAAAGAAATTAAAGAATATATCGAAAATAATATGTAAGTAGACCTAATTGACAAAATACTACAATCTTTTGTATAATTAATTTGGAAGAGAGGCTATAAGGATGTTTGAGGATAAGAGGTTTCTAAGTGCTAAAGAGATACTAGAAAAAGATTTTAAAATTGATGCTAAAGGATATAGGCCACAAGAAGTGGATCAATTCCTTGATTTAATAATTAAAGACTATGTTGATTTTGAAACAACAACTAAAAGATTAATAAATGAAATTAAATTACTTGAAAATGATAATGCAAAATTGAAAGCTGAAATTAGAAACTTAAAATCTACTTTGGAATTAGCTAGCTCTAACAAAAATGTTACTAATGTTGATTTACTAAAAAGAATTAGTGATTTAGAAAAAGTAGTATACGGTGAATAATATTTTTTAGGCAAACGCTGCATATAATTATGTAGAGGAAAGTCCATGCTCACATAGTTCTGGAATGACTATACTGTTCGTGCTAGAGGAAAAAATAACTCTAGGTAGCATTATTGCTAACGGCATTGAAATAATCAAGACCTGATTAAAGTAAATATAAAAGTGCCAAAGAGACGAGTTTACTTAGGAATAAGTAAAGTGGAACGAGGTAAACCCCACGAGTGAGAAACCCAAATTTGGTAGGGGAACTTTTACAAATGAATAATAAAGGCGTAAAGGAAGAGAAATCTTAGATAGATGTTTGCCACCTATATGGTACAGAACATGGCTTATTAAAAATATTATTATTTTATTAAGGAGTAAATGAAAGTGAAAGAAATAGGCGAAAGCTTTAGAATAGCAAGATGTAACATAGGCTTATCAAAAGAAGAAGTAGTCAAAGATTTAAATATAACACTAGGACAACTAGATAACCTAGAAGATGGAAATGCAAACGCATTTAAAGATATATTTTTCTTGAAAGATTTAGTTAAAAAATATGCTATTTATTTAAACTTAGATTCTGAAGAAATAATAAGTAAGTTTAATGATTTTATATTTGGCTACACATCAAGAATACCAGTAGAAGATATTTTAGAGCAAACAAGAGAGTTTAATTTAATAGAAAAGAAAAATAATGAAGATAAAGTAGTATCTCCATACACTAAAGTAAAAAAAGAATATAAAACAAAATATATTTTATTATGTACACTAGGAGTTATAATACTTATAGTAATAGTATTCTTATTAATTGTTTATATAGCAAATAAAACAAATAATAAACTATTAAGTGATAATTTAGAAAGGAATGTTTACCATGAATGTGCCCAATAAAATTACAATATGTAGAATAGCTTTATCAGTATTATTATTAGTAGTAATGTTATTTCCGTTAGATAAAATAGGTATAACATTTCCATTATTTGAAATAGTAGCAAAAAAAGGAACTATAATTATAGATTGCAAATATTTAATATGTGGTATTATGTTTGCAGTAGCAGCATTTACAGATTTCTTAGATGGATATCTTGCAAGAAAATATAATTTAGTAACTGACTATGGTAAAGTATTAGATGCAATAGCAGATAAAGTACTAGTTAATGGAGTATTAATATTATTTGCAGTTAATGGATATATTTCTCCAGTAATACCAGTTGTAATAATATCAAGAGATACAATAGTAGATTCTATAAAAATGATAGCTGGTCAAAAATCAGGAGCTGTTGGAGCATCAAAACTAGGTAAAATAAAAACAGCAGTTATGTTAGTAGGAATTACATTAACATTCTTTTATAACTTACCATTTGAATTATGGAATATAAATGTATCAACAGTACTTCTTTTAATAGCAACTATTTTATCAGTAGTAAGTGGTGTGGAGTACTATAATAAAAATAAAAAATATTTAATATAAAATAATAAATGCGTTCATGAAAGTGTTCGCTTTTTTACAAATAAAAATTAAGTAATATAAAAGAAATACTAATAACAATAATGAAATTTACATTTTTTAATAAAAACATAAAATGTTAATTATAATAGCAAAGATTCCACTAAAAAGGTGGAATTTTTTACTATTTTGTATTAAATTAGTAATGTAATAGATTTATATTAAATACATAAATTAATAAAAAGGAATATTATGAAAAAAAGACTAAAGATTGGCTTATTTATAGATACTTTTTATCCAGCTATTGATGGAGTAGTAATAGCCGTAGATAATTTAGCATTAGAACTTTCTAAATATAATGATGTAGTTGTAGTAGCACCAAACAGTGGAGAATATGATGATATTAAACCATATAAAATATATAGAATTAACGGACTTAAAGTACCATCAAGTGAGTACATATTTATTAATAAAAAAACACAATTTTCTAAACACTATAAAAAATTATTAAAAGAAAGATTTGATGTTATACATATTCACTCACCATTTAATATTGGAAAATTAGGAATTAAAATAGCAAAAGATTTAAATATACCTTGTATATGTACAGTCCATACAAGATTTAATTTTGAAGTAGAAAGAATTGCTAAAAGTAAAAAAATAAGTAATATAGCAACTAAAGTAATATTAAGGCCTTATAATCAATGCGATAAATGTATAGTTGTAAATGATCCATTAATAGAAGAAATAAAAAACTTCGGATATAAGTATGATCCAGTTGTTATATACAATGGAACTGATTTAAAAAAATGCAGTAGTAGAAAATTACGAGCAGAGATAATAGAAAAATATAATCTTAAAGATGAAAAAAATATACTAATATTTGTAGGAAGAATAATAAGTATTAAAAATATATTTTTTATATTAGATTCATTAAAATTACTGAAAGATAAAAATTATGATTTTAAAATGCTATTTGTTGGAACTGGTCCAGAAGAAAACGAACTTAAAAATAAAATTAAAAAATATAAATTAGAAAATGAAATTATAATGACGGGTAAAATTACAGACAGAAAGACTTTAGCATGTTTATATGATATATCCAATTTATTATTATTCCCATCACTTATGGATACTTCAAGTTTAGTTAGAATAGAAGCAGCAATTAATAAAACACCTGGATTGTTTATATCAGAAAGTATGGTTGGAGTAACTATTAAAAATAATGTAAATGGATTTACATGCAGCCTAGATAATGAGAAATATACAAATAGAATAATAGAAATATTAGAAAACAGAAGATTGTTAAATAGAGTATCTAGAAGTGCTAAAAGAACATTATCAAAAACATGGAGAAAAGTAGCAAAAGAAACATATAATTTATATATAAAAATGATTGAGCAAAAAGAAAACGAAGATGAATAATAAAAACGTAAAAAAATTATTTGTATAAAATAATTGCACAAAAAATTAAAATATTTATAGTGAAAAAAAGATTATAATTCACTTAAAATAAGTAAAAAAAGAAAGTACAAATAAATGTTTGCAAAAAATTGTTGACAAAGAAAAAGTATTAGTTTACAATTAATTTATAAAGGAGAGGTAATCATGAAAAAAGACAAAGATAAAGCACTTGAACAAGTTTTGGCAGATATTGAAAAACAATTTGGAAAAGGTGCTATTATGAAACTAGGAGAAAAGGGTGTTAAAAATATAGATGTAGTTTCTAGTGGCTCATTACTATTAGATCAAGCATTAGGAGTAGGAGGATATCCAAAGGGAAGAATAATTGAGGTATTTGGACCAGAATCAAGTGGTAAAACGACAATTGCTCTTCATGCTATAGCAGAAGTACAAAAGACTGGAGGAAAAGCAGCTTTCATAGATGCAGAACACGCTTTAGACCCAGTATATGCAAAAAAACTTGGAGTTAATGTAGACGAACTATTATTAAGTCAACCAGATACAGGAGAACAAGCACTAGAAATAGTTGAAGCTTTAGTAAGAAGTGAAGCGATGAGTATTATAGTAATAGATTCAGTCGCAGCACTAGTACCACAAGCTGAAATCGAAGGAGAAATGGGAGATTCTCACGTAGGTTTACAAGCAAGATTAATGTCACAAGCATTAAGAAAATTAAGCGGTGTAATAAATAAGACTAATACTATTTGTATATTTATAAATCAATTAAGAGAAAAAGTTGGTATTATGTTTGGTAATCCAGAAACTACACCAGGAGGAAGAGCCTTAAAGTTCTATTCATCTGTAAGATTAGACGTTAGAAGAGGGGAACAAATTAAACAAGGTTCAGAAGCTGTAGGAAATAAAACAGTTATTAAAGTTGTTAAAAATAAAGTAGCACCTCCATTCAAAACAGCAGAAGTTGAAATAGTATATGGAGAAGGGATATCAAAAATAGGTGAAATTATTGATTTAGCAGTAAACTATGGAATTATAGATAAGAGTGGAGCATGGTTTAGTTACAAAGGAAATAAAATTGGACAAGGTAAAGAAAATGTTAAATTAGTACTAAAAGCAAATGCACCATTATACAAAGAAATAGAAGAAAAAGTACGTAAAGAAATATTTAAAAAAGAAGATGATAAAGAAGTAACAACATCAAATGAAATTGAAGAGAAGAAATAAATATAGATTTTTGCTTTGTAATTTAGTATAATTATCCTAGGAGACAATATGCAAAAAAGAAAATTTAATTATTATAAGTTTGGAATATTTTGTGCAGTAGTAATAGGGGTAATTGTTTTAATTATTTTAGGAATAACAAGTTTAATAAAAAATATAAACTATAAAAAAAGTTATGAATATAAGTTCATACAAGTTGGTTATTCAAAAGAAGAATATGATGTAATTAGTAAAAATATAAAAGAAAAAGATTATAATAAATTATTAGAGAAAAAATATGATAAAGAAATAATACCTCTAGTAAAAGAAAAATATTTTATGATATCAAACTTAGACAAGTATTTAGAATATTTCAAAGAAAATGATAATGCAGAAACAAGTGATGTAATAAAAATAATAAACACACAAGCTGATATAGATTGGATAGATACAGAGTATGACACTGATACAAGTAAAAATGAATTAATGCTTGTAAATAGATTGTATGGTTTAAATAAAGAATATGCACCAGAAGACATAGAAAATCTTTCACTTTCTATATCATATAGTGGCAATAAAATATCTAGAAGTATAATAGAAAACATAAATGATTTAATTAATGCAGGAAAACAAAATAACTATACATTTGTAGTTTCTCAAGGATATAGATCGTATGAAGATCAAGAAAAGATATACAATTCAATGTCTAATAGTATCGGACAAAGTGAGGCAGATAAAGTAGCAGCACGTCCAGGACATTCTGAATACCAAACAGGATTATCGTTTGATTTACAGCCATATAATAAGGTGTTTGAAAATGCTTTTGAAAGTGAAGAGTATAACTGGTTAAAAGAAAATGCATATAAATATGGCTTCATATTAAGATTAACAAAAGAAGGAGAAGAGATAACTAAGTTTAAACCTTCTACATGGAGATTAAGATATGTAGGAGAAGAAGCAGCGCAAAAAATATATGAAGAAAATATTACATTTGAAGAATATTATGCATATTATGTTATAGGTGAAAACAATGAATAAAAAAGTAGTAGTACTAGGAGGAGGAACAGGACAATCTTCTTTGTTAAGAGGACTAAAGCTTTTCCCTCTAGATATAACAGCAGTTGTAACTGTAGCTGATGATGGAAAGAGTACAGGTAAATTAAGAAAAGAGTTTAATATTCCGGGTGTTGGAGATATTAGAAGAGTATTAATATCATTATCAGAAACTGAAGAAGTAGTTGAAAAATTAGTAGATTATAGATTTAAAACTGATAGTGATTTAGATGGACACAGTATTGGAAATATAATATTAACAGCATTAATAGATCTATATGGTGATTTAACCACGGCTGTTAAAGAAATATCAAAAATGCTTAATCTAAAAGGAAAAGTATATCCATTAACTAACGATAATGTTGTATTGATGGGAAAAATGAATAATGGTAAAACTATTGAAGGAGAACATAATATAACTGAATCGCAATTAAACATAAAAAAAGTTTTCTACAAAAAAGAGCCTCAAATTAATAAAGAAGTATTAAGAGAAATAGAAGATAGTGATTTAATAATACTAAGTATGGGAAGTTTATATACAAGCATCATTCCAAATCTAATTAGTAAACAAATAATAAAAGCAATTGATTCAAGCAAAGCTAAAATTATGTATGTATGCAATATAATGACACAACCAGGAGAAACAGATGACTTTAAAGTAAGTGACCATATAAATGTATTAAATAGTTATTTAGGTAAAAGAAAAGTTGATGTTGTAATTGTTAACAACGAAAAAATAGACGAAGCACTGATAGAGAATTATAGAAATAAAGAGCAAAAAGATTTAGTAATATATGATAAAGAAAATATAAAATGCAAAGTAATTGCTAAACCACTATTGAAGGTTGATGAAAACGGAAGTTTAAGACACGATAGTGTGAGAGTTGGACTAGAAATCTTAAATTATTTGATAAAATAATTCAAAAATAGCAAAAATAATCAAAAAAGCACTTGACTAACCGAATGTTTTTATGCTAATATTAACATGCTTGATTAAATCAAGTGCCTACCTATATGGGGAATTAGCTCAGTTGGCTAGAGCATCTGCCTTGCACGCAGGAGGTCGCGGGTTCAAGTCCCACATTCTCCACCATATTGATATTTAAACCTGCATTTGCAGGTTTTTAATTTTGCCAAACGTACTTTCAAATATATAAATATATTTAACCAAAGTTATTGAAACCTATAATCTAATTAAATACAAATTAAATTACTAATGAGCAAAAAGATATAGAAAAAAATCAAAAACTATGATACAATATACGAGATTCAACCGGAGGTAAAATATAAATGAAATTAAGTGATATTAAAGGACTTGGTCCAAAAGCAATAGAATCTTTAAAGAATATAAATATAAATGGGATAGATGATTTAGTACACTATTACCCATATAGACACGATATTATATCTCTAACGAATATAAAAGAAGCAGAAGATAAAGAAAATGTAATAATAGAATGTATAGTTGATAGTGTTCCATTTGCAAAAAGATTTAGAGCTAATATGACAAGTTTATCATTTAGAGCAATGTCAAATAAAAAAATGATAGCGGTAATGATTTTTAATAGAACATTTTTAAAAAGTAATATAAGACCAGGTACAAAACTTATAGTCTTTGGAAAATATGATAAATTAAAAAATACAGTAATCGCATCAGATATATCTTTTGAACCTCTAATAGACGGTTCAATAGAAACAAAATATCATTTAACATCAGGAATAACAGCAAAAGCATTAAAGAAATATATAAATGAAGCGCTAGAGCACTATGATAATTATATAGATCTAGTTCCAGATTACTTAAACGAAAAATATGGCTTTATCTCAGAAAAAGAAGCAATAAATCTTGTACATAATCCTAAAAATAAAGATGATGTTAAAAAGTCTTTGCTAAAATTAAAATATGAAGAATTATTTGAATTCATGTTTAAAATTAATTATCTAAAAGAAACAAATAAAGATAGTAAAACAGGATATATAAGAAATATAGATCCGGAAGATGTAAATGATTTCATTAGAAGTTTACCATTTGAATTAACAGCAGATCAAAACAAGGCGGCAGAAGATATATTTAATGACATGACATCAAGTAGAAGAATGAATAGAATGTTGCAAGGTGATGTTGGAAGTGGAAAAACTGTTGTAGCAGTAATCGCAGCATATATAAATCATTTATCTAATCATCAAACGGCATTAATGGCTCCAACAGAAGTTTTAGCTCTTCAGCATTATCAAACTATAAGAGATTTGCTTATTGGTACAGATATAAGAGTAGACTGTATAGTTGGAAGCATGAAGAAAAAAGAAAAAGATGAAATAGCAGAAAAACTAAAAGAAGGAAAAATAGACTTTATAATTGGAACACACACACTAATAAGTGACAATATAGAGTTTAAAAATCTTGGACTTGTAATTACAGATGAACAACATAGATTTGGAGTAAACCAAAGAGCATCACTTAAAAATAAAGGATTGCTTCCAGACACACTTTACATGTCAGCAACACCAATACCAAGAACATTTGCGCTTACAATATATGGTGACATGGATATATCAAATATTAAAACAAAACCAAGTGGAAGAAAAGAAATCAAAACAATCATAAAAAGCGAAAAAGAACTAGTAAGCGTTTACGAGATGATGAAAGATGAAATATCTAAATCACATCAAGTATTTATAGTATCTCCATTAATTGAAGAAAGTGATACATTAGATTTAACAACAGTAAATGAAATAAAAAGAAATATAGATTTATACTTCGGTGGGAAAGTTAAAAGTGCAGTATTACATGGAAAGTTATCAAAAGTAGATAAAGATAAAATAATGGAAGACTTTAAAGATAAAAAAACAGACATATTAATTTCTACAACAGTAATAGAAGTAGGAATAGATATTAAAAATGCAACACTTATGGTAATATATGATGCAGGTAGATTTGGTCTTGCAACACTACACCAATTAAGAGGAAGAGTTGGAAGAAACGAATATGAAAGTACATGTGTATTAATAGGAAACAAAGATAACAAACGACTTAAAGTCTTAGAAGAAAGTAATGACGGATTTTATATTACAGAAAAAGATTATGAAATGCGTGGTGAAGGAGATTTATTTGGAGTTAAGCAAAGTGGAGATATGATATTTAAACTAGCTGATCCAAAAAATGATATGAAGATATTATTACAAGCAAGAGATGATTCTAAAGAATTCTATTTAAATAATAAAGATAATAACTTTGAAAACTACAAAGAATATGCTAAAATAATAAAAGAAATGGAAAATTTAGATTAATGTATTAACAAAAATTATTTAAAAGTAATAATATATATGTTAAAATAAACTAGTAAAATTCAAAAATTATTATTAAGAGGAGTGATTAAAATGGGAAGAGCTCATGAAGTTAGAGCTAAATCAATGGCTGCAACAGCAGCAAAAAAATCAAAATTATATTCAATTTATGCTAAAGAAATATATCAAGCAGCAAAAGGAAACCCTGATCCTGCTAGTAACGATACATTAAGAAGAGTAATTGAAAAAGCAAAAAGAGAACAAGTTCCAGCAGATGTTATCAATAGAAATATAGATAAAGTTAAAAAAGGTGTAACAGAAGATTATACAACTGTAGAATACGAAGCATTTGCACAAGGTGGAAGCACACTAATTATCAAATGTTTAACAGATAATTCAAATAGAACAATAAGCTTCCTAAAAACAGCATTTAATAAAGGTGGAGCAAAAATGGCATCTCAAGGTGCTGTAAGTTATATGTATGATCATCTAGGAGTTGTAGGAATTAAAGGACACACTGAAGATGAAATTATGGATGCATTA
Source organism: uncultured Bacilli bacterium (assembly GCA_934085595.1). Lineage (GTDB taxonomy): Bacteria > Bacillota_I > Bacilli_A > RF39 > UBA660 > CAG-1000. The sequence continues at coordinate 24,809 of CAKOHK010000002.1, forward strand.
ATAAATGCAGATGTAGATGCAAACGATATAGAAGTTGAAGATGATATGATAGTTGTATACACAGAAGTAACTGATTTAAACAATGCAAAAAAAGCATTAGAAACAGCTTTTCCAGGTATAACATTTGAACTAGATGAAATATCATATTTTGCAAAAGATACAGTTACATTAAATGATGAAGAAAAAGAAAAGTTTAATAGATTATTAGGACTATTAGATGATTTAGATGATGTAAGTAATGTATATCATAATGTAGAGTTATAAAACTCTATCTTTTTTGATATAGAAATACTTTAAATTAAAAAATAATTATGTTATAATCAAAATATATTAAAATAGATTGGAGTAGTTATGACAATATCACAAATAATTACATTCTTAGCAGGTAGTGCTTGGGAATGGACTATATTAGATAGCATAGGACTTTTTCTTGATGCAATAGTATATTCACTAGTTGCATATTCATATAAATTATTTTTAATCATGTCACAGCTAAACTTAAATATAATTTATCAAATGGCAGCGCCAATAGTAGATAGAGTAAAAGCTTTGATTATGGTTTTTGTATTATTTAAATTGGCAATTACTTTAATAGGAAGTTTACTCGAACCAGAAAAATTAGAACAAACAGGTGGTAAAATATTAAAAAATATAGTAGTAGCGGTAATACTGCTTGTATCATATGATTTTATATTTGAACTCGGAAACGATTTATCAATGATTGCTTTAGGAACAACAGATACAAGTGCATTTCAAATATTAGATCCACCAGAAGATACAAATGGTCTTGTATCAAAATTGATATTTGGATCAGCTAGTGGAGTAGATAAAACAAAAGACTTTGGAGTTTACCTAGCAGCATCAACATTAAATATTTTCTTACATGATGTGGAAGGTGGTTCAGTAGCAAGCAATGTATACACACAAATAATAAACAATTCGGGAACAAGTTACAATTTTAATCCAATAAAAGATACAAAAGGAGAAATTGGAAGAACGGTAGAATATACATACCCTATAATCAGTAGTATTATGGGAATATATTTAATTTACTCTATAGTACAAATAGCGATTCAAGTAGGAATAAGAATGTTTAAAATGATGATTCTTCAAATAGTAGCACCTATTCCAATTTGTAGTATTATATCTGATGGAGTAAAGGGAAAAAGCTTTTCAGCATTTATGAAACTATATTTTACAACTTTAATACAAGTAGCAGTAAGAGTAGCAACAATGTTCTTGGCAACAGCATTTGTAGGTACATTTTACAACTTGATAATGTCAGGATCACTTACAACTGGTGAAACAGGAATGACTAGATTCCTAGTAGTTATAATTATAATAGTAGCGGTTTATAGATTTGTAAGAGAATTACCAAAGTTCTTACAATCATTATTCCCAGGAATGAACTTTGAAGCAAACATGGGAGGATTTGGAAATACTCTTAGAACCATAGGAAATGTAGGAGCTGGTGTAGGAGGATTTGCTCTAGGTGGAGCTGCAGGACTAGCAACTGGTGGAGGATTCTTCCAAGGCGCACTAGGTGGAGCAACTTCAGCATATAGAGGAGAAGGAATAAGAGGCCAATTACAAAACGTTCAAAATGCTCAAGCTAGAGGAGAAACGTATAAAGACATCGGATTTGGCAATGCTATGCTTAACAGTTTAGGGGCACCACTCGGAATAACAGCAGCAAGACAAAGCCGTGAAAAAGATGCAATAAATCAAGAACAACAAAAAATCGCAGCTGCAGAAAAAGAAAAGAATAGATTGAATCAAGACAAAACAAGACTAAATCAAGAAAAGGATAGATTGAATAAGTTGGCAGAAAGTGCAAGAAGAGATGTACAAAACAACAACACTAATTTTGGTAGATTTGGTAATTATAGAAATATTTCAAGTTCAGAAGATTTATATAATAGAGTAGCATCTAACGATTCTATAGTTGCACAGCAAAAAGCAATTCTAAATAGTACAACGGCATCTCAAGTTGATAGAGATTCGGCAGCACTAGCATTAAGATCACGTACTGATCAGCTTAGACAATATGCAGAAGCTGAATACAATACCGCTTTAGATAAAGCAGCAACAAATAATGGTATGAGTATTAATGATATTAATACAGGAATTAATACGGCTGATTCAGACATAGCTGCAAGAGATGCAGATATTGCTACACAAGACTCACTAATAGATGCAGCAAATGCAAATATAGAAACGCATGAAGGTAGATTAAAACAAGCAGGGGGAAGTACAAAATAGACTAAATAGAATGAAAGGGTGATTACATGAATGGTAGATATATAATTCCCGCGAACAGTAAAAGCGGTCAATTATTATTTAATATATTTAGACCTATAGACTTAGGAATAATAGTGACAGGAGTATTTATAACATTTATACTTCTAATAGCTTTACCTGGAGATTCAATGGCAGAAATAGTTATTAAATTAGCCCCTGCTCTAATATCTGCTTTGCTAGTATTTCCAGTAGCGTACTATCATAATGTACTAGTATTCTTAACAGAAGCTTATTACTATTTTACAAGTCAAAATAAATATTTATGGAGAGGTTGGTGTTCTTGGTATGACGCAAGCAAAACAGACAAAAAAAATTAATGTACAATCACAAAAGTATGCTGAAAATTGGTTACCAATAAAAGCTATACAAAACGGAGAAATAATTTTAGATAATGGTTACAGAGTAACAGGAGTTAAAATTAGACCAAAAAATATATTCATTTTAGATTACGATTCACAAACAAATGCAATATTTAATTTGAGAAACTTTTATAATACATTAGACTTTGAATTTTGGCTAATAGTTACAGATAGACCTGTTGATATAAATGTATATTTATCACAATTAAAATTATTATATAATGAAGTAGGTACTCCAGCTATAAGAAAATTAGTAAGACAAGATATAGAAAAAGCTAATCTATTTATGAGTAAAGAAGTTAGTGTTACAGATACTGAATACTATATCTTATTCAAAGAAAGAAGACCTGAAATAATTCAAAAGAGAGTTCAAAATATTATTACAGGTTTAGCAGGAGCAGGACTTCAATCATCACAAACAAGTAATGATGATTTAAGAAGTTTACTTGATGGATTTATGAATGGTGGAGATACCACTAATTTTGGGACGGTGATGAGTGAATGAGTATAAGTTTTAAAAGCCAATTGGCACCTAAAGGATTAGAGTTTAAACCATCAGAAATGGTAATAAGTGATAAATATTGCACTATATTATCAGTAGTAAGTTATCCAAAAGCAATATCAGAAGGATACCTTGCAAATCTAACTCAAATGGGTGGAGTAAAAATATGTATTAAACATATACCAATAGATTTTGCAGTACTAGCTAAAATGTTAAATAAAGAATTAGCAGATTTAAAAGCTAAATATGCAGATGAAAACGATAGAACAGTTCAAGAACAAATTAGACAAGATTACACAAGTTTAGAAAACTTTATATCTATGTTAACAGCAACTCAGTCAAGAATATTTGACTTTCAAATGCATATATTAATATCTGCAGATTCACATGAAGAATTAGAACATAAAAAACTACAAGTTAAAAATTATTTAGATGCAATGGGTATGAAAGGCTTCGTACTAAGATTCGAAATGGAAAAAATATTAAAGAGTATGCTTCCAATATTCGAAAAAAGTGATATAGAAGATAGATTAGGTACACCAATTCCATCTCCTACAATCGCAGCAATGTATCCATTTGTATTTGATAGTATAAAAGATCCAGGACTATCATGTTTACTTGGTGTTGATTACTCAGGCGGAGTAATATTATTTAATCAATTCTTATACCAAACAAAAAAAGAGTTTAATAGAAACAATGCTAACATGATTATACTAGGTACATCTGGTAGCGGTAAATCAACAGCAGCTAAACTACTTTTAAGAACTGGAATAAGAAACGGATATAAAATAGTAGCAATCGACCCAGAAGGTGAACTTGGAGACATGACTAAATTATATGGAGGAGATTTCATAGATTTAGGTCGTGGTGGTGCTTATGGTATGATAAACCCACTAGAAGTAGTTCTTGATGCTGATGATGACGATGATGAAATGAAAGAAGGTATGGGATATGCTATAATAACTCGTACACTTCAAACATTAAAAGCATTTATGAAATACTATAGTCCAGATATAGAAGACGACGTTCTAACATTATTTAGTGAAGTTGTACAAGAAACATATAATAGATTTAAAATAGACTATAACACAGATTTTACAAAACTATCATCAAAAGATTATCCAACATTTGATAATGTTTATGAAACAATAAATGGTAGAATTAGATCTATGACTGAACATACACGTGAAAGAGAAATAATGGAAAAACTTGAAATTAAAGTAAGACCATTAGTAAAAGAATTAAGATATTATTTCACAGGTACAACAACTATAGATGCGAAAGCAGATTTCATAGTATTTAATATAAAAGAATTAATGAATGCAGATAGTAATATTAGAAATGCATTATTCTTCAACATATTAAAATACGCATGGGGATTAACATTAGATAAAGAACATAATACAATATTATCTGTTGATGAAGCACACATGTTACTTGCAGATCAAAATACATTAGGTGCTGAGTTCCTAGCAAGAATCCAAAGACGTAGTCGTAAATATAACACAGGAACAATAATAATTACACAGCAACCAACAGACTTTGCTGCTCCAAATGTAATGATACACGGAAAAGCAATATTTGATAACGCTTCATACTACTTAGTAATGGGACTTAAAAAACAAGCAGTAGAAGATTTGGCTAAATTAATAGATTTAACAGATCAAGAAAAAGATTCAATAAAAAGATATAGCCAAGGACAAGCACTATTCTCATGTGGTAACAGAAGAATGCGTATTAACATTATCGCAACACAAGAAGAACTTGATTCATTTGGTTCAGGAGGAGGACTATAAAAGTTCTCTTTTTTAATGTACAAAATTAATAAAATTAAGACTGCAAGAGCACTTGCTATAATTGACATAGAGCTATAATAATGTTAGAATATACATGTATTTTAAAGTAAAAAATAAAATGAAATAGTTAATATAAAAAACATATAAAAGAAGTTAGGTGGTGATAAAATGGATGATGAACAAATGCAAGAAGAACAATATGAACAAATGCAAGAACAAGCACAAAGATATAAACCAAGCTATTCATTTAATCCGCTAGGGCCACAAAATATACCTGATGCTTTAAGAAATAGAAATAATAATTTATTAAATGATATAAGAAAAAATAAAAATCAAAAAGAAGAACAAAATGATAATGAAGAATCATCTTTAAAGAAAAAAGATGGACTAGAAAATAAAAATGATAAAAAAGATCAAAATAGTAAAGGCACAAAAGATAATAAAGAAAAGATAAATACAAATAGTTCATTATTTGATAAAAAAGACAAAAAGGACAAGAAAGATAAAAAAGACGGAAAAGATAGTAAAGATAAAAAAGGAATAGAAAAGTTTTTTAAAGGAAAAACTAGATTAAAAATAAAATTAATAATAGCTGGTATATGTTTAGGATTAATATTACTTGCATTTGTAATAGTTGCGGCTATGATACTTTATAATTCCTTAATGACATCTTTAGTAATACATTTTGGAGTTAAAGAAGTAGACTTAGTCGGAGAAACAGGAGATACTGGGCTTTGGATGGATGATAAATATTATAAAGATGAAAATGGCAATGAAAGAGGACTAGATGATTATACTTATCCAGATGGAACTAAAGTAGAAGGTGTTAAAACTGTACTAGGAAAAGCATGCGATAAAAGTACAATACAATACTGGTGGGATTCAATATTTTCAAATTCATTTGGAAACAACCCATGTAGACTTTTGAACTTCATTTGGGGATATAGTGAAAAAGAAGAAAAATCAAAACCAGGTTTAAAGATAGATCAAAGTTTAATAATAGCGACTATATTTTATGCATATGATGAACAGCCAGGATATGATTCATATGATAATCCATCTACAGTAGGCCAAAAAACTGTATCAACAGATCATTTTAATACTTTAAAAAGTATACTTGAAAATGGCGTTTTAACAAAAAAAGATGTAACAAGAATAATTGATAGTACTATATATAATAATGTTTATCCATATCTATATTATGATCAAAAGAAAAAACGTTGTTATTTTGGTAAAGTTGAATCTTATTATACAAGTCTTCAAAAATGGGAAATATTTATGAGATTTGATCAAAGAGAAGATAATCAAAACTACTATATTTCAGGAAAAGTAAGTGGAAGTGGAAATGGATATAGGGGTACTGGATATGAATATGAAAAAAATATGAATAGTGCGTGGCTAGCATCAAGTCCAGAATGTAGAGAGCACAATTTCTTTACAAGCAGAGATTTCTATGGACCAGTTGACTTATCAATGTATTCACAAAAAATACCAGAAAATGAAATATTTACTACAAATAAAATAACATTCTACGGAGGAAATAGAAGATTCTCAAATGGATACTATAACGTAGAAATGGATTATAGAAATGGCTTTGTATACAATAAATATCAAACATTCAAAGTAGCAATAGATAGTGGACTTAAAAATTATGAATATAACGAAATGTCTACACCAAAAAGAATAGAACAATTAATACAAACAATTGAAGAAAGAAAAAGTGACTTTGACGAAATACTATTTAATTCAAGTAGTTCTAATGGTAGTCTAATTGGAACACCAATTAATAGTGATGTAGTATCACCAGGAGAAGTATTAACAGTAGATAAATATTGTGCTTTAGTAAATAAAGGCGTAGCACCACAACTTCAAATAAATGTAACAGATTGTACAGATAGACCTCTAGCAATAGTAACTTTAAAAGAATATATAATGGGAGTTACACTAGCAGAAATAGGATATAAAGCAAATAATCCAAATTATGTTAAAACGCAAATGACAGCAGCAATAAGTTACACTCTTGGAAGAAGAAATAATTATCAAAATACACAATATTTTCAAATGAGAAGTGGAAGTTGTGATCAAAACTGGTGTGATATATATCAAGGATGCTCACAAACATCAGACGGAGGATATAGATATAGTAACGGAAGAATACTTTACGCAACAGTACCAGGTGTAGTATCAAGTTCTATTAATAAAGGTTCATGTAATGTCGGAGGTTCATATAGAAATGGATATTATAAATGCCCATTATCAGCAGAGCAACTTGAAGCATACTCAGCACTATATGATGAAGCATCAAAATATGTAGTAGCAAGAGGAGATTCAGGATATAACGGAGCATACATAGATAAAGTACAGCACGTATGGGCAGCTAAAGCATCCGCAGGAGAAGATTTTGTACAAATACTAACAGAAGAATATGGACCAAATGGAAGTACAATACACAATTGTAGTCAATATAATTAAAGGGAGGACTTAATGAAAAAAGTCATAATATTATTATTAAGCATATTTTTACTAACAGGCTGTAATATAACTTATGAACTAGAAATGGATAAAAACGGTGATATTATAGACAAACTAACAATAATAGAAAAATATGATACATATAATAACAATTTAATTTCTGATTACAATGATTTTATAAAAGATAGAAACTCTATAATCAATATAGAAAACGAAATGGAAGAAGATAAAAAGAGTTATAATTCTGTATTCAAAAAAGAATATAAAAATATTAACGAATATAAAAATGATTATTATATAAACAAATATGTAGGAAATGTAAATTATAGTTGTGATAAAACATGTAAAATAGATATTACATTTAATGATAATATTAAAAACGTATTTAAAGAAAATAATGATATTAAGAAAACTTATATGGACAATAAAGATGAAATAACTATTAAGATATATACACCATATAAAATAATAAATACAAATGCAGAAATAGATAAAGACACTTTAATATTTAAGATAACAAAAGATAATATACCAAGTAATATATATTTTGAATATAAAGATTTAACGATTAATGATAGTAATAAAAAAATATATTATGTGTTGGCTATAGGAGCTATAGCATTAATTGTAATGATATTATTCTTTTCACAAATAAAAAAGCAAAAAAAGAGTGATTTATAATAAATAATATATTATAATGTAAGAAAGAGGTGCAAAATGAAATTAAAGTTTAGAGCCGAATTAAAAGATATAATAATATTCTTAATAGGATGTTTATTGTTATTATATTTAATAGCAATAGCAGTCTTAAATGTTAATAGTTTTGCTGTTTATGGTTATTTTAGAGGATTAAATCCATTTCCTGCATTTACAGGAGAGTTCTTACTTCCAACGCTATTATTCTTTGTAATCGCAATAGCAGCTATTCTAATAAGTTGTTCTTCTTATTTCTTTGAGTTTGATAAAGGATTTGGAATTACAACTAAAAAGAAATCTAAGTTAACTGGTTACACTGAAGAGTGGGATGAAGACAAAATGAAAAAAGATTATGGTATCAAAAAGATTAGATTAAAAGATGATACATATCCTGCTGGAGGTTTCCCAGTTATAAATGATGGAAAGCATGCATGGGTAGATGATGGAGAGAACCACTCATTAATAATGGGTGCATCTGGTTCTGGTAAATCTCAAAGTTTCATGTTTCCATTAATTAAAATACTAGCTAGACACGGCGAAAGTATGATAGTAACTGACCCTAAAGGGGAACTATACGAAGGCTGTGGAGAGTTATTAAAAGAAAAAGGATATAAATTAATACTTGTTAACTTCCGTGACCCAAATGAAGGGGCAGCATGGAATCCATTTTCTTATCCATATAGAGTTTATAAAGAAGGAAATGTAGATAAAGCAAATGAACTATTACAAGACCTTGCATCAAATATTTTAATAGATCCAAACAATAGACAAGAACCATTCTGGGAAAATACAGCATCTAACTTTTTCACAGGACTTGCTCTAGGATTATTTGATGATGCAAAAGAAGAAGAAGTAAATATAAATAGTATAAATATGATGGCAGAAGTTGGTGAAGAAAGAATAGGCGCATCAAATTACATTAAAGAATACTTTAAAAGTAAAGGTGAACTATCACCAGCATATATTGCTGCTGCTTCATGTATAAATGCACCAAACGATACACGTGGTGGTATCATGTCAACATTTAGAACAAAAACAAGAATATTCTCGTCTCAAAGACAACTATCAGAAATGCTTTCATATAGTGACTTTGATATAAGAGATATAGGTAAAGAAAAAACAGCAGTATTCTTAAAAGTACATGATGAAAAAACAACATATCATGCACTAGCAACAATATTCGTAAAACAAGTATACGAAGCATTAATCGCAGTAGCACAAACATGTCCAAACTTAAAGTTACCATACAGAACAAACTTTGTGCTTGATGAGTTTGCAAACATGCCAGCACTTAAAGATGTAGAATCAATGATAACAGCATCTCGTAGTAGAAATATAAGATTTGACTTTGTTATCCAGAACTTCTCACAATTAAATAAAGTATACGGAAAAGAAGTAGCAGACACTATTAAAGGTAACTGTGGTAATTTTGTATACCTAATGAGTACTGAACTTGCTGCTCTTGAAGAAATAAGTAAACTACTTGGAGATAGAGAACCTAAAAAGCCAAAGAAAGATGAACCAGCTCCTCCAATTAGACCATTATTCTCAGTAAGTGATTTACAAGCACTAAAAGAAGGAGAAATAATCATAAATCGTTTCAGAAGTATGCCTTTTAAAACAAAATTAGTTTATGATTATAAAATTGACTGGGGTAAAAAATATCCAAAAATGGGATATACACAAAGAGAACATAGAGAAGTACAAGTATTTGACTTAAAAGCATTTGTAAATAAATTAAAACAAAACGATCCAAACTCTATGATGGGTGGCGGTATGATGGGAGGAAGAATGCCATCAGGAAATCCATTCATGCCATTTGGACCTCAAGGATTTATGCAACAACAGCAAAATACAAATCAATTTGCAAATCCTATGGCTACACAAACAAAGCCACTTCCAAATCCATTCGGTAATCAAAATCTAGATGAATATGTAAAAATGCTAGATAAGAAAATTGCTGAACTTGAAGAGGAGGAAAGAAGAGAAAATGAAAAAAATAAACAACCAAAAGAAGAGCCAAAGAAAGAAGAACCAGTTATAAAACCAGAGATAACTGAAAATAAACCAGCGGAAGTAAAAAATCCAATTACAATAGATACAACATCTACAATACTTGGAGAAGATAAACCAGAAATCGAAAGAGTAGAAAAGCCAAAATTAGATGTTGACGTTGATAAAATACCTGTAAAAGATAATGCAGCAAATGATGAGTTCTTTGATGACTTCTTTGGAGATGACGATGAGTAATCATGACTCATCTTTTTTCATATAATATTAAAGAGGTAATTATATGAAAATAATAGATGTTAGTGATAAATATACATATAGTTTAGGACATATAAATGGTAGTAAAAACATACCATATGATGAATTAATAAATAATTATAGACTATATTTAAATAAAAATGAATCATACTACTTATACTGTAAAAGTGGAAAGTTAAGTAAAAGAGCAGTAGCGATATTAAGTTCATTAGGATATAAAGTATATTTACTAGAAAATTAATTATATTTATTATATAATCTACTTATGGAAAACATATTAAATCAAATAGTAGAATATTTAAATAGTATAGGTTATCTAGGAGCACTACTAGGATGCCTAGTAATATTAGTTGAATCAATAATACCACTAGTACCATTAATGGTATTTATAACATTAAACTTTTATGTCTTTGGAAACATATTAGGTTTTATAATGTCATGGATTTTTACATGCATAGGCTGCACTATATCATACTTAATATTTAAAAATGGATTTGGAAATAAGTTTGAATATTTAACAAAAGACAAAGAAAAAATAAATAAATATAAAAAATCATTCAAAAACATATCTCTAACAAACTTAATTCTATTAATAGCTATACCATTCACCCCAGCATTTCTAGTTAATATAGTTTGTGGTTTAATAAAAATGGATTTTAAAAAATATATTGTGGCCATACTAATAGGTAAAATAAGTTTAGTATATTTCTGGGGATACATAGGCACATCATTAATAGAAAGCATAACAAATCCACTAATTCTTATAAAGATAATAATTCTATTACTAATAATGTTTATAATATCAAAAATAGTAACAAAACTACTGCACATATAAACTAAAAATATGTTAAACTTTAAAAGAAAATGAATACTAAAGTATCACAAATTGTGTTATACTTTTATTATGTATTAAAGAAAAAAGGAGGACAAAATGGAATATATAATAATCGCACTACTAGTAGTCATAATAATATTACTATTAGTATTAATATTTAGAAAGAATAACAATAATGAATTAAATGATAAACTATCAAAAACAGAAATAAGTTTAATTAAGGAAATAAGTAACTTTAAAGATGATTTTTCATATAGATTAAACAAAGACTTCAATGGTTTAAATGATAGAATAGAAGATAAACTAAATATGATAAACAGTAAAGTTAACGAAAAATTAGAAGTAGGTTTTGAAAAAACAAATAAAACATTTTCATCTGTATTAGAAAGACTAGCTAAAATAGATGAAGCACAAAAGAAAATAGACGGACTAAGCACAGAAATAGTATCGCTAGAAGGAATACTTACTGATAAGAAAAGTAGAGGTATTTTTGGAGAAATTAATCTATATCATATTTTATCAGCAATCTTTGGAGAAAAGAATGATAAAATCTATAGAACGCAGTACACTCTATCAAATGGCTCTATAAGTGACGCTATAATTTTTGGACCAGAGCCACTAGGTACAATATGCATTGACTCTAAGTTTCCACTTGAAAACTATAGAAGATTAACAGAAAAAGGTATAAGCGACATAGAAAAAGAAAGAAGAAACAGAGAATTTGAAAGTGATGTAAAAAAACATATAGACGCTATCGCAAGTAAATACATAATACCAAAAGAAACATCAAGCGAAGCGATAATGTTCTTACCAGCAGAAGCAATATTTGCTGAAATAAACGCATATCATCCAAATATAATCAAATATGCAGCATCAAGAAAAGTATGGATAACATCACCAACAACACTAATGAGTCTTTTAACAATAGTACAATCAGTATTGAAAGGACTAGAAAGAGACAAATATACATCAGTAATACATGAAGAATTAAATAAACTAGGAATAGAGTTTGGAAGATATAAAGAAAGATGGGATAAACTATCAAGAAGTATCCAAACAGTATCAAACGATGTAGAAAACATACACAAAACAACAGATAAAATAACAAAGAGATTTGAACAAATAAATAATGTAAACATTGACATAGATAAAAAACTAACTGAAAGTGATAAAATAGAATACAATGGATAATTACATAACAGGTAAAATCATTAGAATAATATATGAAAGTCCAACTACATTATATAAAGTTGGAATCTTTAAGGTGAAAGAAACTGACATAGAAGAGTTAAATGAATATGTAAACAAAGTGATAAGCTTTACAGGCTCATTTACAGAATTAAATAGCGACTTAGAATACACATTCCATGGTTCCCTTGTTAATCATCCAAAATATGGAGTACAATTTAATACATTAACATATGAAGTAGTAGAGCCAAAAACAACAGATAGCATAGTGGCATATTTAAGTAGTGGAATATTTAAAGGAATAGGACTTAAAACAGCAAAGAAAATAGTAGAAAAGTTTGGAACTGAAACAATAGATATAATAAAAAACAACTATGAAAGTTTAGCAAGTATAAATGGTATGACATATACAAAAGCAAAAAGAATGCATGATAAAATAGCAGATAACGAACTTAATCAAGAATATGTAATAAAACTAAGTTCTATGGGATTTACAATAAATGAAGCAATAAATCTAATGACACTATATAAATCAAGATTATTTGAAATAGTAGATAATAACATATACGAATTAGTAAAATATGTAAGATTTGATAAACTAGATACTATATATTTAAAAAATAACAACGAAGACACTAAAATAAGAATAGAAGCCTTAATAAAACATAATATATATGAAATGTGTTACGAAAAAGGAGACACATTAATATCTAAAGAAGAATTATTAATAGAAATGAAGAAATCATTCAAGGGTATTTTCACAGTAGAAACCTTTATGTTACATATAAATGATTTAATAAAAAATAAAGAATTAGTAGAAGTAAACGGAATGTTAGCACTTTATAATTTCTACTCATCAGAAAACTTAATAATTGAAAATATTAAAAGATTAAATAATATAAAAAACATACATAATATAGATAAAATAAATCACTTCATAAAAGAATATGAAACAAGAAATAATATACTCCTAGCAGATAATCAAAAGAATGCAATTAGAGAAAGTATATTAAATAATTTTTATATAATCACTGGAGGACCAGGTACTGGAAAAACAACTATAGTAAAAGCAATATTTGAAGTGTTAAAAGATGCAGAAGATATAAAAGAAGAAGATATAGTTTTACTAGCACCTACCGGAAGAAGTGCAAAAAGATTAAGTGAATCAGTAGTATTCCCAGCATCTACTATACATAGATATTTAAAATGGAATAAAGAAACAGGAGAGTTTCAAGTAAATGAAAATAATAAGACAACACATAAAATAGTTATAGTAGATGAAGCAAGTATGTTAGATATATTCTTATTTTCTTCACTATTAAAAGGCTTAAGATTAAATGTAAAATTAATACTAGTCGGAGATGCAAACCAACTTCCAAGTATAGCTCCAGGTGATATATTAAATGATTTATTAAAACTAGACTTCATAAAGAAAACATATTTAAATGAAATATATAGAGTAAAAGAAGGAAGCTATATAACATATCTAGCAAATGACATAAGAAATAAAAGAATATTTGAGAAAATAGATAACTATGATGACTTTAAGTTTATAAATTGTAAAGAAGAAGAAATACTTCCATATCTAACAGAAGTATGTAATAAAGTAAAAGAAAAAGATATGGATATAGATAAGTTCGAAGTATTATGTCCTATGTATAAAGGTTATAATGGTATAGATAATATAAATAAAGTAATGAGTGAAATATTTAATCCAAATAAAAAGAAATATATAATAAATGATAAATATTATAGTGTAGGAGACAAAGTAATACAGTTAACAAATGATATAGATAATGATGTATATAATGGAGATATAGGTTATATAGAAGATATAAGATATGAAGATAAAAAACTAGTTGTAACTATAGATTATGGTAGGTGTGAAGTAGAATATAAAAGTGGAGAATTAGATAAGTTTAATTTAGCATATTCAATAAGTATACATAAATCTCAAGGTAGTGAGTATGATAATGTAGTAGTTATATTATCAAAGGGATTTACAAGAATGCTTTATAATAAATTAATATATACAGCTATAACAAGAGCAAAGAAAAGTTTAATATTAATAGGTAATATAGAAACATTTAATAAAGGGGTACAAACAACATATGCAGAAAATAGAAGAACTTATTTAAAATGTATAAATACCAAATAAAAAGAAATAATAAATATTAAAGGAGAGTGATATTTATTAAAACAGCAAAAACATTTTTAACATTTGGAATGGGAGTAGGAGCAACACTTCTATATCAAAAATATAGTAAAGATATAGCAAATGCATTATGTGCTTTAAAAAATAGTAAAATAGACATAGAAATAAAATAATGGTGAAGATGATTCACCATTTTTAAATGAAAAAAAGCAAAACACTTGTACATTTAGAAAAATATAACGGACGTTAGTTTCAAAGATAACGTCCCGCTATAGATAGGGGGAACGATTATTTAGATAAGTTCTCGGTTTATGGGAACTTTTTTCTTGCATTTACAGAAATAAATGATAAAATATAATTACTTTTAAGTTGAATTATTACACACAAAAACACGGGAAGTTAGTATTTTTTAAAAAGAATACAGGTAACGTCTCGCAAAATTAGCTGTAATTTTTGTATGTATTTTGGCTTAAAATAGAGTTATTTTTTTAATAATTTTTTAGAAAGATCGACATCATCATAATCGATCTTTTTAATATTTAATTTGTTTAAATTATCGTTTTCGATAAGTATTCTTGCAACTTCATATGGAGTTGAATTATTAAGAGAAACCCTTGGTATTGAATTAATGTGTGAAGCAAGAAGATTGCAATCTTCTTGGGTTAATCCAGCAAATGAAGTTCCTTTTGGTAAAACGTAACATATAAACTCATGATTTTTTTCTATCATGCCTTTTTGCCAAGAACAATTAGGGTCACAATAAAATAATTTAGAAACCATCTCGCCAGTATCACAATCAATTTCGATACTTTCTGGATCCGAAAACTCTGTACCATTATCAGTTAATATAACTTGGAAAAGTCTTTTATATTCTTCTATACCTAAAGTTTTTCTAAACATGTTAAATGTTTTTGTAACATATTTAGATTGTTTATAAGGCAATAAAATAATAAGCATCAAGCTTGAGTTTCTGAAAAACAAAGTGAGAAAGCATTTTCCACCTTTGCCGCCAGATGTGCCAATAACTGTATCCATTTCAACTACTGAAGCTTGCGGATTGGTTTCCATGTAATCTTTAAAATTAGAATAGAATCTTCCAATTTTAATTTTAGGATTAGTTTTTCCTCTAGTATAATCATATTCCTTTTTGACTTTGTATCTTACTTTACGTGCCAAATCAATATTTCTTACATTTAATATACCTAAGTCTATGTACTTATAAAAAGTAGATTTAGATAAAGGAAGAATATCTGGATGGTTAATATAAACTTGGTTAACTGAATGATGCTTGTGAATCATTAAAGGCGAAACAATATCGTTTAATGATGCGATTTCTTCTTTGGTGACTTTAAGATGACTTCTTTCGTTTACCAAAGTGTTTTTATATTCATTGTAAGCAACTGCATGATTATAAGTGTATTTTGTTTTATAACAATGATTATATTTAGAGCAAGCATTGCATACATATGGTGGTTTATTTTCATAACAACAAGGAGTTTTAGAAGTATTTCTTAAAAATCTATGTTTTTTAACCTCATTAGCAATGGTAGTTCTATCTTTACCAAGTCTATTACCAATTTGTGTGAAATTATATCCTTCTTTTAAATATTCTTCAATAACACATCTATCTTCAAAAGACATGTGTTTGTATTTTTTGATTCTCATATATTTTCCTTTCAATATAAGCCAAAATACGATTACATATAATAATATAGAAAGTGAATAAAAGCAAATAAGTTTGAGTTATTCCAATTTCCTGATTGACAACAGGAACCCAAAAAATATTCTTGAAAAAAAATGGTCAATGTCTAAAAAGACATTGACACAAGTATGGCGAATATTCTTTGCCTATTGTCAATCAGTTTTCTCGGCATAAGCTCAAACTTATTTACCTCATCCCCCTCAGAGTTTCCAATACTAAAGTCTCTCAATTTTAAAAACGGGAAGTTAAATAAAGAATTAACCGAAAAATATAACGGACAAATATATGTTTTGGCATTGACATGGGGGGGGGGGGTACCCTATATAATTATTAATAGAAAGTAGGTAGTAAACATATGAAAGATAGAGGGTTTATTTATGCAAGTATATTAGTAAGCGTGTTTTTGCTAACAGTAGGATTAACTTATGCATACTTTAGTATAACTGCTAGTGGTAATGATGTAGCAGAAACTATAAATGTAAGTGCAACTAAAATAGAATTAAAGTACACAGATGGAAAAGAAATTAAAGCAAATGGCATAGAGCCGAGTTGGACAACTACTAAAACTATTACTGTGGTAAATACTGGTAATGAAGAAGCATATTATGCTTTAGGATGGCAAAAACTTTACAATGAGATTCAAAAAGATGAGCTTGTTATAAGAAGTACATGCATAAGTAGTGGAGTAACAGGAGGAACTTGCTCAAGTACAGATAATGTAGTTATTCCACAAACATCAGAAGTAAATGCTACAGCAAATAAAGTATTATATCCGTATAAAGAAAATGTATTAATATTGCCTGGTGAAACTCATACTTATACAGTAACTATAGAGTTTATAAATTACACTGATAAACATCAAAACTATAATCAAGGAAAAAGATTCTACGGTGTTCTTGGAGCAGCAGAAAGTACAAAGAAATTACCAACTCTTGCAAACTATTTAATAGATAATTATAGTACATTAGGTTTAACAAAAATAGACCAAACAGCAACAGGCAATCAAAATTATGACACCACCGAATATAGATACCAAGGAATAAGTCCTAATAATTATATTACTTTTAATGGTGAAGAGAATGTCTGGAGAATAATTGGAGTATTCGAAGTGGAAACACCACAAAGTAACGGAACATATACAAAAGAAAATAAAGTAAAGATAGTAAGAGATAGAATAGGATATGTATCATGGGATTATAAAACATCGTCAGGTTATAACAATGACTGGACAACCTCAACATTAATGACAATGTTAAATACCGGACCGTACTATAATAGAACTTCTGGCTATACAAAACTTGCATGTTCAACTGGGTATGACACTACAGTAAGTGAAACAGCGATATGTAATTATGAAAGCAACGGTTTAACAGATAATGCAAAAAATCAGATAAGTAGTACAAAATGGTACTTAGGAAATGTAGTGTGGAACAGTGGCTATGGAAATACAAAAGAAATATATACTCAAGAAAGAAGTACTAGTGTACATAGTGGAAATAAACAAACATGGGATGGAAAAGTAGCATTAATATATCCAAGTGATTATATGTATGCAAGTAGTGCATGTTATAATGACGATACTAAAAAAGGGTATGACTCTAGTGGTTCTTCACCATATGATACAGATTATAGAAGTGAAACTTGTAAAAGTACTAACTGGTTATTAGATACGAATAATTGGTTTTGGGCCGTGTCGCCTAGTTCTTACCAATCGCTCACTGCGATGTTTGTGCACGATTCCGGTCGTGTGCTCAACGGCGATACGAATAACAGCTCCGGCGGCTTGTGTCAGTCCGTATATCTTGATTCCAGCGTAAAGTACATAGGAGGAGATGGTACTGCAGAAAAGGCGTATGAGATAGAATAGAAAGAGAAAATGTAAAGTGCCCTGCGAGGTGGAACTGTGTGGGTACTATATTATTAGGCATTAACAAACAATGATATAAATTGTAAAATAGAAAGTCATAAATATTTTAAAGTTAAAAAGTCATAATTTTAAGATATCTATGACTTCTTTTTGTTATATTTGCATTATCTCATAATAAAGAAAGGCAGAATACAAAAAGCTAAAAAATAGCAAAAAAGTATTTTACAATTTATATATAATAAAGAACTTAAGAAATAATATTAATCTGCAAGTTAATAATGAAGTTGAAGATAAACAAATAAACTATAAAGTAAATATTAAAGATTTATAAAAAGAATAACTATTCCTTTAAAAAATAGTTCTACAAGTATATTTTTTTAATAAAATATGGTAATATTAATATAGGGTGAAGAAAAAATGTTTAACAAAGATAAAGATGAAAGAAAAGTAAATACTAAAAAAGTAAATGAACTAGTTATTACAAGTAATAGAATACTTAATATCTTATATATTTTATTTATTATATTACTTGTATATGTAGTTTCATTAATATTTAAAGAATGGGGAATATTATCATTCATTGGTAAAATGCTAAGCATCATATCTCCATTATTCATAGGATTCCTACTTGCTTGGCTACTTAATCCAATGGTACAAAAATTACAAAAAAGAGGTATAAATAGAACTATATCTGTAATTATATCTTACTTAGTATTAGTAGTTGGAATATATTTAATATTTGCATTTACCATTCCATCACTTGGAACACAAATATCAGATATTTTAGCAGCAGTTCCTAATATAGTAGAAGATGTAAAAGGATGGATAGATAACATATTCTTAAAATTATCTAATCTATCACTTCAAAATCTAGATAATATCAAATCAACATTTATGCTTAAAATAAATACATTTGCTCAAGACATAGAAAAAGGACTTCCAAGTACAGCTATGAATATAGTATCTGCTTTAGCAAGTGGAATAGGTAAAATATTATTAAGTTTAATCTTAGGATTTTATATACTATTTGATTATGATAAGTTCAAAGATAATTTCATTAAATTATTCCCTAAAAAATATAGAGAAGAAGTTAAAGTACTTGCTAGTAGATTAAGTGAATCATTATTCTCATTTGTAAATGGAACATTATGGTTAAGTTTATTATTATTTGTTGTTTCTATTATAGGATTTAGTTTAATAGGATTAAATGCACCAGTATTAATATCATTTATATGTGTGGTTACAAACTTAATTCCATACATAGGACCATACATGGGAGCAGCAGTAGCAGGAGCTATAGGATTTGCAGAAAGTCCATTAATCGGAACACTAACTCTTATATTTATATTAGTAGTTCAAACAATAGATGGAAACTTACTACAACCACTTGTAATGAGTAAGAAAATGAACTTAAGTCCAATTACTATAATAATATCATTAATAGTATTCGAATATTTCTTTGGTATTATAGGAATGGTAATTGCAACTCCAGTAGTAGCAATACTTAAAGTAATATATGAGTTCTTTGATGAAAAGTTTGGCTTCTTTGAATATGCAGATGAACCAGAAATAAAAAGGAAAAAAGAAAGTAAGGAGTAAGAATGAAAAGATCATTAAAAGGAACAAGAACAGAAATAATAAAAGAAAGTAATAAAACACATTTAGCAGTAGATGTAATGTTATACTTTGTATATGTATTAATAGGTTATTTACTAATAAGATTCCCACAAATAGAGGAATTAAAGCCAATAGAATATGCTCCAGTAATATTCTATACAATAGGTTTCTTTAGCTTACTAGCTTATTTCATAAATAGAAGAAAAGGTAACTATGAGTTCTTATTTCTAGGACTTATAAATATAGCTACAGGAACATTTATTACATTTAATGCATACACTGAAGATACAGGTAAAGCACTGGGATACGCAATACTAATATATTCACTATTAGTAGTATTAAATAAAGGATATCACACTATTAAATTATCTAAAGAAAAAAATATAAACTCTTTTGCAGAAGCAGGAGTTACAATAATGCTAGTATTATTAGGATTCTTAGTACTACAAAATCTATTTAAATCTCAAACAATGCAAACGTTAATATTAGGTTATTATTTCTTAGTATTTGGAATATTTTCATTAATAGAAATAGGTTTAATCTTATTACTTAGAATACCTAAAATAAATAAATATTTTGAAGATTTAATAAATGATAGAGATACTAAAAATATAAAACCAGAAGAAATAAAGAAAATAAAAGATACTAAACCAAAAAAGATAAACAAAAAATAATTTAATAAATCATAAAATTATTAAAGATGTCAATCCTTCACTACAAAAATTGGTAATAGAGGATTGACTTTTATATTGAATATTTATTGCATTATTTTTTAATTACTTCATATATATTAATGAGGTGAATAAAAAATATGGATATTATTAAAGTATCAAGTAAAAGCGTTTCACAAAAAGTAGCAGGTAGTATAGCAAATGCATTTAGAGAAGGAAACAAAAGTATTGAAATACAAACAGTGGGAGCAGGAGCCATAAATCAAGCTATCAAAGGACTTGCCATAGCAAGAGGATATGTAGCACCTCTTGGTATAAACCTAATATGTACTCCAGCATTTTATGACATTATGATAGACGGAAAAGAAAAAACAGCAATTAAAATGATAGTAGAAGCAAAATAGCTTCTTTTATTTTACATTATAATATGTAAATATAACTAAATAACTATAACAAACTAAATCATATATGGTATTATAAAGTATATAAATATAGAAAAGATAACTAAAATATAGTATAATATTATTGTACTAATGGAGGATGTATGAATGTAACAGTTAAAGATATAATTACAAGCGTTATAGATATAATGATAGTTTGGTATTTGTTTTATAAAATACTAAAATATTGTAGAAATAATTTTAAATTAGCTCTCATATTAAAGGGAGTAGTTATAATAGCATTATTAAAAATAGTAAGTAATGTTTTAAATCTTAAAACAATTGGTACACTACTAGAATATGTAATAAGTTGGGCACCTCTTGCTTTAATAATAATATTCCAGCCTGAAATTAGAACAGGACTTGAAAGTATAGGAAGAAGTCAACTCCTTGGTAGACACAAAACTCTAACAGTTGATGAAAGAGAAAAGATAGTTTATGAAATGTGTAACGCTATTGAATACTTAAAGAAAAATAGAATAGGTGCACTTATGGTAATAGAAAGAGATTATAGTTTAGCACAGTATATAGAACCAGCAACAAAATTGTATGCTGATATAACAAGTGAACTATTAATATCAATATTCTTTCCAAATAACCCATTACATGATGGCGGAGTAATAATACAAGGAAACAAAATAACTTGCGCAGGATCAGTATTCCCAACAAGTATGAATCAATCAATATCAAAAAGACTTGGAACAAGACATAGAGCAGCACTTGGTATAAGTGAAGTAAGTGATGCAATAGCAGTAGTAGTAAGTGAAGAAACAGGTAGAATATCAGTAGCGGTAAGAAGTGAATTAAATTACAATTTATCACTTGATGATGTAAGAATGCTATTATTTGAAGAATTACAGCCTAAAAAAGAAACATTCTATGAAGCCGATAATGAAATAGAAAGGCAAGGTGATGAAGAAAATGAAGAAACTGCTAAATAAAATAAAAAAATTCTTTAAAAAAGTATTTAAAGGAATATATAAAGTAATAGATTTAATAATAGTGACACCACTATCTAAACTAGTATACTTTATAACAGATAAAATAAGTGGATTAAAATCAAATAGATTTGATAAAATAATGAATAATCCAAGAACACTTGTATATTTATCATTAATATTTGCATTTGCAGCATTCTATGCAATAGATAGAAAAACAATAAATCTAGTTGCAACAGAATCAGTAGTACTATCAGGGCAAAAAATAAATGTTGAATATAATGAAGAAGCTTATGTTGTAGAAGGAATACCTGAATCAGCTGATATAATTCTTATGGGAAATAAAAGTAATCTATATTTAGCAAAACAACTAGGAGACCACAAATTATCTATAGATTTAAGTGGACTTGGAGAAGGAACACATAAAGTTAGTTTAAAATATAATAACCCAATAAAAGCACTTGATTATAAATTAGATCCATCTCAGTTAACAGTAGTAATAAGAAATAAAGTAAGTGATATGAGAACACTTACAAAAGATATATTAAATACCGATAAGTTAGATGAAAAACTAGTAATTAGTTCTGTAACATTAGATAGAGATGAAGTAACAATTAAATCATATAAAGAAAAATTATCTACAGTAGCAAGTGTTAAAGCCATAATAGATGTTAATGCTATAAATACTACTTCTGGAGGAACATATACTCTTGATAAAGTTAAATTAGTTGCATATGATGAAAAAGGTACAGAAATACCTGATATAGAATTAGTACCAAATACAGTATCAGCAACAGTAGTAATTACTTCACCAAGTAAAACAGTACCAGTTAAAATAGTACCAGTAGGAGAAGTAGCAAGTGGTAGTGCAATTAGTAGTATTACATCAAATGTAACTTCAGTAACAATATATGGTGAAGATAAAGTACTAGAAAGTGTAGATGAAATTAAAGTTGAAATAGATGTAAACGGTCTTAGTGAAGATAAAACATATCAAGCAAATATACCAAAACCAGCTGGAGCAAGATCAATATCTGATACAGTAGTTACAATTAAAGTAAAAATGGAAACAGAAACATCAAAAGAGTTTAAAGATATACCACTTCAGTTTGAAAACTTAGATACTAATAAGTATAAAGCACTAGCAAGTAGTGAAAAAGATACTAAAGTAGATGTAGTAGTAAAAGGTACAAGTTCACTTCTAAACTCACTAAAACCAGAAGATATAAAAGCATATGTAGATTTATCAGACCTAGGAGCAGGAACATTTGAAGTACCTGTAACAGTAACAGGAAAAGATTTAAAACTATCATACACATCAAGAACAGCAAGAATATCTGTAGTTATACAGCAAAAATAGAAGACATAAATCTTCTATTTTTTTAACTATAATAAAAAAGAGAATAAATCTCTTTTACATAAATAATAATACAAGTAATCCTACTATTAAACAATATATACTAAAATATATAAGTTTACCTTCACTAACAATCTTTCTAAACCATTTAGTTACAAGTAATGTTGCAACCATAGAAACTATAACACTACCAAGATAATATATAATAAGTTCATGACTTATTTTAATCTTAGTAATCTCAAGAGCCATAGCAGCTATACTAATTGGTATATAAAGCATAAATGAATATTTAAATGCAGTATCTCTCTTAAGTCCAGAGAACATACCACCAACTATTGTAGAACCACTTCTACTAATACCAGGAAATAACCCTAATATTTGAAAACATCCAACTGTTAATGCATCTTTAGCACCAAGTTCTTTATCTGATTTTTTTCCTTTAAAGTTTCTAATAATAAATAATAGTATAGAAGTAATTATCAAAGATAAACCAACTATTTTAATATTATTTTCTATTTTAGCAAACAGTTCAAGTTTACTAACAACAAGCCCCATAATACCAGCAGGAATACATCCAAGAACTATATACCAGCAGTACATATAATCACTTTTATATTCTTTCTTTTTAGTACCAAGATACTTAAAGAAATTAACAATATAAGTTTTTATATCATTCCAAAATAATATAATAATAGCAATTAAAGATCCAAAATTAGTAATAGTAGCAATAGTATCAAAATCAACATCTAAAACAATTAATCTTTTTAATATCATTAAGTGTCCACTAGAAGAAATAGGTATTGTTTCAGTAAGCCCCTGTACCAATCCTAAAAATAAATATTTAAGTAATTCCATCACATCCTCCTTATCATTTAATTATATACTAAAATATATAATAAATAAATATAATTTATTATGATAAAAAAAATATTTTTTATATTACTGGGAATAATATTAATATCATATTCATTATTCTTTATGATAGTTTATTTAAATCTACTTAACATGGGCTATACTTTTATAGATTATATAATATACATATTTACAAATATTGAATGCTTATTAATATATATAGGCATAATAATAATATACCTATCACTTAAGGAGAAAAAATGATTATATTAAAAAATATTAAAGTTAATTTAAAAGAAGAATTATACAATTTCTATGAATGGAAAATAGAAGATGATATTAAAGAATTACCAAGTGTTCCATGTATTAAATTGAATAATAAAACTTATTTAAATCTATTAAATAATAAAATTAAAATCAAAGAAGAATTATTATCAAAACTAAAAAATAATATATGTATATTCGCAGGAGATTACGATACTATATGTATATTATTTGATAATACTGGTAAAAGTATAAAATATAGTAAATTATTATTAAATACAGAAAGAAAAATAATGCCACTTATTTTAAAAGAAAAACCTACTAAAATTGAATATGAAAATATATCCAAATTAAATTATTCATTTCTAACAAGAAACACTAAAGATAAATTAAAAACTATAAAAGAATATATAATTAAAAATAAAGATAATAAAGAATTAATAAAATATTTATATTTGGAAATATTTGGAATAGTAGATAAAGATTATAATAAATTAATAAATGAAATAGATAATTTAAATAAAGAAAAAGTAGAAAATATATTTGAAATAATAGAAATATTAGTATAACTATAAAATAATTGTAAATCCTATTAATAGGAGGAATCATGAAAAAAGTATACTATATATTAATCGGAGCAATATTTATATTTTTATTATCTGGTTGTGGTACTAATACACCTAAAGCTAAAACAGAAGAATATTTATCAAGATATACATCTTTAAATACTGCAGTAAAAGACGAATTGGATACTACAGTTAGTTCTTCTGGACTTAGTACAGCTAATCAAGAAAGTTATAGAAAAGTACTAGAAAGACAATATAAAAATATTAAATATGAAGTAAAAGATGAAAGTGTAGATGCAGATGAAGCAATAGTAAAAGTTAAAATAACAGTATACGATTTATATAAAGCAGAAAAAAACTCACTTGAATATTTAAATACAAATCATGATGAGTTTTATGAAAACAATATATTAAATCAAACAAAATATGATACATATAGACTTAATAGTATGTTAAATATTACTGATACAATAGATTATGATATTAACTTTTATCTAACTAAGAAAAATGGTACATGGATAGTAGATAATCCAGATGCAGTTACACTAGAAAAAATACATGGTTTATATAACTATGAACAATAATATGCTAGCTCTAGCATATTTTTTTTATAAAAAACAAAGCAAGTTAAAATATTGACATTACTTGATTCTCTTTGCTATAATACCGGCAGAAAGTTGGTAATGAATAATTTAAGAATGCACTATTAAAACAAACGTAATAAAAAAGAAAAGAAAAATAATGTGAGGTGTGTGGTAAAAATGATAGTAAGTAATCTAAGAAAACAATTAAGCAGAAAAGAAATATTAAAAGACGTTTCATTTACATTGTCACAGAAAGATAAAGTAGGACTTGTAGGAATAAATGGATCAGGCAAATCAACTCTTCTAAAAATCTTGTCTGGAGAATTAGAAAATGATTTTGGTACTATAAACTCAAATGAAGAAACAATAGGATACTTAAAACAAGAAATTTTACCTAAATATGATGATTTTTCAATAATTGAATATCTAAAAAAAGAAACAAAAATAGAAGAATTAGAAAAAAGATTGCATGCATTAGAGGAAAACTTAACAGAAGAAAACATGGAAGAATACGGATTAGTACAAAGCCAATTTCTTGCGCTAGATGGTTACATGTTTGAAGAAAAATTGTTGAATATTTTATCTGGATTACATTTTAACAAATCATTAAGTTGTAAGATAGGTACGTTATCAGGCGGAGAAAAAATTAAGATTTTATTAGCTGCTTTATTATTAAAAAATGATGATATTATTTTACTTGATGAACCAACAAATAATTTAGACGTTGAAGCAATAGAATGGCTTGAAAATTACTTGAAGCAATTGAATAAAAAAATGATAATTATTTCACATGATGAAGTATTTTTAAATAGTATTGTAAATAAAATATTTGAACTAAAAAATGGAATAATTAGAGAATATAATTTATCATACAAAGATTATTTAAAGCGAAAAAGAGAAGAGTATAATAAAGAAAAGGAAGAATATTTAAAAGCACAAGAAGAAAAAGAAAAACTAAAGAAGCAAGTACAAAAAGCAAAAGAATGGGCAAATAAAGGGACAAGTAAAAAGAATCGAAGTGATAACGATAAGATAGCTAACAACTTTGCACTAGAAAGGACAAATACAAAAAATATTTCTAGATTGTCAAAAACATTGGAAAACTTGGAAATTCCTGAATTTGAAGAAAAAGTTCCGATAAAAGTATTTTTTGCCTTTAACAATTCTAAAGGAAATAAAGATATAATATTAGAAAATTTAATATGTGGATATTCAGATTTTAAAACTCCGGAGATTAATATTGTTATTCTATTTGGAACAAGAGTTAGATTAAGTGGAGGTAATGGTTCTGGAAAAACAACAGTAATAAAAACGATTTTAAATGAAATAAAACCTGCAGCAGGAAACGTAAAAATAGGAAATGACGTAAAAATAGGCTATATTTCACAAAATACATTAAGTATAAATAACAAAGAGAGCATTTATAGCTATTTAACTAAGCAAAATCCAGGTGTTGATAAAGCACAAATATTTATATTATTAGATAAGTTTAATATTAGTTATGGTGAAAAAGACAAGCCTTATTCATTATTATCTCCAGGAGAAAGAACAAGAGTAAATTTAGTTAAATTAGCATTAGAAAAAATTAATGTATTAATATTAGATGAAATCACAAATCACTTAGATAAAGAAGCATTAGATTTAATCTATGAATTAGTTGATGGGTATGAAGGAACAATAATTAGTGTTTCTCATAATAGGAAATATAATGAATATTTAGATGAAGATATTGAAATAGATATATCAACCGGAGAAATTAAGTATAAAAGAGAGTCTTAAAGAATGTAAACATCAAGTTAAAAAACATTAAATTGGAAATAATATAAATGAGGAAAAAATATAATTTTCCTCTTTTATATTATTTGTTAAACAAAAATAAAATATTTTTATAAAAAAGAAGTGTTTTAAAAAGTTTTGGCTAATAATTAATATAGAGGGAGGTAAAAATGTACGAAATAATAAATGATGCATTTTGTGATGGCTATAATGATGCATTATATGATGATTATAATCATATTAAAAGAAAATATAAGGTAAATGAAAAGGAAATATTATCACAAGTATATGACTATTATTATAAAATGTCTTATACATTAATATCTAAATTATTAACATAAATAAAAAGCACTATTATAAGTGCTCCTTAATCATCCAAACCTTTAAATAATATTCCCGTTGTAATTAAGCCACAAATGCCAACGATAGAGTATACTAAGTTAGTAATTAATGTATCTGTTCCAAATAATAATGAAACTAAGTTAACATTAAACATACCAACCATACCCCAGTTAATAGCGCCAACTATTACAAAACAAAGTGCTATCTTGTATAGTGATTTCACGGTATACCTCCTTCTTACTACTATTAGTTTGTACTCTTTATAAATATTTATTCATAAGAAATAAATAAAAAAATATAATTTATTAGTAAGGAGGAGGAAAAGTATAAAAAAAGTATTATTAATATTAATTAGTTGTTTTCTATTAGTGGGGTGCAATAAAATGGATTCGAAAACACTTATAGATAAATATGAAAAAATGATAACTAGTACAGATACATACACATTAGATGCAGATATGGATATAGTAAGTAATGAAGAGGTATATCATTATAAAGTAACTGTAGATTATATGAAAGGTGATTATTATAAAGTTGATTTAACTAATAAAGATAATGAACATAAACAAATAATATTAAAAAACGAAAAAGGAGTATTTGTAGTAACACCTGATTTAAATAAGAGTTTCAAGTTTCAAAGTGAATGGCCAAACAATAGTAGTCAATCATATATATTATCCTCATTATTAAAAGATTTAAGAAATGATGAAAATGTTAAGTTCGAAGAAACAGAAAACAATTATATCTTAACTAGTACAGTTAATTATCCAAATAATAGTAGTTTAGTAAGTCAAAAAATTACATTTGATAAAGATGTAAAAGTACAAAAAGTAGAAGTATTTAATGAAAATGAAAATGCAAATATAACATTAAAAGTAATAGATATAAAATATAATACAAACTTTGATGAAAAACATTTCGAAATAGACAGCATAATAAAAAATGATACAAAAACAGATGAAGTAACAAATAAACAAGACGAAGCAGCAAATAAACAAGATGAAAACGTTAGCAAATTAGATGAAATAATATATCCGATGTATTTACCTACTGGAACAACATTTAAAGGAGAAGAAACAGTTAAAACTGACGATAGTGAAAGAGTAATACTATCATTTACTGGAGACAAATCATTCATAATGATAGAAGAAGTATCAAAAGTACCCGGAGAGTTTGAAGTATCAAATACAGATGGAGAATTAGTATTCTATGAAAACATACTAGGAAGTTTAACAGATACATCATTAAACTGGACTGCTAATGGAAAAGATTACTACATAATTGCAGAAAACTTAAGTAATGAAGAACTTCTAAAAGTAGCATCCTCAACAGGAACAGTATCATTAACAAAATAGAAAAATCTATTTTGTTTTTGTATTTAATTAAAACACTATATCTTAAAACAAAATAGAAACTCTATTTTGTTTTTACATTAAATATTATATTTTAACACGACTATTCTTGTTTAACCGCTTTAAATATGGTATATTTATTATATAAAAGGATAAAATATGAGGGAGATTAAAAAATATAAGAAAAAACTTAGTATATTATATACCATGCTTGTAATAGTAATAATAATATTTACTTTTACTCTTACATATGCACTATTAGATAATAATTTTAAAGAAACAGGTAATGTAAAGTTTAATAATAATTATTATGATATTAATATTACTAATGTAAGTATGGACTATGAAACATTATCAAAAGTAACTACAAGTAAAGATAAAATAAATATAAATATACCAGATTTAATTAATTATAAAAATGGAAATACTATAAGTGTAGAGCTTACAAACTTAGGCTCAATAGATGCAGCATTAAACAGTATCAATATAGTAAATATAAGTGGAAACATTGATGCAAATAAATTAAAAATAACACCATCACTAAAAAATGGTGACATAATATCAGCTTCATCAAAGAAAATACTTAAAGTAGATATAAAATATAATAGTGGGAATATCAAAGATACAGATAATGTAAGTTTTGATATATTATTATCATTTAAAGAAGTAGTAAAGTAGAAATTATAAATATTATTTGTTATAATATTTATAGCATAGGAGGGCAAGATGAAAGAAATCATATCAAGTTTAGATATTGGTTCAAATACAGTTAAATTAGTAGTAGGTGAATATTACAAAGATGAAGTGCATATTCTTGCCACATCTTGTGTAAAAAGTAAAGGTGTTAAAAAAGGTTTAATAGTAAATCCAGAAGAAACACTTATATCACTAAAAGAAGCATTTTCAAGATGCGAAGAAATGCTTAATACAAAAATAAAAAAAGTATTATTAATAGTGCCATCATATTTTACAGAGTTTATAAAATGTGAAGGATACACTACAATAACGAATGAAGAAGGAAAAGTAACAGCATATGATATGGTAAGAAGCATGCAGTCATGTGTATATAATAAAGTTCCAAGCAATAAAGAATTGGTATCAATTATGCCAGTAGAGTTTTTAATAGATGATAAAACTAAAGTTAAAAACCCACTAGGAAAAGAAGCAAATAAACTAACATGCAGAAGTATAGTAAGCCTAGTTCCTAAAAAGAATGTATATACAGCTTTCTCAGTACTAGATAGTATGGGAGTTGAAATTACAGATTTATGTTTAGGAGGACTTGCAGACTACTATGAGTTTAAATCAAAAGAAAATGAAACAGGACTTGGAGCAGTAATAAATATAGGACATGAAAAAACAGAAGTATCAATAATTAATGATAAAATCTTAATAGATACTGAAGTACTAGAAATAGGTGGACTAAATATAGATAAAGATATATGCTATATGTACAATGTAAGCAAAAAAGATGCATGCAATTTAAAAGAAACATTTGCACTAGCACATAAAAGGAATGCATCATCTTCATGGAATGAAGAATTATTGACAAATGAAGGCGAACATATTAAAATAAATCAGTATGAGATAAGCGATATAGTTAATTCAAGGATAAAAGAAATATTAGATTTATCTAAGAAACAAATAAATCTCTTAACAAAAAAAGAAATTAGTTATATAATTATCGTAGGAGGTACTACTGAGGTAAGAGATTTTAGCTTAGTAGTAGAAGAAATATTTGGAAAAGATATTAAGCCATACAAGATGAGTGAAATAGGATGCAGACATAATAAATATAGTACAGTAATAGGAACAATAAAATATTTTCACGATAAGCTATCTTTTAGAGGAAGACTAGCATACACAATGGATGAAATTAATCAAAATGAAATAGCAAATATAAAGAGTAAAAATAGTAATATACTAGAGAAAATACACGGATATTTTTTCGAGTAGCAAGGAGTTGAAATGAATAATTTAGAAATGGACCAAATAGCTGATATTAAGGTAATAGGTATTGGTGGAGGCGGATGTAACGCAGTTAATAGAATGATAGACGATGGCCTAAAAGGAGTAGAGTTTATTGTTGCAAATACAGATTTACAAGTTTTAAATGTATCAAAAGCAGATAAAAAACTACAAATAGGTAAATCTATTACAAAAGGAAGAGGAGCAGGTACAAGACCAGAAGTAGGAAGAGAAGCAGCACTTGAAAGTCAAGAAGAGATAGAAGACGCATTAAGAGGAGCTGATATGGTATTTGTAACATGTGGCCTTGGAGGAGGAACTGGTACAGGAGCAGCCCCAGTAGTAGCAGAAATAGCACAAAAAATGGGATGTTTAACAGTAGCAATCGTAACAAAACCATTCAAGTTTGAAGGTAAAAAAAGAATGGATTATGCTTTAGTTGGACTAGATGATTTAAGAAAACATGTAGATACTATGGTAGTAATTCCAAATGATAGACTAAGAGATTTAATAGATAGAAGTACACCACTTAACGATGCATTTAGAGAAGTTGATAATGTATTAAGATTAGGCGTACAATCAATATCTGACCTAATAAGTGTACCAGGACTTGTAAACTTAGACTTTGCTGATGTTAGAACAGTAATGGAAAAAAGAGGAGATGCTCTTATTGGTATAGGAGTAGGATTTGGAGATAATAGAGCAGTAGAAGCAGCTAAACAAGCAGTAAATAGTCCACTTCTTGAAACTACAATAAACGGAGCAACAGATTGTATAGTAAATATAACTGGTGGAAACTCATTAACATTATTCGAAGCAGAAGATGCAGTTGATGTAGTAAGGGCGGCAGCAAACACAGACGTAAACATTATATTTGGTGCAGTAATTAATGAATCATTAACAGACGAAATAGTAGTAACAGTAATCGCAACAGGATTTGAAGATTCAGCAGAACCACTATATAGATCAATCGAAGGTGAAAAAAGAGATACACTTTCAAATGTAACAACAAGTGACGATGAAGACTTACTAGAAATGCCAGCATTCTTAAGAAATAGAGAGTTTTAAATAAAGTAATGTAAAAATCATTACTTTTTTGATATAATAAAAACATGCAAGAAAAATTAGTAATCAACATATATATTGAAAGAAAAAATATTAAAAACATGTATTTAAAAGTAAAACCAGATGGAGTACATGTTACAGCAAACTATCTAATTCCGAAAAGTAAAATAGAAGATTTTATAAGTAAAAATGATGAGTTCATAAAAAAGTCATATGCTAAAATAATGAAAAAAGAAGAAAAAAAACAAGACTTCTATTACTTAGGAAAAAGATATAATGTAATCGTAACAAATCTAGTAAATAAAATAGAGTTTTATGATGATAGAGTCTTTGTAAAAGATAAAAATTACTTAAATACATTTCTTAAAAATGAATGCGTTAGAGTATTTAATGAAAGACTAAAAATATGTTATGATTTATTTGAAGAAGATATCCCATATCCAACCTTAGGCATAAGAAAAATGACTAGAAAATGGGGATACTGTAACAAAAGAGATAGATTAATAAAACTAAATAGTGAATTAATAAAATATTCAATAAATGAAATAGATTATGTAATAATCCATGAACTATCTCATCTAATAGAGTTTAATCACTCTAAAAACTTTTGGAAAATAGTCAAAAAATATAAACCAGATTATAAAGAAGCATGTAAAGTATTAAAGGAGGAATAAAATGTTAATATCATCACTAGACAATTCAAGAATAAAAGAAGTAATAAAATTAAGAGATAAAAAATATTCTTTATCTAAAGGACTATACATAGTAGAAGGAGAACACCTAGTAGTAGAAGCACTTAAAAATAATTTATTATATGAATTATTTGTACTAGAAGGAAATGAAAAAGACTATAGATATGCATACGATTTAGTTACTGAAAAAGTAATGAAAAAATTAAGTGATTTAAAAAGCACACCTAGAGTACTAGGGGTTGTCAGTATGAAAGAAACCAAAGACTTAGGAAATAAAATAGTATTACTTGATAATGTACAAGATCCAGGTAATGCAGGAACAATAATAAGAAACGCAGTAGCTTTCGGAGTTGACACAATTATATTTTCAAAAGAAAGTGTAAATCCATATAATGAAAAAGTAGTAAGATCCGCACAAGGAATGATTTTTAATGTTAATATAATAGTTGATGATTTACCGAAAAGAATAAAAGAAATCAAAGAAAAAAATATTAAAGTAATAGGCACATCACTAAAAACAAAAAGAAATGTAAGCTCAATGCCTAAATATGAAAAATACGCTGTAGTTTTTGGCAATGAAGGAAATGGAATGAGTGATGAAATATCAAAAATGTGTAACGTACTATACAAGATAGAAATGGATAATAAATGTGAGAGCTTGAATGTAGGGGTGTCATGTGGTATAATACTATACAAATTATTTGAGGGGTAATCATGAAATATATAAAAGTTGGTACAATAGTAAATACTCATGCTTTAAAAGGCGAAGTAAGAATAATAAGCAATTTTGAATATAAAGATAGAGTATTCAAAATTAATAACACTTTATATATCGGAATGTCTAAAAGTGAAGAAGTAATAGAAACCTATAGAGTACATAAAAACTTTGATATGGTTAAGTTTAAAGGAATTGATAATATTACTGATGTTCTAAAATATAAAGGAAGCGCAGTATACGTAAATATAGATGACTTAAAACTAAAAAATGATGAAATATTAATAGAAGAATTACTAGGAATGAGTGTAATAGTAAATAATAAATTACTAGGAAGTATTACAGATTATATAGATAATAATGGAAATAAACTAGTAGTTGTAAATAATAAATATATTCCATATAATAAAGATTTAATAGAAAAAATAGACAAAATAAACAGAAAAGTGTATTATAAAAATATAGATTATATAGTTGGTGATTAGATGAAAATAGATATTTTAACATTATTTCCTAATATGTTTGATGGATTCAAAACAGAAAGCATTATTAAAAGAAGCATAGATAAAGAAATAGTAGAAATAAATATAATTGATATTAGAGATTTTACTCCATATAAAAATAAACAAGTAGATGACTATGCTTTTGGTGGAGGACCTGGTATGATAATGATGTGTGAGCCAGTTTTTAATGCAGTAGAAAGTGTTAAAGATGAGGATGCATTTGTAATAATATTATCACCAAGAGGAAAAACATATAATCAAAAAATAGCTGTAGATTTAAGTAAGAAAAAGCATTTAATAATTATATGTGGTCATTATGAAGGTTTTGATGAAAGAATATATACACTGGCAGATATGGTAATATCAATAGGAGATTTCATACTAACTGGAGGAGAATTACCATCAATGATGATAACAGATAGTGTAGTTAGATTAATAGATGGAGTTATAAATAAAGAAAGTCTTGATAGTGAAAGCTTTAATGATAATTTACTTGACTATCCTGTATATACAAAACCAAGAGAATACAAAGGACTTAATGTTCCAGAAGTATTATTAAATGGAAATCATAAATTAATAAACGAATATAGAGAAGAAGAAAGAAAAAGAATAACTAAGGAATATAGAGAAGATTTATTAGATAAGTAGGTGGGATTATATGACTTATAAAATTGAAAATAATACTGATGATATGAAATTAAATTACTATAGTGTTGATATTAATGGACTTAATGTGACCCCTAGTGGAACTAAAGCTGATAGTATGAAAATAACAAAAATAACAATAGCAGACAAAGAATTATCAAATAACTATGCAAAACATAGAATAAATAAAAAAATAGATAAGATAATAGAACTAATGTTAAAAATACTAGAAAATGAAGGAACTAGTGATGAAGATGCTGGTATGGTTTTAGATGAAATAGCAAGACTAAAAGGTATTATATATAATAAATATAAAGAACATATGAAAGTTGATGAATATAAAGCATTACTATCAAAATTAATTATTTTAGAAGAACAATTTAAAAAAGATTATAATCAAAAGATATTTTTAAGTCATATG
This sequence comes from uncultured Bacilli bacterium, assembly GCA_934085595.1. GTDB lineage: Bacteria > Bacillota_I > Bacilli_A > RF39 > UBA660 > CAG-1000. Next base: position 59,718 of record CAKOHK010000002.1, read on the forward strand.
ACAAATGCAATTATGTCACAAAATCAAGAAGAAATAACAGAGGGAAGAAGCAGATAGAACATACAAAAAATTATAAAAATAATAAAAAAATGAAAAAAAATATATAAATTGTAAAAAAAGTGTTGCAAAATATAAAAAAGTATTATAAAATAAGGAAGTCAAACCGAAAGAAGGCTTTCGGGCTTATAGCTCAGTTGGTTAGAGCGCTCGTCTGATAAGCGGGAGGTCGAAGGTTCGAGTCCTTCTAGGCCCACCAGTAATGTGGCCCGTTGGTGAAATGGTTAACACACACGCCTTTCACGCGTGCATTTATGGGTTCAAATCCCGTACGGGTCACCAATTTGATAATTAAACTCCTAATTTAGGAGTTTTTCTTTGCTTCAAAATATTTTAATTAATCAATAATTCCTAGATATTACAAATATAAAGCAAGACTACAGGACTATAAAAAACAACTTGCATATTGAAAAAAATTAATATTTATAGTATCATTACTATAGATAGAAAGGGTAAGATATGGAAGTAATAACTTTAAAAACAATCATGATAAATATGTGTATAGTAGTATTATGTTTTACAGCTATAAGGTCTATTTTAATTATGATTGTAGGCAAAAGATTATTTTATAAAGCTAAAAAGAATATAAAATCATCATATTACCCTATATTAAATCTATTTACATTATTAGAAATAGCTGACATGGAATCATTTTATGGAATATTATTTTTTATTCCAATATTAAACTTAATCCCACTTATTATGTCTTCTTATAGAATAGGAAAAAATCTAAATGTAACTACTACTGACTTAATAGGTTTAATGTTCTTGCCAATTATATTTTATCCATTAGTTTCAAGGAAAGACTATAAATATAAGATAGAAGATGAAGAATATACAGAAGCACTAGAAAATGTTAAAACAGATAGTGTACTATTATTAAGTCAAGAAGAATTAGAAGCATTAAATAAACAAAAAGAAGAAACTAATAATACATCTGTAGATTCAATATTCAAAAGTGATATTCAAACGATGGAAGAAGTCACACCTTATAAAGCAACATCAATAAGTCCAAAAGTAAATAATAATGATGATAACAATAATACAGAAATAATAGATTTATAAAAGAATAAGAGTTTACTAAAAAGTGTAAAGAGCATTTACACTTTATTTAATTTTGTGTATAATTAATGTATGGAGAATAAAAGTATGGCAGAATATAATGAAAAATCAATAAAAATATTAGAAGGCTTAGAAGCCGTTAGAAAAAGACCAGGAATGTATATAGGTTCAACAGATAAAGTTGGCTTACATCATTTAATATGGGAAATTGTAGATAATGCGATAGATGAATCAATAAATGGTTATGGTAATAAAATAGTTGTTACACTAACAAAGCAAGGAAGCATTATAGTTAAAGATGAAGGAAGAGGAGTACCTATAGGTAAACATGCATCAGGAAAAAGTACACCAGAAGTAATATATACTATATTGCATGCCGGAGGAAAGTTTGAAACATCAGGATATAAAGTATCTGGAGGCTTACACGGAGTAGGTTCATCAGTAGTAAATGCCTTATCAAAATGGATGAAAGTAACTATATATAGAGAAGGCAAAATAAGTGAAATTACATTTAAAAATGGTGGTAAAGTAGACAAACCACTTCATGAAATAGGCAAAACAAAATTAACTGGAACAACAGTAGAGTTTATGCCAGATGAAGAAATATTTGGAAATGCAAGATTCAGTTATAGTACAATATGTGAAAGATTACAAGAAAGTGCATTCTTAATAGATGGACTTACAATGGAAGTAATAGATGAAGAAGATGGCAAAGACAATGTATATTGTTATGATAATGGACTTGTATCATTCATTGATTACATTAACGAATCTAAAAATGTTATAAATAAAGTAATAAGTTTTAATGGAAATAAAAATAATATAGATGTATCAATAGCACTTCAATATACAGATGGTTATAATGAAAACATAATGTCATTTGTTAATAATGTAAAAACAAGTGATGGTGGTACACATGAAGTAGGATTTAAAACTGGACTTACAAAAGCATTTAATGATTATATAAAAAATAATAACTTACTTAAAAGCAAAGATGGACTTCTTGATGGAACAGATATAAGAGAAGGTATTAGTGCAGTAATAAGTTTAAAGATACCAGAAAACTTATTACAATTTGAAGGACAAACAAAAACAAAACTAGGAACGCCTACAGCAAGACCAATAGTTGAAAGTATAGTATATGAAAAATTATCATTCTACTTAAATGAGAATAAGGAGTCTGCTGGTAAAATAGTGGAAAAAGCACTTAGAAGTAAATTAGCACGTGAAGCAGCAAGAAAAGCAAGAGAAGAATCAAGAAACGGAAAGAGTAAATCAAAGTTTGAAAAGAACTTATCAGGTAAGTTCGCACCAGCTCACAGTAAAAATCCGAAAATAAATGAATTATTTTTAGTCGAAGGAAACTCAGCAGGAGGTTCAGCTAAAGGCGGAAGAGATAGAAAGTTTCAAGCAATATTACCACTTAGAGGAAAAGTAATAAATGCAGATAAAGCATCAATGCAAGACTTACTAGCTAACGAAGAAATAAACACAATAATTTATACAATTGGAGCAGGAGTAGGACAAGACTTTGACGTAAAAGATTCAAACTATGATAAAGTAATAATAATGTCAGATGCAGATGTAGACGGAGCTCACATACAAATATTACTCTTAACATTCTTCTATAGATATATGAGAGGCTTAATAGAAGAAGGAAAACTATATATCGCAATGCCTCCTTTATATAAACTTGATTTTGGTAAAAATAAGTATTATGCATATACAGATGAAGAATTGGATGAATTAAAGAAAAAACATCCAGGTAAATGCTCTATACAAAGATACAAAGGTTTAGGAGAAATGAATCCAGACCAATTATGGGATACAACTATGAATCCAGACACAAGAAGTTTAATAAGAGTAAATATAACTGATGCATCTCTTGCTGAAAAAAGAGTAAGTGTATTAATGGGAGACAAAGTTGAACCAAGAAAAGAATGGATAAATGAAAATGTAGAGTTTACCATGGAAGATAATTATAGAGCATAGGGGTGAATTATGGAAAAAGAAAATAGTATATTAAAAAGAATACAAGATTATGCATTAGAAGAAATAATGGGAGACAGATTTGGAAAATATGCAAAAGAAATAATACTAGATAGAGCAATCCCAGATGTAAGAGATGGACTAAAACCCGTACAAAGAAGAATACTATATGCAATGTATAAAGCAGGAAATACATGGGATAAAGGATATATTAAATGTGCCGCAACAGTAGGAGATGTACTTGGTAAGTTCCACCCACATGGAGATTCATCAGTGTATGAAGCCATGGTAAGAATGTCACAGTGGTGGAAACAAAATACTATATTAGTAGATATTCATGGTAATAATGGTTCAATGGATGGAGACCAAGCAGCAGCCTACCGTTATACAGAAGCTAAACTTGCTAAAATAAGTAAAGAACTTTTAAATGAACTAGATAAAGACACAGTATCATGGTCACCAAACTTCGACGATAGATTTTTAGAACCAACTGTATTACCAGCAAAGTTTCCTAATTTACTTGTAAACGGAACAAACGGAATCAGTGCAGGATATGCAACAAATATCCCACCTCATAACTTAATAGAAATAATAGATGCTACTATCAAAAGAATAGATAGTCCTACATGTAAATTAGATACAATCCTATCAATAGTAAAAGGGCCAGATTTCCCAACCGGAGGAATTGTAGAAGGCAAAAACGGAATAATAGATGCATTTACAAACGGAAGAGGAAAAGTAATAGTAAGAAGTAAAGTAGAGTTCCATAAAGAAAAAGGAAAAGAACAAATAATTATTACAGAAATACCATTTGAAGTAAACAAAGCACTTTTAGTAAATAAAATAGACATGATAAGAATAGACAAAAAAATAGATGGTATGAGTGAAGTAAGAGATGAAACCGATAGAGAAGGTTTAAGAATAGTTATTGATTTAAAAGCAGGAGCAAACAAAGACTTAATACTAAACTATTTATATAAAAATACTGACCTTCAAGTATCATATAACTATAACATGGTAGCAATAGTAAACAGAACTCCTAAATGTCTTGGTATAATAGAAATGCTAGATGCATACATAGCACACTATAAAGAAGTAATAGAAAAAAGAACAAAGTTTAATCTAGCGGCATATTCAAAAGAATATAATATAGTTTCAGGTCTTATAAAAGCAATATCTATATTAGACGAAGTAATTAAAGTAATAAGATCAAGTAAAAACAAAACAGATGCTAAAAATAACTTAGTAGAAAAGTTTGATTTTACTATAGAACAAGCAGATGCAATCGTAATGTTACAACTATATAAATTAACTAATACTGATATAGTAGAATTAAAAGAAAGATGTGAAGACTTAAAGAATAAAATAGATGAATGTAATAAAATACTAGGAAGCGAAGAAGAGTTAAAATCTGTTATGAAAAGTGAACTTAGAAATGTTAAAAAAGAATACGGAACACCACGTAAAACAGTTATAAAAGATGAAATAAGTGATATAAAAATAGATGAACTTGATATGGTAAGTAAAGAAGACTTTATAGTATGTATATCTGAAACTGGTTACATAAAGAAAATATCATTAAAATCTTATAACTCATCAACTGATGAATATCCAGGTGTAAAAGAAAATGATTACATCGAAGGCTTCTATAAAATGAATAACTTAGATACATTATTACTATTTACAAACTTAGGTAATTATTTATATGTTCCTATAAGAATAGTACCAGAAGCAAAATATAAAGATATAGGTACTCACGTATCAAGTATTATTAAAATATCTGATGGAGAAAAAATAGTAAAAAGTATAGCTGTAAACAAGTTTGATAATTCATATGTAACAGCATTTACTCGTGATGGTATGGTTAAAAGAATAGAACTATCATCATTTGAAGTAAGCAGATACACAAAACCAATAAGCATGATGAAATTAAAAGAAAATGATGAATTAATATCAGTAAGTAGAATAAATAGTGATGAAGTATTATGTATAACAAAAGATGGATATGCACTTAAATATAATACAGAAGAAATACCAGTACTAGGTCTTAGAACAAGTGGTGTTAAAAGCATAAAACTATCAGGAAATGACTATGTAATTAATTCGTTTGTAATAAATAAAAATAAAGAATATGTATCAATATTTACAGATAAAAATACAGCAAAAAGAATTAAAATAGAAGAAATACAAAAACTAACAAGAGCTAAAAAAGGTATATCTATAATTAAAAGTCCTAAATCAAAACAATATAATATATTTAAATGCTTTATGGCTGGATCTAAAACAATATTTGGAATAATGGATACAACTACAGGATATATAAAAGCAAGTGATATAAATATAATGGATAAACAAAGTACAGGAAGTGTTATAACTAAAAAGAATATTAATGATATATTTGTTGTTAGTAAATTAACTGTTATTGAAAAAGATGATGATAATAGTAAAGATATAGAAAAGCCTAAAGAAGATAAACCAAAAGAAAAAGTAATTGTAAGTTTAACAATGAGTGATTTCTTTGAAGAATTCAAAATATAAAATAATAAATAAAACTCACTTATTGTGAGTTTTATTTTACAATCATTTTACATCAAAATAGTGTAAATCTAGAAATGACAATTTGCATTTTTCGTCAAAAAGTGATACAATATTCTTCGCCTATGAAAAAAAGTAGAATAATAAAATTAATAGTATTAATAGTATATATATTTATATTATTTACATATACTAAAGATACTAAAGAAGAAGAAAATTATGATGAAACTATAATAGAACATGAAAAATTATCACTAGTAACTTATGATATTATAGATACATCATATATAGAAAAAAATTATTATAATGGAGAGTTAATCGAAGACATAATAAACAAAATTAACAAGGTATTATCATCTACTCTGACTGGAAAAGGAGAGTTTATAGTAAGATATAGTATAGAGAAAAATGTTGATCCTTATTTAACATCAGCGGTTATTCTTCATGAAACTGGATGTCAGTGGACTTGTAGTTATTTAGCAAGAGTATGTAATAATTATGGAGGCAACAAAGGTGGCCCATCTTGTAATGGTGGAAGTTATAGAAGATTTGATACTGCAGAAGAAGGACTAAAGTTTGCCATTGATAAATTAAGTAGATATTATAATAGTGGACTTACAACACCTGAAGAAATAGGCCCTAAATATGCAATGTCTGATGCATGGCCTTTAAAAGTAAATAAATATATAAACAAACTAAAAAATCAATAAAACATAAAAGGGGGAAATATGTTTGGAGAAGAAATATGTATTCACTCTATTAGTAATGGATTAAAATATAATGAACAAAGAGATATAACAAAATTAAGTACCATATTAAGAAGCAACAACTTATTCTCTTTAAGAAGTCAAAACAGAACTACCAAACATAATTTCTGTGGACTTGACTATATATCTTTATGTGATTTATCAAAAGTAAAAAAAGAAGATGAAGATAAGTATTGTGCTTATGGATGTTATGGGTGTAAATCATTATCATTTGTATTTGATAAAAATGATTTGGATATAATAGAGCCAATATTAATACCTAGTATTTATGAAACAGAAGGTGGAATAAAACAAATGGAAAAACTAGGTACTTCTAATTTAAGATATAGTGATTTATTTGATGAAGTACAAGTCAAAGGAAAAATACCTCTTTCACTAATGAAAGGAATTGCTCTTCCAGTAAGACTTATGAAAGACTACTATGGTGTATTAAGTATTACTAGACAAATAAGATTACTTGAAGATACTTTATTATCATTAAATCATATGGTCCCAATATACGACATAGAATCATATGAAACTTTAAATACAGATAGTTACATAAGAAGACTAAAATAGCAGAAAAATCATTTACTTTGAATATTAAATTTGATAGAATGCAAATGAAAAGAGGTGATGAAATGTTAGAAGCAAAAAATGTAGCAGAATATTTTCTTTCAAAAGATCCAGAAAGAAAATTATTTAATACAAACTTAGTGACTTATAATAACAGAAAATCCTACGAAGGAAACATAAGAATTAATAAATATTTATTCTTAACTCAAGTAGTACATCTTGCAAAATATGGAGAAAAGTTATTCTCAGATAGTTTTAGAGCCTATGACAATGGTCCTGTTGTAGAAGATATATTGCATTCATTTAATAAACTTATTAAAAATAAAGAAAAGAGCACTATAAGTTCAGAAAAGAAAGAGTTTCTTGATAAGATTTATATGTCCTTAGAAAATGCATCTTATGAAGAATTGATAGAAATAACTCATGAAGATCCAGAATGGCAAAAATTAAGCGATAACACATACAATGCACCAGTTATGAATATTGAAGATAATATTGAAGAGTATAAAAAAAGATATAAGGGATTAATAGAGGCACTAAAAATATGAGTCATAACTTGAAAATAGGTCAAGTATTATGGCTAAAAGTTAGATATCAAAAGGATAAATTATCAAGTGTAAAACACCCAATGTTAATAGCGAATATTACAAAAGAATACGTTGAAATAATAGCACTAGACAAAACAGCAGGTAAAATGCAAAACTTATATTATCCATATAATAGTTATATTAACTCAGAAAATCCAAAAGAAACAGTTATATATGAAGATAGTTATGCACAGCTTAATACAAAATTAACAATCGAATATTTTGAAGAATTAGAAAAATATAGAAAAACTATAGATACATTATCTATAAACAAATTAAAAGAACTATTAGAAAGATATAAAGAATATCAAGATAAAAATAAAATTAAAAAAGAGAGAATTATTCATATGAGTAAAAAAGAAATACAGAAATTAAATGATTAATAATCAATGTAGCATAAATATTATAATCATATGAATCATATTGAAATAATGTAAAATCGCTTTAACTTTACATTATTTTTTTGTATAATTCTACTAGGAGGTAAATATGCAAACTTATTGTTATTATTTTATACTTTTTATGATTTATTCATTTATAGGTTGGTCTATAGAAGTAATAGGCAAATTAATAGAAAAACATAGATTTATAAATAGAGGTTTCTATATCGGACCATATTGTCCAATATATGGAGTAGGAAGTCTTCTTATAATTTTATTACTTGATAAATATAAATCAAATCCAGTAGAACTGTTTATAATGGCAATACTTATATGTTCAATTCTTGAATACTACACTAGTTATTTTATGGAAAAATGGTTTAACACAAGATGGTGGGATTATTCACAAAGAAAGTTTAATATTAATGGAAGAATATGCCTAAATACAATGATACCATTTGGTCTTCTAGGTGTGGCACTATGTTATTTTGTAAACCCATTCATAACTTCACTTGTAGATAAATTAAGCCAGAATGCAGTTTTAACAATTGGAATCACTCTAACTATTATATTTATCATAGACGCTATTTTATCATTAAAAGTAATTATTAATTATAAGGATGCTCTGACTAAAATAGAAAAAGATTCTACAGAAGAAATAAGTACAAGAATAAGAAAATTATTCTTATCTAAAAGTTACTTATATAAAAGATTTATTAAAGCATTTCCAACATTTGAAAATACTAAAGAGCATTTACTAAAACTAGAAAAAAACATACAAACAAAAATAAATAATATTAAAAATAAGGAGTAAAAATGAAATACTTATCAAAAGACTATTTAATATCACTTATTATAAGTGTTAAAAGTAAATATTATAATGAACAATATACTACAAATGAAGAAATAGATTATATTATAAATAAAATAAAACAAGACAATGAAAACATATTTATTCAAAATAATATAGATAATAGATTCTATTGTTATAAAAATGGAGTATATATTCTTAAAACAGACATAGATTTATTAAAATATAAATATTTCTTAAGTACTAATAAATTAGGATTTATATACCTAGATGAAAGTTTTATATTAGATGCTTTATATGAATATCAAGTATCTATTATTAAAAAGATGTTTAATCCATCATGTAGTAACTGTGATACTTTATGTTACAGTACATCTGATAGTAAACTATGTAAGATGTGGAAACATAATATAGAAATAGATAGAAGGTAAAAGATGATAAATATTGTATTATACGAACCAGAAATACCAGCAAATACAGGTAATATAATGAGAACATGTGTTGCGACTAATTCTCATTTACATTTAATAAAACCATTGGGATTTAGTTTAGAAGATAAATATATAAAAAGATGTGGAGTTAACTATATAGATAAATGTGTATACACTGTATATGAAAATATAGAAGATTTCTTTAATAAAAACGAAGGAGAATATTATTTCTTAACAAGATATGGTCATAAACCACATACATCATTTGATTATAGTGATAACACTAAAAATTATTATTTTTTCTTTGGAAAAGAATCAACAGGAATACCACCACATATATTAAAGCCTTATATAGATAGATGTATGAGAATACCAATGACATCAAATGTAAGAGCACTTAATGTATCTAATTCAGTAGCAATAATGGTATATGAAGCATTAAGACAACAAAACTATAATGATTTATTATTAAACGAACCACATAAAAGCATCAATTTCATTGAAGAAAGTGATTAATTTGTAAAGTAGTTGTAAAAAATAATGTTAAATTATTGTTAATATTTATTTATCTATATATACTAATAATAGAGGGAGATGAGAATATGATATATCCATCAATAGATAAGTTATTAAATATTGTTGACTCTAAATATAAACTAGTTCACATAGCTGCTGATAGAGCAAAAGTTATGAAAGAACATCATCACTTCCAAATGCCTGAAAGTGAATACAAAAGTCAAAAAGAACTAGGAAGAGCATTAGAAGAAATAGATAGAGGACTAATAACAATCGTAGAAAAGTAGTTTAATCTATTTTTTTTTACTTAAAATATAGAAAAAATCAAAATAATATGCTATAATATGAATACTATTTTGACTTTTAAAGGAGATTAATTTATGAATAAAGTAAAGATTATGGCTTTAGGCGGCCTAAATGAAAATGGAAAAAATTTATATGTAATTGAATATAATGAAAAAATAATGATTTTTGATTGTGGTATGAAATATGCTCCAGATAAAATGTATGGAGTAGATTATGTTATACCTGATTTTTCATATTTAAAAGATAGAGAAAATAAAATAGTTGGTATATTCGTATCACACCCACATAATGAAAATATGGGCTCTCTACTTGATTTAGTAAAAATAATGCCTAATATAAATGTATACGCTTCTTCATTCACAGCAGAAATTATTAAACTAAATAGTGAAGAAGAAAAAGTTAAAGTTAAAAATCTACATATAATAAATGCACATAAAAAAATAGATTTTAAAGACTTTAGTATATTCCCATTTAGCGTAACACATAGTTGTCCAGAAACACTAGGATTTAGTATTAACACACCGGATGGAGCATTTATATATATGGCTGACTTTGTAATAGATCCAACTATGAATGGTTATTATGATATGGATTTAGGTAAGATAGCATATATTGGTAAACAAGGAGTAGTTTGCTTAATGTGTGAAAGTGTATTTGCAGAAAAGAAAGGACACACATCTCCAAATCATAAACTAGAATCATTTTTTAATAGTGTAGTAGAAAAAAATACAGGAAGAATTATCTTTAGTTTACTACCACTACATATATATACTATAAAAGAAATATTTAATACATTAAAAACAAGAAAAAGAAAAGTCGTTATTATGGGAAAAGAACTTCATTCAATAGTTAACATGTGTATTAAAAAAGGATATCTTGATATAGATGAAAAACTAATAGGTAATCTAACAGACTTAAAAAGTCCAGACACTATCATATTAATAAGTAATGATAGAGAAAACCCATACGGAAACATAAATAGAATAATAAATGGAAGAGATAAGTTTATATCATTTACCAAAAATGACACAATATGTTTTGCAGAACCAAGTTATGATGCTTATGAAAAAACAATAGTAAACTTAATGAACGAACTTGCTATTATAGGAGTTAATATAGTAAGTATTCCAAAAGAAAAGAGTGTTAGACACCATGCATCAAGTGAAGATATTATGTTACTTCTAAAACTATTTAATCCAAAATACTATATGCCAATAAAAGGTGAATATAGGTATCAAGTAGAAAATGGTAACCTAGCATTAAAGGTAGGAATTGATAAAGACAATGTTATATTAAAAGAAAACGGTGATGTTGTATTATTTGAAAACGGAGTCATGAAAGAATGTTATGACCATATATTCGCAGGTGATATATTAATAGATGGAAAAGTAAGTGACGATGTAGGAGAATTAGTTCTTAAAGATAGAGAAATGTTAAGTAGTAATGGACTTGTAGTAGTAAGCTCAACTTTAAATAAAAAAGACAAAACTATTTTGTTAGAACCAGAAATACTAACAAGAGGATTTGTTACAAGTACAGATAACAATGAACTTATAAACGAATTAAAAGAAATAAGTAAAGAAATAATAAAATCAAATACACATGGAAGTAAGTTTGCAGATTATGCTAAAATAAGAAATGAAATGAGAGAAAAAATAGGAGACTATTTATATAAACAAACACAATGTAAACCAGTAATATTAACAGTAATACAAGAAATATAAAGGAAGAAGAAATGATATATTTAGATTATAGTGCTACTACTCCAGTAGATGATAGAGTATTAGATTCATATATAAAAGTAACAAAAGAATACATAGCAAATGCTAATTCTATTCACACACTTGGACTAAAATCAAAAGAATTATTTATAAATGCAACTAATCAAATTGCAGACATACTATCATGTCATCCAAAAGAAATAATATACACCTCAGGTGCCAGTGAAAGTAATAGTACTGCTATTAAAGGGGTAGCATTTAAATATGTAAATAGAGGAAAACACATAATTACTTCAGCACTAGAACATAAAAGTGTACTTGAAACTATGGATTATTTAAAAAGTTTAGGATATGAAATAGAATATGTTAAGATATTACCAAATGGTCAAGTAGACTTAAAGAACTTAGAAGAAATAATAAGAGATGATACTATATTAATAAGTATATGTGCAGTAAACTCAGAAGTAGGATTTAAAGCACCTCTTAAAACAATAAGACAAGTTATAAATAAGAAAAATCCAAATGTTATATTCCATAGTGATTTAACACAAGCACTAGGTAAAACAAGATTCTATTTAACAGACTTAGACCTAGCAAGTTTTAGTTCACACAAAATATATGCCCCAAAAGGAATAGGTATACTTTACAAAAAAAGAAATCTTGATATAGATACATTAATATTTGGAACAACAGAAAATTGCCCATTTAGAGGCGGAACACCAGCTCTTCCATTAATCGCATCATTTTCAAAAGCAATGAGATTAATGAATGATTCACTAGACAGTAGAATCAAAAAATGTGAAAAGTTAAAAAATATATTATTAAACGGACTAAGTAAATATGATGTACAAATAAACTCAAATGAATTATGTGTTCCACAAATAGTAAACATAAGCTTAAAACACATAAAAGCAGAAACATTCATTCATGAAATAGAAAAATATAATATATTTATATCAACAAACACAGCATGTTCAAGTGGAGAAGAAAGTGTAATATTAAAAGAAATATATAAAGATGATAAAACACTTACTACAACATCTATTAGAATAAGTCTAAGTCACTTAACAACAGTAGATGAAATAACTACTTTCTTAGAAGCATTTGATAAAGTATGGAATGATTTATTGAATAAATAATATATTATTATTCATAATATTACTAGGAGATATTATGAATAATAGATTTAGTATTAAAAATAAATTACTTTATAAAATGAAATGTTTAAATACAAGAAATGAAGAATATATAAAAGATGATAAAACTTCATATGATAAAGAAACTAGATATGAAGATATAATAAAAAGGTAACTTAGGTTATCTTTTAAATTATAAAAAAAACTAGAATATATAAATATGCTATGTTATAATATGTGTGAAAGAAGGTTATTATGAAAATTTTAAGTGTTAATGCTGGAAGTTCTTCATTAAAGTTTACAATGTTTGAATTACCAGAATGTAAAGTTATAATCGGAGGTACTTTTGAAAAAATAGGTATCGATGGTAGTTTTTATACAATAAAGTATAATGGAAATAAAGATAAAAAAGAAGCACAGATGAAAGACCATACAGCTGCTGTTAAAATATTACTTGATGAATTAATTAATTATGGTGTAATTAAATCTTATGATGAAATTGATGGAGTAGGACATAGAATAGTTCACGGTGGAGATAAATATACAAGTAGTATCATCATTGATGAAGAAGTAGAAAAAACAGTAGAAGAATTAACTCCACTAGCACCACTACACAATAGTGCAAACTTAGTAGGAGTAAGAAGCTTTAAAGAAGTATTACCAAATACCCCAATGGTAGCAGTTTGGGATACAGCATTTCATCAAACAATGAAAGAAGAAGAGTTCTTATATGCAGTACCTTATAGTTGGTATGAAAAATATGGAGTAAGAAAATATGGATTCCATGGAACAAGTCATAGATACATATCAGAAACTATGAAAGAATTATATGGAGAAAACACTAAAATAATTAGTTGTCATATAGGAAATGGTGCAAGTTTATGTGCTATTAAAAATGGAAAATGTATAGATACATCAATGGGATTCACACCAATTGCAGGAGTAGTAATGGGAACAAGATGTGGAGACATAGATGTAGGTCTTATACCATATGTTATGAGTAAAACAGGTAAAACATTTGATGAAGTAATGACAGACTTAAATAAAAATAGTGGTATGTTAGGTCTAACAGGCGTATCAAGTGATATGAGAGATGTAGAAGAATCATACGAAAGAAAAGATTTAAGAAGTGTAGATGCTATGAACGTTTACATAAAGAAAATAGTAGATTACATATCAATGTATAACACACTATTAGAAGGATGCGAATATATAGTTTTCACAGCAGGTGTAGGAGAAAATAGTAACTTAGTAAGAAGTGAAGTAATAAAAAGACTATCATTTATGGGAATTAAATTAGATGAAGAAAAGAATAATCAAAGAGGTATAAGTGGAGTAATAAGCACAGATGACTCTACTGTAAAAGTACTTGTAATTCCAACTGATGAAGAATTAATGATAGCAAAAGATACATACGAACTAATAAACAAATAGAAAGAAGTAAAAAATGAATATTAATAAAGCTATTTATAATGAAATCAAAAAATATAAAGTAATTTACATTGTAAGACATATTGGACCAGATCCAGATGCTTTTGGAAGTCAAATGGCATTAAAAGATTCAATACTTCTTACATTTCCAAATAAAAAAGTATATGCACTAGGTGCATCTGTATCAAGATTTAGATACTTTGGAAAAATAGATAAAGTAACTGAATATGATTATGATAATTCATTATTAATTGCACTTGATGTACCAGATTCAAAAAGAGTAGATATAGAAGGTTTTAATAAGTTTAAAAATGTACTTAAGATAGACCATCATCCATTAGTGGATAAGTTTGGAAACGTAGAACTAATTGATGAATCAGCATCTAGTACATGTGAATTAATTGCACTTTTACTAAGTGAAACAAAACTAAAAATCACAAAAGAAATCGCAGAAAAACTATACATGGGAATAGTAAGTGATTCAATAAGATTCTTAGTTTCAACAACACCAAGAACACTAGAAGTATCAGAAAAACTTATTAGAAACTATAAACTAGATATAACAAAACTATATAAATTGTTATACGCTAAACCATTAAATGAAATAAGATTAATGGGACATATCGCATCAACTCTAAAAGTAAACAAAAGTGGCTTTGCATATATAGAAATAGATAACGACATAATAAAATCACTAGGAGCAGATTCTAGTAGTGTATCTAATATGATAAATGATTTTAATAATGTTGAAGAAATACTTGTATGGATGTTTATATCACATGATGATAAAAATAATTTATACAAAATAAACATAAGAAGTAGAGGACCATATATAAATGAAATAGCCGCTAAATACCACGGAGGAGGACATAAACTAGCAAGTGGTGTTAGAACAGAAAACAAAGAAGATGTATCAAATCTTATAAAAGATTTAGAAAGATTATGCATAGAATATAAAGAAAAGGAGAACAAAAATGGAAATAACTGATGTTTTAGATCCTATAATAGCCGTAAGAATATCACAATATCCAGATGATAAAAAAAGTGAGTTCTTAATATTAGGTAGAAGTAATGTAGGAAAAAGTAGTTTTATAAATACAATTATAAATAGAAAAAATCTAGCAAGAACAAGCTCAAAACCAGGTAAAACACAAACAGTTAATTTCTATTTATGTAATAAAGAGTTTTATATTGTAGATGTACCAGGCTATGGATATGCAGCAGTAGACAAACAAAAGCAACAAAAGTTTGGAATGATGATAGAAGAATATCTAAAAACAAGAAAAAACTTAGAGCACGTTTTCTTACTAATAGACTATAGACATAAACCAACAGAAGACGATATATTAATGTACAATTTTCTAAAATATTATAATTTACCATGTACTATAGTTACAACAAAATATGATAAAGTAAATAGATCAGCACGTGAAAAACAAGATGAATTAATTAAAAAAACTATAACTCCAGCAATGGGAGATGAAATAGTAAACTTTTCAAGTGTAACAAAAGTAGGTAAAGATAGAATATATGAAATTATAAGTAGTTACTTAAATAAGTCAGAATAACTGGCTTATTTTATCATATTAAGGAAGAAAGGGTAATAATATATATAAATGAAGAAAATATTTAAGTTTATATTATTTATATTAATATTTGGGGGATTATCTTATTTAATAACTATGTATATGAATAAGAATGTTGAAACTGTAAGTAAAGAATATAGTGTAGCCGTATATAACTATAAACCTAAAGTAAAAATTGTAGATGAAAATAGTAATACTAGACCATATGCAGTATCAATAAATAATAATCATTTATCATGGCCCCACGCAGGTTTAAGTAAAGCCTATCTTTGCTATGAATTAATCGCAGAAGGTGGTATTACAAGAATACTAGCATTTTATAAAGATGTAGATGTAGAAAAAATAGGTTCAGTTAGAAGTGCAAGACATTATTTCCTAGATTATGCTTTAGAAAACGACGCTATATTTGTTCATTATGGACATAGCCCACAAGCCTTATCAGATATCAAAACATTAAATGTAGATAATATTAATGGAATGTATAACACTATATCATTCTTTAGAGATAAAACATTAAATAAAGCATTTGAACACACAGCATTTACAAGTACAGATAAAATAAAAGCATCAGTAAATAAATATAAATATAGAACTACTACAGACGTTAAACTATTAAAATATACACCATATAAAGTATTAATGAATAAAGATAAAACAGTAATAGACGCTAAAAATATAACTATAGAATACTCAGATTATACAAGCACTAAATATGAATACGATGAAACAAATAAAGTATATAAACAATATATGAAAGATACACTTCAAATAGACAGCATAACAAATAAAGAATTAACAGTTAAAAATATAATTACATATGAAGTAGAAAACACATCACTTAATGATAATAAAGGAAGACAAGACTTATTAAATATAGGTAGTGGCGAAGGATATTATATAACAGAAGGTAAAGCGATTAAAATAAAATGGTCTAAATCATCAAGAACTAGTAAAACAAAATATACAGATATGAATAATAATGAACTAGTAGTAAATGATGGAAACACATGGATACATATAAAACCAAAAGGTACAAAACTTACAATTAATTAATAACTGTAATGTAAGGAGAACAAAATGAAGTTTGAAGACTTATGGAAATATAAATTATTATTAGAAATTGATAGAAATAATTATAAAAATGTAAAAGAAAATCTAGAAAATATTATTTTAAGAAAATATGGTAAAAATAAATTACCATGTAAAACATGTAAGAAAATGAAAGAATATGAAATATATGAAACAACATCAAGTATTAATATGTATAAAAAGCAAATAAATCATATATCTTTTGAATGTAGATGTAAAAAATGTAATACAAAATTATATCCTGAAGAATTATTACTAGCAAATGATAGAATAAGAATAAATGAAGAAGCAAAATATTTTGAAATGACTAGAAACACTATAACAAGAGATATGTTAAATGAAATATTATTAAAATATAGTATAAGTATTAAATCACTATCAAAAATATTAAATATGCCACATTTAAAAACATATTTTGGATTTGGCTTAATTACAAAAAAAGATTCTGATACTCTATTAAAAGTATATAATGATGTAGAATATTATATTGAACTTTTAAAATTAAATAAAAATAAAATAGATACAAATGAATATATAAGTTCACTAGAAGCATCTACTGCATTATTAGAAAGCATGCATCTTACTTTAAAACATAAAATATAAAAAAGAGGTATTTATGAAAAAATTAGTTAGAATTATATTACTAACTTTAGTAGGTTTAATTATAATATTTATAATTATGATAAAGTTAACTGGTAAAGAAATATATGATGTATATTTAAAAGACTTTAAAATCTTAGAAAACGATAAAACAATCTTAATAAATGTAGGCACATCTTCAAGAGGTGGATATATCAGAAAAATGAAAAAAACTACAGGTAGCGACAATACACATCTAACGTTTTATTCTACTTATGGATTTAACTTAAAAATAAGATCCAGTGAAACATATAAAATAAAGTTAAATGATAACACCAATGAAATATATTTCTACATTGGAAATAACAAATATAAAAGAGTGTTATTAAAAGATATAAATACAAACACATGGATAAAAGATAATAGTAATGAAATACATAGTGAATTAAATGATTTGAAAAATGTAACAATAAGTATCAAAAAGGGAACATTAACCGAAGAAAAAGCAGTAATCATAATAAAAGGGATAAATGAATGCGATGAATTATATAGAATAGATAAGTATGAAGATGAAAAGTGGAAAGAAGTTAAAGAAATTATAGATGATTACGAATCAAATTATCCTCTTCATACAAGAAACAAAAATGGGCAAATAGAACTAGATATCAATTGGAGTTCAAGATATGGCAAACTTGAAAAAGGAAAATACAGAATAGTAAAAGAACTTGCTAAAGGAAAATATAATTCAGTTGAGTTTACGATAGATTAAGACTATTTTATAGTGAAAAAGTAAAATAATTTACCATAAAAGCATCAAAAACTCTAGACAAACACGTACTTGTGTGCTATTATAAAGTGGCTTAATCCGATGCAGAGTATGTATGATTAAATAAAGCACAAAAAAGGAGAGTGAGAGTATGAATCTAATTGATAAAATCAATAAGAAACAAATCAATCCAAATGTACCTGAGTTTAGAGTAGGTGATACTGTAAGAGTAGACATCAAAATCAAAGAAGGTAAAAGAGAAAGAATCCAAGCATTCGAAGGAGTTGTAACTGCTAGAAAAGGCGGAAGTGTTTCTGAAACATTTACAGTTAGAAAGAAAAGTGGAAGCGTAGGAGTAAACAGAGTATTCCCAGTAAATAGCCCACTTATCGAAAAGATTACAGTAATTAAGAAAGGTAAAGTAAGAAGAGCAAAATTAAACTTCTTAAAGAATATTACTGGAAACTTCAAAATCAAAGAAAGAAATTAGGCTATCCTAATTTTTTTTATTATTTTCACAAAAAATATTTACAAACTTTGTTCATAATATATAATAGATATATAAGAAAGGATAAATATGAAAAAGTTTATTAATGATTTAATCCCATATATAATAATAGTAATAGTTGTAGTATTATTTAGAACATTTATTATGACTCCAGCAGTAGTAGATGGTTTATCTATGTATGATACTTTAAATGATCATGATATAGTACTAATAAATAAAATTGTTATGAAAACAAATAATATAAATAGATTTGATATAGTAGTACTTAAAAATAATGAAGATGGAGATAAAATAATAAAAAGAATAATTGGCTTGCCAGGAGAAAAAATAGAATACAAAGATAATAAATTATATATAAATGGAGAAGAAATAGAAGATAACTTTAAAACAAATGAAACTACAGATTTTACTGCAGAAACAAAAGAAAATGAATATTTTGTACTAGGAGATAATAGAGAATTATCAAAAGACAGTAGATACCTAGGAAACTTCAAAAAAGAAAATATAATAGGAAAAGTAGACTTTAGATTTTACCCATTTGATAAACTTGGATTAGTTGAATAATCCAAGTTTTATTTTCTAATAATTAATGATATAATTAAATAAATATAATAATTTAAAGGAGGATAATAAGATGAAAAGAAAAAATATTATATTTGGATTAATACTTATAATAATTGGAGTAATAATTATACTTAATGTTACAAATGTAATAGATGTTAATCTATTTTTTAAAGGATGGTGGACTTTATTTATAATAGTGCCTTGTCTAATAGGTCTCTTTACGGATGATGATAAAGCAGGTAGTATTATAGGTATACTTTTTGGAATAGCACTATTACTATCAGCAAGAAGCGTTATATCATATGATTTAGTATGGAAATTAGTTTTACCAGTAATATTAGTAGTACTAGGAATATCTATTATTCTTAAAAATACTTTTACTGAAAAAACAGAAACAAGCAAAGATAATCATTTATCAATTTTCTCTAAAAAAGAAATAACTTTAGATGACACATTCAAAGGTACAGACATTTCAGCTATATTTGGTGGAGTAACATGTAATATTAAAAATGGAAAAATAAAAGGAAATGCTACCATAAATGCTTACGCTATATTCGGAGGAATAGATTTATATGTACCAGAAGATGTTAAAGTAGTAGTAAAACCAGTTTCATTTTTTGGAGGAGTAGAGCAAAAACATATTAAAGAAAATAATGATGCTAAAAAAGTATTATATGTAAATGCAGTATGTATATTTGGAGGAATAGAAATAAAATAATGAATGCAGTAGAAGTAAAACACTTAACTAAAATATATAAAGATAAAAAAGCAGTAGATGATTTATCATTTGAAGTTAAAGAAGGAGAAATACTAGGATTACTAGGCCCAAACGGAAGTGGTAAAACAACAACAATAAACTCAGTACTATCTTTATTAAAATATGATAAAGGAACTATTAAAATATTTGGAAAAGAAATGAAACCAGACTCTTATGACATTAAAAAACAAATAGGAGTAATATTTCAAGAAGTAGCTGTATTTGAAGAATTAACTGTATATGAAAATATAGATTATTTTTGTGGACTTTACATATCAAATAAAAAAGAAAGAACTAAATACGTAAATGAAGCAATGGACCTAGTAGGCATAAAAAGTTTTGAAAAATACTATCCAAAAGAATTATCAGGAGGACTCTTAAGAAGACTTAATATAGCCTGCGGGATAGCTCATAAACCTAAACTAATATTTTTAGATGAACCAACAGTCGCAGTAGACCCACAAAGTAGAAACAATATATTAAGTGGAATTAAAAAACTAGGAAGAGAAGGAGCAACTATAATATATACAACACACTACATGGAAGAAGCAGAAATGTTATGCGACAGAATAATAATATTAGATAAAGGAAAAATAATCGCACAAGGAAGTTCAGAAGAACTAAAAGCCCTAGCAAAAATAGAAGAAAAAATAACAGTAGAATTAAAAGAATATAATGAAAATATAACAGAAAAACTAAAAGATATAAAAGAAATAGATAACATAGAACTAAATAATGATGTACTAGTAATAACATATAAAAAAGGAAAAAATAATCTAGAAAAACTAATGTCATTCTTAAAAGAAAATAAAGTAACATATGAAAAAATATTCTCAGAAAGACCAAGTTTAAATGATGTATTTTTAGAACTAACAGGAAAGGAATTAAGAGATTAATGTTCGCGCATAACTTTAAATATTCACTAAAAGTATTATTTAGAAATAAACCATTAATTTTCTGGACATATATATTTCCTTTAATACTAGCACTTTTATTTAATCTAGCATTTAAAGACATAGAATCAAACGAAGTACTTAAAACTATAGATATAGCAGTAGTTAATAGTGAATCATTTGAAAATGACACTATAACAAAAAATATATTAAAAGAATTAAGTAGTGAAGAAAATAAAATATTTAATATAGAATACACAGACTTAGAAAAATCAAAAGAATTATTAGAAAATAAAGAAATATCAGGCTATATCATATATGATAATGATATAAAGATAGTAATAAATAATAATGGTATAAATGAAACTATATTAAAATATACTCTAGATGAAATACAAAATACTAAAAACATGGTAAATATAATGCTTAATTCATCTATAACAAAAGAAATAAATAATGGAAATATAAACATAAATTATAATGAAATATATAATAATATAATGAATAAAATATCAAATACAAATATAAAACTAAATGATATATCAAATAAAAATCTAAGTTATACTATGATAGAATACTATACTTTAATAGCTATGGCTGCATTATATGGTTCAATGTTATCAATGTATATAACAAACTATAATGACGCTAGAATGTGCCCTGTAGGTAAAAGAAAAAATGTAAGTCCTACTAATAAGATGACTTTAATAGTAAGTGGTTTACTATCAAGTTATATAGTACAATTAATAGGTATGTTTATACTATTTATGTTCATGATATTTATTTTAAAAATAGAGTTTATTAAGCTAGGAAAAGTAATATTCTTATCACTTTTATCATCACTAGCAGGTTTATCTCTAGGAGTATTTGTTTCATCTGTCTTTAAAGCAAAAGAAAACACAAAAACAGGTATTATCATAACAATAACAATGATATGCTGTTACTTATCAGGAATGATGGGTATTACAATGAAATACATAATAGATACAAATATACCAATAATAAATAAAATAAACCCAGCAAACATGATAACAGATGCACTATATTCACTATATTATTATGAAGATAATATAAGATATTCTTTTAATATTATAAGCCTAATTATATTTAGTACTATAATGATACTTATATCATATTTAAAATTAAGGAGAGAAAAGTATGATAGTATTTAAAACATTTTATAAAGTAATAAAAAAATCAAAAGGACTAATCTTCTTATTTACAGGAATGCTTTTATTATTTGGAATAATGAATGCAACAACAGAAGATATCGCATCTACTTTTACAGTAGTTAAACCAAATATATTAATTGTTAATAATGATAATGATAACATAATAACTAATAATTTAGTAAACTATTTAAAATCAAAAACTAATATAATAGATATAGAAGATAATGAAGAAAAAAGAAATGATGCATTATTCTATAGAGATGTAAGTTATATTATATATATACCTAAAAACTATGGAGAAAATATATTAAAAGAAGATATAAACTTAGATATTAAAAGTTCAAAAGATTACGAAGCAAGTCTAGCAGAAATGATCTTAAAAGAATACTTAAAAGTACAAAAAGTATTTATAAATCAAAATAATACTAAAGAAGAAATAATAAACAATATAAATAGCACACTAAAAGATAATACAAAAGTAGAAATAACATCAACTATTAATATAGATAAATCATCTAAAATAGGAAGATACTTTAATTTCCAAAGTTACACAATATCAGCAATAATATTATTTATAGTATGTTTAGTAATATCTAGTTTCCATGAAAAAACTATAAGTAAAAGAATAAATATAAGTTCTATGCCACCAGAAAAACATAATACTTTAATATTACTATCAAGTTTACTTTATGCTTTCATAACATGGCTTTTACTAGCATTATTAAGTATAATCTTATTTAATAAAGAATTATTAACTATAAAGGGAAGTATATATTTATTTAATAGTTTAATATTCACTATATGTATTCTTTCACTAGCACTTTTACTATCAAATCTAATAAGAAATAGAAATGCTATATCAGGAGTAGTAAATGTTTTATCACTAGGTCCAGCATTCTTATGTGGAGCATTTATACCACTAGAATACTTACCAGAAAATGTAAAAATAATATCACATATATTCCCAGCATACTATTTTACAAACACAAATGATTTACTAATAGAAATGGAATTAATAAATTATGAATCACTAAAAGGAGTAATAAATAACACACTAATATTAATCTCATTCACACTATTATTTATAATATTAAATAACATAGTAACAAAAAAGAGGTAATATATGATAGAAAGAATATTAAATTATAATAATTTATCATCAAAAGACAAGAAAAAACTAAAAGAAGAAGTATTAAAAAGCACACCAAGAGATATGTTCTATTACATATATTATACAAATGATAAAAATAAAAATATTGTTATAAATAAATTACTATCATCAAACGATAAAAGATATATAAAACTATTATTTAGCGGATATGAAAACCTAAATACAAATAAAGTATTTAATAAACTATTAAGTTTTAACGATAGCAAAATAATATTTTATTCTCTATATGATAGAAGTAACTTAGAAGATAAATATTATATAAAAGCAATAAAAAAACTATTAACATTACCAAGAGATAATTACATATATTTATTATTTTATATTTATTTCATTGTTTTAAACAGATATAATGAAAATATATTTAAAATATTAAAATCTTTAAATAAAAATATAACTAAAGATAATTATAAAGACATATTAATTAAAATAGAAAAAGAAAATAAGAATGAAATAAAAGAATATAATGAAGAAACAATGAATAAATATATAGGTCATAATAATATGGTACCTGATATAATAGTTTGTCATATAAGTTTTGACTATGGAAGAATATTAAATAATTTTTATAATGAATCACTAGAAGTATCATCTCACTATGTAGTTAGTAAAGATGGAAAATATAAACAAATAGTGAGCTTAGAAAACTCTTCATGGGCAAACGGGACATCATTAAATGAAACAAGTGACGTGTATTATAAATTATCAACCTCTAGCATAATAAAAAATAGAAAAATAAATGCAAACTATTATACATATTCTATAGAACATGAATCATATGATGGAACTCTAACAGAAAAAGAATATCAAACATCATTAAAGTTAATGATAGAAATAATAGATTATATAAAGAAAACATATAATAAAGATTTTATAATAGATAGAGAACATATAATAGCTCATAAAGAAGTAAACCCTATAGTTAGAAAAGTATGCCCAGGTGACAACTTTCCATTCGATAGATTTATAAATGATTTAAAGAAAATATATAATAAGGAGGGTAATTAAAATGCTTAAAATAGGAATAATTTATGGCGGAGAAAGTACTGAACATGAAGTATCTATTAAATCTGCAGAAAGTATAATAGAAAATATAGATAAAGAAAAATATATAGTAGAAAGATTATATATCGATGAAGAGGGAACTTGGTTTTTAAATGAAAAAGAACTTACAAATGTATTTTCATATTTAAAAACATTAGATTTAGCATTTCCTGTATTACATGGACAATATGGAGAAGATGGCTCAATCACAGGATTATTTAGAATGGCAAGTGTTCCATATATAGGATGTCCTATACTATCAAATGCACTAGCTATGGACAAAGTATACTCTAAAATAATATTCAAAAATGCTCATATAGAAGTAGCACCTTATATTTATGTTAAACAAATAGGATATTATTATTATATTAATGATATGTTTGAAGAAAAAAGAATAAGTATAAAAGACTTATCAAAACTAATAAAAGATAAATTAAATTATCCAGTATATATAAAGCCATCAAGAAGTGGTTCTTCTATTGGAATAACTAAATGTAAAGAGGAAAAAGAATTACTTTCTTCTCTTGACGAAGCAAGTAAATATGATAATAAAATATTAATAGAAAAAAGTATAGTTGGAAGAGAACTAGAATGTGCAGTATTAGGTAATAATGATATAGTATGTTCTAAAGTAGGTGAGATAAATACAAATAATGATTTCTATAGTTATGATGCAAAATACATAAACTCATTTAATACATCACTAGCTACTTTACCAGAAGATATAGAAAACGAAATAAAAACACTAGCTATAAGAGCATATAAATCACTTGACTGTAAAGGCCTTTCAAGAGTAGACTTCTTCTTAGAAGAAAAAACAAATAAAATAATAATAAACGAAATAAACACAATGCCAGGATTTACAAATATAAGCATGTATCCAAAACTATGGGAAAATACAGGCTTAAGTTATAAAGAATTAATAAATAAGTTAGTACTTCTAGCACTAGAAAACGATGAGGATTAAATGAAAGCAGTAGTATTATGTAGTGGCAAAGGAACAAGATTATATCCTTTAACAAAAACATTACCAAAAGCTCTAATAAGTATAAATAATAAAAAAGCTATATATTATTCACTAGAATTATTAAAAGAATGTAATATTAAAGATATATTATTAATAATAAATGAAAAGGATTATAATCTTTTTAATGATTTATTAAAAAATGAATTAGACATAAACATAACATATAAAATACAAAAAGAATTAAATGGCCCACTAGAAGCATATAAACTATCAAAAGACTTTATAAAAGATGATTCATCTATACTTTTATATTCAGACAACTTATTTAAAAGTAAAAAGTTAATCGAAGATATTAAATCTAATATAAATACTTTTAAAGGAGCAAAAATATATTTACATGATACATTAAATCCAGAAAGTTATGGAATATGTACACTAAATAATAATAAAATAATAGATATAGAAGAAAAACCAAATCAATCAAAAAGCAATAAAGCACTAACAGGTATATATTTATTTGATAATAAAGTATTTGAATATTCTAAAGATATGTCTGAAATGAAAGACTTATTATTAAAATATTTAAGTGAAGATGAATTAAATTATCTTGATTTAGAAAAAGACATATGGACTGATTTTGGTACACCAGACAATTTATTAAAAGCAGAAATATTAGTAAAGGAAAAATAATGACAAAAGAAGAAATATATAAATATTTAGATGATAATAATATATGGTATGAAATTACAAATCATAAAGCTGTTTATAATATGGAAGAACTAAAAGATATTACTTTTCCTTATCAAAATGCAGATGGAAAAAACTTATTTGTAAGAGATGATAAAAAAAGAAATTATTATTTAATAACAGTAAAAGGTGATAAAAGAGTAGACTTAAAAGAGTTTAAAAATAATAATAATTTAAGACCTCTAACATTCGCAAGTGAAGAAGATTTAATGAATATAATGAATCTAACAAAAGGAAGTGTAACTCCTTTTGGATTATTAAACGATAAAGATTTAAAAGTAAAGTTTTATTTAGATGAAAGCTTTATGGAAGAACCTAAAATAATAGGAGTACATCCAAATGATAATACAGCAACTTTATGGATTAAAGCAGATGATTTAATTAATATAATAAAAAAACATGGTAATTTAGTAACCATAGTTTCTATAAAATAGAAGTTCAAAAAATATTTGAACTTTTTTAATTTGTTCACTTGAGCACAAAACTTTTGCTAGATATAGTACTTAAGGAATACTTAATAGCCCAGTATCGCCAAACCAATTACATTAAAGTAAAAGGAGAGGCGGTGTAATGAATAAGAAAGATATATTAATTACAATCTTACTAATCATTATAGTTCTTCTAATAATATTACTTTTTATAGCAATATTAAGTATTCCTTTTTTATTGTATGAAGTTTCCTTCACATGCATACATGATATGATAAAAGAAAAATTATTGCAAGCCATTGACATGGAGGGGGAGGATACCTGCTATAATTTTATTATAAGAAGGATATGAAGATGAATATAAGAGAATATGCGAAGTTTACTATAAATAGTGAAAACTATAGGAGTAATGAAATGTATATTTCAGAGCTTTTGTATTCTATAAAAATAGATAATGAAAATACTTATACAATAGATATAGATCCTGGTGAAACAGAACACATAATTGAGATAACAAGTCTATCTGGAATAAGTAACAATTATAAACTAGCATATTTAAATAATAATAACTTAAAAGTAAAATACGCAAGTGACTATATGGATGTATGATTATTATGCTATAATAAATATAATTTATACGGGAAGGAAACACTATGAATTATATAAATAAATATAATAGTCCACTTGGAATAATTAATTTAAAAAGTGATGGAGAATACTTAACTGGACTTTGGTTTGAAGATTCTTATGATGATAATAAAAATAAAGAAAACTCTATAGAAAAAGAATTAGAAATCTTTAATGAAACTAAAAAATGGTTAGATATATACTTTAGTGGAATAAATCCAAACCTCACTATTAAAGCCAAATCTTTAAATGAATCTCCATTTAGAAAAATGGTAAATGATATCATGACTACTATACCTTATGGAAAAACAATGACTTATGGAGAAATATCATCTTTAATAGCAAAGAAAAAAGGTATAAAAAAGATGTCATCAAGAGCTGTTGGTCACGCTGTAGGTAGCAATAATATATGTATAATTATTCCGTGTCATAGAGTAGTAGGCAAAAACGGTAATCTAACAGGATATGGAGGAGGAATTAAAAATAAAATAGAACTATTAAAATTAGAACATAATGATATGAGTAATTTTATAATACCAAAAAGGGGAAACAAACTATGAAAAGATGTAAATGGTGCAATTTAGAAAATGAAAAATATATAAAATACCACGATGAAGAGTGGGGAAAAGAAAACTTTAATGATAACTATTTATTTGAAATGTTAATACTTGAATCATTTCAAGCAGGTTTGTCATGGGAGTGCGTATTAAATAAAAGAGATGCTTTTAAAAAAGCGTATGATAATTTTGATATAAATAAAATAATAAATTACGATGAAAATAAAATAAATGAATTATTAAATAATAAAGATATAATAAGAAATAAATTAAAAATAAAAGCAAGTATTAATAACGCTAAAATATTTAAAAAAATACAAAATGAATATAAATCATTTAATAATTATTTAGAATCATTTACTAAAGGCATAACTTTATATGAAATAAATCAAACTAGAAATGAATTATCTGATAAGTTATCTAATGATTTAAAGAAAAGAGGTATGAAGTTCGTAGGAACTATAGTTATCTATTCTTACTTGCAAGCAATAGGTGTAATATACTCTCATGATAAAGAGTGTTTTCTATATAAAAAATAATCTAATTTTAAAAAAAATCCTTACATAAAAAAATAATTTGTGATATTCTTATTAGGTGTCATAAAGGAGGAAGTAATGGAAAAATTAGATTTAGGTAAAGAAAAAATAAGCAAATTAATATTATCATTTTCTATCCCATGTGTTATTAGTATGCTTATTAATTCTATTTATAACATAGTAGATCAAATATTTATAGGTAAAGGAGTAGGTACTCTTGGAAATGCAGCAACAAATGTAATATTCCCGCTAATTATAATATTTAATGCGTTTTCTAGTTTAATAGGTAATGGTGCAGCAGCAAACTTATCATTAAAACTTGGCGAAGGTAACAAAAAAGATGCAAATAAACAAACAACACAAGCAATAACATTTACAATTTTAATGTCTGTATTGTTAAGTATAATTTCATATATAGCACTACCTAAACTTGTACTTTTATTTGGTTGCACACAAAATGCTTATAATTATGCTCTTGAATACGGAAGAATAATATGTATAGGAGCTCCATTTGTAATGATATATTCTAGTTTATCAAATATAATTAGAGCAGATGGTTCGCCAAAATATTCAATGATAATGTTAATAATCGGAGCAATAATAAATATAATATTAGATCCAATATTTATTTTTACATTCGATTTAGGAGTAAAAGGTGGAGCTATAGCTACAGTAATAGGTGAGTTCGTATCATTTGTAATAGCTATGTGTTATTTAAAAAAGTTTAAAACAATAAAAGTAGAAAAAGAAAATCTAAAAATAGATAAAAGCATTTTAAAAATACTAGCATTAGGTTTATCATCATTCATAACACAGTGTACAGTTCTTGTATTATTTGTATTTATGAATAATATGATGACTACTCTTGGAGCATCTTCAAAATATGGAATGGATATTCCTTTATCAGCATATGGTGTTATTTCAAAAATAAATAGTATTTATATCTCATCAATTTTAGGTATATCTATAGGAGCGCAACCAATAATAGGGTTCAATTATGGAGCAGGCAACTATGATAGAGTTAAAGAAACTATTAAGAAAGTTTTAATTATCAATTTTATTGTAGGTATTTTAATTAATATATTATTTTTATTATTTTCAAATCAAATTGGTAATATGTTTATAAATACATCTGATCCTAGTTATGATTTATTTATAGAGTTTATAGATTTAATGTGTCATTCATTCTTACTTGTAGTAGGACTAAATGCATTAGAAATTACTGGAAGTATAACTATTCAAGCTCTAGGAAATGTAAAAAAAGCAACAGCACTTTCATTTATAAGACAAATAATATTATTAATACCAATATCATTATTTTTAGCTTTAACATTGCATAAAGGAATCTATGGCTTACTTTATGCAGGCTGTATTTCTGATTTTATATGTTTTATAATAGCTATATTTATAGTAAAATCAGAATATAAAAAATTAGATAAAAAAGAAAAAGTAGCCGAAGAAGAAGTAGTAGAAAGAAAAAATAGTTATGATGGCAAACATATAGTAATAACTATTTCAAGACAGTATGCTTCAGGCGGAAGATATGTAGGTAAAATATTAGCAAATAAACTTGGAATTAACTTTTATGATAAAGAGTTAATACTCCTAGCATCAAAAGAATCAGGTTTATCTCAAAAATACATTTCAAAAACAGATGAAAGTAAAAGAAAAAATGAAAATGATGACAGAATATTTATAGCAGAATCTAAAGTAATTAAAAGAATAGCAAAAAAAGAATCTTGTGTAATAGTAGGAAGATGTGCAGATTACATATTAAAAGATAATAAAGATGTTTTAAAAGTATTCTTATATTCATCAGATGAAGCAAAAATTAAAAGAGCTGTTAAATATTATGGATTAAATAGTGAAAACGCTTTAAGTGAAATAAATAGAGTTAACAAAGAAAGAGAAAAACATTATAAGTTTTATACAGGAAGAAACTGGATTGATATGAACAACTATGATTTAATGATTAATGTTGATTTGAAAGGAACAGATACAACAGCAGAAATCATAAAAGAATATTTAGAAAAATAATTTAAATTGTGGATCAAAAACACAATTTTTTTATGTAAATAATTAATTTTTATATCATATAATGTATTAATATTAATTTTTTAAATATTAAAATTATTGACAAAAAATTAAAATGTGATATAATACAGAACTACTAAGGGAATAATATGTATTTCTTGAGAAAAAAGTTTATATATTTTCTTGTGGAGGGTTTATGGAGCAGAAAGATTTAAAAAAAATAAAACGCGCAGAATTATTAGAATTAATGCTCGCACAAGCGCAAAGAATAAAGGAGTTAGAAATTGAACTTATGAAAGTTCGTGAAGAATTAAACTCAAAAAAACTTAAAATAAAAGAATCTGGTTCAATCGCAGAAGCTTCATTAAAGCTAAACAAAGTATTTGAAAGTGCACAGCTTGCTGCAGACCAATATTATGATGGCTTTAAAGATAACTGTAAAAAAATGGAAACAGCAATAAAAAAAGAAGCAACACTTGAAAAAAATAGAATCATAAAAGAATCAGAAGAAAAATGTAAAAAACTTGAATCTATATTAGAAGAAAAAATTAAAAAGTATGATGATTTACTTGGAAAAGTAAAAGCAAAGCCTAATATAAAACGAGTTAATAAATCAAATAAAACTTCAAAACCAAAACCAAATATTAAAAGGAAAAAATAATGCATAAGTTAAAAAACATATCTCATAAAGAAAATAATAAAATTAAACTTAATGACATTACCATAGAAAATATAAAAAATGAAATCCACAGAGAAAAATATAAACATAGTTTTTCAAAATTATTAAAAAGTACTCTATATGTATTAATAATAATTCTAGCAACAGCATCCCTTGCGGCAACTTTATTTATGCCTGTAGTTGAAATAACTGATTCAAGCATGAAACCATTACTTAATGATGGTGACATTGTATTAACAATTAAGAAACAGAGTTTAAATAAAGGTGATATTGTGGCATTCTATCACGGTAATAAAATACTCATTAAAAGAGTAATCGCGGTCGAAGGGGATATAGTTAATATAGATAAAGATGGAAAAGTTTATGTAAATGCAGAAGAGTTAAAAGAAAGTTATGTAAAAGAATTAATTAAGGGTGAGAGTGATATTAAATATCCAGTTAGTGTAAGTGGTAGTAGTATATTTGTGTTAAGTGATGAAAGAGACATAATGACTGATTCACGAACAGAAAGTATAGGCCTTATTAAAAAAGAAGATATAATTGGAAAAGTTATATTTAGAGTTTGGCCATTAAAACAAATTAAAAAAATATAATATTATTTTTTCAGGGGGACAATTATGAAAAAAATAAAAATATTCTTTGCGTTGATATTATCATTGTTACTGTTTGCAAGTCCAATGCTTGATATTTATGCAGTAACTTCCAACATAGAACAAATAATTTCACAAGGTGGAGAAACATCTGGTGATGGAGTTAAAATAAGTAAAACTATTTCTGAAAGTAGTTTAGAAAATTATTTTGACATAACACTTAAAGTACAAACAAGTGAGATAGCTAAAGAACAAGATGTAGATATAGTAATAGTTATGGATATATCTCGTTCAATGGTAGAAAATAAAGTTGATAATGGTAAAATAACAAGATTAAAATCTGCAGTTAATGCAGCAGAAAAGTTTATAAAAGATTTTGCTAATTATTCTTCCTCAGTATCATCATCTAGAAAAATAGGATATGTTGACTTTAATACAAATGCATATGAAGTATTTAGTTTACAAAACTGTAACAACCAAACTAAAGCAGAAGAATTAATAAATAAGATGAGAACAATGACTAATGATAAAGTCTTTGGATACATGGAAAACGGAGTACCAAGTGATACAAAACAAGATAAATATTTTAATGATGCAAACCATACTCGTTTTACAAATATAGAAGCTGGATTACAATTGGCAAATGATATGTTAAAGACGTCTAATTCAGAAAATAAGTTTATTATACTTTTATCAGATGGATTTCCAACAACATATATGAATGGAAACGGATACAACGGATATGACACATATACACCTCATGCATCAAGCTCTAGCGAGGGACAGTTCTATGATAGTGTAATTAAAAATAAATATGGCAGAATTGGAAGACCATGTAGTTATGGAACTGATTATAGTGAAAGAGGTGCTAGAAAAGCCCAATTACTAGCGACAAAAATTAAAAATACAGGAGTTAAAATATATTCAGTAGGTTCAGGTATTGATACAGGAACTAAAACAGTTGATGAATATGCAAATTATAATTATGACCACAAATATATAAATCATTTCTCAACAGTAGATAGAATAGATACAGATTATGCTATAGGGCATAGTTTACAAGATTTTAAAAGGTGGCTCGGAGGAACTAACAATTCACAAAAGCCAGGTATTGGTTCTGGATATGATAAAGGTTATTATTTTGATACAACTGATAGTGCTTCACTAAATGAGGCATATGCAAAAATATTTGAAAATATTAAAAAGCTAACTGAGGCATCATGGGTAGCAGAAGACCCAATGAACTCAGATACATCTTCGGTAAGAGATGTAATAAATTTTGTAGGAATCTATGATAATAACAAAAACTTAAGTGATAGTGTAAGTCAAAGTGCTACATCAGATAACACAGCATCTTATGACTCTACTACAGATAAAATAAACTGGGATTTAAAGAAATCAAAATATACAAAAGCAGTAGACGGAAACACTACATATTATAATTATGAACTTAAATATAGAATTAGATTAAAAACAGAAGCAAACAATTTTGAAAGTGAAAAAATATTCAAAACAAACGGCAAAACAACATTAACTTACATAATAAAAGAAAGTGGTAAAGACCAAAAACTAGGTTCTTTAACATTTAAAGTTCCAGAAGTAAAAGGTTATTTAGGTACCCTAACATTTGATAAATTAACTAATTATGGAAAAAAACCAAAACCACTAGAAGGAACAACATTTGAAATATATCACTCATCTGATTGTCCATGTTTAAAAGAAAGAAAACACATAGATGAAAACTTTAAAATGACAAGTACTTCTAATAGTGAAGGTAAAGTAATATTTGATAATATTCCATCAGGACACAAATATAAAATACATGAAATATCTACAGATGAATATCATGAAATAAATACTGAATCATTTGATGTAACAGTAAGTTACGGACAGACTACTTCACCTTTAAAAGATAATAAAATTATAAATAATTATAAAACTAAAGACTTAACAATATCTAAAACAGTAAAAGGTGATAATAGTGGTAGAAGCTTCACATTCATTATCGAAGCCACATATAAAGACGAAAAACTTGAAGGAAAATATAAAGCCACTAGAATAACTGGAAATAAAACTACTAATGAAGAAGTAGAGTTTATGGATGGTAAAATAACAATTAAATTAAAAGATAATGAAGGGTTTACCATTGAAAAACTACCTTATCTAATAGACTTTAAAATTACAGAAAAAGATAACAAAGGATTTATAGTTAAATATAAAGTAAATGATGAAGAAACAATTATATATAATGAAAAAGATATAAAATCTCGTTCTCTTGATACAAACACAATAGTAAAGTTCACAAACATATCAGGTTACGAGTTACCTGCTACTGGAAGTAGTGGTATGTTAATTTTGTTAATAATGGGTTCTCTATTATTAGTTATACCTGTTATTTATATATCAGTTAATATTTTAAATAGAAAGCTGACTGTTAAAGAATAATGTTTATTATGAAAGGAAAGGAAATATAATATGAAAAACATTAAAAAATTATTCGGTATATTACTTGCTTTTGTATTTACTTTTGCATCAGTAAGTGCTGCTACCGAAAAAGGTTCAATTACTATTAATAAAGCAGTAGTAGGTGAAACTTATACTATCTATAGAGTATTAGATTTAGAAACATATGATAAAGCTAATGATAATTATATCTATAGAGCAAATGCTAATTTCAAAGATTTTGTAAATGGCACAATAGGTAGTAAATACCTAACAGCAAAGAGTGAAAATGGGGAAACATACTATGTATGGAATGGAGAGAAAACTGATGCTAGAGTTAAAGAGTTTACAAGCGAAGCAATAAAATATGCTAAAGATAATAATAATAATGTAAGCCCTATATCTTCAAAAACAGCTACAAGCACAACTGTAGAGTTTAAAGATTTAGATTTAGGTTACTATCTAGTAGATACAACACTAGGAACTCTATTAAATCTAACTACTACAAATAAAGATGTAACTGTATATGAAAAAAATACTATAACTCCAGACATCGACAAAGATGTTAAAGAAAATAGTACTGGTACATATGGAAAACAAAATGATGCATCTATCGGTGATACAGTAGAGTTTAAAACTACTATCACAGTAGGAGCAGGTTATGAAAATTATGTTTTATATGACAAAATGAGCAAAGGTTTAACACTTAATAGTAATTCTATTAAAGCATATGTAAATAATACTTTAGTACCAAATGATAATAATATTAATTATACTATTGATACTACAAGTACTACTGACTATACATTCAAAGTAACATTTGCAAATAGTTATATTACTTCACTTCCAAAATCAACTGTTATTGAAGTTAGATATACAGCTGTACTTAACGAAAAAGCAGCAATTGAAGGAACTGGAAACATAAATGAAGCTCAGTTAAAATATGGTGATAATAATGAAACTGATAAAAAGAAAACTACAACATATACATATATGTTTGATATAGTTAAAAAAGACGGAACTGATGAAACTAAAGAAAAGCTAGATGGAGCAAAGTTCAAACTTTATGATAGAACTGGAAATAATGAAATCAAAGTTGTATTAGAAGATGAAGCTAATAATATCTACCGTCTAGCAGTAGAAGGTGAAACTGGAGTATTAATAACAGCAGGAAAAGCTACTATTATAGGACTTGATGCTAAAGATTATTACCTAGAAGAAGTTGAAGCACCAACAGGTTATAACAAATTAACAGAAAAAGTTAAAATTACTATAATTGGTATCAACCAAGATAAAACATTTAACAGAGTAAATCAAGAAATAATTAACTTCACTGGTTCACAATTACCAGAAACAGGTGGTATTGGAACAACATTATTCTTAAGCATAGGTTCAGTATTAGTCCTAGCATTCGGTCTATTACTAGTAACTAAATTAAGAGCATACAAAGAAAATATTTAATAGAAAAAAGTACGCTTAGGAAGAAACATTTCTTCCTAAGCACACAAAATATTAATTGATAGAAAGGGTAAGGTATATAAAGCTATGAAAGAACATAAAATCACAATGTTTATGATATTATTTTTTTTCGTAGGTTTATTAACATTATTTTACCCATCACTAAGTAATTACTATAATGAAAAAAATGGTTCTAAAACTATATCTAATTATGAAAATATCTTAAAAAATACTAATTCTATAGACTTTAGTAAAATAAAAGAAGACGCTATTAATTATAATGAGAAACTAAGTAAATTAAAAGAACCACTACTTACTTATGATACTCTTAAAAACTATAATGATTTATTAAACGTTAATAACGATGATATGATTGGTTATTTAACTATAGATAAAATTAAAGTTGAACTTCCAATATATCATAGTATAAGTGAAGATGTATTAAATAGTAGTGTAGGTCACTTAGAAGGTTCATCTCTTCCAATCGGAGGAAATACTACTCATAGTGTTCTATCAGCACACAGAGGTCTTCCATCAGCTAAACTATTTACTGAACTAGATAAATTAGAAATAGGAGATACTTTTAAAATTACTGTTTTAGATGAAACTCTACTATATAAAGTAGATAAAATAACTATAGTAAAACCAAATGATAGAAAAGAATTAAAAATAGAAAAAGATAAAGATTATGTTACATTACTAACTTGTACTCCTTATGGTATAAATACCCATAGACTTCTAGTAAGAGGAGTAAGAATAGAAAAAGAAATCAAAAAAGAATATATTTCATCAGAAGGATTTAAAGTAAATAAAATGATTGTGGTGCCTATACTAGCACTTCCAATTATATTAATGTTACTTATTATATTATTAATAAAACCTATTAAGAAAGTTAATATTAATAAATATGAGGAATATCTTTATCCAAATGGTAAAGATTATGGAGGGAAAATATGAAAAGGATAAAAATTATATTATTATCTATACTTATATTTTATAGTACTAATATCTATGCTTTAGAAAATAATACTATAGATTTTAATTCTAAAGGAAGCATAGAAATAACTTTAAGTGAAAAAACAGATAATGAGAAAGTAGAAGGAGCAGAAATACTATTATATAAGGTTGCTGATGCTAAAAGTGAAAATCATAATCTTGTATTTGAATATATAGATGAGTTAAAATCATGTAATGCTTCTTTAAATGATTTAGAAACTAAAAGTAAAAGTGAAGATATAGAAAAATGTATAAATGAAAATATAAACTCATTAAAACAAATAACTGATGTTAATGGAACAGTTAAATATAATGATTTAGATTTAGGATTATATCTAGTTAAACAAAATAATATAGTAAAAGGTTATTCTAAAATAGATTCATTTCTAGTAATGATACCTAAAATAACTGATAATAAATGGATATATGATATAAAAAGTACTCCTAAAACAGATATTATAAGAGTAATAGATATAAATGTTAAAAAAGTATGGAACACATCTACAAGTAATACAAACGATAGTATAAAACTTCCAAGAAGTATAGAAGTAGAACTATTACTTAATGATAAAGTTATAGATACTGTTAAATTAAGTAAAGATAATAACTGGTCATACACATGGGAAGACTTAGCTAAAAGTGAAGAATATACTATAAAAGAAATAAATGTTCCAAAAGGATACACACCATCATATCAAAAAGATAATAATACATTTATAGTGACAAACACAAGTACTTTAGTTCAAACAGGACAAATGCTATGGATAGTTATGTTACTAATAATAACTGGTATAACATTTATAATAATAAGTATTATTTATGATAGAAAAACAAATGAACAAAATATCTAAAAAAATATTAATAGTGGGAGTATCTCTTATATTAATAGCTATAGCTTTACTAATATATTTTAAATATGAAGAAATATATGGTAAAAACAAAAGTGAAGATATAATGAAAGAGATTCTAAATAATAAAGATAAAGAAAAAGATACATTTATTATTGATGATATAGAATACATTGGATACATACTAATCCCATCATTAGATTTAGATTTACCAGTAAGTAAAACATTTTCATACGCTTCTTTAAAGAAATCCCCAGCGCTTTATTATGGTAGTATTAAAAATAATAATATGGTAATATGTGCTCACTCATATAAATCTCACTTTGGTAATTTATATAAATTAAAACAAGGAGATGAAATAATATTTGTTGATGCTAAAAATAATAAGTATACATATAAAGTTGAATTAGTAGAAGAATTATCATCTACTGATATAAAAGAAATGATAGAAAGTGATTTTGATTTAACACTTTATACATGTACAAAAGATAGTATAAGAAGAGTAACAGTTAGATGTAATAGAATATAAATTAGTAAACAAGTTAGTTTACTTTTTTTATAAAAAAGAGTTGACAAGTGTATAATATACACATATAATTAAATTGTAAGAAGAGCAAAGAATGCTTTTTAAAAAATATTATAAGTGTACAAAGTACACAAAAGGAGTTAATATGAAAAAAGATTGTAAACTAATAGGGACACTTCCTCATATCTATAATGAAAAAGCAGTAAAAGAAATGATGGAAAACAAAGACATAAGCGAAGTAAGATTTAATTCAGGTGTTAATGAATTACTAAGTCCGGGTGAAATCATAAGTATTTTAAAAGAACTAGAAAATAAATATCATAAAAAAGTATGGATTGATTTAAAAGGTAGACAATTAAGAGTTACTTCATGGGCAGATACAAGTTATGAAGCTATAGAATTAAATCATGAAATAGAACTAGAATACCCAGCAAAAGTAATATTTAGAAACGGTACTTCTTCAAATATATTACACACAAAAGGAAATAAAATCATATTAGAAACTCCGCCAGAAAAAGCCTTAGGAAAAGGCCAATCAATAAATATAAAAGCAAAAAGTCTTGATATAAAAGGATATTTAACTTTACTTGATAAAGAACTAATAAAAGAATCTAAAAAACAAGGAATGAATAACTATATGGCATCTTTCACTGAATCATCAAATGATTTAAAAGAAATATTTTATCTAAATGAAAAATCAATTATTATTCCAAAAATAGAATCATTAAAAGGAATTAAATATGCTTTGGAAAATAATATTTTTACTCCAATGTTAGCAAGAGAGGATTTATGGATTGAATGTAAAGATGATATAAACATATTAAAAGTATTAAGAAGTTTATCGCTTAAATATAAAGAAGCAATTTGTGCATCAAGATTATTTTCTTCATTAGATAGAGAAAAAGAAATATCACTTTCCGATTTAGAAGATTTAGAATTAATGTATTTATATGGCTATAAGAACTTTATGTTACCCGATGGCATGGAAGGAGAAAAGCTAACAAAAGCGTTAAAAGGCTGGAGGATGTTTAAGTATGAATAATAGTTATATAATATCAGGTTCACTTTTTGGAGATGAAGGAAAAGGAACATTTGTTGACTACTTATCATATACAAAAAACATAAAAGAAAATGTAAGATATAACGGAGGAAGTCAAGCAAGTCATACTGTTATAAATGATGGTATAACACATAAGTTTAGTCAGTTAGGTTCACACTTTTTAAATGAAGACTCAAGAACATTCCTATCAAGATATACTATAGTAAACTTATTTAATATTATTGCTGAAGCAGATTATTTAGAAAGAAAAATAAATATACCAAGAGAAGAATTATTAAAAAGAGTATTTGTAGATTCAACTTCTATTATCACAACACCATATCATAAACTAATAAATGAACTAAATGAAATAGAAAATCAAAATAATAGAAGAGGCAGCGTAGGAACTGGAGTAAGTGAAGTAATGAGAGTATATGAAAAAGAAGGAGTACTGCTTACATTAAATGATTTTACTAATGAAGAATACATAAAAAAACTACATGAACTATTTAATATAACAAAGTCTCTACTATCAACCTCCTCAAATAAAAAACTAATAAACAAACTAATTACTAAAGAAGATATAGAATGTTTAACAAATAATAAAAATAAAGATTATATAATTAAATGTTATGAAAACCTATTAAATAGTGGACTTATAAATATTATAGATGGCATAACAAGATTTCATCAAAAAGAAGATATATTATTTGAAGGTTCACAAGGACTGTTAATAGATAAAGATTATGGTATAAGACCAAATACAACACTACTTTCTACATCAAATAAAAATGGGATATTACTATCAAATACTATAAATACAAACCCTCATAAAATAGGTATTATATCTTCACTAATAAGTAGACACGGAATAGGAGTCCTTCCAACTTATGATAAAACACTATCATCAATGATAAGTGATGAAAATCAAAAAGAAAGTTACTATCAAGGATCTCCAAGATATGGTTACTTTGATGCTGTACTCTTAAGATACTCACAAAGTATAAATAATAACGATGAATATTTCTTATCATCACTAGATAGACTCTCATCATTTAAAGAAATTAAAATATGTGATTCATACATATACACAGGAGAAATAACAGATGACTTCAAAGAAACATTTGACTATTACATAGATAATAATAGAACAATAATTAAAAATATTAAAAAGAACTCTATATATTTAAGAAAATATTTATCAAAAACAATACCACTTTATATAGTAATAGATGGATGGAATAAAAACATAAGTAATATTACAAACATAGAAGATTTACCAGATGAATGTCATAACTTTATAAATCTAATAGAATATTTAACTAACATAAAAATAACACTTTTATCAGTAGGCCCAAATAGAAATCAAAAATTAGAAAGTATATTAAAATGAATATACTTATTTCGGGAATGACATGTTCAGGTAAAACATCACTAAGTAACCAGTTATCACATGAATTAAATATTCTTCATTTTGAGGAAGACTGGTACTTTAAAAATAAAGAAGATATAAAATGTACAAGTAAAGGTTATCTAATGGATTTACCATCATCATTTCATTTAGATGAGTTTAAAAAAGACGTAAAAACGCTTATAGAAGAAAAAGAAACATACACGCCAGTATACGATATAAAAACAAACAAAAGAATAAATAAAACAAGACTAGTAAAATCAAGTGAAATAATTATATTTGAAGGACTTCACACAATAAGCACTTTAAAAGATTTAAGAAACACACTTAAAGTATTTATAGATATTGATAAAGAACTAGCACTTACGAGAAGAATAGAAAGAGATAAGAAGTATGGAATAAGTGAAGAAGAAATAAAAAGATATTTTAATGAAGTAATTATGAGTATCTATAAATCACATATAGTTAGTCAAAAGAAAGAAGCAGATATTATATTGAATGGAGGAGATGATATAAAATGTCTATCAAAGAAATTGCAGACTTACTTATGAATGCTAAAAGACCTCATGAAGTATTCGGAACAAATGAAAATGAAATTAAAAACATATATAGAAAATATGCAAAAATATGTCATCCGGATTTAGCTAAAGATTATGAAAAAGAACTAGCTCAAAAAACAATGACATTATTAAATGAATATTATGCACTTGCTCAAAAAGAAATAAAACAAGGAATATATAATGTCATAGATGAAAAAGAATTGTTAAAACAAATGACTCCAATGTTTGAGTTTGATATAAAAAATGAAAACTATAAGTTTTATAAAATATCAAGAAGTACAGATGTAGCAGACATATATGAAGGTTTATGTAATGATACATTAGTTGAACTTATAATCGCAAGTGATATTGAAGATGATGATTTAATTATAGAAGAAGAAAATATATTAAAAACACTAAATCACTTATCTATTCCAAAATTAAAAAGAAAAGCAAAAATAAATGGACAAAACGCATTAATAATATATAAACCAAAAGGATTTACCATAGATGAAATTAAAAAATATTATGGATACATAAATACTGAACATATATGCTGGATATTAGAAAGACTTTTATCATTAGTTGGATATTTACATTCAAATAAAATAGTTCATGGAAATATTAAAAAAGAAAATATTTTAATAGACCCAGAAACACATAATGTAGTAATAACAGATTATTCATTATGTATAAAAGACGCAAATAAAACAGAAAGTAAATATAAAATAATAAATGATATTTACACACCAAGTTATGTAAATAAAGATGCAAAAGTCATTCCAAATGTAGACATATACCCACTAGGAATAATAGCAATAGATTTATTAGGAGGTGATATAAATAGAATTGCTATTCCACTAAGAGTAGATGTTAAAGTTAGAGCGTTCATTAGAAAATTATTAGATAAAAACTCTAATGATGCATGGGCTTTATGGAATGAACTTATAGATATAAGAAATGAATTATACGGAAATAAAAGATTTACAAAATTAGAAAGAAAATTATATTAGGAGGATTTTTATGGGAAGTTATAGTTATGATAGAGATGTATATAGTTCAAGTAGTTATGATGCTTGGTCAGTAAGTGATACATCTAAAAGAAAATTAAATAAGGTAAGACTTGAAGAGAATATGTTACCAAACGGAAAAATAATAAAGAGTGATGCAAAAACACCTATAGTTATAGTACTTGATGTTACAGGTTCAAATATCAATTTTGCAAGACTTGTATACGATAAGTTTCCAATGTTTTATACAGAATTAGAACAAAAAGGTTACTTAGAAGATTTCGATATTTCAATATGTGCAGTAGGAGATGCTTATACAGATGATTATCCTGTGCAAATAAATGATTTTGCTAAAGGATTAGAATTAGATGCAAATATGGAAAATATAGTATTAGAATCAGGCGGAGGAGGACAAGGATGTGAATCATATGAATTAATGGCTCATTATCTTGCAAATAATACAGTATTTAGAAAAGATGCAAATCCTATGGTATTCTTTATCGCAGATGAAGCACCATATAGTGAACTTAATATTAATCAAGCAAAAGAAATAGGATTATGTGCAGAAAAAGGGTGTGACCCATTCAAAGAACTAAATAAAAAGTTTAAAAATAATGTATTTGTAATGCTAAATAAATATTGTGGTGAAAGATTTGAAGAAAGTATTACAAAAGCATGGGAAAAAGTATTAAATGAAAATCATTTAATTAAAATACCAGAAGAAAAAGCAATAGTAGATTTAATACTAGGAGTAATAGCTATCCAAAAGAAAGATTTAGAAGTATACGCTCTAGATATGAAAAATAGAGGTCAAACAGTACATAGAATAGAAGGAGTAACTTCTTCACTAACAGCATTATCAAATAGTACTGAACTTATGAATATAGATGCTGATATAAATATGAATCTATCACTAAAACCAAAAGGTAATAAAGGAAGAAGAATATAATTAAGAAACTATCAAGGAATAAAAATCTTTCTTGATAGTTTTAATTTAAAATGATATTGCAAAATACCAAATAAATATGTAAAATAATGCTGAAAAGCAATCAAAATAGGAGTAATAATGAATAATAATATAATAGAAACATTTTATCTAGAAACCCCATCATTAGAACGTAAAGATGAAATAATAGATTATATAAATGAGTTTATAGAATATAAATCAGATATTAATGGAATGGAAGCACTAGCTAGAATATTATATGGATATACATTTGAAGAATCATTAAATATGTGCTTAAATATGCAATATGAAGAGTATGCTAAAATACATGGTAGATGTCAATATAAGACTTTCTTATTGATAAGAAAAAACGATAATAAAATAATCGGAACTATAAATATAAGATGGAACTTATCAGAAGAAATGAAAAAGTTTGCAGGAAATATAGGTTACGCAATAAGACCCACAGAAAGAAGAAAAGGGTATAATAAGATTAATTTATATCTTGGACTAATCGAAGCAAAAAAAGTAGGATTGGATAGAGTAATGCTAGATTGCGAAGCAAAAAACTTAGCTTCAAGCAAAACGATGGAAGCATTAGGTGGTAAACTAGAAAGAACTGAAATTGATCCATCAGATGG
Source organism: uncultured Bacilli bacterium (assembly GCA_934085595.1). Taxonomy (GTDB): domain Bacteria; phylum Bacillota_I; class Bacilli_A; order RF39; family UBA660; genus CAG-1000. The sequence goes on from CAKOHK010000002.1 coordinate 103,149, forward strand.
AATATTAACAAGCGTATATTGGATTGATGTAGATGAATCACTTGAAAAATATAAAGATGAATATGCTAACTTTATAGATGAAATGTATTTTCATCAAATCATTAAATAAAGCTTAATTCTCTTAAAATTATTCTGATTTTGTTTTAGAATAAAGATATTCTATAATTAAAGATAGAATTATAGGAATTCCACCTTTTTTATGGTATAATCTAATAAATATCTTTAAAGGAGATAAAAATAAGGGCAATAAAAACTTGCAAATAACTAATCATGATTTTTTAATATATAAGGATTTGAACAATGATGTTAAGGCTAGGGTAATGTTAATAAATAACGTATTAATAATATATTAAATAGTGGCGAACTCGATGAAAATAACACCGTCGGAAAAACTGACGTTGATATTTTTCTAAATGAAGCAAGAATGATAAAGAATGAAAGTGAATAATATGGACATGTATCAAAAAAGAAAAAAGAGACAGGAAATGAAAAGTAATGAAAATGAAGAAGAAATGCAAAACCAAATTAATATCAATTGGTTGATTACGATTTATTTAAGCCCTCTAACAAACCCTTATAAATAGATACTTTCCTTGATTTTAGATTTAGCACGATTTCGTCAAAAAAGATAAAATTACTAAAAATTGATGAAAATATTGTGATTTTAATGTTATTTATGATGAGAATTAGAAAGGTGATTACGACGTTGCAACCCCTATGTAATTTATATTAAAATAGTTAGTGGAGGTGAATATATGATAAATAAAACAATTGAAGTTCAAAATATAAAAGTTAATATAACAAGCATTAATGATAATGATTATATTTGCATTTCTGACTTCGGTAAATACAAAGAAGGAAAATCAAAAACTGATGACATTATAAGAAACTGGTTAAGAAATAGAATTACTTTAGAATTTTTAGGAACTTGGGAATCAATTTATAATCCAGATTTTAATTCCGTCGAATTCGACGGGTTTAGAAAAAGTGCAGGGCTTCACACATTTACATTAAGTGTTACTGAATGGTGTGAAAAAACAAATGCAATTGGTATATATTCTAAACGTGGTAAGTACGGCGGAACTTATGCTCATAAAGATATTGCTTTTGAATTTGCTTCATCTATTAGTCCTGTATTTAAATTATATTTGATAAAAGAATTTGAAAGACTAAAGACATTAGAAAATGAAAATAGAGAATGGGATGTTAAAAGAATATTAACTAGAAATAATTATTTAATTCATACCGATGCAATTAAAAACTATATATTGCCTGATAATAACTACTATAAAGATAGCGAATGGTTAAAGTATGCTGAAGAGGCTGATATTCTAAATGTAGCGCTCTTTAATACAACGGCTAAAAAATGGAGAGAACTTAATCCTAGTTTAGCAAAGAATTCTAATGTTAGAGATTATGCTTCAATAAATGAATTAACAGTATTATCAAACTTAGAATCACATAATGCTGAATTAATTAAAGAAGGAAAAAGTAAGGAAGAGAGATTTAAAATATTAAATGAAATTGCAAAGTATCAATTAGATATACTTAATAATGCTGAAAAGATAAAATTATTAGGAAACAATAAAGAAGGTGAAAAAATGAGTGAAAATAATGGTATGGGGTTTAATAAAAGTGTAATCAACTGGTAAGTAAGGAATTATGAAAAAACACACTTGAATACTTGAAAATAAAAGGAATTTTTACTAAATGCTTTTTACATTTTGGGGCATTTTTAATAAATTTTAATTTGAATTGATAAGTGTATGACTTATGAAAAACTAAAGGAAAGGAGATTATTAATGGAAGATAATAAATTAATTATATATAAAAATAGTGAAGGTAAGATTATAGTAGATGCTATTTATAAAGATGAAACTTTATGGCTATCACAAAAAGGTATGTCAAAAGTTTTCGATGTTGGAGTACCAGCAATATCAAAACATTTAAAAAATATATTTGAAGAAAACGAATTAGATAAAAATTCAGTTGTTTCCAAAATGGAAATAACTGCACCTGACGGAAAAAATTATAATACTGAAGTTTATAGTCTTGATGCTATAATTGCGGTTGGTTATAGAATTAATTCTAAAAAAGCAACAGAATTTAGAATATGGGCAACAAAAATACTAAAAGAATATATGACTAAGGGATTTGCTTTAAATGATGAACGTTTTATAAATGGAAATAAATATGATACAAAATATTTTGATGAATTATTAGAACGTATCAAAACAATCAGAGTAAGTGAAAGAATGGCATACCAAAAAATCACTGATTTATTTATTGCAACAGCAACTGATTACAATCCTAAGTCAGAAGAAGCGTATACTTTCTTTAAAATAGTTCAAAATAAGTTGCATTTCGCTATAAGTGGACATACTGCTGCCGAATTAATATATAGTAGAGCAAACTCAGATAAAAAACATATGGGACTAACTAATTGGAAAAATTCTCCTGATGGTTTAATATATAAATATGATGTAGTTATTGCAAAAAATTATTTAAGCGAAGAAGAAATGAATAATTTAAAAGATTTAACAAATATGTTTTTAGTATTTGCTGAAGATGAAGCAAAACAAAGACATGTTATGACAATGAAGGATTGGATAAATGCAACTGATGATTTATTAAAGTTTAGAAGAAAAGAAATATTAAATAATAGTGGCAGTATATCTCATAAAGAAGCAGTAGAAAAAGCAGAAAAAGAATATGAAAAATTTAGAGTTATACAAGATCAAAAATATATTTCTTCAATGGATGAATTTTATAATAAATATCTAAATGAAAATAAAGGTGATGAATAATGAATAACGAAAACAAAACAAATATAAACTGGTATAAACCGACTTATGGAAAACTTCCTATGAAGTCTTATAAATAAAGTCTTTTAGTCTTATTCCTTTTTACATTTTATAACTGGAAAATGATAGTTATTTTAAATAAAAAGAGTATAATAATATCGTAAATATGGAGGATTATAAATGAAGGTTATTAGTATAAAAGAACCATTTGCAACATTGATTAGAAATGGTGATAAGAAAATTGAAACTAGAAGTTGGAAAACAAATTATAGAGGAGAATTATTTATACATGCCAGTGGTAAAAATATAGCTAAGGAATTTTTGATTAATGACTATGTTGTTAGTTTAATTGATGGTTTAAATATGAATTATGGAAATATAATTTGTCGAGGAAATTTGGTTGATTGTGTTTATATGGATGAAAAATTTTTAAATTCAATAAAGGAAGACGAAAAAGAGTTTAAGTTAGGATTATATGAATTAGGGCGATATGCTTGGATTTTTGAAAATGTTGAACCAATATATCCTATACCTGCAAAAGGTCAATTAAATATATGGAATTATGATGGGAATTATGAGGTTATAAGTAATAAAAAATGCCGTTAGTACGGTTAGCGTAGTTAGTGTAAAAATTTTTGACAAAATCATTGTTATGTGCTAGAATATTCATCGTTTTAGGGGGATTATATGATAATTTTAAAAAGGACTAGCACACAAGAAGAATTTAGCAATGGAGTGGAATCTTTGACATCAATATTTATTGAAGAATATCCATATTATTCAACTTGGATTAATAGTCATATGAATCAATTTAAAAGAGGAGAAAAGCAAATTTTATCAATTAATGACGAAAACGAATTACTTGGATATTTAATGATACATTTTTGTACCGATAAGATTGTAAAAATTAATGGTATCTATGTTTTTGAAAATAATAAAGGAAAAGGTATTGCTACATTGGCAATTAATGAATTAACTAAATTATTACAAAAAATGAATGTTCAGTTAATATTTGTTCAAACAAGACTAGATAATAATGCTGTTGTTCATTTATTTGATAAAACCGGCTATAATTTAATTGGAAAGAACTTTCATCCTGTAGAACTAAAAGATAATTGGGTTGCATGCAATAATGTTTCATCATTAGAGATAGATGAACAAAAAATTGCATTAGATTTGTATGATGGTTTTACTCCTCTTTCTGAACAAGAAGTTCAAGAATTAAGATATAAACATAAAGATGGGAATTTAGTATTAAAAAAGAAAATTAAGAAATAGGTGATTAATTTGAATAAGAAACCAATAATTGGAATCGTTGGAAAACCACAATGTGACGATGTTATCTGGAATAAAATATGCATAAGCAATGAAATTAAAGATGCAGTCAATAAAAACGGAGGAATAGCTATCGGAATAATTCCTCAAAGTAGAATAAAACAAATAAAAGAAGGAAAAACTTTCTCATATCAATATTATTATTTAGATGAAAAATCGTTAAAAGATTTATTTTCAACTATTGATTTATGTGATGGTATTATTTTAGAGGGTGGAATTACAATTTGTGATTATGAGCAGGAAGTTGCTAAATATTGCATTAAAAACGATATTCCATTATTAGGAATATGCTGTGGATGTATTAATATGGCATTGGCAACTGGAGGAAGTATTTCGTTAGAAAACTATGACTATTTAAAAGAAAAACATTTTAGTCTATCAAATATGGAAATGCATGACGTTAATATTGATATGGATTCAAAATTATATTCAATGATAAAAAAAGATAATTTTACTGTTAATAGCATCCATAAATGCAAAATAGATAATCCTGGAGAATATTCTATAAAAGGTTTTGCTGATGATAATATTGTTGAATTACTTGAATTAGATGGCAAGGGATTTAATATTGGTGTTCAATGGCATCCAGAATTTATAACTGATAAAGATGAAGAAAATCAAATTTTTAAGGGATTTATTGATTATGTAAATAAAAAAAGTAATTAGAAAATTCATTATTTTAGTTTTATATTTCGATATTAATCAATATGTCTATAACAATGATATAGTTATCAGATAATAAAAAAACAAATTATAAAACAGGAGTAAAATCCTGTTTTTTCATGATATAATATTGAAAAAAGTTGAAACTATGTCAAAATATAAAGTTGGTGCCTATATTGGATTATCTAGAGATGATAAATATAGTGAATCTGATAGTATAGAAAATCAAAGGATAATAATTGACCAATATATAAATGAACATTATGATTTTGAAATTGTTGATTATTATATTGATAATGGTTTTAGTGGTGCTAATTTTGACAGACCTGAGTTTGTACAATTATGTTTTGATATAGCTAAAAAGAAAATTAACTGTGTTATTGTAAAAGATTTATCAAGATTTGGTAAAGATTCTGGATGGTGTAAGGTTTATTAAAGCGAATCGTTTCCAGAATATAACGTAAGATTTATTTCTATAAATGATAAGTTAGATAATTATGATAATCCCAATTTTACTGATGATTTAGGCTTTTCTTTATTAAATGTTGTATATGAACATTATGCGGTTGATATTTCTCAAAAAGTTTCAACAGTTAAACATATGCAACAAGAAAAGGGAGATTTTATTGGTGTTTCTGCTCCATATGGATATTTAAAAGATCCAAAAGATTGTCATAAATTTATTATAGATAAATATGCTACAAATATTGTTAAAAGAATATTTAATTTGACCTTGAAATGTAAAAGTAAATCGGAGATAGCTGATATATTAAATAAAGAAAGTGTATTACCGCCATCTAAATATAAATGTGAGGTAAAAGAAGTTACAAGTCAATATACTTATATATCTGATGAGTGGAATAATGATATGGTTGCCAATATATTAAGGAATGAAACATATACAGGCAAACTTATTCAAGGAAGATTTAGAAAACCGGTAAGAAAAAGAAGTAAATTAGTTAGAGTAAACAAAGATGAATGGAAAGTTGTAGAAAATCATCACAAAGCAATTATTGACAAAGATACTTTTGATACGGTCCAAAATATAATCAATTTTGTTCCTGTTAGAGAACAAGAAGATGAATTATTATTATCTAAATTAGAATGCACTGAGTGTAAAAGTGGATTCTATAGAAAGAAATCAAAGAATTATTATTACTATGTTTGCAAATCAAAATATCGTAAGACAGGATGTAATATGCAATCAATAAGAAAAGATATACTAGAAAATATGGTTTTAATGTATATGAATGATAAATTTAAACGAGATAAAAATAAATTAAACAAGGAAATAGTTGATAAATATATTAATGTAATTAAAATATATGATACAAATAAAGTAGAAGTAGTATATAAATAACAGAAAAAATGTTATAATTGGTTAGTAAAGTTTCTTTTTAAAGAAAAAAGGAGTGATAGTCTATGAAGAATGAAGAAGAAGTTGTCAAAACGTGTATTAACTGGTATCCAGGCCACATGGCTAAAACAAAAAGAGAAATAAATGACATAATGCCATCTATAGATGTAGTACTTGAGATAATAGACGCAAGAATACCATTTAGTTCACATATACCAGATTTAGATAAATATACTAAAAGTAAAACAGTAATGTTAATATTTAATAAATATGATTTATGTGATAAAGAAGAAACAGAAAAATGGATTAAATACTATGAATCCAAATCTTTTGTTGTGGTTCCATGTAATTCAAAAGATAATAACGATTATAAAAAGATACTAGTTAAAGTATCAGAATTAATGAAAGAAAAAAATATCAAAAGACATGAAAAAGGTTTATTGCCTAAAAAAGCAAAATGTTTAGTTGTAGGAGTACCAAATGTAGGTAAATCAACATTAATTAATAGAATAGCAGGTAAGAAAATAGTAGATACAGCAAATAAACCAGGAGTAACTAAAAGACTTAATACAATAAGAGTAAATAATGATATAGACTTAGTAGATACTCCGGGAATATTATGGCCTAAAATAGAAAGTGAAGATACAGCACTAAACCTTGCTAGTATGTCAATAATAAAAGAAGAAATAGTACCTATTACAGAAGTAGGAATACATATTTTATTGAAACTTAATAATTATAAAGAAATACTAAAAAAAGAATTTGATTTAGAAGAATATGATAATGATTATTTAGATGAATGCTTTATTAAAATAGCTAAATCAAAAAGCATAGCTATAAGAAAAGACGATATAGACTATGAAAAGATAAGCTTATATATTTTAAATATGATTAAACAAGAAAAGATAACTAATATTACATTCGATAGATTTAAAAATTAGAAATAACAGCATATCTAAGGAGTGAAAAATGAATATAAATATAGACTTTGATAAAATAAATAAAATATATGGAATAGAAACACTAAATAATATAAAAGAAAATATTAATGAAGTGAATAAAAATATTAGTTATATGTACAAATTAGGATTTACTGACATAGAAGATATATTTGAAAGAGAAACATTATTATTTATTTGCGATAATAAAGAGTTCAAGAATAAAATAGATAAATTAATAAGAAGACAAGGAGCAACATATGTAGATGATATAGAAAACGATATATCCTTATTGGAGGAATTAGAATGATAGAGTATGATGAATTAAGCTTAATATTAGAAAGATATGGAATAGATCCAAAAACAGTAATCAATAATAATGCAAATGTATTAATAAAAGGTGAATATAAGGATATAGAAACTACAATAAAATATTTAGTTGAAGAATTAAACATATCTCCAAAAAATATAGAAAAAGCTCCTAGTATAATGTATTTAAATGTTTCAGCTATTAAAAGAAATGTAAAATATTTAAAAAAGCAGAATATAACATTTTCAAATATAGAAACATGTCTGCACGTTTTAAGCACCAAACCAGAAAAATTAGAAGAAACTTTTAATTACATAAAAGATAATTACGGAATAGAATATATAAACAGAACAACAACTATTTTAAGCGTAAATATTGAGAGAATAAAAGAAATAGAAAAACTAAACTTAGACAAAAAAATAGTTATATCCGCAGCATGTAGTAATTTAAAAGTAAATGAGATATCAAAAGCAATAAAAGTATGTAAAGAAAATAATATAGAAATAACAGGTACAGTGTTTAGACAACCAGCCGAAGAAATAGAAAGAATAATAAAAGTATGTAAAGAAAATAATATAGAAATAACAGGCACAGTCTTTTATAAATCGGCCGAAGAAATAGAAAAAATAATAAAAGTATGTGGAGAAAATAATATTGAAATAACAGGTTCAGTCTTTCTTAAATCGGCCGAAGAAATAGAAAAAATAATAAAAGTATGTGGAGAAAATAATATTGAAATAACAGGTTCAGTCTTTCTTAAATCAGCTGAAGAGATAGAAAAAATAATAAAAGTATGTAAAGAAAATAATATAGAAATAACAAGTACAATGTTTAGACAACCGGCCGAAGAAATAGAAAGTATAATAAAAGTATGTAAAGAAAATAATATAGAAATAACAGGTTCAGTTTTTAATAAATCAGCCGAAGAAATAGAAAAAATAATAAAAGTATGTAAAGAAAATAATATAGAAATAACAGGTACAGTCTTTCTTAAATCAGCTGAAGAAATAGAAAAGATAGCAAAAGTATGTAGAGAAAATAATATTGAAATAACAGGTTCAGTTTTTAATAAATCAGCTGAAGAAATAGAAAAAATAATAAAAGTATGTAAAGAAAATAATATAGAAATAACGGGTTCAGTGTTTAGACAACCGGCCGAAGAAATAGAAAGTATAATAAAAGTATGTAAAGAAAATAATATAGAAATAACAGGTTCAGTTTTTAATAAATCAGCCGAAGAAATAGAAAAAATAATAAAAGTATGTAAAGAAAATAATATAGAAATAACAGGTACAGTCTTTCTTAAATCAGCTGAAGAAATAGAAAAGATAGCAAAAGTATGTAGAGAAAATAATATTGAAATAACAGGTTCAGTTTTTAATAAATCAGCTGAAGAAATAGAAAAAATAATAAAAGTATGTAAAGAAAATAATATAGAAATAACGGGTTCAGTGTTTAGACAACCACCTGAAGAGATAGAAAGAATAATAAAAGTATGTAAAGAAAATAATATTGAAATAACAGGTTCAGTCTTTCTTAAATCAGCTGAAGAAATAGAAAAAATAATAAAAGTATGTAGAGAAAATAACATTACTATTACAGGTTCGATATTTTTTAAAACAAGCAAAAAATTGATTGAAAGTATAGACTTTATAAAAAACAATTATGATCTTTCATATCTAACCAGCCTAATAGTAATAAAAGATGTTAAATACTTAAAAGAAGTTTTTCCTTACCTAGAAGAAATGGGTGTACTTGAAGTGGTTAAAAAAAGTGCTTCAATTCTTTCACTATCTCTAGAAGAAATAAAAGAAAGAAAAGAGTTTATTGAAAGCATAAATGAACCATTAGTACTTGATAACGGTAGATTTAATTCAATATTTGGAATGTCAAGTAAAAGATACCTAAAAAAAGTAAATGATATTTTAAGTAGTAATAGACAAATGTAACTGATTCTTATTCTTAGCAAATTGACAAAAGATAAAAAATATGTATAATATAGTTAACGGAGGGATATTATGTATAAACACATGGGAAATGTAATCATGTATACTAATAATATCACACCGGCGTCTTATTAGAAAAATTATAAAAATCAAAAAGATGCAGGTGTGAGTTTTTGACGTGCCTGCATCTATATAAATGTTTAGTTATATGGATGCATTTCATATAACTTTTTAATTTGGAGGATAAGATAAAATGATAGATATAAATATAAATAAATTAAACAAATCATATGGATTTGGGAAAATACTAAATAGCATAGATATCACAGTAAATGAAGGAGATAAAATAGGACTAATCGGAGCAAACGGCTGTGGAAAAAGTACATTATTAAAAATAATTGCAGGAAAAGAAGAAGCTGATAGTGGAACAATTTCTATAAGAAATACAGCAAAAATAGGATACCTAAGTCAAATACCAGAAATAAATGACTTAATAGTAAAAGACTATATATATGGTGCCTTTAATGAAATAATTAATCTAAAAAATAAAATATCACTACTTGAAAACGATTTAAATGATAATAAAAAAATAGAAAAATATTTAGCATTAATTGAAAAATATGAAAAAATGGGTGGATACGAATATGAAACAAAAATACAAAAAATACTACCAGTTTTCAACATTACACCAGATATGTTAAATAGAAACTTTAATACATTATCCGGAGGAGAAAAAACAATTATATCTCTTATTAAATTATTATTAGAAGAGCCAGATATATTATTACTTGATGAACCAACTAATCACTTAGATATTAAGAAAATGATGTGGCTTGAAAAAGTACTAAATAATTATAAAAAAACAGTAATAATCGTGTCACACGATAGATATTTTATGGACAATGTAATAAATAAAGTTTTGCTAATGACTAAAAGAGGTATTGAAATATACCATGGTAACTACACATATTATACAAAAGAAAGTGAAAACAGATTACTTATAGAACTGAAAGATTATAAAGATGAACAAAAAATAATTGAAGCAATGAAGAAAAGCATAAAACAATTAAAAGAGTTTGGAAAATTATGTGGACCACATGGGGGAGATATGTTTTTTAGAAGAGCTGCATGTATCGAAAAAAGATTAGAAAAAATGCAAAAATTAGATAAACCAGAAGAAAAGAAAAAAATAAATATTAATTTCACTAATGAATTAAGGTCAGGGAAAGATGTTCTAAGAATAAAAGACTTGAATATTGCTTTTAGCAATAAGGAAATATTTAAAAATCTAAACCTAAATATTTCATATAAAGATAAAATATGTTTAGTGGGTGACAATGGTACAGGTAAGTCAACGCTAATTAAAGAAATATTAAAAGGAAATAATAATATTGAAATAGGAAGTAATGTAAAAATAGGATACATACCACAAGAAATAATATTTGAAGATCCAAACATATCTATACTAGAAGAAGCAAAAAAATATTATAGCGGTTTAGAAGAAAATCTAAGAAGTGCTTTATATAAATATTTATTTGTGAAAGAAAATATTTATAAAAAAATTAAAAATCTATCAGGAGGAGAAAAAGTAAGATTAAAGTTATTTTGCTTAATACAAGATTCATACAATTTTCTTATTCTTGATGAGCCAACAAATCATATTGATATAGATACAAGAGAAATGCTAGAAGAATCATTAATAGACTATAATGGAACAATATTATTTGTCTCACACGATAGATATTTTATAAACAAAGTTGCAACTAAAATAATAGAATTAAAAGATAAAAATATTAAAACATATTTAGGTAACTATGATTATTATTTAAATAAAAAGGATAAAAATTAAAAAATCACTTAAAAAATGTAATATTTTCCTTGACATAAGCATAATTTTAGTGTATATTACTTTTGTAATTGAAAAAGAGAAAGAAAGAGATCCACTCTTCACCAGATGTAAAAATACGTTGGTAAAAAGCTTAATATTTATCAAAATAATAATGTTTTTTAAAGTGGATACTCATGTATTCACTTTTTTATATTAATGATGGAGGTGTTAGCAATAGCTAAGCAAAACGAGGTTCTAATAAATGAACAAATAACAATTCCTGAAGTTATGGTCATCGGACCTAACGGAGAAAAAATGGGTATCAAAAAAATAGAAGATGCTCTAACTTTATCAAGATATGCTGGACTTGATCTTGTTCTAATGAGTGATAATCCAAAAAATCCTGTTTGCAAAATAATCGATTACAATAAATATCGTTATGAAAAGCAAAAACAAGTAAAGGAACAAAAGAAAAAACAAAGGGAACAAAATCTTGAAATGAAAGAATATAGACTTAGTGTTACTATAGATACTGGTGACTTTGAAACCAAACTTAGAAATGCTAAAGCATATATTGAAAAAGGACACAAAATCAAAGTTACAGTTAGATTTAAAGGAAGACAACTTGCACATCCAGAACTAGGACGTGAAGTAATACTTAAATTTGCCGAAAAACTAGATGATGTTGCAGTAGTTGAAACTATGCCTAAACTAGAAGGAAGAAGCATGCAGTTAGTGCTTGCACCAAAGAAATAAGAAAAGGAGATGTATAATTATGCCAAAAATGAAATCACATGGTGGAATTAGTAAGAAAATTAAAGTAAGAAACAGTGGTTCAACAAAAATAGGACATGTTGGAGCTAACCATAATAGTGGAAAGAAACCAACAGACTTCAATAGAAAAGCAAGAAAGGGTTCTGTATTAAGTAGCGGAGATGCTAAAAGATATAGAGGCTTAATAGGATAGGGGGTAAAAAATGACAAGAGTTAAAGGCGGAGTCGTATCAAAAAATAGAAGAAGAAAAGTATTAAAGAAAGCTAAAGGATATTTTGGAAGTAAACATAGATTATATAAGACAGCTCAAGAACAAGTATTCCACAGTGGAGCATATAGCTTCAACGATAGAAAGAAAAGAGCAAATGACTTTAGAAAACTATGGATTACAAGAATTAATGCAGCTTGTAGAAGTAACGATATAGTTTATTCAAAATTCATTAATGGACTTAAAAAAGCAAATATCGATATTAATAGAAAGATGTTAAGTGAACTTGCTATTTTCGCACCAGAAGACTTCAAAAAATTAGTTGATATCTCTAAAAATGCTTTAGAAGGAAAAACATTAAAAGAAGAAGCTAAAGAAGTAGTTAAAAAAGTTGAAAAAGCTGTAGAAGAAAAAGTTGATTATGCTAAATTAACAGTTGCTGAATTAAAAGATTTATGTAAAGAAAAAGCGCTAGAAATAACTAGTACTATGAAAAAAGCTGATCTAATTAAATTATTAGAAAAGTAATAAGTTAAATTATGAAAGTGGACAATATGTTCACTTTTTTATTTATTTAATTACTGAAAATAGGTGTATTTCCTGATAAAAATTGACAAATATATAAAATAGTGTATAATATACAACATGAAAAAAGGGGAATTATAATGGTAAGATTAACTATAGAAAACTTTTCATCATGCAAAGAATACTATGAATACTTACGAAAAATGTGTTTAAATAATATGAAAAATAACTACAGTTTTGGACAAGATGCTATAAAAACGTTTTATCCTTTACTTAGAAATTATAAAATAGAATTGGAAGGAACGGAAAATATACCAAACGATACAAATGTACTATTCGTTCTAAATCATAGTACATCACATGATATATTTACTGCATATGAAGTTTTATCAATGCTTAATAGAAGAGGTAGTGTAATGGTTGCCACTGATTGTTTAAATCCTATAACAACAGGAATATTTGCTATTTCAAATGCTACCTTATTAGATAGAAGAAATAAAAGTGAAAGAAAAAATTCTGTTTTAGAATTATCAAAAAAAATTGTAAGTGGAAACGATGGTGTCATTTTTGGAGAAGGTACATGGAACTTACATCCAACATTACCTATGCATATAATTCAAAATGGTGCGGCAAAAATATCTTTAATTTCACAGGTTCCAGTAATACCTACAATTATGGAATATATAGAAGTAAATGATTTAGTTGAAAACGATGCACAACTATTTAAAAAATGTATAATTAGATTTGGAAAGCCAATATATCTAAGTTATAATAATGATTTAATTGAAGAGTCAAAATCTATAAGAAATGCTATGAGTGATATTAGAAAAGATATATGGACAGATTTTGAAATAAATCGTGATTCTATAGAAGACATAGATCCAATTATGTACGTAAATCACACTTACGCAAAGAAGTTTAAAGCACTTGGGTTTACATTTAATTCTGAAACTGAACAAAAATACTTGCTATTCGATTCAGAATCAAAAGAAAGTGAATATAGAATAGATGAAAATGGTGAGTTTAAACCAGGTATAATCACAAAAAGATTAAGAAAATAATGATAAAAATTATTAATCATTTTTGCACACATATTAAACTAGTTTATTATAGCAAATTATGATATAATAAATATAGATAACACGGGAGGTTTTAAGTGAAAAAAGAGGAGTTAATTAATTTAAAAAATAAGATATTAAAGTTATCAAAAGAAGAGCAAAAATTAAGAGATTTATATTTAAAGAAATTATCAAACGGAACATATCAAGGACCACTAGTTGGATATCCAGAAATCGATAAACCTTGGCTTCAATATCAAACAGATGAAGCAATTTTAAAAGATTTTGAAGGAGTATCAGCATATCAATTAATGCAAAAAAGTAATGTTGGTCATGAAAATGAAGTGGCAATTGAATATTTTGGAAGAAAAATAACTTTTAAAGAATTAATGAACAATATAGACTTAGTAGCAAAAGGTTTAACAGAAATAGGTATTAAAAAAGGCGATGTTGTAATGATGAGCATGCCAAATACACCAGAAGCAGAATACTTATTCTACGCTATAAATAAGATAGGAGCAGTTTTAAATACAATTGATCCAAGAACAAGTCCGGAAATTATTATAAATGACGCTATCAAAACTAATACAAAATATGTTTTTGGAATCGACGCATTATCTAAAGTACTAGAAAAAATGCCAGAAAATATTAAAGGAGTAGCTATATCTCCATACACATCTTTACCGCTACCATTAAAGATTATGATGAAATTAAAAGGTGATCCAAATAAAAATAGTCAAGTACTATCATGGGATAACTTTATTAATATGAGTAAGCAATCTAATATAAAAGAAACAACATCTATTTATGAGCCAAACTCTCTAGCAGCAATAGTTCATACTGGAGGAACAACAGGAATACCTAAAGGGGTTATGCTTACTAACGAAAATCTAAATGGATTAATTTATCAAATGAAATACGGATATGATAATTTTCATCGTGGACAAACATTTTTAAATATCTTGCCACCATTTATAGCTTTAGGATTAAATAATGCAATGCATCTATCAGCATGCCTAGGACTAAAGTCAGTAATGATACCAACTTTTGAACCGGAAGACATACCAGGTTTATTGTTAAAACATAAACCAAATGTATTTCTATGTGGACCAATTCATTTAAAAGTATTATTAAAAGACAAAAATATTAAAAATAAAGACTTATCATTCATTGAAGTAATTTGCTCTGGTGGAGAAAAAATGCCTAAAAAGGACCAAGAAGAAGCACAAAACTTTTTAAAAGAGCATGGCTCAAATGCAAAAATGTGGCTTGGTTATGGAGCAACAGAAATGAGTGCTGGAATATCATGTATGAAAGACAATGCATTTATATATAAAAGTGTTGGAGTTCCATATTTACAAAACAATATTAAAATATGTGATATTGATACAAAAGAAGAATTACAAGGATACAACCAAACAGGTGAAGTTTATATTTCAGGACCAACACTAATGCAAGATTATATTTTAAGTGAAGAATATAAAGAAAGTGAAGAAGTAATTGTAACTGATGAATGTGGAACAAAATGGTATAAAAGCAAAGATATAGGCCGTGTTAATGAAGATGGAATGCTATTTATAGATGATAGATTAAAAAGAATAATAACAAGAAGAGGATTTAAAATCTATCCAGAACACATAGAATCTATCATTAGACAAAACGAATATGTAGAAGATTGTGTAGTAGTCGGTATTTATGATGAAGACGAAATAAGTATTCCAGTAGCAAACATAGTACTAAAAGAAGAAGTAAAATATAATGAAGATGTAAAACAAAGTATTATTGAAAACACAGAAGAAATTATAAAAGCAAGTCTGCCAAGCTACACAGTAATAGCAGGATATAACTTTATAGATAAAATGCCGTTAACTAAAATTGGAAAAACAGACTTTGTTGCACTTGAAAAGCTTGGAATTATGGGGGAAAAAAGAAATCAAAAAATATTTAAAATGATGTAAAAGGAAGGACTATTATGATTACCATAATTACTAATATTGTAAGTTTAATTTATCTTGTATTAATATCAATAATTTATTATACAAAAAAGAAAGCTAAAAGTGAAGAAAATAGAATATATTCCATCATGTTAATTGCCTCTATCATAGGAAATATATTAGATCCACTATCAGGAATACTATACTATAACAATTATAATGTTATGTCTCTATCATATTTAATATTAACAAAAATGATTTTGTTATATTATTTAATATGGGACATGTCATTTTTTTCTTATATAATTTTAATAACTAATTCAGATAATTCTACAAAGTTCAAAAAAATATTAAAAATCATAACATCAGTTCTTATAGTTATAGTATTATTTTCGCCATTAAAAATAGTAAGCAATAATAATACTATTTCACCAGTAGGACTACCAGTTAATTTATTGGCTATATTAACATTTATACTTTTTATATTAACTATTATTTTTCTAATAAAAAACCGTAAAGTAGTAGTAAAGAAAAAATTATTACCATTAGTTATATATATCGTACTTGGGATAACTTTATTTATAATAGGAGAAAAAACTAATATTTTAATAATGACTTTTTGTGATACATTTATAACTATATTAATGTATTTTACTATAGAAAACCCGGATTTAAAACTATTAAATCAAATGCAGTTGGCAAAGGAACAAGCAGTGAAGGCAAATAGAGCAAAATCTGATTTTCTATCAAGTATGTCACATGAAATAAGAACACCACTAAATGCTATAGTTGGCTTATCAGAAGATAATTTATCTTATAAAGATAGTGTTCCAAAAGAAGTATTAGAAAACTCAAAAGATATATTAAGTGCTTCACAAACACTTTTAGAAATAGTAGGCAATATACTAGATATTAATAAAATAGAAGAAAATAAAATTGAAATAGTTAGTGGTATTTACAATTTAAATGAAGAAATAAATAAATTATGTAAGGTAACAACTTCACGAATTGGTGAAAAGAATGTAAAATTTAATCTACAGATAGCAGAAGATATTCCTTATGAATTAATAGGAGATAAAGGTAAAATAAAAGAAATAGTAAATAATCTATTAACAAACGCTATTAAATATACAAATGAAGGAGAAATAGATTTAAATATAAAATGTATTAATGATATTGATAAGAATATTTCAAATATAATTATAGTTTGCAAAGATACAGGTAAAGGAATCAAACCTGAACATATAAATAGATTATTTAATAAGTTTGATAGATTAGATGCACAAGTTAATACAACTACCGAGGGAACGGGATTAGGTCTTGCAATAACAAAAACTCTAATAGAACTTATGTCAGGTACAATAACTGTACAATCTTCATATGGATATGGCTCAACATTTATAGTTCAAATACCACAAATTATTAGTAAACTATCAAAACCAGAAATGCTAGAAAGTGTAACAGAAAATGATGAAGAAACTATAGACTTATATAAAGGTAAAAAAGTATTAATAGTAGATGATAATAAACTTAATATAAAAGTAGGAACAAGAGTACTTAGTAATTTTGGATTTGTAATAGATGAATGTTATGATGGATTAGAATGCTTAAATAAAATTAAACAAGGAAATACCTATGATTTAATACTAATGGATATTATGATGCCAAATATGAATGGAGAAGCATGTATAGAAGAACTTAAAAAAATGGAAATAACTACTCCGGTAATTGCACTAACGGCAGATACACTACTAGGAGCAGAAGAAAAATATTTAAGTGAAGGTTTTAAAGCCTATGTAGCTAAACCATTTACTAAAGACCAAATAAAAGAAAAGATAGATTTAGTATTTGGATATAAAACAAAGAAACAAAACACCCTGAATCAAAACAATGTAGAAAATAACTATACAGAAGAATACTTATCAAAAAATGGAATTGATTATGAAAAAGGAGTAGAGTTATTAGGAGATTTAGCAACATATGGTGATATGCTAGTAGACTGGGTTAATAAATGGAAAATAGATTTTGAAAAAATGAAAAATCAGAAAGATAATCATGATATGGAAAATTATGCTATTAGTGCTCATTCATTGAAAAGTGATTCTAAATATTTTGGCTTTTCTAAACTCGCAGAATTATCATACAATCATGAAATAAAGTCAAAAGAAAACAATGAAGAATACATAAACAATAATTTTGATGAGTTAAACAAAGAGTTCTTAAGAATTAATTCAGTAGTAAAAAATTATTTGAACATTAAATAATAAAACGCAAGAAGGAAAAGTGATTAAAATGAAGTATCTATGTACGTTTGGTAGTGGCTGGGATAAAGCGATTAAAAAAATATTTGAAAAAGAGTTTGCAAACTATTATGTGGAATCACTTGGGGATGGAATAATAGTATTTAGCACAAAAGATGTAATTGACATAAAAAAATTATTTTTCTTTAACAATGTATATTTGTTACTAAAAGAAAAGAAGAATAATACTACAGATTTTGATAAATGCGTAAGTGATATATTAAATGGTTTAAAAATAAATTATGATGATATTAGAAAAAACTTAAAAGAAATTAAAGCTAGAAGTTTTAAGTTTATTGGGATTAATGGTAATCAGCCATGCAAAATAAATTATAGAAACTTAGGCAAATTAGAAAATGAAATACAAAAAACCTTAGGTATAAAAGTATCAAAAGATAGACACTATTTAGATTTTGTATTTTTAAAACGAAACAATGGAATCATGTATCTTTTACTAAAGCTATCATATAATCGAAAAACAGAAAAAGACTTAGAAAAAGGAACATTAAGACCTGAAGTGTCATATTTATTATCTTCTTTAGCAGATATAAAAGAAACTGATATAATATTAGATCCTTTTGCTGGAAGTGGTTCAATTCCAAAAGAGATAATTAAGCACTACAAATACAACATGATTTTTGCATCGGAATTAGATGAAGGAAAATATGATAAATTAAAAAAGAGATTTAAAGGAAATAACAAAAACTTCTTTATAAAAAACATTGATGCATTAAACATGGACTTTTTTAAGGACAATTTTATAGATATTGTTATCACAGATCCACCATGGAATGTTTATGATCATAAAGATAAAAACTATACTGACTTTTATTTCAAAATGTTACAAGAATTAAATCGTATCGTAAAACAAGATGGTAAACTAATTATTTTAATGGGAAATGAAACAGAATTTGAAACAGCATTATCTAAAACATCTTTAAAATTAGAAGATAAATTATCAGTACTAATAAATGGTAAAAAAGCGAAAGTATATATTTTAATAGTAGAATAAAATTAAAATAACATATCACTAAATTTAAAATTGTATGTAATTATTCTTAACTACGATAAAAAACTATTTCATAAAAGTGTCAAAAAAACTTGTATGTGCTAGCAGTGCGTAAAAATTTAAACATGAGTTAAATATTTGATTAGTAAGAACTTTATCATTTGTAGAAAAGAAATTAAATATTTAATAGTTTAAAAAAATAATAAAAAATTCAAAAAAAGTATTGACAAACAAAAATAATATGGTAAATTAAATATAATTTATTTGAAAGGAGAATGTATGAAAAGAATATATTGTACTATAATTAATAATTATAAAAAAAGATATTATGATAACATAATTTGCTCAAACATTCTTCATGATATAAAAAATAGAAAAATTGCGGTGGCGTCAAAAGCATTTAATTAATGTCTTTGACGCCCTCTTTTTTATATTTAGGAGGTGTTTTGATGAATGATAATAATATTGTATTAAAGGATTTATTAAACAAACTAAAAGAATACAATCCAGAGGAAACAGAAAATGTAAGAAAAGCTTATGAGTATGCAAGTATTTTACACGATGGTCAAGTAAGACAAAGTGGTGAACCTTATATAACTCATCCTTTAAATGTTGCTTATATCCTTGCAGATATGCATGCTGATGGCGATACAATATGTGCAGGTCTTTTACACGATACGTTAGAGGATACTAATATTACAAAAGAAGATATTGCTCATGATTTCAATCAAAATATTGCTAATTTAGTTGATGGAGTTACCAAATTGTCTAAAATGAATTTTTCTTCTAAGCAAGATCAAAATTATGCTAACACAAGAAAAATAATAACAGGAATAACTGAAGATGTTAGAATAATTATAATTAAACTTGCGGATAGACTACATAATATGAGAACTTTAGGATTTAAATCTGAATTTAAGCAAAAAGAAAATGCACTTGAAACAATGGAAATATTTGTTCCACTCGCTTATTATATTGGCGCATATAGAATAAAATCAGAATTAGAAGATCTATCATTGCAGTATTTAAAGCCAGACATGTATAAAAGTATAGAAGAAAGGAAACTAAAAATTGAAAAATCAAGTGAAGAGTGTTTAAAGGAAATGCTAAGTAAAATAGAAACGCTGCTAAATGATCAAAATATACCAAATGAAATAAAAATAAGGACCAAGAATATTTATGGTATATATAAAAGATTAAGCGAAGGACATAAACTATCTAATATACATGACTTATTAGCACTTAAGATAATGGTGGATGAAGTGGCGAATTGTTATTATACATTAGGAATGATTCATAGGGAATATCATCCAATAAATGATAAGTTCAAAGATTATATTTGTAATCCAAAAACAAATATGTATCAAAGTTTACATACAACAGTCTTTGGACCAGATGATAGGTTAGTGCAGACCCAAATAAGAACATTTGATATGGATAAAGTAGCATCTTTTGGGTTAACTGCTTATTGGGATGAACAAAAAGGAAAAGCAAGAGATGTAATGCAAAATGATTTAAAGCAAAAATTCCAGTTTTTCAAATCGTTAACAGAAATTAATTCTATGTTTGGAGATAATCAACAATTTGTAAATCAAGTAAAGACTGAATTATTTGCAGACAGGGTATATGTATACACGACAAAAGGCGACATTATAGAACTTCCTAAAGGAGCAACACCCATAGACTTCGCATATAAAATACATACAGATATAGGAAATACAATGGTAGGAGTATTTGTGAATGATGAGTTTGTGCCAATAGACTATGTATTGCATAATAAAGATAGAGTAAGAATTGTTACCGATGATTTATCCTATGGCCCTAGGATTGATTGGATGGATAAAGCTCAAACTAGTTTAGCAAAAAGAAAAATAAGGGAATTCTATAAAAAATAAATATAAAATAAAGGAGAAAAAAGAAAATGATGAAAGAACCAAATACATGGAAAGAACCGGAAACACATTATGTTAAAGCACTGGAAGAACCATGGTATAAATTATTGGTTAAATTGGAAAATTTAATATCAATAGAAACGATGAAATTTTACGAAAAAAAAGGCATTGTAACAATGCATTTACCTGTTACTACAGGAAGCATATCAAGCCCAATGGGTAAGGGAAGTGATTCAAGCCCAGTTAAGATTAATATTGAAGGAATTGATACTTATTTAGCGGATTCAATGCAATTTTTGCTAGAATATGGATGTAGACTAACTGATAAAGGAGTATATTATGTTATGCCTTCATTTAGGGGAGAAAAAGCTGATGAAAGGCATTTGTGTCAATTTTATCATAGCGAAGCTGAGATATTTGGAAATTTGGATGATGTGATTCAATTAGTTGAAGAGTATATAAAATATTTATCAAAAGAAATTATAAAAAAATTAGGAAAAGAACTAGAAAAAGCAATAGGAGATATATCTCATATAAAAAAGATTGCTAATATGAAAAGCAGTTTTCCTAGAATAACATTTGAAGAAGCAGAAAAAGAAATAAAATCTATCCATACAAATGACATCGAAAAATATATTCAATATAACAATGGATGGAGAAATATTACAAGCTCTGGAGAAAAGGAAATTATGAGAATACATAATGGACTAGTTTGGATAACAAATTACGATATTCTAGCAGTTCCATTTTATCAAAAATTTGATTTAAACTTAAAAGGGACTGCTAAGAATGCTGATTTGCTGATGGGAATAGGTGAAACGGTTGGATGTGGCGAAAGACATACAACATATGAAGAATTAGAAGAATCATTAAAAGTTCATGAGATAAATAGCGAAGAATATAACTGGTATATTAATATGAAAAAGATAAAACCGCTAAATACATCAGGATTTGGAATGGGAATAGAAAGATTTTTGATGTGGGTATTAAAAGGCTCAGATATAAGGAATATGCAAATCTGTTTAAGGTTTAATGGAAAAGAAAATATTTTATAAAATTAAAGTATAAAAGTGAAGTATTAAGAATGGAGCGAAAATAAAAATGAAAAAATATACAAAAGAAGAAATAGAACAATTAAGCTATACCGATTTTATATCGTTGATAAAAGAAGAAAATAGGCCATCAGGAGGAAAAAAGACAATTAGAGAAATAGCAATAAATAGTTTTATAAACGAAAACTCTAAAGTGCTAGAAATTGGATGTACCAACGGTTTTTCATCTCTAGAAATAAATAAAATAACCAAATGCAACGTTATAGGGATTGATATAAATAAAAAATCAATTTTGAATGCTATTGAAAAAATTAAATTAAATAATTTGGATAAGGAAAAAATAAAGTTTAAATATGGCGATGCAGAAAATTTATCAGAATTTAAAGATGACACATTCGATTTAATAATATGTGGTAATGCTATATCATTTATAAATAATAAGAGTAAAGCAATAGACGAAATAATAAGGGTTTTAAAGCCAAACGGATTTATATCGATTGTACCATTATGGTATAAAGATGTCATAAATCAAGAGATTATAAGTAAGGTTAATAAAGAACTTGGCTTTGAAATTACTTGTTATTCTGAAAAAGATTGGACTGATTTTTCTAGAAAAAAATTAGAATTATATTACAAAAAGAATTATTCGTTTATATATTGTTTGCCGGAACAAATAAAAGAATATGTTGATAAAATGATTGATTCAAAAAAACATCTAAAATGTTATAGTCAAAATGAATTGAAAACTATAAAAGAAAGATGGCTTAATACTATATCAGTGTTTAATGATAATTTGTCGTTAACCAAATATTCAGTCATTTTATTGCGTAAGACACTATGTAAAGAAGAACAAGAAATATTTTTGACGGATGGAGAATAATATGGAAATTAAGAAAATCGATTTATCAGAAGAGAATTTTAACAAACTAACATCGAGTAGTGCAAAAGTTTTTAATAGTACCATGTTGGATGTATTTTCTGAAAGAGCTAGTAAAATAACAGGTTCTAGTATAATAAACAATTATCAAAGAAAAAATAGTATATTTGAACCATCTAAAATTGATCCACGAATTTACAATGAAATTAGCAATATATTTTTCGATTCAGTAGATAATGATTTTGAATGTATTGAACTATCACCGGTTAATCCATTTGGCTTGAATTCTTCTTTAACCTTAACAAATCAAAATAATGTATTAAGTTGTCTCAGAAGTTCAGAGGTTATAAGTGATTCATCGATAGCGATGGCCTTAGAATGTGCCAACAGAATCAGAACTAGTAAAGAAAACAATATAAATTTAGCTTCTTCAACACGTTTATTGCGTACTCAGAACTATGGAAATGGAAAAAAGTCACACTGGAGTCAACATTTTAGAGCGTGTTCCCTAGTATCAAGTTTCAGAAATGAAGGCTTAAATATGTATTCAACACTACAATTGCAAATTTATAATTGGTTAAATGCTTTAAACAACTTGAGAAAAAACTTAGGAATCGAAAAGATTGATGTTAACTTATGCTACATACCATTGATTAAAGAAATATACAAAATGCATAATATAGAATTGCAAACAGTTTTAGCAAATTCGGTGAATCCAAATTACAATATATTCGAGCAATATCAAGTTGATTTACCACAAGTTATATCTTTTAGTGATGATATAGAAAACTTTAAAACATCAAAAGAATATTTATTAACAATCAAAAAAATGCTTGAAATATTTAAACAGAATATAATAGCACCATTAAATGAAAAATATGAAAATGCAGAATTTAATTTGCAGTTAAACAGAAAATCTGGACTAACATATTATGATGGCATCTGTTATGATATAGAAGTGGCATTTGAAAACGGAAAAACACTAGTTTTAATTGACGGAGGAGTAACAGACTGGACAGGAAGAATTTTAAGTGATTCAAAGGAAAAATGTGTGACTTCTGGAATGGGACTAGAATACTTAGGAAGGGTTTATAAAAGAAAATAATGAATATACAAATAACGGGAGCTAGTGGAAGTGGAAAAACCTTCTTAGGGAAAAAAATAGCAAAAATATTAGAATGTAACTTTGTTGACACAGACGATATATTGTGGGTTTGGAAAGATGGCATACAGCCATATACTATAGCAGTTGATGATGAAAAAGCTTGCGAAACACTAAGAAATGAACTAATTAATAATGAATCAACAATTGCTAGTGGACTATTTTATCCATGGTCAGAGCCAATTATTAACATGTTTGATATGTTGGTAATCATAGAGACAGATGATGAAGTAAGAAAGCAGAGAATTATAAAAAGAGAATATGAATTATATGGAAATAGATCTAAAAAAGGTGGAGACATGTATGAACAATTTAATAAATATTTGGACTGGGCAATGGAATATGATTATTCAAATGATAAATTAGGAAGCAAAGAAGAAACAAGAAAATGGGCAAACAAATTTAAGGGTAAAATATTATATCTTGACGGAAATGGAGAAATAGAGGAAAATATAAATATAGTTTTAAAGATAGTGAAAGAAAATAATAGTAGGAGGTCAAAATGATAGTACCAAAAAAATTGAAAAAAGGTGATACTATTGCAATAGTAAGTTTATCTAGTGGAATGGGTGGTGAAAAAGAGTTTTATCATCGCTATCTATTAGGAAAAGAAAGACTGAAAAAAGTATTTGGCTTGAGGGTTATTACTATGCCTAATGCTTTAAAAGGCGTTGAGTATTTGTATAAACATCCTGAAGCAAGAGCAAAAGATTTAATGGATGCATTTAAAAATAAAAAAATAAAAGCAATTATTACAATGATTGGTGGAGATGACAGTATAAGATTATTGCCATATATAGATGATGAAGTTATTAAAAATAATCCTAAGATTTTTATTGGTTACTCTGATACAACGATAACACATCTGGTACTATATAAAAATGGAATAACATCATATTATGGACCAGCATTATTATCAGAAATAGCAGAAAATGGTAGCATGCATGAGTATACAAAGAAGTATCTTGAAAATGCATTATTTGAAGATAATGATATATTAATAAAATCTAGTGAAAAATGGACAAATGATAGAATCGACTGGACAGATCAAAGTAAAGATAATGATTATAGAAAGATGCAAAAAGAAGAACGCGGATATGAAGTACTTCAAGGAAATGGAGTTTTTGAGGGTAGATTATTGGGCGGTTGTTTGGAAGTAATGAACATGATTATCGGAACAAGCATATGGCCAAACCTTGATGAGTGGAATAATAAAATTTTATTTATTGAAACAAGTGAGGCAAAGCCTTCACCAGATGAAGTGCTATATTTTTTAAGACATTTATGTGCATTAGGAATAATGAATAAAATAAATGGTATTATTTTTGGAAAGCCAAAGGGTGAAACGTATTATGAAGAGTATAAAAAAGTTATTCTTAAAGCAATAAAAGATGAACAAAAATTAGATTTACCAATTTTATATAATGTTAATTTTGGACATACTGCTCCTATGTGTACTATTCCGTATGGACAAAACGCTATTATTGATTTAGATAATAAGATTATTACTATAGAAAATGGAGAATAATTAGCAAAAACGAAAAAATATATACTATTGTAAAGGGAACGGTGTAAAACGAATAAAATATTATTATTAAGTGGACCGAGCAAAACAGTAGGATATAACGAAGAAATTAAAAAAGGTAATTAAAACATGATTTAAACTCCAACTCAAAAAGGAGTTTTTAATAACACAAAAATTAACTAATGCTATTCAATTCCATGTTATCATTTATAAAGATTGTTTTTCTCATCCAAACAAGTAGGATAATTAGGCAATATATGATATAATATTCATATATAATTTACTAATAAAAGGAAAAATAATATGAAAAAACTAACACTTATGAATAAAAATAAAAAAATATTTGATTTCATTTATGATGAAGAAGAACACTATATAGTAACTTTTGAACGAAACTATCCTGAAAATGAAAATTATGCACCATTTGGATTAATAAAAGATGGCGAGATAGATAAAATGCAATTTAACAAATGGTGGAAAAACAGGCAAATCCCAGCTTCAAGAAAGGGATTAAAAGAAGTATTACAAGATAGTAATATTTATGATAAAGATAATTTTGATTTATTAGATACAAAAGCATATTGTTTATCATTGTCAGATCAATATTGGGTAAAACCAACAAGCGAGAATATTAGTTGGGAAAGTATTAATTTTTTTGATAATGAGTTTTCAGAAGACATAGGTAAAATCTTATTTAATGGAGGAAAAACCACACTAAACTTAAATCTTAATACTCCGGATATGACAAGTAATGGTAACTATGAAAAAAGATGGAAAATTATAGATGGTGAAAGATACTTATTAAAAGCTGGTAGTAAAATATATAATCAAGAGCCTTTCAATGAACTTATTGCAGCAAAACTTTATAAAAGAATACTGAATAAAGATGAATATGTGGAATATGAAGTTATTTTTGATAGTGACAAAGCAATATCAAAATGTAAAAACTTTATTACAAAAGATACAGAATTAGTGCCAGCATGGAAAATCAATGAGTACTATAGTACTTTAGAAGGTGAAGACAAGTACACACACTATATAAGATGTCTTAACAGTCTAGGCATCAACAATGCTCAAACTCTAACAGATAAAATGATAATATGTGACTATATAATTGCTAATAAAGATAGACACCTTAATAATTTTGGCACTATCAGAAATGTTAATACTTTAAAGTTTATCTCTATTGCTCCTATTTTTGATAATGGCTGTTCATTATGGTATGATGAAAATGACATGTACGTAGGTGAGTTCTTTTTAACAAAACCATTTGAAGATTATGAAAAAAAGCAACTTAGTCTAGTTAAAAGCTTAGATTGGCTTGATATTTCTAAATTAAAAGATTTCCCAGATGAAGTAGAAGCAATTCTTTCACTAGATAAACTACTATCAAAAGAAAGAATAAACAAAATAGTAAATCAAGTAAAACTTAGAATCGAACATATAAGTAAATTAAAAAAAACACTTGAATCATAAATAAATTAATAACTTTATAAAAAAGAAAGAGAAAACAATATGGGTAAAGAAATAAGACCGTATAAACAAAGAGGAAATACTTGTGCTATTGTTTGTATGATGATGGTACTAGAACATTATAAAATTATTCCTAAAGCAAATTGGTATGATGAAAGAAGGCTATACAAAATATATAAATCAAAATATATAAACGGAACACCATTTTCAGCTATAGCATACCATATGTCTAAAAATAATTTAGAAGTTGCAATCTATCATGAACATAATGAGCTATTTAAAAATAATCAGAGCATTATTAATGAACTAGACTTTAAATTAGCTATGAATGAATACAAAGAATATTTAAAATATGCGGTAGATAGTGGCACAAAAATCATAAATGGTATAAATATAAACATTGATATCTTAAAGAATAAATTACAATCTAATAATTTAATAATATTAGCAGGAGAAATCCTAGGCACTTATCATGCTATTTTACTTACTGGATATAATCAAAATGGATTTGAACTATGTGACCCACTATATAAAACAAAACAGAATAAAACATTTAAAGAAATAGAAGATTTTATGAATACGAATATAGGAAAATGGTTTATAACTGTCAAAGGCAGAACAAACTAAAAGAAAATACTCAAATCATAATTTAAACTCCGACTCAAAAGGAGTTTTTAAATAAGACAAAAGATCACCTAACACCACACTTCATATTGAAAAACAATAATATTTATAGTATAATATGAATACTTTTTAGTAATAAAAAGGGGGATATTATGAAAATGAGTGAAAAGAATAATCTTTTATTTGAAAAGTATAAAAGAAATAAAACAGAGTCTTTAAGAGAACAAATATTTTTTAAAAACATAAAATTAGTAGATATAGCAGTATCAATATGTCTTGATTATTATAATGCAAGTGAAATTAATATATCATCTATAGATATTGATGATATGTATCAAACAGGTTATGAAGCATTATTATCAAGTATAGATAATTATGACTTAAGTTATAATGCTTCATTCTCTGGATATGCGATTAAAGCAATAATAAGAAAAATAGACAGGTGCGTTGGAAGAGTAATAAAAAATAGTCCAAATACTATAAACATAAAAACTGACATATCAGAACTTGCTATAGATGAAGAATACATTGGAACAGAAGAAGAAGCACTAGAAAAAGTATCTCTTGATGAAATAATGAAAATAATAGAAATATTACCAGAAAGAAAAAGACAAATAATTCAAATGAGATTTGGAATATGTGGTTATAGAAAATACACTTGCTTAGAACTAGCAGACATATTTGAAACTACATTTCAAAACATTTTATATTTAGAAAGAAAAACAATAGAAATAATAAAAGGAATACACGAAGGAACTTATAATAGAGTTTTAAAATAAAAGTATAAATTGAAACAATATTTTAGTATAATAAATATATAATAGAAAGAAAGTGAAAAAATGATAGTACTAAATGGTAAAGAATTAAGCAGTAAGATAAAAGAAAATATTAAAAATGAAGTAGATAAATTAAGTATAAAGCCAAAACTTGCTGTTATAAGTGTAGGTAATGATGAAGCAAGTAAAGTATATGTTAGAAATAAAGAAAAAGCATGTAATTTAGTTGGTATAGATTTTGAACTATTTCATTTTGATGAAAGCACTGATGAAGAAATTATAAGATTAATAGAAGAATTAAACTTTAATGATAATATAAGCGGTATACTACTTCAGTTACCACTACCATCTAACTTGAATGAAGAACTTTTGATAAATCATATAAGTTATTCAAAAGATGTAGATGCTTTAAGTACAATATCAAAAGGACTACAAGGAAATAAAGATTGTTTATTTGTTCCATGCACAGCAAAAGGAATAATTAGATTATTAGATTACTATAACATACCACTTGAAGGTAAACATGTTGTAGTAGTTGGAAGAAGCAAACTAGTCGGAATGCCTGTTAGCACTGAATGTTTAAAAAGAGATGCTACTGTAACTATATGCCACAGTAAAACAAAAGATTTAAGTTACTACACTAAACAAGCAGACATACTTATAGTTGCTACAGGAAATAAATACTTAATTGATAAAACAATGATTAAAGATAACTCTGTCATAATAGATGTAGGAATAAATAGAGAAAACAATATATTATATGGAGATGTTAATATAGATACAGAAAGTATATGTTATGCAAAAACACCAGTTCCAGGAGGAGTAGGACCAATGACAGTAGCAATGTTACTTGAAAATACACTCCTAGCATACAAAAATGTAAACAAATAAGTTGACAAACAAGTTTTAGAGAATTATAATTAGTTCATAAATCGAAGAAGTGAAGAAGTAGTATATAAATACTTTAAAGAGAGTTAACGTTTGGTGTAAGTTAATAAGTTATATATATGAATAACATCACAGAGTGAAATATTGAAATGCATAATGTATAAAGTAAATATTTCCGGCATAGCCGTTATATAATAAGTTAAATTAAGGATGGTACCGTCTAATAGACGCCTTTGGTATCATCCTTTTTATTTTAGGAAGGAGAATTATTATGGACGTAAAAGATTTATTTAAAGATATTGAATCATATGAAGGGAAAAGTGTTACTTTAGAAGGTTGGGTAAGAAATAATAGAAGTCAAGTATCATTTGGATTTATTGATTTTAATGATGGAACTTATTTCAAAAACCTACAATTAGTTTATGATAATACATTAAAAGATTTTGATGAGATTAGTAAAATTAGAGTAGGATGTGCTATTAAAGTAACAGGTACTATTGTAAAATCAGAAGGAAAAGGACAAAGTCATGAATTAAAAGTTTCAAGTATAGTATTACTAGGAGATTGTCCGGAAAACTATCCAATACAACCAAAGAAACATACAAGAGAGTTCTTAAGAGAAATGGCATACTTAAGACCAAGAACTAATCTTTATAATGCTATATTTAGAGTAAGAAGTGTAGCTGCTCAAGCAATACATGAATACTTTGCTAAAAACAACTATATATATTTTAACAGTCCAATAATTACTGGAGCTGACTGTGAAGGTAGTGGACAAATGTTTGAAATAACAACACTTGATTTAGACAACTTACCAAAAACAGAAGATGGAAAAGTAAATTATAAAAAAGACTTATTTGGAAAGAAAGCATACATAACAGGAACAGGACAACTTCATGGTGAAACATTTGCTATGGCATATAAAAAAATATATACATTTGGTCCAACATTAAGAAAAGAAAACTCTAACACAAAAACACATGCTAACGAGTTTTGGATGATTGAACCAGAAGTGGCATTCTGTGATTTAGAAGGAATCATGGATATAGAAGAAGAAATGTTAAAATACATTATTAATACTGTACTAGAAAAATGTCCACTAGAATTAGATTTCTTTAGCAAATACGTTGAAAACTGCTTAATAGAAAAACTACAAAAAGTAGTATCAAGGCCATTTGTTAGAATCACACATCATGACGCAGTAGATTTATTAAAACACTCTAATGTAAAATGGGAGTTTGAACCAGATTATGATTCAGATATAGCAAAAGAACATGAAAGATATATAACAGAGTTCTATAATGGACCAGTATTCATTAAAGATTGGCCAAAAGATATTAAATCATTCTATATGAAATTAAATGATGATGGTAGAACAGTAGCAGCAGTAGACTTAGAAGTTCCACTAGCAGGAGAATTAATGGGTGGAAGCCAAAGAGAAGATGACTATGATAAACTAATAACAAGAATGAAAGAATTAAATATTCCAATAGATAACTTAGACTGGTATACAAACCTAAGAAGATTTGGTGGATGCTACCACTCAGGATTTGGTCTTGGCTTTGAAAGACTTATAATGTACCTAACAGGAGTAGACAACATAAGAGATGTTATTCCATATCCAAGAACACCAAATAACTGTGATTACTAGGAGGTAAAATGTTCACAAAAGAAAAAATAAATGAATATGCAGATAAACTTTTAATAGGACTTACAGACGAAGAATGTACTATGATACAAAGTGAATTTGATTTAGTAAGTAAAAATATGGATTTAATAAATGAAATTGATGATATTAAAAGTACTGAAATATTAAGTTTCCCATTTGACATGGAAATAGATGATTTATATGATGGAAAGGATACTATAGATGAAATAGAACCTGAAGATTTATTAAGAAATTGCGATAAATATGAAGGTAGAGAAGTTGTAGTACCAAAGGTGGTTTAAATGATAGAAAAAACTATAGAAGAACTTCATGAAAACATTATAAATAATAATATTTCTGTAGAAGATTTAGTAAAAGAATCATTAGATAAATGTCATGAAGCACAAGAAAAAACAAACTCTTTTGTAACAATTTTAGATGATGCAAAACTAGGTAAAGAAACAAGTAGTATGTTATATGGTATTCCATGTGGAGTAAAAGACAATTTTAGTACAAAAGATATTCTTACAACAGGAAGTAGTAATACTTTAAAAGATTATGTTCCATTCTTTGATGCTACTGTAGTTGAAAAACTTAAAAAAGCAGGTGCAGTAATGGTTGGAAAAACAGCGCTTGATGAGTTTGGAATGGGTGGGACTGGAACAACAGCACACACAGGAATAATACATAATCCATGGGATACTAAAAGAATGGCTGGAGGAAGTAGTGCAGGAAGTGCAGCAAGTGTTGCATATGGATGTTATCCATTCGCCCTTGGAAGTGACACAGGAGATTCAGTTAGAAAACCAGCAGGATACTGTGGAATAGTAGGATACAAGCCAACATACGGAATGATATCAAGATACGGATTATTCCCATTTGCTTGTTCACTTGATACAGTCGGAGTACTAACAAGAAGTGTAAAAGATGCAGCGATAGTGGTAGATGCTATCAAAGGAAAAGATGAAAAAGATATGACTTCTTGGAATAGTGAAAATATACATTTATATAAAAATATAACAGGTAATGTAGAAAACAAAAAACTATTTTACATAGAAGAAATATGTGATATAAACAACTATACTAATCCAAGTGAAGAACTAATTAAACACTTAGAAAACTTTAATAAAACACTAGAATTATGTAAAAGTTTAGGTATGAGTGTAGAAAAAGTAAGTATAGACAAAAAATTATTATATGCTCTTCCAAGTATATATGTAGTTATATCATGTGCAGAAGCAACAAGTAATATGTCTAATTTAACAGGAATATCATTTGGCCCAAGAGGAGAGGGTTCTTCATGGGATGAAATGATAAAAGACCATAGAACTAAAGGATTCTCTTCATTAATTAAAAGAAGATTTGTAATAGGTTCATATGTACTACAAAAAGAAAATCAAGAAAAATATTTCTTAAACGCTAAAAGAGTTAGAAGACTTATTGTTAATAAAATGAATGAATTATTTGAAAAATATGATGGATTAATTATGCCAGTAGGTAGTGGAATAGCTCCATATTTAGATAATAGTGCTAATATTTTAAAAGAAAATGTAAATCTTTTAGAAGAACATCTTCAAATCGCAAACTATGGAGGATACCCATCAATAACAGTACCAAATGGATTTATAAATAATATGCCAGTAGGTATAAATATCACTTGTAAAGTTAAAGATGATGAAAATCTTCTAAATATTGCTTATGCATTAGAAAGTAAAATGGATTATAAAAATCAAATAAGTAGGGAGGAAGAATAATGAAATATAAAGCAGTTATTGGTCTTGAGTTTCACTGTGAAATGAAAAGTAATGCTAAAGTATTTTCAAAATCAAAAAATAGCTTTAGTAAAACTCCAAACTCACATGTAGCACCTCTTGATATGGCTTTCCCAGGTACCCTTCCTATATTAAATAAAGAATGTGTAAGAAAAGCTGTAATGATGTCTTTAATATTAAACTGTAAAGTACCAGAATATATGGAGTTTGATAGAAAGAATTATTATTATCCAGACTTACCAAAAGGATATCAATTAACACAGTTCTTTAATCCAGTCGGAACTAAAGGAAAAGTAACAATAGATGTAAATGGTAAAAAGAAAGATGTATATATTCATGACATACATTTAGAAGAAGACTCAGCAAGTCTTGATCATTACACAGATTATTCATTAATAGATTATAATAGAGCTGGAGTTCCATTACTTGAATTAGTAACAGAACCATGTCTTGAAAATGCAGATGAAGCAATAGCTTTCTTAGAATATATAAAAAGTATATATGAATACACTGATATATCTGATTGTGATACTAAAAAAGGACAAATAAGATGTGATGTTAATGTATCTATAATGGATGAAGATAGTAAAGAATTTGGAACTAAAGTAGAAGTTAAAAATGTAAATAGTTTTGATAATATAAGAAAAACTATTAATTATGAAATAGAAAGACAAAGTAAACTTAAAAGTGAAGGTAAGTACGATGAAGTAGTTCAAGAAACAAGAAGATGGGATGATGAATCAGGTACTACTAAACACATGAGAAGTAAAGCTGACGCTATTGATTATAAATACTTTAGAGAACCAAACATACCAAGATATAGAATTACAGAAATGTTTATAGAAGATATAAAGAAAAATATACCACAATTAGCAGAAGAAAGAAAAAGAAAATATATAGAAAAATATGGACTTAGTGAATATGACGCAAATGTACTTGTAAAAGATAAAAAAGTAAGTGATTACTTTGAAGAATGCTTAGAAAAATGTGATGACGCTAAAAGTATATGTAACTTTATCACAACAAGATTGCTAGGTGAAATAAATAAAAACTTTACTACTATAGATGATATATTTATAAGACCAAATCATATAGTTGAATTAGTGTTGCTTATTAATAGTAAGAAAATATCAAATGATCAAGGTAAAAAAATATTTACTTTAATGCTTGAAGAAGAATTATCACCTCTTGAATTAGTAAAAAAATATAACATGGAAGTTATAAGTGATTCTGGATTTATTGATAGCCTAGTAAATGAAGTAATTAATGAAAATGGTGATGCTATAAACGCATATAAAAATGGTAGAACAAATATGCTTGATTATATGGTTGGACAAGTAATGAAAAAATCAAAAGGAAAAGCAAATCCAGTAGAAGCAAAAAATAAATTAATAAGTTTAATTAACAACATAAATTAGCAGAAATCGAACATAAAAAGTGTTCGTTTTTTGTTTGTTCCTTGACATAAAAAACGGATAACTTTATAATTATAAAGAGAGAATAGAGGTACAAGTAATATGAAAAATAAAAAAGTTATTTATGGATTTTTAATAGCACTAGTATTTATGCTTACTTTAGGTTTAACTTATGCATACTTCGATTTAGGTATAAGGGGTAATGAAGAAGCAAAAAATATAACTGTTACTGCAGGTAAGTTATCACTTTATTATAATAGTGGTCCAGAAATAAAAATAGGTAATATTAAGCCGGGTTTTTCAATATCTAAAGAGTTTACTATAACAAATACAGGTGATTTTGATACAGAGTTTGATATTAATATGACAGATATGATTAATACTATAGAAAAGAGTGAAATTGTTTATACATTATCATGTGAAGCATTTGAAAATTATGGGCTTGAAACTCAAATAAGTAAAGGAACATGTGATAGCCAAGGTAGTACTTCGTTTAATTATAGTGAAACATCTACATCACAAAAAATAAAAGGAAATAATCAAATAAAAACAGGTATAACAAATAAATATATTTTAAATATTACATTTATTGAGACAGGTTCAGTACAAAACTATAATCAAGGTAAAAAGTTTATAGGAAAAATCCAAATAAATGAATATAACTTTAATGATTCAAACGTTCCAGTAGTACAAAGTGCAAAAATAAGTAATTTAAAATTAGAAGCATTAGTAAATGATAAAAATGGTTTAAGTGCTTATTCAATAACAAGCGCTGACGCTAAAGAACCAGGAACGTGGAAAAACGCAAGTGGAAGCGCATATACAATAAGTGAAACAGTGGATGATTATGATAAAATACTTTGGATTAAAAACATAGATGGAAATGTAATATATAAAGATTTAACACCTGTTTCAGATTTAACAATTGATCCAGCAGGAGGAACATATAATGGTTCAACTGGAAGTGTAACAACAAGTGAAAGATATAAAAATGAAATAGAATTAAACGATCCAACAAGAGAAGGTTATACATTTAGTGGATGGAATGTAGCAGGAGAAAGAAGTACATTAAAAGATTCAAGTACAGCTATGCTTATAAACAAAGTTAGAATGATGAGTACAAGACTTGCTGAAGGAAATAGTGGGAACAAAACATTAGTTATGGGGATAGAAGAAACTAAAGTAACTGCAACATGGACTGGAAAAGATTATACTCTTACGATAAATCCAAACGGTGGAAGCTATAGTGGAAATACAAATACACAAACTAAAAATGTAAAATATAGTACATCAGAAACAATAGAAGATCCAACTCGTGAAGGCTATACATTTACAGGTTGGACAGTAAGTGGTGATAAAGCCTCATTAAATGGAAAAATATTTAATATAGGAACAGAAGATTGTACACTTACAGCAAATTGGGTAATTAATTCTTATCCATGGATAGCATATCATAATAAAATGAATGTAACTGGAAGTGGATATACTTTAGTAAGTGCAGATACAAAAGAAGGAGAAGCAAACTTCGGAAGTAAAGTTACACCTACAGTAAACACATATACTGGATTTACAAGTCCAGCATCTAAAACAATAACAATAGTGGTAGATACAAAACCAAGTACTAAGAATGTAGTAAACTATAATTACGACAGAAATAAATACACACTTACTATTAATCCAAATGGTGGAACTTATAATGGAAGTACATCAAGTACTACAACAAGTGAATACTTTGAAGCTGTTAAAACAATAGTAAGTCCAACTAAAACTGGATATACATTTACAAAGTGGACTAAAACAGGTAACTCAACTTTAACAGATACAACACTTTTGATGGGAAGTGAAAATACAACACTAACAGCAAATTATGAAGCTAATAAATATACAGTAACATTTAACGCTAATAGTGGAAAAGTAACAACATCAAATAAATCAGTAACATATGCTGATAAGTATGGAACACTACCTGTGCCGACTAGAGATGGATACAAGTTCTTAGGATGGTTTACAAGTGCTACAAGCGGAACACAAATAAAAGAAGATACAACAGTAGCAATAACAGCAAATCAAACATTATATGCACACTGGAAACAACTTACTAAATTATCACAATATTTAATAAATAATTATAAAACGCTAGGTTTAACATCTATATCTCAAACAGCAACAGGAAATCAGACCTACGCTACCACAGAATATAGATATCAAGGAAAAACACCAAACAACTATATAACGTTTAATAACGAAAAAGGTGTATGGAGAATAATTGGAGTATTTGAAGTAGAAACACCAAATAGTAGTGGAACATATACTAAGGAAAAGAAAGTTAAAATTGTTAGAGAATCCATTGGAAGCTTAGTTTGGAACTCTACAAATACAACTAATTATAATGATTGGGCCACTTCAACCTTAATGACATTATTAAATAGTGGAGATTATTATAAAAGAAGTGGCTCTTATTCTTCAAACGGTTTAACCACAGATGCTAAAAATAAAATTACTAGTACAAAATGGTATTTAGGTAATACTTCTTATGCACCACTCGAAGGTATTTTATATCTTACCTCTACCATTTATAGCAATGAAAGAACAAATACATCAAATGACAACGATAGTCTATGGGATGGAAAAATCGGCTTAGTTTATCCAAGTGATTATATGTATGCGAGTAGTAGTTGTTATAACGATTCTACAAAATACGCATATAATGAAGATGATAGCTCACCATATAGTTCAGACTATAGAAATGCAAATTGTACAAGTACAAATTGGCTTTTAAATAGTAATTTATCTTATTGGTCTATAACTACAGTGTATTCAACTTTTTACCCAGGTTCATGGAATAAGAATAATTCTGTTTATATACAAAATAGTGGTAACTTAAACTATGCAAGTGTTAGCAGTACTTCTAATGGAGTAAGACCTACTTTGTATCTTGATGCTAATGCTATTTATAAATCAGGATCCGGAACTACAAGTAATCCATTCATAATCGAATAACAATAAAATTGATACATTAGTATCAGTTTTTATTTTGAAAAATAACTATATTAACATGACTATTAATTATATTTATAAGTATAATAAATGTTTTGCTTTTGTGTTGAAATGTATATTTAACTAAAGTATAATTATTATTAGAGAATAGAGGTACATATAATATGAAAGATAAGAAGTTTATTTATGGCAGCATAATTGCAGTTGCTTTTTTACTAACTGTAGGTTTAACTTATGCTTATTTCAGTTTAACAGTAAGCGGTAATGATGTAGCACAGACTATTAACGTAAGTACAACTAAAGTAGAATTAATTTATACTGATGGAAATGAAATTAAAGCAAATGGTATTGAGCCTAAATGGACAACTACTAAAACTATAACAGTAGAGAATACCGGTAATGAGGAAACATACTATGCACTTGGATGGCAAAAACTTTATAATGAGATTCAAAAAGATGAACTTGTTATAAGAAGTACATGCACAAGTAGTGGAGCTACAGGAGGAACATGTGATAATACTGATAATGTAGTTATTCCCGAAACAAGTGAAGTAACAGCAGAAACTAATAAAGTGATATATCCATATAAAGAAAATGTATTAATATTACCAGGTGAGAAACACACTTATACTGTAACTATAGAGTTTATAAATTATGAAGACAAAGCACAAAATTATAATCAAGGTAAAAGATTCTATGGAGTTCTTGGAGCAGCAGAAAGTACCAAAAAAATACGTATATTTTCAGACTATTTAATAAATAACTATACTACATTAGGTCTTACTAAAATTGACCAAACAGCAACAGGAAATCAAACTTATGACACAACAGAATATAGATATCAAGGAACAATGCCGAACAACTATATAACATTTAATGGTGAAACTGGAGTTTGGAGAATAATTGGAGCCTTTGAAGTAGAAACACCAAATGGTGATGGAACATATACAAAAGAAAATAAAATTAAAATAATAAGAAATGGAATTGGTACATCACAGTGGAGTTCTAGCAATAGCGATTGGACATCTTCAGCTGTTATGAGTACATTAAATACCGGAAGTTACTATAATAAAAGTGACGATTACGCAAGTAATGGTTTAACTGATAGCGCCAAAGAGCAAATAAGCACAACAAAATGGTATTTAGGTAATCTTGAGTGGAGTGGAAGTAACTATGGAAATACACAGCAAGTTTATGCGCAGGAGAGAAGTAAAAATGTACATAGTGGAAATAAACAAACATGGGATGGAAAAGTAGGATTAATATATGCAAGCGACTATATGTATGCAAGTGAGACTTGTTATAATAACGGAACTTTAGGATATAATTATAATATTTCAGCTTGTACAAATTGGCTACGTGATTCATCCTATTGGACAATATCACCTCGTTCTGATAGCGAATCAAT
The DNA here is from genome assembly GCA_934085595.1 of uncultured Bacilli bacterium. Lineage (GTDB taxonomy): Bacteria > Bacillota_I > Bacilli_A > RF39 > UBA660 > CAG-1000. The sequence goes on from CAKOHK010000002.1 coordinate 141,648, forward strand.
TGTTGTAGATGTACATGGTACAGGTGGTCTTTATAGCTTTACTGCAAATTATAGTTTGATAGATGTGCGTCCTTGTGTTTATCTCAATCCAAATGTTGGTTATGTTTCTGGATCTGGAACTACAAGTAGTCCATTTGTAATCGAATAACAATAAAATTGATACATTAGTATCAGTTTTTCTTTGATTAATTAAAAAATCTTTGTATTTTGTGTAAAATATCTTATAATAGTCTTAGAGGTAATAATATGGATATTAAAAAAGAAGTTTTAAAAATAATTAGTGATTCTAAAAGAAAGTTAAATCCAATAGAAATAATCAAAAATATTAAAGAAGATTATTCTGCTGAAGATTTAAGAGTTGTACTTGATGCTATCGATGAATTATGCAAAGAAGGATTAATAAGAAGTAATCCAGGTAACACATATTTTAAAAATAATTTATTATATGGCACTATTGATGTTCATGAAAAAGGAAATGCACATCTACTAATGAAAGATGGAGAGGATATATACATCAAAAGTAGCTTAACTATGGGAGCACATGATAAAGATAAAGTACTTGTTGATATGGTGGATAAAAAGAAAAATGAAGGAAGAGTTGTAAAAATACTAGAAAGAAGTCTTGGAAAAGGTATTGGTGAAGTTTATAACGATAACGGAGTACTTAAAATTAAACCTACAGAAGAACTTCCATACAATCTAGTAGTAGACACAAATAATATAGAATTAATAGATGGACTACTTGTCAAATTAAAATATGTTAAAGACATAGATTCCAATAATGTTCTTGCTAAAGTAGATTATGTAATAGCACATAAAAATGCACCTGATTATGATACTCGTATGATAGCAAGTGAATATGATATAAAAGTAGATTTTAGTGAAAAAGCACTAGAAGAAGCTAAAAAAATGCCAGCATTCTTAACAGAAGAAATGATAGAAGAAGGCTTTAAAGAAGGCGTAGTAGATTTAAGAAATAAACCAATAACTACAATAGACGGAAAAGATACAAAAGATATAGACGATGCTACCTTAACAGAAATATTACCTAATGGAAATTATAGATTACTAGTCGCTATCGCAGATGTATCAAGATATGTAAAAAGAGGTAGTGCCCTTTGGGAAGAAGCTGAAATCAGAGGTAATTCAAACTATCTAGGAGACAAGGTAATCCCAATGTTACCAATTGAATTATCAAATGGAATATGTTCATTAAATGAAAACTCAGATAGATTCTCACTTGTATGTGATATGGAAATAGATCATAGTGGAAATGTAGTAAGTAGTAGTATTTATAAAGCATTAATAAGATCAAGAAAGAAAATGAACTATGATGCTATAGAGGATATAATAGATAATAAAGAAACAGAAGATACAAAAGACTATACCACTCTTTCATACACTGCATCCCTAGGAGAAACTTTAGAAAGCATAGGATACTTATATGGACTATCTTCTAGTGAACTAAAAGAATACAACAAAGATTTAGACAAAGTAGAAGAAGGAACAGAAATAAATATACCAATTAAAGCTATGGTTAAAAATATGCTTGCTTTATCAAGAACTCTTAAGAGTATGAAAAAGAGAAGAGGAGAACTTGAGTTCTTAAGTGATGAAGTTAAGTTTGTATTTAATAGTGATGGAAAAGTAATTGGAATTAAACCTCACATTAATAGAGATGCCGAAAATATAATCGAAGACTTTATGATTGCAGCAAACGAAGAAGTTGCTAAAAAATGCCCATTTATATTTAGAGTTCACGGAGAACCATTTGGAAAAGCAATAAGAGAGTTTATGGAGTTCTTAAGTTATCAAGGAATAGTATATAAAGGTAAATTAAGTACTGATAATGTAACAAATAAACAACTTCAAGAACTAATGGATTTCTTAAAAAAGAAATTACCTTATGAAAAATATAAAGCATATAATAATAAATTATTAAGATGTATGCAAAAAGCATTTTATAGTACAGAAAATATAGGTCACTTTGGAATAGCAAGTCCTATGTATACTCACTTTACAAGTCCAATAAGAAGATTCTCTGATTTATTACTTCATACATCTATAACAGAGTTTATAATAAATAAAAATACAGAAAAGAAAAATATAAATGATTGGGCTTCATATTTATCAGTAATGTGTAAACATATATCAGAAACAGAAAGAACAAGTAATGATGCAGAATATGAAATGGATGATTTATTAACAGCAGAATACATGGAAGGATATGATAAAGATGGAGTTCACATCGGAGGACACGTTGGAGAAGAATATGATGCAGTTATAGACACATGTATGCCTCAAGCATTCTTTGTAAAAACTAATACTTATGTAGAAGGAAGAGTTAATCTTGTTCATGAAGAAGGTTTCTATAAATATGATGAAAAGAGTATGTCATATTCTAAAAATGGTAAAACTGTACTTAGATATGGTGATATAGTAAGAGTTAAATGTATAAGTGCATCTAAAGAAAGAAGACAAGTAGACTTTGCACTTGTTAAGAAGGCAAGCTAATGGAAATACTAAATAGAAAAGCAAAACATGATTACTTTATAATAAATGAATACGAAGCAGGAATTTCATTACTTGGAACAGAAATTAAAAGTATAAAAAAAGGTTCTGCTAACATAAGTGATTCATTTGGAAAAGTTAAAAACGGAGAAATATTCTTATTAAACATGTACATAGCGCCTTACGAAGAAGGAAATATATTTAATCATGAAGAAAGAAGAGATAGAAAACTATTACTTCATAAAAAAGAAATACTTAAAATAAACGAACAAGTAACTCTTAAAAGATATACAATTATTCCATTAAAATTATATTTTAAAAACGGAAAAGTTAAAATATTAATCGGAGTATGTCAAGGTAAAAAACTATACGATAAAAGACAAAGTATTAAAGAAAAAGAAATAAAAAGAAACAAAGAAATATATTAATATAAACTATTTAATTACATATAATATTGTAGGTGAATAAATATATGAATAATAAAATACCAAAAATATATGTAAATAAATCTAAAAAACCAAATAATAATAAAATAGTATTTTATTCATATAAAGAACCATGTATTATAGAAGAAGAAAATGATAATATGTCTAAAGAAGAGATATGGAATATTTTAAATAATATATTTAAATCAAATGATTTTGTATATAAAAAGAAAATATTTATTAAAACTAAGTATGATAGTGGTTACTATAATATAATAAGTAAAAATATAGATTATGTTTTAACTCTTGATAATAAAAGAATATATATAAATGATATAGTTAAAATTGAAGTATAATTATGCCTCACTTAGTAATAGTGGGGTTTTAATATGTTAATTTAAATATAAAAATTATCGAAAAAACTACACTTATTTTATAGTTATATTTTTATATTTTTCATTTACATAAATATCACGTTTTGTTATAATTAAATAGGTTTGTAAAGGAGGAAAAGCCATGAAATATGTATATATGTTTTCTGAAGGAAACAAAGACATGAAAAACTTACTTGGTGGAAAAGGTGCTAACCTTGCAGAAATGACTAGCATTGGTTTACCTGTACCAAGAGGGTTCACTGTTACTACTGAAGCATGTACTTCTTATTATGATAATAATAAAGTAATTAGTGAAGAAATAGTAAGTGAAATCTATGAAAAATTAGATGAACTAGAAAAAATAACTGGTAAGAAAATGGGAGATGCTAAAAATCCATTACTAGTATCAGTTAGAAGTGGAGCAAGAGCAAGTATGCCTGGTATGATGGATACCGTACTTAATCTAGGTTTAAATGATGAAGTATGTGAAAGCTTTGCTAAAGAAACAAATAATAAAAGATTTGTTTATGATTCATATAGAAGATTTATAATGATGTTTGCTGATGTAGTAAAAGGATACTCAAAGAACTCATTTGAAAGAATATTAGATAAATTTAAGGAAGAAAAAAATGCTAAATATGATACAGATTTAACAGCAGAAGATATGTATGAAATAGCATTTAAGTTTAAAGATATTTATAAAGAATTATCAGGAACTGATTTTCCACAAGATCCTAAAGTTCAATTAATAGAAGCAGTAACAGCTGTATTTAGAAGCTGGAATAATGAAAGAGCTATCTATTATAGAAGAATGAACGATATACCATCAAGCTGGGGAACAGCAGTAAATGTTCAAGAAATGGTTTATGGTAATAAAGGTGATGACTGTGGAACTGGAGTTGCATTTACAAGAAATCCAGCTACAGGAGAAAAGAAATTATATGGTGAGTTCTTAATGAATGCACAAGGAGAAGATGTAGTTGCAGGAGTTAGAACACCTAATAGTATAGATACATTAAAAGAAATAGCACCAAGTGCATATGAAGAGTTTGTAAAAACATGTGAAATACTTGAAAATCATTACAAAGATATGCAAGATATGGAGTTTACTATTGAAAACGGTAAACTATTTATGCTTCAAACACGTAATGGAAAGAGAACTGCAGCAGCAGCACTTAAGATAGCAGTTGATTTATATAATGAAGGTATGATTACTAAAGAAGAAGCACTTCTAAGAGTAGAACCAAAACAATTAGATCAATTATTACATCCAAACTTTGATAAAGAAGCACTTGATAAAGCACAGGTTATCGCTACAGGACTAGCAGCATCTCCAGGAGCAGCAACAGGTAAAATATATTTTAGTGCTGAAGAAGTAACTAAAAAAGCTACAGAAGATAAAGAAGATGCAATTCTTGTAAGATTAGAAACATCACCAGAAGATATTGAAGGAATGAATCACGCAAGAGGAATCCTTACAATAAGAGGTGGAATGACATCACATGCAGCAGTAGTAGCAAGAGGAATGGGAAGATGCTGCGTATCTGGTTGTGGAGAACTAATTATTGATGAAGAAAATAAAACTTTAAGTACAAAAGATGGAAAAGTATTTAAAGAAGGAGATTATATTAGTTTAGATGGAAGCACTGGAAAAGTATATGGTGAAAAAATTGAAACTAAAGAAGCTGAAATAAGTGGATACTTTGATACATTTATGAAATGGGCTGATGAAGTAAGAGTACTTGAAGTAAGAACTAACGCTGATACACCAAAAGATGCTACACAAGCACGTAAGTTTGGAGCACAAGGAATAGGTCTTTGCCGTACAGAGCATATGTTCTTTGAAGCATCAAGAATATTTGCTATGAGACAAATGATAGTAGCAAGTGAAGTAGAAGAAAGAGAAAAAGCACTTGAAAAACTATTACCAATGCAAAGAAAAGACTTTGAAGGACTATTTATTGCTATGGAAGGTCTTCCAGTTACAATAAGATTCTTAGACCCACCACTTCATGAATTCTTACCACATACAGATGAAGAAATAAAAGACTTAGCAAAAGAACTAGGCATTACATTTGAAGAACTTAAAAATAGAGTAACATCACTTCACGAGTTCAATCCAATGATGGGACACAGAGGATGTAGACTTGCTGTAACTTATCCAGAAATTGCAAGAATGCAAACAAGAGCAGTTATAGAAGCAGCTTTAAATGTAAGAGAAAATAATAATCTAAATGTAGTACCAGAAATAATGATACCTTTAGTAGGAGATGCTAAAGAACTTAAATATGTTAGAGATATAGTAGAAGATACTATTAAAGAAATATTTAAAGAAAAAGGTACATCTATAGAATATAAAATAGGTACAATGATTGAAATACCAAGAGCAGCTCTAACAGCAGATAAAGTAGCACAGTATGCAGAGTTCTTCAGCTTTGGAACAAATGATTTAACTCAAATGACTTATGGATTTAGTAGAGATGATGCAGGTAAATTCCTAAATGATTACTACAAAAAACAAATATTTGAAAATGATCCATTTGCAAGAATAGATGAAGAAGGAGTAGGACAACTTGTTAAAATGGCTGCTGAAAAAGGTAGAAGTGTAAGACCAGATATTCATCTTGGAATATGTGGAGAACATGGTGGAGATCCAAAAACTATTGACTTCTGTCATAGAGTAGGACTTACTTATGTATCATGTAGTCCATTTAGAGTACCAATTGCACGTCTAGCAGCAGCACAGGCAGCTATTAATAATAAATAGTTTGCTTGATATTTAAAAAAATTAGGACGATAAAGTATATTTTAGAGATAAAATAAAATATACATGATGCGGAGAAACTTATATAAAATAGGTTTCTCTTTTTTATTTAAGAAAGGAGAACAAATATGAATGAAATAATAAAAAGAAATATAAAAAGGTTTCCAAAAACATTTTGCTTTAAACTTACAAAAGCTGAATTGGAGGGCATTTTTTCAAGGTCGCAATTTGCAACCTTGAAAAAAGATGACGATTTAAGAGGATATAATATTAAATATTTACCTTATGTTTTAACAGAACAAGGATAATTATGAATAATAAAACTTTGACATTAAGACCAATGATGAAAATATCTGATATGGTTCCTTATTTGAAAAATAAAAACATTAAATTTAAATGTTGTTCAGAACAAGATGCTGAAATATATTTAAAAGAAAATAATAACTATTATAATGTAACATCATATAAAAATAATTTTGTTAAATATCAATGTGGTGAGCTTGAAGGAAAATATATAGATTTAGATTTTGCATATTTAAAAGATTTATCTATTATAGATTATAGAACTAGACTAGTGTTGTTTAAAATGATAATTGATATAGAACATTATTTAAAAATAAGAATGCTAAATACTATTGAGGGAATATCAGAGGAAGATGGTTATAAAATTGTTAATTTATATTTGGAAAAAGATTTTAATGACAAGAAATGTCCTAAAAGAGTGCATGAAAGCATTAGAAAAAAAGTATCAAATGAATATTATCAAAAAATATTTTCTAAATACGATTTAGATAAAGATACTAAAATAGAAAATATACCTATTTGGGAATTCCTTGAAATAATCACATTTGGTGAGTTGATTAATTTTTTTGACTTCTTTACTAAGTATTATATTTTAGACGACAATAAATATATATTTATTTTAAGAGAAGTAAATAAACTTAGAAATGCTGTTGCTCATAATTCTTGTGTATTATGTGAGCTAGACAAAAAAGACAATACGCATAGAGTTGATACGTTAGTTATTAATTATTTAAAAGATTGTGGTATTGGGAAAGAGAATAGAAATACTAAACTTTCTAATTCTAGAATAAGACAAATTACCTATACTTTATATATGTTTAATATTATAGTAAGTAGTGATGGCGTAAAGAATAATGTAAAACACGATATCACAAAATTATTTTATGGAAGAATAATTTTAAATGGAAAATACTATAATAATAATGGACTATTGAAATCCATATATAATTATTTTGATAAAATTATTGAGAAAAATTATAAAGAAAATT
>CAKOHK010000003.1 GCA_934085595.1 uncultured Bacilli bacterium
TTATATCAGTTAGTAGTTTATTACTACCTATATTTTAGATAATTAGAGGTTGTCCGACTTCAACCTTTATGGCTCCAGAAGCAAAAATCGTCGCACCAAAGCGATGTTAATGATTAAATCAATCAGAAATGATTGATTTTTTTCTCGTTTAAGAAAGGTGTTGATGATATTATGATAAAAATAATTAATAAAGAAATGATAGATGAATTGTTAGATAAATATATAAAATTAATAAATTAATATGTGAGATAGACTTACAAAATAAGTCTATTTTAATTGCTATAAATAAATGATATAATTTTGTTATAGAGGTAAACATGAATATAAAAATTGAAAAAGTATTAGAACGTGATATAGATTTATTAATAATTAATAAGATAATTGATAATGATAAACTATTAAATCTATTCTTAAATAAGATTAATAAAAGTGAATATAAAATTGTAGGTATATAGCATTCATAAATGGATAAAGAATTAGGTGAAACAGATATATCAATAATAATTACAAATAATATGAGTAAAATTGCTATATTAATTGAAAATAAAATTGATGCATCTTTTATGAATGAACAACCTATAAGATATTATAAACGTGGAAATAAAGGAATAAGTGATGGATTATATGATGAATATTATGTTTTTATAGTTGCTCCACGTGAATATTTAAACACACATAATGAAGTTAAAGAATATGATAATCAAATATCATATGAAGAGATAAGAGAAGTATTAGATGACTTGTATTCTAAAGCTTTAATAGATAAAGCAATTGAAGAAAAGAAAAATGGATACATTGTTATAGAAAATGAAAGAGTCACTAATTTTTGGAAGAATTTCTATAAATATATTAGAGATAACTATACAACTATTAAGATAAATGAAATATATGGACCTAAAAGTGATATTAATAATTATTCTGAATTTGAAACATTTAATCCAAATGTAAAAATAAAATATAAATTTAGGGAACAAAATTAATAATAAAGTATAAAAACGTCAGATATATAGAAAAATATTTTAAAATGATTTATAAAAAAATAAATAATAGATTTAATTGTTTATTTCAAGTTAATGTTTGTTAATTTTATATTAAATATTTTGATGTATTAGATTTAATGAATTTATTAATCGCTATAACTAGAAATGAATATGTATTTGTTATATAATGTTGTTACTGAAGGAATATCAGTATAAGTTTAGAATACAAATTGGTAGGTGATATTATGCTTGAAATTAAAAAAATAACTAAGGTTTATCAAACTGAAGGCTTTAAACAAATTGCATTAGATAAAGTAAGTGTTAATTTTCGTAAAAGTGAATTTGCGGCGATTTTGGGGCCATCGGGTTCTGGTAAAACAACTTTTTTGAATATTATAGGTGGTCTTGATAAGTATACTTCAGGTGATTTAATTATTAACAATGTTAGTACTAAAAACTATTCAGATAGACAATGGGATAGTTATCGTAATCATCGTGTGGGATTTGTTTTTCAAAGTTATAATTTAATAAATCATCAAACTATTTTAAAAAATGTTGAACTAGCGTTGACTTTGTCTGGAATATCAAAAGAACAAAGAAGAGAAAGAGCTTTAAAAGCCTTAAAAGATGTTGGATTAGAAAAACATATTAATAAAAAGCCAAACCAATTGTCTGGCGGGCAAATGCAAAGAGTAGCTATCGCTAGAGCTCTTGTAAATGATCCTGAAATAATTCTTGCTGATGAACCTACTGGTGCTTTAGATTCTGAGACAAGTATTCAAATAATGAAAATTTTAAAAGATATTTCAAAAAATAAACTTGTTATCATGGTAACTCATAATCCAGATTTAGCTAAAGAATATGCTAGTAGAATAATTAATATTAAAGATGGTAAGATAACTAGCGATTCTAATTCATTTGATGGTAGTGATGATTTAGAAGAAGATGAGATAAATAAAACTTCTAAAACTAAAATGTCATTTTTAACTGCGTTGTCTCTTTCATTTAATAATTTGATGACAAAAAAGGCTAGAACAATTTTAGTATCAATTGCTGGTTCAATCGGTATAATCGGAATCGCTTTAATTTTAGCTGTATCAACTGGTTTTCAGAATTATGTAGATTCTATTCAAGAAGAAACTTTATTAAGCTACCCATTAACAATAATGCAAGAATCTTCAGATGTTACTGGGATATTATTAAGTATGCGTACGGGAGAGAAAAAGGATACTAAAGATGGTAGTGTTGAGGAAGCTCAGTATATAACTTCTATGTTATCAAATATTAGTGCTAATGATTTAAAAAGTTTTAAAAAATATTTAGAAGACAATTATAAAGATGTTAAATCTGACTTATCAAATGTGTCATACAATTATAGTATTAATCCTAATATTTATACTATTGATGCTGTTAATAGACTTGCTAAAGTTAATCCAAGTAATTTATTTGATTCTATGATGGGACAAAATAATTTAATGCAATCTTATTCATCTATGGCTTCTATATTTTCGAAAATGGTAGATGATGTGTCTGAAATTGAATCTGATTATGAAATATTAAAAGGTAGGTGGCCTCAAAAATATGATGAAATGATTATTGTTCTTTCAGAGAAAAGCAGTATTTCAGATTTGTTAGTATATTCACTTGGGTTACGCGATACTGAAGAATTAACAACTATGGTTACTAAAATAATGAGTGGCGATGGTGTTAATATAGAAAATGAACCTAAAACATTTACGTATGATGATTTAATGAATATAGATTTAAGATTAATTATGCCAGCAGATACTCATAAATATAATAGTAAATATGATGTTTATGAAGATATGAGTACTGATGAAGATTATATGGAAAACTTATATAAAAATGCTACTAAATTAAAAATAGTTGGAATAGTTAGTCCAAAAGAAGGAAAAACAACAATGGCATTAAATCCTGGAGTCAATTATACAAGTGAGTTAATTGATTACATAATAGATTATTCTAAAGAAACTGAAGTTGTAAAAAAACAATTAGATAAACCTGAAATTGATATTTTGTCAGGAAAAAGATTTGATAGTAAAAAGAATGATTTTGATTTTGAATTTAAAGATTTAGTAAAAGTAGATAATAAAAAATTACAAAGTGCATTTAATATTTCTATAAAGCAATCAGATTTAGAAAAACAAACTAAAAAATATATGGAGGAAATATCAAATACAATTACTACTGATACTACTTTAGCTAATGAGGACTTTAATAAGTTTTTAGAAAATCTGTCAAATACTTTGTTAAATAATATAACATCAGAATTTAGATTAAGTGATATTCAAAGTTTAGTTGATAATTTGCTTGATACTAAAGAAACTAATGATTATTTAAAAGAATTAGAAAATAAATATGTTATTCCTGCTGATACTTTTAAAACAACATATAAGGGATTATTAGAAGGTTTATTGAATAGTTATATTGCCTCTTATAATACTTATATGAAGGCATTAAACCCTGAATATGAAATAGATGAAGTAAATCCTAGTGCTATTGTTGTTGAGGAAATTAAAATGACTGTTATCGATTCATATCTTAAAAGTGCACCGATAGTAAAAACTGGTGAAACAATGAGTAAAGTAATGACTGAAGCTGTAATGAAGAAAACTATTTTATCAAAAGTAGGTGAGCTAACAAATAATATTTCTAAGAGTTTTGCTTCTTCATTTAATATAGATCAAGATAAAATTGCTTCAGCATTTAGTTTGAACTTTAGTAAAGATGAACTTACTAGAGTAGTAAATTCAATGATGAATAAAAAAGAATCAACTCAAAAAACAAATTTAATTTTACTTGGATATCAAGATAAGGAAGAGCCTACATATATTTCGTTTTATTTTAGTAGTTTTGATGGAAAAGAACATTTTCTTAAATATATAGATAAGTATAATGAGAGTGTAGATGAAAATGAGAAAATTAATTATTCTGATACTACTGGTATATTAATGTCGTCAGTAAAAACTATTGTGAATGCTGTAAGTTATGTGTTGATTGCTTTTGTATCTATTTCTCTTGTTGTATCTAGTATTATGATAGGAGTAATAACTTATATTTCTGTTTATGAAAGAACTAAGGAAATTGGAATATTAAGAGCAATTGGAGCATCTAAAGGAAATATTTCATCTATATTTAATGCAGAAACATTTATTATTGGCTTTTTATCAGGTTTATTTGGTATAGGAATAACATATATCTTAATACCTATAATAAATACTATTTTACATAAATATACTGGTAATATTCCATTGTATGCAACACTTAATATAGATCACGCATGTATTTTAATAGCATTATCTATAGTCCTAACTTTAATAGGTGGATTAATTCCGGCTTCATCTGCTTCTAAAAAAGATCCTGTAGAAGCGTTAAGAAGTGAATAATTTATTTGGCAAGTATAATAAGATATATGCTGTGTGTTTTATAATTGACTTATATAGAGTTATATAAATATAATTAAAAAATGTACTATGATATGAACCTAAAAAGTTGGACAGTTCATACTACATTTTTTAATTTTTTTTGCTAAAATTTTTAAAGTAATGATTATTTTGGCCTATTTTATGGCTTTAATAGGTGCTTTGTTTAGTTATTATTTCTATTAATTTTTTTGTACTAAAGTTTGGAATATGATTTTTAGATAAAGCTACCGCTATATATCTACTAGGAATATTTTCTTTTATCTTTAATTCAAATAATTCTTTATTTTTTAATTCTTCTTCTATATATTCTTTAGTTACGTATCCAATTCCAAGACCTATTTTAGAAAACTCAACTACTAGTGAATAGCTAGCTAATTCTATATTAGGTTTAAGAATTACATCATTTTTTCTTGCTATAGTATCAATAAAATCTCTAGTGTTTGATCCTTTATTTTGGAGTATTAATGGATAATTATTTAAATCTTTTAGTGATAACTTTTTATTAATTAAATCTTTATACTTATTATTTGCTACAAAACAATCATTTATCTTTTTGCATTTAATAATATTAATATCATTTCCATAATTTTTATCATTTAAGTTTAATATTACAATATCTATTAATCCGTTTTTAAGTTTTGACATTAATTCACTGGTTAAATTAGTTATTATTTGAATATTGATTTTAGGATACATTTTATTAAACTCTTTTAAATAAGGGAGTAAAAATTCTTTTACTAATGTTGTACTAATACCTATTTTTATACATCCAGTTTCTAGATTTATTAAGTCAGTAAATTTATTTTCTGCATTATTTATGTATTCGATTGCTGTTTTTATATAATTATAAAATTCTCTTCCTTCTTCTGTTAAAACAACTCCTCTTTTAGTTCTAGTAAATAGACAACCTCCTAGTTGTTGTTCTAAGTTTTTGATAGATTTGCTTATCGCGGGCTGTGATATATTTAATTCTTTACTTGCTTTTGTGATATTCTTGTGGTTTGCTACTACATAAAATATTCTATATAATTCAAAATCTATATTCATTATAACCTCCTGTTATGATAGATATAATTAATATGTATTTTAATTATATCAATAAATGCAATATAATACAATCAGAAGGAGGAAAAATATGATTATTGGTGTTTGTGGTAAGTCTGGAAGTGGTAAGAGTACACTTGCTAATCAGATAATAGAATCGACTAGCAATGATACGGTACATTTAGATATAGATAAAGTTGGACATAATGTGTTGTCTTTGCCTGAAGTTAAAAATGAACTAGTTAGTGCTTTTGGGAAATCGATTGTTAATGAAAATATTATTGATAGAAAAAAGCTTGGTCAAATAGTTTTTAATTCAAGAAAGGAAATGGAAAAGTTATCTGATATTACTTGGAAATATATGCAGATTGAAATTGATAATTTTTTGAGTTTACATAAAGAAAAAATCATAGTTTTAGATTGGATACTGCTACCTATTACAAAATATTTTGATTTGTGTGATGTTAAAATACTTTTAGATATACCATATGAAATAAGAAAGCAAAGAGCTATTAAAAGAGATGGTATAACAGAAGAAGCATTTGATTTAAGAGATATTGCAAGTATTTGTTTTGATTCAAATGATTTTGATTATGTAATAAAGGAAAATAATTTAGAAATAGTTAAAAGGTTGGTGAAGTTGTTATGACAAAAGTTTTATATCCTGGAAGTTTTGATCCGATAACAAAGGGACACATGAATATCATTGAGCAAGCAAGTGACTTATTTGATGAGGTTATAATTGCAGTTATGCAAAATCCTTCTAAAAAAAATGGCTTGTTTACATTAGAAGAGAGAATGGAAATAATTAAAGAACTATATAAAAATATGAATAATGTAAGAGTTGTTTCTTCTAGTGGAGCCACTGTAGATGTTGCTTTACTTTATGAATGCAAAGCAATAGTTAGAGGACTTAGAAGTTTTAGTGACTATGATTATGAAGTTCAATTACAGCAAATGAATAAAGATATATCAAATAATAAAATAAATACAATATGTTTGTTTACTGATAGGGAATATCAGTTTTTATCATCAAGTATGGTTAAAGAAGTTTTTAATCTTAATAAAGATATTTTGTCATATGTAGATCCGATAGTAGAAAAAAGAATGATTTTAAAGAAAAAGAGTTAAATAATATGAGTGAAATAATAATAACGCCACTTGGTACAGTATCTCCTTATGCAAAAGGGGATATGAATTGTCCGGGATTTTTAGTTAGATATAATGATAAAAATATATTATTAGATTGTGGTAATGGTATAACAAGATTATTAAATTTTCCAGAAGATTTAAAAGATTTGAATGTAATTATTACCCATTATCATAAAGATCATTTTGGCGATTTAGGTGCTTTACAGTATGCTTCTTACGTTTATCATAACTTAAGATTGCTTGATGAGAAAATAAAGATTTATTTACCTCTAAATGATTTTGCATTTAATAAAGCTTCTATTATTTCAAATAATGAAAGTTATTCAGAGTATTATGATATAAATGATTCATATTTATTTTTTGTAGATGATTTAAAAATAACTTTCGAAGATAATAATTCACATACTATTAAATCATATATGGTTAAATTGCAAAATGAAGATTTTAAAATAATATATACTTCTGATATAGGTACAACTAATTTTGATAAGTTAGTGGATTTTTGCACTGATGCTGATTTAATAATTTGCGAAAGTTCATATTTACAAAAACATAAAGCTAATAGTAAAACTCATATGACTGCTTATGTTGCGGGTGTTTTAGCAAGTAAAGCTAATGCTAAAAGATTATTGTTAACTCATTTTTGGCCTGAAGAAGATAAAAAGTTATATTTAGAAGAAGCATTACAAAGTTTTTATAATGTGGAAACAGCCGTGGAGAATAAGAAAATTATATTAAGGAAGTGATAATTTGTGTGTGATAGTGATTATAATAAAGATGAATATGAAAATAATTTAGCAATAGGGACTTTAAATGAAATATATTTTAACGAAGTGGTTAATCCTTATAAAAATAGTGCGAAAATAATTGATATGCATGTTCATAGTAGTTATTCTGATGGTGATTTATCTATTCAAAGTTTAATTAAATTAGCTATAGAAAAAAGAATAGGTACATTTGCGATTACTGATCATGACACTATAGATGGTGTTAAAAAGATTGATAGAAGTGATAGAATAATTGTAGATACTGGGATAGAAATTGTAAATGGTATTGAATTATCTGCTAAAACTGATAAAGGAAGAATGCATATTCTTGGTTATGGTATAGATTTAAGTAACGAAGAATTAAATAGTAAAATGATGGAGTTAAAAGATAATAGTATTAATTCACTATTGTCAATTATGGAACAAATTAAAAAAGATTATGGAATTAGATTTGGATATGAGGATATTAAAGAACTTATTAATTCTAATCATAATTTAGGACGTCCGGATTTAGCAAAACTTTGTGTTAAATATGGATATGCTTCTACAGTGAAAGAAGCGTTTGATAAATATTTAATAGATGCTTTTAATAAAACAAGAGGTGTTAGGAGAAAAATGCAATATGAAGAATGTTTAAGATTAATTAAAAATAGTGGTGGTATTGCTGTTCTTGCTCATCCAAAATCATTAGAATTATCAGAAAAAGATTTTTTGATATTATTAAAAGATATGATTAACAAAGGACTTGAGGGCATTGAAGTATATCATTCTAGTCATTCAAAATATGAAATGGATTACTATATGGAAATAGCAAATAAATATGATTTATTAGTAAGTGGTGGTAGTGATTATCATGGTAAATCTGTTAAATCTGATATTGAACTAGGAACTGGTAAAAATAATAATTTTTGTATTAAAAAATTGTCTTTGCTTGATGAATTACATAGAAGATAGAATTGTTTTATACTTTGTTGCATTAGATAATTTATTAAGTTACAATATTAATGTGAGTAATTTATAGGGAATGTTTTAATAAAAGATGTTGCTACGAATAGTAGCAGTAAAGTTAAGTAATGTTTCTATTAAAAATTATATTATTTTGATATATTAGTGCTAGAAAGAAAAGGTGATTTTATGACATTTGGTCAAAAACTTAAAGAAATTAGAAAGAAATTTGGATTATCACAAGAACAACTTGCTAGTACTATTAGTGTTTCTAGACAAGCAATTACCAAATGGGAAAGGGATGATGGTCTTCCTGATATTAGTAATTTACAGAGTATATCTAAAATATTTAATGTGACAGTAGACTATTTATTAGATGAAAATAATTTACCTGCATTAAGTATGAGGGTTGTTCTTGATAAAGATAAGTATAAAAATAAACTTTCAATGTATAAAGAAGTATTAAAAGAATATTATCCTAGTCCATGTGAAATATATGTTCTTTCAAGAAGTAAAAAACTTAATGCTGTAGAACTTTTGCTTGATACATTTATAGTACCAGAGATTGGACCTGTATCAACTGCGGATGCTTTAAGTGATTTATCTGTATACTATTTAGTTATAAATAATAATCTTAAATTACTTGTTAATATAAAAGATTATGTTTTAGAAGTTATTCAGTTGCCTAGTGATATTAATGTTAAGAAGTTTAAGTATGAGAAAAATGTTTTTAGAAATTGTGGTTTGTTAAAAATTGATTAATGAGGAATTAGTATGAGTAAATATGTGAAATTATGGGATTATTTAAAAGATAATGATAAAGAAGAATATATATTATCTTATGATGATATTAAAGAAATATTAGGATTTGAAATAGATCATTCTTTTTTGAAGTATAAAAAAGAACTTGTTAATTATGGCTACTATGTTATTAAGATATCTTTGAAAGATAAAAAGATAATTTTTGGAAAAATAAAATAGGTAATAGTTGTTTATTACCTTTTATTGTGTCTTATTTTTATATATTATTATCTTTTCCTTGATTTATGGTATACTTTTAATATAGTGGAGGGAATATGAAAGTTTTAGTGTTATCTTGCTCTACTGGTGGTGGACATAATTCGTGTGCTAGGTATATTAAAGAAGAGTTTGATTCTTTTAATATAGAGTGTGATTTTTATGATTTTTTTGATTTAATTAATTCTAAGGCTAAAGAAATGAGTAGTAAATTATATTTATTTACTCTTAATAATGATGGTAAAATATTTAAAAACTTTTATAAAATTGGAGAAGCTTATAGTAAGTCTAATGTTACTAGTCCAGTTTATTTAATTAATAAAATGCATAAGAAGAAAATATATGATTTTATATGTGAAAATGGTTATGATTTAGTTATTACGACTCATTTATTTCCAGCTCTTACATTAACAGCTATTAACAAAGATAAAAAATATAATAATATTCATTTTATATTTGTAGCTACAGATTATGAACCTTGTCCTTTTATGGAAGAAGCTGAGCCTGATTATTTTATTATTCAAAAGGGGTGTGAGAGTAGGTTTAATAAAACTAGTAGTGATAAATTAATTACTAGTGGTATTCCTGTTTCTAGTAGGTTTGTTAATAATGTTCAAGATATTAGAAGTAAATATAATATTACTTGTGAAAAAGTTATTCTTGTTATGCTTGGTAGTATGGGATTTGGAAATATAAGTGATGTTATTTTAAGACTTGTTTCTATAAATAACGTTAAGATATTTATTGTGTGTGGTAGTAATAAGAAACTATATGATAGTTTTATTAATTATGATGATAAAGTTATTCCTCTTCCATTTATTAATAATGTTAATGATTATATTTATTCTTCTGATGTTGTTATTTCTAAGCCTGGTGGTTTATCTACTACTGAGATAGCGGCTATTAGAAAACCTCTTATTCATATGTTCGCGATACCTGGGATTGAAGAATATAATGAGAAGTTTTTTGAAGGAAGAGGTATGAGTGTGGTGTGTAATATAGATAATATTAAAGAAAGTGTAATTAAATGTTTTGATGATACTAAGTTTATTAATAATCAAAAGAAGTATATTTATAGTGATTCAGCGTATAGACTTGTTAAGTTTGTTATAGATAATTATCATTAATATTTATTCTTTATAATTATCTTTCTTTGTTATATAATATAAATAGGATAATATTTTAGTAGATTAATACTTAGTATTGTTGTATAATATTTTTACGTGAAAGGGAGAATATATGAAAAAACGTAATCAAAATAATAAGGTGATTTTGGTATTATTAGGGATTCTTGTTGTATGTTTTGTACTTTTAGGAATTGCATTTTATAAATTTTTTTATGCTGGGAGTAGTCATAATAAATATGGTGATAGACTTGATGATATTGATAAGTATCCTCTTTCTAAAAATCTTAATGATGATGTTAAAGAGTTACTTAGTGAGGATGAAAAGTTTGATAGCGTTAGTATAGATGTTAAGGGAAAAATAATATATATTAATATTAATTTTAAACCTGGTATTAGTACTAGTGATGCTAAAAATTTGGCTACTAAGAGTCTTGAAGCTATAGGTGATGATAATTTAACATATTATGATGTACAATATATATTAACTATGGATGATGAAGAAGAGCCAAGTGAAGAAGATGGTAAAAAGAACTATCCTGTGTTTGGTGCTAAAAGTGCTAATAGTAATAAAGTAGTGTGGTGAATTTATGAAAAATAATAAAAAGAAAACTATATATTTAATTATAGGTATAGTTTTGGTTATAGTTTTAGCGTTTGCGCTTGCAATATATTATATAACTAGTACTGTTAATAACTATTCTTATTCTGAGAAAAATTGGATTAGTGAGAACTCTCAAACAGCAATAGATGTTTATGTTGAACCTAATCTTCCTATATTTTCTGATAATGGAGAAGGTGTATTTCATGATTATTTGAAAGCACTTAAGAATGATACTGGTCTTACTTTAAATGTAATGAGTAGTGATACTCAAAAAGTAAGATTAATGCAAAAAAGTAATGTTGATAATAATGATATAGTTGTTTATAAAGATCATTATGTTATATTATCTAAGACTAATAATATTAATAAATTATCAGATATTAATGGTAAGAGAGTTGGTGTTATTACTAGTTATAAAGATTTAGTTAGTTATTATTTAACTGATTATAATAATATTACTTATTTAACTTATGATACTTTTGATGCGATGAATAATGCTTATAATACTAATAAAATAGATTATATTATTGTTCCTATGTATAAATATTTAGATGATGCGATTGCTAATAATTTAGAAATAGCATATCATTTAGATGGATTATATTCCTATTATACTATTAGTATTCAAGATAATAATGAGATGCTTAGTAGTATTATGCATAAGTTTTATAATAAATGGGAAAGTAAAGCTAATGATTATATAAATGAGTATTTTTTAGATGTATATTTTAAATCTATGAATTATACTGAACTTCAAAAAGAAGAGATAACTAATGATGATTTTACTGTTGGTTATATGTCTAATTTACCTTTTGAGGGTATGATAAGAAGTACTTTTACTGGTATAACTAGTACATATTTAGATAAGTTTTCTGATATGACTGGTGTTACATATAAATATAAAGGTTATGATAATATTAAAGAACTTAGTAGTGCGCTTGATAATGAAGAAGTAGATATTATACTTAATTATTATTCTTTATCAAATGATAAGTATGAGAGTACTAGAATACTTGGAAATACTGATTATGTTGTACTTGCTAATGCGTCTAATAATATAGTTATTAATTCATTATATAGTCTTGTTAATACTGAAGTTGTTATGCTTTCAAATATGAATCTTAAATATAATATGGCTAGTAAGAACTTATTTGAAATTAAAGATTATAGTAGTATTAAGACTATGAGTAAAAATATAGATAAAGATTCTATAATTATAGTAGAAAAAGAAGTATATGATTATTATAAAGATTCTTATTTGTCTGATTATAGTATTAGATTTATGGATAATACTATGCTTAATAATTCATTCTTACTTGATAAAAAGAATACTTCATTTAATAGATTATTTGATTTTTATTTAAGTACTCTTAGTTCAAATGAAGTAAAGAATGAGAGTGTTGAAAATATAATTATAGCTCTTAAGAATAATAAAGTGTTTAATTTCATTATGACTAATTTATTCTTTATAGTAGTTATATTACTTGTTATAATGTTTCTTATATATATGTTTATTAAGAAAAAGAATATGGTTAAGAAGATTAAGAAAGAGGATAGATTATATTACTTTGATGCGATGACAAATCTTAAGAATAGAAATTATTTAAATGATAATATTAATTTATGGTCACTTAATAAAGTATATCCTCAAACTATAATTATTATAGATATTAATGATTTGAAACAACTTAATGAAAGAAAAGGTCATGAAGTTGGTGATAATCAAATTAGAGCTGTTAGTAACATACTTATTAAAACACAAAGAGATAATTCAGAGATTATGAGAACTGATGGGGATGAGTTTATGATATATCTTGTTGGGTATGAAGATAAACAGATTAGTTCTTATATGCATAAACTTACTAAAGAGTTTAATAGTAATTTACCTGATAAAGATTATGGTGTTACGATGGGATTTTGTAGTATTAAAGATGAACTTACTTCTATAGATGATGCGATTAGTGAAGCAATAGTTATGATTAAAAAGAATAAGGAAAACAGATGAAAGAGAAGTTAAATTATATTATTAATTTATTATATAGTAAAGAACTTGGAATATTACCGGCTGGGCTTGCTTATTCTTTTGTTCTTGCTTTGATACCTATTATATCTTTGATATTTTATTTAGTTACTACTATTAATGTGTCTGCTGATTTTATTATGAACTTTATTAATAATACTTTTCCAGAAGGGGTAACTAGTTTAATACAACCTGTATTTATAGAGAACTTATCTGTTAGTTCTCTTGTTACTCTTATATTAGGTTTAATAGTTACTGTTAATGGATTTAGTGCGATGATTATAGCTAGTAATACTATATATGAAATAGATAATGCTCCAGTTATTAAAAGATTATTTAAATCATTAATATTAAGTATTATATTAATTATACTAATTACATTTATGGTATTTGTTCCATTACTTGGTAATTCTATTATTAAATTATTAAGTTTACTTGGTACATTTATATCTGATAATGAGTATTTAGTTAATGTATTATATTTTATTCTTAGAGTTCCAGTTGCTTTACTTGTTGTATTTGTTTTAGTTAAGTTAATATATATTATTGCTCCTGATCAACATATACCTAGTAAGAGTACTACTCCTGGTGCTTTATTTACAACTATTTCATGGGTTGTACTTACAGTAGGATTTTCATATTATATAAATAATATAGCTAGATATGATAGAGTTTATGGTAATCTTGCTAATGTTGTTATAATAATGCTTTGGTTTTATTTTCTTGCATATATATTAGTAATAGGTATGATAATTAATAAAAGAGTAGTTAATAATTCTATTGATAAAACAAATACTATTAAACTAGAAGAAATAAGAAAGAAAGTAATAGATAGTGAAAAAGAAAGTATTAAGTAAAATTAATACTTTTTTTGACATTGTTTTTATGTTTATGATGAGATAATTTTTTTGGTGAATAATATGAAAGTTAAAGTTATAGATGAGTCTCATGAGAAGGATTTAGAGAGGAGTATAAATAGTTTCTTATTATCTGGTAATTATGATATAATAGATATGCAGTTTAGTACTGCCGTAGGTATATTTGGTGAAGAGCAAATATATTGTTTTTCAGTACTTATACTTTATAGGGAGAAGTTATGAAAAAAAATAGTTTTGTTGAAGGAACTGTTATAGCATCTATATCTCTTATTATAATTAAGATACTTGGTGCTTTATATGTAATACCTTTTTATTCTATAGTAGGACAGCTTGGTGGTGCGTTATATTCTTATGCTTATAATGTATATAGTTTAGTTTTAAATATATGTATTGTTGGTATTCCTCCAGCAATTAGTAAGATAGTTAGTGAATATAATACTTTAGAGATGTATGAAGCTAAAGAGAGAACTTTAAAAATAGGAAGCAAGCTTGTTACCATTATATCTTCTTTATTGTTTGCTTTTACTTTTATATTTGCTAGAGAACTTTCTTATATATTTATTGGTGATTCAACTGGGGGAAATAGTATAGAGAGTATTTCTCTTGTTATTAGAAGTATATCTTTTTGTTTACTTATAGTACCTTTACTTGCTGTTAAAAAAGGATATTTACAGGGACAGAAGTTTATTAGTGTTAGTACTAATAGTCAGTTAATTGAACAAATAGTTAGAATATTATTTATATTAGTTGGTTCTTATTTAGCTATAAATATGTTTCATTTAAATTATAGTATAGCTGTTGCGGTAGCTGTGTTTGGTTCTTATGTTGGTGGACTTAGTGCATATTTATATATAGAATATAAGATTCGTAAAAATAAAGAATTATTTAATTTACCAAGTAAGAATCAAGTAGATAGTGTTAGTAATAAAACAATAATTAATAAAATATTTAAATTTAGTATACCTTTAATTGTTGTTGCGATGGCTACTGATATATATAATATTACTGATATTTCTCTTATAAATAGAGGTCTTACTATGCTTAATTATGATGGTAAGACTGCTGAAACTATAGCTAGTATTATTGCTACTTGGGCTAGTAAAATATGTTTAATAGTGAACGCTATTGCCTCTGGCCTTAGTATAAGTATGATACCTAATATGGTAAGTAGTGCGATTAAGAAAGATAGTAAAGCTGTTAATGATTATTTTATTAAGTCACTTGGTATTGTTATTTTGATTGCTTTACCTATGGCTATTGGTATTTCTATATTATCTAATGAACTTTATTATATATTTTATGGTGAGAGTGAGTTTGGTAGTATTGTACTTAGATTGCTTCCTTTTTCAGTATTTTTATCTAATATTAATTTAGTTATTAATAGTGCGCTTCAGAGTTTAAATAAGTTTAAGATTATGTATTTTAGTACTTTTATTGGTCTTATATCTAATGCTTTTTTAGATATACCTTTAATGTTTCTTTGTGATAAAGTAGGTATTTATCCATATTATGGGGCTATATTTGCTACTATATGTGGTGTTGTTATTTCTTTATTATTGAGTTTATCTAAGTTAAAGAAAGAGATGCAGTTTAGATACAAATCATTATTTAATATTATTATTAAAATAGTATATCCTGCATTAATTATGGGAGTTATTGTTTATGTTACTCATTATTTTGTAGGTGGATATTTTAATACAAGATTATTATCATTTATACCTTGTTTAATATGTGCTTTGATTGGTGCTTTAGTATATTTTGTACTTGTGTATAAAAATGGTGTTCTTGAGTTTGTGTTTGGCAAGGAATATATTAATAATATATTAAAAAAGTTAAGACTAAAAAAATAAGTAAGTAATTTACTTATTTTTTAATGTTAAATATTATTAATCCAAAGATTATACCAAGTATTATTACTGCGAATAGTGCGAATAATGGAGTATATTTTTCCATAAATCCGCCTTTTTTAGTATCATCTTCTTTTTTGAACTTTATATTTTCTTCTTTTGTTTGTTTTTCTTCTTTGCTATTTTGATTTGAACCAGAGCCAAAATAATATATATCAAAGTATTCCATTTGTGCTAGTTCTTCATCAGTTAATTTCTTATTATTAACAGATTTCATGCATAGTTTTTCATATTCTGCTTCAGTTATTAATTTTATATTAGTAAATCTATCTAATTTTTGTGTTTTTTCTAATTCGTCATTAAATATTTCTTCTTTTTTACCGTAGAAAGTATCTAATAAATCTTTTTCACCATGAGATAATTTTGAGCTTGGTGTTAAGTTTTTATTTATATCTGGTATTGCTTCTTTATTATTTGCTAAAGATGATAATATATCTTCTGCTGTAGTATTTTGTTTTGCTAGTAATTCTTTATATGTTTTTGATGTAAGAGATGGATTAGATATTTTAATTAAGTGTTCTTCTTTACTTTCATCTATATATTTTAAGTACTGAACTCCCTTTATATAAAGTAATGGGAATACTTTTATATTAAGTGATGTTTTTTCAGTTTCTTTTTTCTTATTTTCTGTTATATATCTTTTAACAGCATCTTTATCACTTTCTTTAGTTAGTGTTTCTTCATTTGCAGCATTTAATAATGTTAAAGCGTCACAGTTAAATGCCATTGTTTCAAATACCATGTTCAATTTTTCTTTTAATTTAATTATTAAATCATAGTATAATTCATATTCAGAGTTTGTATCTATTTTGAAGTTTATTTTTGATGATAAGTCTTTAGAATAATAAGATATAAGTCCATAATAAATATCGGTGCCATAATCTATATTTCTTTTACTTCCATCACTAAAGTTAATACTTTTAGTACATTTAATATTTTTAAATACTTCTTTAAATACTAATCTAATTATTTCACCTTGTATGTTTTCTGGGCTTGTGAAGGTATTTGTATAGTCATCTTTAATTAATGTATTTTTAGATAATTCTTCTTTTTTTTCGTTTGTTAAATAAGCATTATATATTTCAATTATTTTATAAGTAACCATTCTTTCGAAACTTCTTAATTGTCTTATTTGGTTTGCCTTCATATACATCTGCCTTTCTACTATAGTAAGTATATAACATTTTTTTAAATAACACAACTTTTTTTTTAATATATAGTATGTTATAATATTAATGAATTATTTAGGAGGCAAGATGAAAGTTATTTTTATTAAAGATTTAAAAAAGCAAGGAAAAAAGGATGAGATTAAAGAGTTTAAAGATGGTTTTGCCAAGTATTTAATTAATGAGGGGTATGCAGTATTATATACACCTAGAAGTAACGAAATCTTAAATAAAGAGATTAAAGCTAGAAATGATAATGAAGAAGAATTAATAAAAGAGTGCAGGAACATAAGTGAAAAACTATCTAAAGTTAAACTTGTATTTAAAGTTAAAACTGGAAAAGAAGATAAAGTGTTTGGAGCTATTTCATCTAAGCAAATATGTGATGAACTTAAGAAGAATGGCTTTGATATAGATAAAAAGAAAATAGTTATTGATGGTGATATTAATACTTTAGGATATCATGATGTATGTATTAATTTACATAAGAAAGTTAAAGCAAATATTAGAATAGAACTTGTTAAGTAGTAGGAGGTATGTATGGCAAGAATGGAACCACAGAATTTAGAAGCAGAGATGTCTGTTCTTTGCTGTGCATTCTTACAAAAAGATGCACTTGATAAAATAATAGATGAAGTTAATGAAGATATGTTTTTAGATGAAAGAAATAAATTAATATATATTAGTATGAAAAAACTTCATAATGATAATATACCTATTGATGTACAGACTTTATGTAATGAACTTGATAAAAGCAAAAGTTTATCTAAAGTAGGTGGGATAGAATATATTACTGAAGTTATTAATGCTGTTCCAAGTGCTGCGAATCTTGAATATTATATTAAGATTATATTTGATAAAAGTGTTCTTAGGAATATAATTAGTACTACTAATCAAATACAGGAAGAATGTTATAATGAGAGTGATGATGTAGTTAATATAGTTGAAAATGCTGAGAGAAATATACTTGGTATTTATAAAGATAGAATGGGTAGGGATATTAGAAAATTACAAGAGATATTACCTGAAGTTCAGAAACAAATAGACGCTATTGTTGCTAATAAACAATCTTTTACTGGTATTAGAACTGGTTATGGTAAGCTTGATCAGTATACTAATGGTTTATCTGGTAAGCAAGTTATTATTATTGCTGGTAGACCGGGCTGTGGTAAGAGTGCTTTTGCTCTTAATATAGGACTTAATGCTGCGATTAATAATAAACAGAGTGTTGCTTTATTTTCTCTTGAAATGGGAGAAGAAGAGATTGTTAAGAGAATGTATGGTAGACAGGGTAGAATAGATGGTGATGTTTTAAAAACTGGTAAGTTTAAGAATACTGATTGGAAGAGATGGAATGAGGCTACTAGTCAATTTGCTGATGCTAAGTTTTATATAGATGATTCAGGTGGTATGACTGTTGCTGAAATTAGAAGAAAAGCACGTAAACTTAAAAACTCTAGTGATGGGCTTGATTTAATTATAATAGATTACTTACAGTTACTTTCTAGTTCAAATAAGTATTCAGGACAGAGAGTACAAGAAGTAGGTGAGATAAGCCGTGATCTTAAGAAACTTGCGATGGAGTTAGATATTCCTGTTATCGCTCTTGCACAGTTATCTCGTAGTGTTGAACAAAGAAGAGGGGAAGATAAAAAACCTAAACTTAGTGATTTAAGAGAATCTGGTTCAATAGAACAGGATGCCGATATAGTATTATTCTTATATAGTGATGAATATGGAAATTATGAAGGTAATACTAATAGAAAAATAGAATTATTAGTTGCTAAAAATAGATCTGGTCAAACTGGTACAGTTAATTTAACTTTTGAAATGAATACAGGTTTGTTTTCTAACTATGCTAGTGAAGAAGAGGAGAATAATGAATAAAAAGGTTTCATGGGTTAAAATATTAATGCTTATGATATTTATCATATTTATATCTTATATGGTAATTGATTTTGATATGCAAAATAATGCTGTACATGAGTATTATCAAGTATATTTAAATGGTAAAACTATAGGACTTATAGAATCTAGTGATGAACTTTATGATCTTATAGATAAAGAGCAAGAACATATGAAAGAAAAGTTTGGGGTAGATAAGATATATCCTCCTTCTGGTCTTGAAGTACAAAAAGTTAATACATATAAAAGTAAACTTATGAGTGCTAAGAGTGTTTATGAAGAAATTAAAGATTTAGATCCTTTTACAATAGAGGGATATAGAGTTAAAGTTACTAGTAAAGATAAGAGTAAAAGTAAAGTATTTTATATACTTAATAAAGATGATTTAGATTCTGCTGTTAAGAATACTGTTTTATCTTTTGTATCAGAAGAAGATTATAATGATTATTTAAAAGGTGTAGAGAAAGATAGTGATGAAGAAGGAAAGAGTATTACTAATATATATTTTGAGAGTGATATAACTATTAAGAAAGTATATATTTCTACTGAAGAAAATATTATTACTGATGAAAATACTATGAAGATGTATTTCTTATTTGGTACTACTGAACTTATGGATAAGTATAAAGTTAAAGCTAGTGATACGATAGAATCTATTGCATACAACAATAAGCTTGGTGTAGAGGATTTACTTGTTGCTAATCCTGAAATTAAGGGAGAAAATGCTTTACTTGCGATTGGACAAGAGGTTACCGTTGCTGCGATTAATCCTATATCTAATATAGTTGTTGAATCTTTTGATACTGAAATTAAAGATATTGATTATGATACTCAAATTGAATATGATACTAATTTAAGTGCTGATCAAATGTATGTTAAGCAAGAGGGTATGAATGGAAAATCTAAAGTAGTTTATGCTACTACTGAAACTAATGGCGTTATTTTAGATACTGTTATGGTTAGTGAAGATGTTATTAGTGAAGCTGTTGATAAAATAGTCGTAGCTGGTTCTAAAGGTGTATATTATGTTGGAGATACTACTTATTGGGTATGGCCTACTAGTAAGCCTTATAGAATTGCTTCTTGTTATGGATATAGAAACCACCCTATTAAAGGTAATTATCATTTCCATCCAGCGTTAGATATTTCTGGTACTAAGAGTAGAAATATATATGCTATTCAAAGTGGTACTGTTACACAATCATTCTGTGATGGAGGATGGCATACTGGAGCTGGTAATAATATTAAAATAAAACATAATGATACTTATACTTCATGGTATATGCATTTAAATAAATGCTTAGTAAAAGCTGGAGACCATGTTGAAAAGGGACAATTAATTGCTATAATGGGTGCTACTGGTTCTGCTACTGGAGTACATTTAGACTTTAGAGTTTATAAAAACGGTAATCTTGTTAATCCTTTCTCACTTTATTATAAGAGATATAGTGCATGTAGAGGATTATAATGATTAAAATAATATGCGTCGGAAAACTTAAAGAAAAGTATTTAAATGATTTAGTTCTTGATTATAAAAATAGAATTAGTAAATATCATAAAATTGAAATAGTTAATATTAAAGATAGCGATATTAATAGTGAAGAGGAGTTAATACTTAAAAATATTAATGAAGGTGAATATGTTATTACTATGGATATTCATGGTAAAAAGTATGATTCTATTGGATTTAAAGATAAAATAGTTAGTTTATTTAATAATTCTATTAGTAATATTACTTTTATAATTGGTGGTAGTGATGGAACAGGTGATAAAGTTAAGAAGAGAAGTCAAGAACTTATTTCATTTTCTGATATGACTTTTCCTCATGGGTTATTTAGAGGATTATTACTTGAACAAATATATAGAAGTTTTAAGATAATAAATAATGAAAGTTATCATAAATAGATAACTTTTTGTATAGAGGAGTTTTTATGATAGGTAATGATTGGGATGTAATTTTAAAAAATGTATTTGATGGTGATGGATTTAAAAAGTTTATGAAAAAGGTTAGGTATGAGTATGATAATTATACTTGTTATCCTTTATATGATAATATTTTTAATGCTTTAAAGCTTACTCCTTATGAAAATGTTAAGGTTGTTATAATTGGACAAGATCCTTATCATGGAGAAGGGGAAGCACATGGTCTTTCTTTTAGCGTACAAGATGGTGTTAAGTTTCCTCCAAGTTTACAAAATATATTTAAAGAACTTTATAATGATTTAGGAATTATAAATAATAAAAGTGGTAATTTAAGTAAATGGTCTACACAGGGAGTACTACTTTTAAATAGTATTTTAAGTGTTAGAAAAGATAGTCCTCTTTCTCATAAAGATTTAGGATGGCAATTATTAACTGATCATATAATTAAACTTATAAATCTTAAAGATACACCTGTTGTATTTATATTATGGGGAAGTTATGCTAGAAGTAAAAAAGAGTTTATAACAAACAAAAAACATTTAATTATAGAAAGTGTACATCCAAGTCCTTTGTCTGCATCAAGAGGTTTCTTTGGAAGTAAACCATTTTCTAAAACAAATGAGTTTTTAAAAAAGAATAACTTAGGTAGTATTGATTTTAAATTACCATAGTTATTCTTTTTCTATTTCTAATCCTTCTAGTAAAAGTTTTAATTTATATTTTTTAATTTTTGCGATTATATTATAAGGTAGTTTTTTTATTAAACAATTATATTTCATAGTATATTTATTATAATAAGATCTAAGAGATATAACATGAAGTTCATTTTCATTATAATCATTTATTATTTCATCTAATGTTTTAAGCTTTTTTGACTTTGAATTATCTTCTTTAATATCTAATATTTCATTAAAACATTTATTTAATACATCTTCATCTTTGAATGTAGTAAGAGAATCTATTTTTAATTTTCTTACATCATCAAAAGTTTTACTTTTAATATCTAATTTGTTTTCTATTAAGTTAATAGCTCTTATGAGAATGTTTTGTTTTTCTTTTAATTTATTTAATTCTTGTTTTTCTGATTTATTTATCTTCTTTAATAATTCATTTATTTTATCATTATAGTATCTATAAAGTAATAATAGTAATAATACTAGTATAATTATAGAACATGTTATTAATAATATTATATTTGTTTTGTTCATTTGTATTTTCCTTTCAGTATAAATATTATATCAAAATATTATTATAAATTAAAGTTATATATAAAAAATTACTTTGCGTAAGTAATTTTTTCATCAAATTCTACATAATTTAGATATATCATTAATATTAAATAACTATTATTTGATTCTGTATCATTGATTATTAAGTTATCTCTTCCGGCATGTTCAATAACACCTGTAAATATTTTATCTTTCCATTCTATAGAATCTGGGAATGAGACAAATGCTCTTACTCTTTTTCCTATGTTATTTCTTAATATGTTTTCTATATAACTTTGTTCTATTACTGGATAATTGTAATTACTATTAGGGTCAGTATTTTTTACATAATCATCATAAGAAGCATAATCTTTAGTTTCTCTATTATCAATATCATTTATAAATACAGGTGTTTTATAATAACTTCCATTCATATATAATCTCTCCTAATAATATTAAATGTTTTTTTTATTTAAATGTGATAAAAGTGTATGAATAATTTTAGTTATGATTTATAATGTTGTTGGGAGGATAAATATGAGTGAGAAAATAATTACTGGGCTTTCTAATCATCATGTTCATGTTAGTGATGAAGTAAAAGATGTATTATTTGGTAAAGGTTATGAACTACATGTTAAAAGAAAACTTAAACAACTTGGGCAATATGCTTGTGAAGAAACTGTTAATGTATATATAGGTAAAAATAAGATTTCTAATGTTAGATTAATTGGACCTACTAGAAAATATACTCAAGTAGAACTTCTTGAAAGTGATTTTGTTAATTGTAATTTACCAGTTATATATAGTGATAGTGGTAATTTAGAAAATACAATTCCTTTTAAATTAGAAGGACCATGTGGTATTTATGAAAGTAAGAATGGAGCTTTTGTAGCACATAATCATATTCATTTTAGTAGTGAAGACTTAAAGAGATTTAATCTTAATAAAGGAGATATGGTTAGTGTTAAAACTAAAAACGGAACTATTATAAATGATGTTAGAGTTAAGAGTGATGAAACATGTGTACTTGAATTTCATATGAATAAGGATGAAGGTATTTTAAAGAATATAAATACTTTTGATGAGGTGGAAATATGTTAAAAGTTAGTAATATAAGTAAATATTATGATGATTTTTTAGCAGTTGATAATCTATCTTTTGAAATAAAAGATGGAGAGATATTTGGATTATTAGGTGTTAATGGGGCTGGTAAAACTACTACTTTTAGGATGATAATGGGTCTTCTTGATAAAAGCAGTGGAAGTATTAAACTTAATGGTAAAGATATTGATTATAGTATTTCAGATGAAATAGGGTTTTTAACTGAAGAGAGAAGTTTAATGTTATCATATACTGTTATGGAACAAGCTATATTTTATGGAACATTAAAGGGAATGAAGAAAGAAGATATAGAAAGAGAACTCGATAAGTATTTAAAAGAGTTTGATATATTAGATTATAAAAATAAAAAAATTAGAGAATTATCTAAAGGTAATCAACAAAAGATTCAATTTATTTTAAGTATAATTCATCATCCTAAATTATTAATATTAGATGAACCTTTTAGTGGTCTTGATCCTATAAATGTAGAAAAGTTTAAGAATATTATTTTAAGTTTAAAAAAAGATGGAACAAGTATTATATTTTCATCACATATGATGGAACACATAGAATATTTTTGTGATTCTTTAATTATATTAGTTAAAGGTAAAGCTGTAATAGAAGGTAAACTTAAAGATATTAAGAATGATTTTAGAAAGAAAAATATTAAAGTAATAGGTGATATTGATATAGATAAGGTTAGTAAAATAAAAGGTGTTGTATCAATAGAAGAGAGTGCTAGTGAATATATTATTAAAATAGAAAGTGAAGATTATATTGAAAATGTATTTAAAGAAATAAGTAAATATAAAAATATTACTAAGTTTGTTGTTGAAGAACCAAGTTTGAATGAAATATTTATTAGTAAAGTAGGTGAAGCATATGAGAAGTAAGTTTAATTTTCTATTTAAACAGAGTTTAAAAAAGAAGATGTGTACTAAATGGTTTAAATGGATTAATGTTATATTATTAATAGTACTTGTATGTTTAACTAATATTGATTCAATTATTAAGTTCTTTGGTGGAGATTTTGATGAACCAATTAATATGTATGTTTATGATGAAAGTAATGTTTATGATGATTTAAATAGTGTTATTAAATCTAGTTATACTTCTGTTTTAGAAAGTTATAATTTAGTTATTAATAAACTTGATGGTGATGTTAATAAAAAGATAGAAGAAATTAAAAATGATGAGAGTAGTGATATTGTTCTTAAGATAATACCATCTAATAATTATTTTGATGCAGAGATTATATCATATGATTATATTGATAGTGTATTACTTCAAGATATTAATGCTTCTTTGAATACTGTAAAGAAACAGAGAGCTCTTGTTGATAGTGGTATAGATTTAGCTTTACTTGAGAGTGTAAATAAAGATGTAAATATTACAAGAACTATACTAAATGAAGATTTAGATGAAGATTCTGAGTTTATGCAGATGATAGGTAGTGTTTTAATTATTGTGTTTATATTACCGTTTTTCTTCTTAATTATAATGATTGTTCAAATGATTGGAGCTGAGATTAATGAGGAAAAATCATCTAAAAGTATGGAACTTATAATATCTAGTGTAAGTCCTAAAGTTCATTTCTTTAGTAAGATGGCATCTGCTAATGTGTTTGCAATATGTCAAAGTGCTTTACTTATTGTTTACATATTTATTGGTGCATTTATAAGAGTATTATGGACTGGTTCAACTAGTATAGATGTTCCAAGTATGGGTAGTGGTAGTCTTGGAAATATAAGTGAGTTTGTTGTTAAGTTCTTAAATAGTGATATACTTCAAACTATTATAAAAGGAATACCTTTGTTTTTAATAATTACACTTTTAAGTTTTATTCTTTATTCATTGTTTACAGGTGTACTTGCTAGTATGACTACAAGTATGGAGGATTATCAACAGTTACAGTCACCAATAATGATATTTTTAATGATAGGTTATTATTTAGCAATTATGTCTACCTTATATGATGGGAGTAGTGCTATTAAAGTAATATCTTTTATACCTTTTATATCTGGTATATTATCTCCAGTACTTTATACTTTAGGTGAGCTTACTTTATTAGATTTGTGGATTAATGTTGGTATAATGAGCATTACTATTGTTATACTTTATAAGTATGGTATGAAAGTATATAAAGTTGGTATATTAAATTATAGTTCAAGTAAATTATGGAAGAAGATATTTAAATCATTGAAAAATTAAATTGATGTAAAAATAAATAAAAATTGATTGACTTTTTTGAGGTTGATATTATATAATTTA
Organism: uncultured Bacilli bacterium; assembly: GCA_934085595.1. GTDB lineage: Bacteria > Bacillota_I > Bacilli_A > RF39 > UBA660 > CAG-1000. Next base: position 25,459 of record CAKOHK010000003.1, read on the forward strand.
ATTAGCGTAGAAATACGCTATAAAAAGAAGTACTTTCATGAACACTAATGGAAGTATTTCGACCAAAACCCCCTGAAGAGAGCATTTAACCGTGCTCTCATTTTTTATGCCCATTTTATAAGGGCTTGTGAGGCATCGACTTTTCTAAAATAATTTTAGGTACAATTTAGGTACAAAAAATTTGATTTAAGAAATAGTTCATTGAGAAAAAGTGCCGAAAGTGGCAAAAATTCTCAATGGATTTTAAATTTTAACAATGATATGGATAAAATATAAATGGTCAGTATGAATGAAAAAATATTATTCCACAAGCGGTATAAAATATATTGACATATTATTCCAGAAACGGTATAATTTATATATAGAGGTGATAACTATGCAAATTAGAGAAGCTAGTGAAAAGTGGAATATTAGTGAAAGAAGAATAAGACAACTTATTCAAGATGGAAGAATTGAAGGTGCTGAAAAAATAGGTACAACATGGAATATTCCAGATGATGCTAATAAGCCAATAGATAAAAGGGTAAAAGATGAAATAGAATTCAAAATAGATCTACCTGAAGATTATTTTAAAGAAGTTGATGAAAAACTTGCAAAATTAAATAGTAAAAGGCCATTATCTAAAGAAGCAACTGAGTCATTACAAAATGCAATTAATCTAGAATGGACATATAACAGTAATGGTATTGAAGGTAATACATTAACATTAAAAGAAACTAAAGTAGTATTAGAAGGTATTACCATAGGTGGAAAATCTGTAAGAGAACACTTAGAAGCTATAAATCATGAAAATGCTATAGAATATTTAGAAGAATTAATTGGTACAAAAAGTGAAATATCTGAATGGAATATTAAAGGATTACATCAATTAGTTTTAAAAGGAATTGATGATGAAAATGCCGGAAAATATAGAAATCATGATGTAATAATTAGTGGAGCACAACATAGACCACCACAATATATAAAAGTTCCAGAACTAATGGAAAAACTTATAATGAATTATGATGAATGGGATAAATATCATCCAATAGTAAGAGCAACATTATTACATGGGGAATTGGTTAAGATCCATCCATTTATTGATGGAAATGGTAGAACATCTAGATTAATAATGAATATGGAATTAATGAGAAGTGGATATGTACCAGTTATTATTAAAAAAGATGATAGATTAAAATATTATGAAGCACTTGATAAGGCACATACAACAGGGGATTACACAGATTTTGTTAAATTAGTAACAGAAGCAGAAAATGAAATGCTTGATAGGTATTTAGAAGTATTATAATTAGGATAGTGGTTTTGGTGAAAAAATATTGGAAAATTAAAAATAAAAGTGAAAGAATCAGACTACGTAAATACTATAAAAAAATTCGTAGGCAGCATAGATTAAATAAGAAAAAATTTGAATTAAACAATCATCTTGACCAATTGTTTAACAGTTATAACTTTTTATTTAACAATTTTATAAATAAAAAATACAAACCAACTTATAAAAAGAATAAATTAAATACTATAGTTGAAACTATGCCAAAGATTTTTTCACTAAGAGATAATTATGTCGAAAGTATTAATTTTGTAATTGAAATAGCTAGTTTATGCAGTAGAAAAATATTGAATAATACTAAGCTCATATATATTGATATGAGAAATTGTGAAAAATATGATTTAGATGCTTCCTGCTTGTTAGACTCTGTAATGGATAAATTAAAATATATTGCTAAATTTTTTAAAACTGATTTTAAAGTTGATTTTCCATTAATAAAAAATGAAAAAGCATACATAAATTTTTTGACAACAAGTTTTGTAAACGATGAATTATTTCATACAAAAGATAATAGACCTGTTTATGAATTAAGAGAAAAAGTATCAAACTCTAAGAAAGTAAAATTTGTTGATTTTGATAAGAACAAATCTAAAAATTCAGAAATAGTAGTTACCAGAATAATTGATATGATATTTGATAAGAGTGTTGATACCGGTAATTATAAGGCTGATTTAGGACAAATTTTAGGAGAAATATTAGATAATATAAAAGAACATTCAGGTAATGATTTTCCATGGTATATTGTTGGAAACTTAATACCAAAAAATGAATATAATAAAAGTAGAGTGGAATTAGTTATTATGAACTATGGAAAAACATTTTATCAAAATCTTGATGAATTTTTAGCAGAAGATAATAAAGCAAAATTTCCAAAACAATATAATAAAATTAGTAATTTGACAGAAAAAATATTAGATAAGCATAAAACTTTTTTAAACAAAAAATATTATGATTTAGATCAAATATATACATACATGCTTTTACAAGAAGGCTTCAGTTCTAAAATTATTACAGACGATAATAAAGTTAAGCGAGGTAGTGGAATAGTTAGATTATTGGAAACGTTAGAAAGAATATCAAATACTGAGGATAAGAAAAAAAGCAACATGATTTTATATTCTGGAAAGACAGCAATAAATTTTTTAAATAGATATACTGTAACTAAGAATACTGAATTAGGTCAAAATCTTAAAACAATCTGTTTGAATGATAAAAATTCATTATTCCAAAAACTTGATAAAAGTGCTATTATAGTATCAAATATTGAAATTCCAGGCACACTAATTTATTTAGATTTTGAATTAAAGGAGGAATTATTATATGAAAACTAATATTAGAGTTATTGACTTAGCAAAATATAAAGCCAAAGATTCTAAGTTCATTATTGGGCGTGAAAACGGTGCCAATGCAATGGTAAAAGAAGATTTGAAAAATTTTGTTAAAAAAGTTGAAAATAAAGAAATAGACTATATAAAGATAGAAGTAAGCAAAGAAATATATGGAATAGTGTCATCATTTTTACTTGGCTTCTTCGCAGATATTGTAGCAGATTTAAAAAGCAAAGAAAGATTTTATGAGGTTTTTAACCTTTCTGATTTGCAACCCGAAATAAAAAAGCAAATTGATGAAGAAATAGATTTCATATTAGGAGAGTAGTTATTATGGAATTGGCGTTATCAATTATAGCATTAGTATTATCTTTGTTTTCAATAACTGTTACATATTTAACATGGAAAAGCGATAGAAAAAATGAGTGGTATTGGAATATAGTACTTAATCCAATAAGTGAGCAAATAAAAAAATTATCTAATATCAATGATGATATTAAGCAAAATGAAAAATTGGAAGATAAACAAAAAAGAGCAACTGAAATTGAAAGAATTTTCAGAATTATTAAAAAGACTGTATCTTTTTTGGAAATTAGTTATAATTCGAAAAAGATAAATATTATCCAAAAATTTATTGAAGATCAGCAAAATGAGATTGTGAGCAAAATGTTTGAAGCTAATGAAAACTATTTAGAGAAAATTAATTCATTTGAAATAGGCTTATATTCCGAAATTTGCAATTTGGTTTTACATAATAAATTAAAAGACAACTAATCTTCTAAGCTATCTATAACAGAAACTACAGAGTCGAGGGCAGTACTAAACATATGAGAATATGTATTTAGTGTTTTCTCGATTTTTGTATGTCCTAAATACTTTGCCACTAATGTAACATTAGCACCATTGTTAATAAGTAATGATGCGCACGAATGTCTAAAATCATGGATTCTAATAACTTTTAAACCAGCAAGAGTAGCTAGTTTAGTTCTTCTAAGATATATATTAGAATCAGCTATAGGTTTAGCATCAGATACAACAAAGAAATTATCATTAAATCCATAGTAATCTTTTTTATCCTGCTCATAAAGCATTTTAAGGTCATTTAACAAGACTTTAGTAATGGGAAATATTCTTCTACTATTTCTTGTCTTAGTATCCGAGAATTCAAACTTTATACTGTTATTTCTTTGTGTTAGTTCTTTGTTAACTGATAATACTTTTTTATTAAAATAAATATCTTTCCATGTAAGTCCTTTTAATTCTCCTTTACGAAGTCCACAATAATATAATATTTCAAATACACATTTCCATCTTAGTTCATCTTCATTAGAAATAAACTTTTTAAACTCATCATAAGTATAATAAGCCATTTCTTTTCTTCGTTCATTAGGATTTTGAAACTTTGTTATTTTATTATATACTGATTGAAAGTTTAAGTTATGCCATTTAACACCAAAGTTTAAAATGGATTTAAGGAATTTATAAATATCATTTTTATATCTAAGAGATATATTAAGCTTATTTATCTCTCGTTTCCATTGCTCAAACTGCATGATATTAAAATCTTTCAATTTAACAGTATAGAAGCATTCTATAAACTTTTCTTTATTATCATAACCATACTTAGTAGTATCTTTCATTATTTCATCGTTATGCATTCTAAATTCATCATATAAATCCTTAAAGGTCATATTATTATCTTCAACTTTATCAGTAGAAGTAACTAAAAACATTCTTTCTGCATCAGATGCTTCCTTTTTAGTTAAATATCTTTTAGATCTATACTGCTTAGTAGCACCAAATGCATTTTTATAGCTAAGCTTAAAATACCAAGCTCTACCATTTTTAGTAGGCTTAGGATCTTTGTAAACTGCCATTATTTCACCAACTTTCTTGTAGAAATCCCTAATTGGTGATATAATTAAATACGAGAGATCTCCAAAATTATATTTATTATAATTATTAAAGTTTACCAGACTTTTTAATTAGGGATTTTTCACTTAGATCACTGTTCCAGCAGTGGTCTTTTTTAATCATAATATCTTTTAACTTGAACTACAGAACCAATAACTCTAAAGTTCTCATATTCAATAGTACCTTTTAAATAAGTAGTGGGTTTAAAATCACCACCAAGATTTAAAGGCATAACCATTATTCCATCATTTATAGTAATAAGTTTTCTAATTGTTGCTATATCTTGTCCTTTTTCCATAACACAATAAAATCCGTCTTTAGTCATCTTATTTTGCTCTCTAAGTATTATACAATCATTTTGATGAAACTCAGGATCCATAGTATTGTCAGGCATAATTAATCCAAAATAACTTTGTTTGTTCTTTATCCATTCTGGAGGTATTAATTCTTCACCAACTTTAAATGCATTAGTTTTATCAGATAATATATTTCCAAAATATATTTTAGAAAAAACATCAACTATAACAGTATCATCATTTAATAAATCATCTTCATCTTCAAGCATCTATTCAATTAAATCAGATTTCTTGATACCAAAGTAATCAGCAATCATATTTATTTTTTCTACTCTTGGAAATGTTCTTCCAGTACACCAATCTGTTAAAGTAGTGTAAGGAACATTTAATCCTTTAGCAAGTTCTTTTCTAGATACCTTGCGTTCTTTCGTAATCTTCATCATCGTTAATATTAAATATATCTTTAGCTGAATTATAATGTTGATAAAATGTTGCTTCCCACATAGCATTCCTACTAAAAGAACTAGCTATATAAAATGCGATTACCTCAGGCATAATATAAGTAATAATATACTCATGATAATTATCATAAAAAGGATTTATAACTTTCTCTAATTCTTCATCAGAAATATCTTCATTAGTACATTTTTTAATCATACAATCCCTCCAATTCCTTGTATTAATCACTTAAAATTAAAAATCAGTCAAGATTATTTATACAATTCGGTATTTTCTGGTATGAATTAGTTGTAAAATATCAAATTTTGTCGAAAAATATGTTATAATTTTATACAAGGGATATTGGTATTTTGGAGGTAATGTTATGATTGAAAATTTAATGTATATGATGCAGACAACAACAGTTGAGCAACTTAAGATGGAAATAGATAAAAATACATTTGCTGATAAAAACTTAAAAGATTTTAATAAAGGAAAAGAAGTTGTAGATAATCTACTTGAATTAAATAAGACTAATGTAGATGATTCAGTTAAGTACGCGTTGATTCTTTATTGTATGTATAAAATAAAAGGTGGTAAGTAATATGAGTGAACAAGAATTAAAAAAATTAGAAGATAAACTTTGGGCAGCAGCAGATAAAATGAGAGGTGCTGTATCAGTTTCAGACTATAAATTTATTATATTAGGTTTAATATTTTTAAAATATATCTCAGATTCATTTGAAGAAAAATATAAAGAGCTTGTAGAAGAAGGAGCTGGATTAGAGGAAGAAAGAGATTGCTATACAGCAGAAAATATCTTCTATGTTCCTAAAAATGCTAGATGGGAATATTTAGTAGAACACTCTAAAGATACTAATATTGGGGAAATAATAGATGATGCTTTAACTTTAATTGAAAAAGAAAACAATTCATTAAAGAATGTACTACCTAAAAATTATAATTCTCCTACAATGAGAAATGTTAATCTTGGGGAATTATTAGATTTATTCACTAATATTAAAGTTGGTACCAAAGAAGCTAAAGAAAAAGATTTACTTGGAAGAATATATGAATACTTTTTAGGACAATTTGCTAAGAATGAATTACAAAAAGGTGGAGAATTCTATACTCCTGCTTGTTTAGTTAGAACTATGGTTGAATGCATTGAACCATTTAAAGGAAAAGTGTATGATCCAGCTTGTGGATCTGGTGGTATGTTTGTTCAATCTATGAAGTTTGTAGAAGAACATCAAGGTAATATTTATAATATTGGAATATATGGTCAAGAAAAGAACCCTACTACATGGAGACTTGCTAAGATGAATTTAGCTATTCGTTCTATGTATGGAGATTTAGGTAAATATGCTGCTGATACCTTTACTGAGGATCTACATAAAGATTTAAAAGCTGATTTCATACTTGCTAATCCACCATTTAATATGGAATGGGAAAGAGAAAAAGTTGAGAACGATCCTAGATGGAGATATGGTTTAGCTCCTAAAAATAATGCTAACTATGCTTGGTTACAACACATGATATCTAAGTTATCTCAAAATGGTAAGATGGCTTGTATTTTAGCTAATGGTTCTTTATCAGTTGGTGGTCAAGAGGGAGAAATAAGAAAAAATCTTATTGAAAATGATTTAGTTGATTGTATTCTAGCTATGCCTACTAACTTATTCTATACAGTAACGGTACCATGCTCTATATGGATTATTAATAGAAATAAGAAACAAAAAGGTAAAACTTTATTTATAAATGCAAGTAATCTTGGAACTATGGTAACAAGAAGATTAAGAGAATTATCAGTAGATGATATAAAAGAAATTGCTGATACATATCATAACTATCAAAATAATGAGAACTATGAAGATATTAAAGGATTTTGTTATTCAACTACTATTGATGAAATAAAAAACAATGATTATGTATTAACACCCGGTAGATATGTAGGTGTTGAAGATAATAATGAAGATGACATTCCTTTTGAAGAAAAGATGAAGAATATTACTTCTGAGTTATCTACGCAATTTGAAGAGTCACATAGACTTGAAGAAGAAATAAAGAAGAATTTAAAAGCAATTGGCTATGATATTTAATCAAACAAATTGTGATTTGTAAGAGAGGATAGTGATAAAATGGAATTTATTAATGTTAAATTATCTGATATTGGAGAAGTTGTAGGTGGAGCAACCCCTTCTACAAAGAATCCAGATAATTATGATGGCAATATTGCTTGGATTACTCCAAAAGATTTAGCGGGATATAATAAAGTTTATATCTCAAAAGGTGAAAGAAACATAACTGAAATGGGATTTAAAAGTTGTTCAACAAAAATTTTGCCCAAAAATAGTGTCTTATTTTCTTCAAGAGCTCCAATTGGTTATGTTGCAATTTCTGAAAATGATTTGTGCACGAATCAGGGGTTTAAATCAATTATACCAAACAATAAAATAGATTATAAATTTTTATATTACTTACTGAAACACAATAAAAATTATATTGCTTCTAAAGGAAGCGGCTCAACTTTCAAAGAAGTTTCTGGAAGTGTTATGAAAGGAATTGAATTGTCTATTCCAAAAAATATACATGATCAAAAAAAGATCTCAAAAATATTATTTGATATAGATAAAAAGATAGAATTAAATAATGAGATAAATAATAATTTGTTTGAGTTAATGAAAAAGATGTATGTTGAATGGTTTAAACATTTCAACATACCTAATACAAGTTTTGAATTTAAAGATAGTGAATTAGGGCAAATTCCAATTGATTGGAATATTAAACACTTAAAAGATGTTTTTTTCTTTCAAGAAGGGCCTGGTATTAGAAATTGGCAATATGTTGATGAAGATGGAACTAAATTTATAAATATAAGATGTATTAAAGATAGGGATCTTGAATTAGATACAGCAAATATGATTTCAAATGAAGAAGCACAAGGTAAATATAAACATTTTATGTTAAATGAATGGGATGTGGTTGTTTCTACCTCTGGAACTCTTGGAAGAAGTCAAATAATTAGGAAAGAACATTTGCCACTTTGTTTAAATACATCAGTCATAAGATTTAAACCTATAAATGGTTTTGATGAATATGCTTTTATGTATAATTACTTGATATCGGATGAATTCTTAAATCTTTTAGATGTAATGGCAACAGGAAGTGCTCAGAGAAATTTTGGACCTATGCATTTAAAAAAAATAGATTTAGTTTATCCAAGCAAGGATATAATTAATAAATTTAATAATTTAATATTTCCTATAATAGAAAATATACAAAATAATAAAGCTGAAAATATGAAATTATCTCAATTAAGAGATACATTATTGCCAAAATTAATGAATGGTGAAATAGATTTAGATAATATAAAAATTTAATCATACAAATTGTGATTTGTAATAGTTAGAATAATAAATCGTTAGGAGTAAGTATGTTTGGAGATTTATTGCAATATGAAATAGATAAGAAAATTACAAAAGAAAATATTGAAGAAGTAAAGAAAATTATTGATCTTGATAATATTAAATTTACTTATTTTCAGTTGTTGCATAAAAAACAAAAAGACTTTAAAGATACTGAACAATTTGTAAATGAAAGATTCTATTGTTTAAGTTTAAATAGGAGCATTAACGATTTACAACTTTCTTTCATAAATACCTATTATTATAGAAATATGAATAAGTCAATAGGTCCTAAAATCAAATTATATAGGCTTAAGGATGCAGTATCTTATGAAGAATTATATTTTTACTATTTCTTTATTACAATTGATGGCATATTTAAAATAATTGATAAGACAGGAATACTTTTAAATAATTGCTTGGCTTTAGGATTGAATAAAGAAGACAACAATCTTAATTTATCAGTTATAAATGAAATGAAAAAAATGAAAAATGATTCAACTTTGGAAATCAATAACTATTTAAAATATATATCAGACTATAAGAATTCGGTATTTAATAGAATGAAAGAAGATTATAGAAATAAGAACACTCATGATTTTACAAGGGAGATTCCAAAATATAGAATTATTGATAATCAAATAATGTTTGATGAAAGTCTAAAAATTGATAAAACATATGATGATTTATTATTGCTATTAGATGAATTTAAAAAGTATATAAAATTGGTAGATGACGTTGTGTTATACAGTATTAAGATGCAAGGAAGTGATAAATAATGTTTAATGAAGAACAATTAGAAGATGCTACATTAAGTATCTTAGAGGGTTTAGGCTATGAAAGATTAAATGGTTATGATATAGATAGGGATTATCATAGTGTTTTTGTGAATGACACTATATTTGATGATTTATGCAGAATTAATAGAGATTTTAATGATAGTCAAATACAAGAAGCTATTAAAACAATTAAAACACTTTCGTATGGTAATCCTATTGAAGATAATAAGACCTTTACAAGATATTTATTAGAAGGTGTTCCAGTACAAATTAAAACTAATACTGGATATCAATATAAGAATGTTAAATTAGTTGATTTTGATAATATAAGCAATAATCACTTCCAAGCAATTCAACAATTTACTATTATAGAATTTGATACTAAGAGACCAGATATTATAGTATTTATAAATGGGATTCCATTAGTAGTAGTTGAACTTAAGACAGCTACTAATGAAGATGTTAAATTAGAAGATGCATATACTCAATTAACAGGTTATAGAAATGTTTATATTCCTACACTATTTAAGTATAATCAATTCTTAGTTATTAGTGATGGTGTTACCGCTAAAGCTGGTACTATTACAAGTCCATATTCTAGATTTAGTGATTGGAAAAAGGTAGAAGATACTGATGAAGTATATGAGAATATGCCTACACATGAAACACTATTTAACGGAATGTTTAGAAAAGATAGACTGTTAGATATTATTCAAAACTTTATTTTATTTAGTGATGATAAAAAGATATTAGCTCAATATCATCAATACTTTGGTGTTAAGAAAGCTATTCTTTCTACAGTTACTAACGGTGTTAAAACTGGTAAAGCTGGTATAGTATGGCATACTCAAGGATCAGGAAAATCATTTAGTATGGTATTTTATTCTGGTAATATGATTAAGCTATTAAATAATCCTACTATAGTAGTAGTAACTGATAGAAATGATTTAGACAATCAATTATATGAAACTTTTGTTAAATGTGATTATTATCTAAAACAAAAACCAAGACAAGCAGATTCAAGACAATCACTTGATGAAATGCTAAAAGATAGAATTGCTGGTGGTATTTTCTTTACTACATTACAAAAGTTTGAAGAAGAAACAGGATTATTTAGTGATAGAGATGATATCTTAGTTTTAGTAGATGAAGCTCATAGATCACATTATGGGCTTGAAGCTACTATGAAGATAGATTATGAAACTAATGAGGCTAAAGAAAAATTCGGTACTGCTAAATATCTTCACAATGCCTTACCTAATGCTATTTATATTGGATTTACTGGTACTCCTGTTGAAACTAAAGATAAATCTACATCATCAATATTTGGTGAAGTAATTGATACTTATGATATGACACAAGCTATTTTAGATGGCTCTACAGTTCCTATTATGTATGAATCTAGAATGGCCAGAGTCGGATTAAATCAAAAAATATTAGATGAAATAGATAATTATTATAAATTTATTGAAGATGAAGGTGTAGCTGATACATATGCTATAAATAAATCAAAGCAAATGATGGCTAAGATATCACAAGTTATTGAGGATCCTGATAGATTAGAATTAATTGTAAAAGACATTATTAGTCATTTTGAAGAAAGAAAAGATATGGTAGCAGATCATGCTATGGTAGTTGCATATTCAAGAAAAGCAGCTTATATAATGTATCAAAAGTTTTTAGAATTAAGACCAGATTATAAAGATGTAGTTAATATGATTATTACACCATCAAATAAAGATTCAGAAGAAATGCAAAAAGCTATTGGTACTAAGAATGATAAAAAGGAATTAGAAATTAGATTTAAAAATGAAGCAGATGATCCTAATGAGAAGTTTAAGATAGCTATAGTAGTTGATATGTGGCTTACTGGATTTGATGTTCCAAGATTAGGTGTTATGTATATAGATAAACCTATGAAAGCTCATAATCTAATGCAGGCTATTGCAAGAGTTAATCGTGTATATAAAACTAAGCCCGCTGGGTTAATAGTTGATTATATAGGATTAAAAGCATGGCTATTAGATGCATTAAAAACATATACTACAAGAGATCAAAGACAAGTTGTTGATAATAATGAGTTAGTTAATGCTTTAAAAGATAAAGTCGAAATTATTGATGGAATATTAAATGGATTTGACTATTCTAACTTTAATGATTTAGATAATACTGGTAAGTATAATTTAATTAAAGATGGAGCTAACTTAGTATTAAATTCTGAAGATAAAAAGAAAAGATTTATGAAGCATAGCTTGGATGTTAAAAATCTTTATACTTTATGTAATGGTATATTAGAACAATACTATAAAGACAAAGTATTATTTATTATTTCAGTTAGATCATTTATATCCAAGATAACAAATGAGAACAAATTAGATGTATCAGAAATTAATAGAAGTGTTGGAGTAATGCTTGAACAATCTATTAGAGAAGATGAGTTAATTAATCTTGGTGAGCTATCTAGAGGTAATAGTTTAGAGTTATTAAGTGATACTATGCTTAATAAATTAAGGAGCTTAAAAGATAAGAATGTAGCAGCTGAAATATTATCAAGAGCTATTAAAACAACAATAAGTGATATTGGTAAGATAAACTTAACGTTACAAGTAAAATTCTCAACTAAGTTTAATAAAATAGTTGATGCTTACAATGAAAGAACTGATATTGCTGACATAGAAAAAATCATTGAAGAAATGATTAAGTTAAAAAAAGAGATTGAAGATGAATTAGAAAAAGGAAATGAATATGATTTATCTTCTGAAGAAAAAGCATTCTTTGATGCTTTGGGAGCAGATCCAGAAATAAAAGAATTGATGCAGGACGAAACTTTAGTTCAAATAGCAAAAGAATTAGTAGAAATTATTAATGAAAATTTAACATTGGATGCCTTCAAAAGAGAAGATGCAAGAGCTAGAATTAGAGTTAATATAAGAAGATTGTTGATTAAGTATAACTATCCTCCATTAAAAAGGGAAGGTGCTGTCGAACAAGTTATAAGACAAGCCGAATTAAAGTATGCTAACAATTAGATTTATTTTTAGGGTGGTATTATGTATGAATATAAATTGATTAATTTAAACGATTTAAGGGGTTATAGTGATGATGATATAAAGAAATATCTTAGATATAATGGTGTTAGAAAGTTTGATGAATGTGATATTGCATCTTTAAAAATAATTATAGAAAAACTTGAAACAACTTGTTTACCTGATTTTAATGTTTCTTATATAGTTGATAGATTAGATAAAGAATTTGATTTAGTTAAACTAGATGAGTCACGTATAATTAATATTGAATTAAAATTTTCACATAGAGATGTTACACAGTGTATTGAAAACTATAAATTATTGAAGAATGAGTATGATAATAGAGAAATAATGGTATATTGTTATGAAAGTGATAATGATCATATTTATATGCTGGATCATAAAGATAGAAAATTTATAAAAACTTCAGTTAAGAAATTAAATGATGAATTATCTAAAATTAGTAGTGGAATTAAACTAAATATTAATATTAACGTAGATTCTGTTTACATTAATCCTGATTTTTTCTTAGAAAAAAAATATAATCTATCATCATCTCAACGATCAGCGAAAAGTCAAATTATTCTATCTAATAAAAAAGTTAATGTTATAGGCGGTAGAGCTGGTTGTGGCAAAAGCTTGTTGGCTCTAGATATGTATGATCATTATTTAAATGTTGAGAATAAAAAAGTTCAATATCTAACTCCATTTAAATTAATTGATGTAATCAACATTAAATTGAGAAAACAAATAGATATGAAAACGGTAAAAGACTTTATAAGTAAAGATGAAGATGTGGATATTATAATTGTTGATGAAGCTCAAAGACTAAAACCAGCAGATATATTAGTATTACCTGAAAAAGCCAAGGAAAAAATTGTGCTAATAGGCGATATTAATCAAAACATTGACTTTGAATCTGGATTTGAATCATTATATAATGATAGAGCTAATAATTTTGTTCAAAATATGAAGCAATTGATAAGAACAGATGATACATTTGAAATATTTGCAAGAAAAATATTAAATATATCAGATAAAGGATTTAAGCATAAAAAAATAAATAAGAATAAAATAAGGATATTAATGTATAGTGAGGAAATGCCAGATTTATCTGACTATGTTTTTATAGAACCATCAAAATCTTTATATTTTAGAGATTGCACATATACATGTCCAAACAAAAAATGTTTAACTATTTCTGGAAAGTGCAAAAACACAAAGGAGCCTCATACAGTAATAAGCTCGGAGTATAAAAACGTTATAATGTTTTTTTGTAATGGTTATGACATTAAAGATGATAATATTGTTAAAGTATCTGACTTATGTACAGGAAAATTAAGTAGTCAAATATATGCCATCGTTACTCGAGCTATAGATAATCTAATTATTGTTACTGATAATATAGTTTTATATAATTATTTAATGGGAAAATTAGAAGAAATGTAATTGTGTTTTTAGAAATATAGTAATTAATAGATAGTACATAAATAATGTGCTATTTTTTTCTTTTTTTAGGTACAGTTTAGGTACAAAAATACTAAAAAACCACGGTAAATGACGGTTTATGCTAATAAAAAAAGACCAGTATTTAGCGGATTTAACATTATTTGGCCTCTTCTAATTGAAGAGAACAGGTCTCCCTGAAGAGAGCGAAAGCTCTCATTTTTTGTTTGTGTTAAAGAGTTTTAAAATTATTAAGTATTTTAGGTACACAAATTTAAAATAAGTTAATATTTTTTGACCAATCTAATGAAAATTTATACTTTTTCATTAAGATATAAAGCCTAATGTAAATGTATTTTTTTCCACACCCCAGCCCACCTACATTCACACAATTAAAAGTTTTCCGTGAGTTTTTTGGAAAGTTGATAAGAGAAAATTGTTGATTTTATGTTAAACTATTATATGGTGATTAAAAAATGTGGATACCTAGGATAAGAATTTTATTGGATAAATCAAATGAAATACGAAATATTATGTATAATAAATGGTATGATGTTATTAAGTTCAAAGATAAAGATTTAAAATATAGAATATCAAAAAATGGATATATTGATTTTTTATTATTAATATATAGTGATAAAGAAGAGGCACTAAAAGATTCAAAAATTTTATATTATAATATTTTAATAAAAGGTTATAAAGATTTTATGCGTTTTAGTATGGGTGATATGGAATATATTACATCAATGTTTCACAAGGATGATGGAATAACTATCGAAAAGTGGATGGATGAAGAGAAATGGTTTTATGTTACAAAAAGTAGAATAAAAGATCATACAGGATTGATAATATTTGAAGCAGATTCTTTAGATGATTATATAAATACATATGAAGTAAATGTAAAATTAAATGTAACGTTATTAGCTATACATGAAAAATTACCTGAATTATTTAAAAATATTAAAGATATTGATTATGATGTTTCATATAATGAAACCAATCAACGAATATTTAAATTATTTCATATCGTGGAATTTGTATCTGAAGAAGCTATTAAAATTCTTTTATTAACAAGAGTTTTAGAATTGATGTGTAATAAAGAAAAGAAGGATCAAGAAACTATAGATTTGTTAGATAAGTTAATTAATATAGTTAATGAATCTAATATTGCATATAAACAGGATATTAAAAGTGGCATAGGAAATTTAAAAAACAAAAGTGATAGGCAACTTATAAAAGAATTATTAAATAAATATGATTTAAATAGTGAAGAAAATATAGAATTAGCTATGAAATGTTACTCTATCAGAAGTAAAATTATACATGGTGAGGAATATGATGATAAACATATTTATTCATTTGATTTGGAACATCTAACAATTTCAGTATTTGAAAAATGGAATAAAGATAAAAATAGAATATAAGCAATTAATACTCATATTCTATTTTTTAAATTTCTAAAGGCTCTTTCTTAGTGATAAGTAAAGCATATTTTATTTTAAGTAATTTATAAACTTTGGCTTTTACTTGTTCGTAATCTTCTCTAAATAAGTTAATTAAATCTTTATCAGAATTATAATGTTGTAGAAATGTTCCTTCATACATAGAACCTTTGTAATAAGAATTAGCTATGTAGTATGCAATAACTTCCTGCATAATATAACTTAATACGAACTTGTCATAATCATCAATAAATGGTTTTAATATTGCTTCAAATTCTTAATCACTAATAGCACCATTTGTATTTTTTCTAATCATAAACACTTCCTGTTAGTTGTATTAATTACTTTAAATAGAAAATAAGTCAAATAATAAACGATCTTTAAATTATTATTTTTTTCATATAATTCACAGAAATTTTATTAATTAAAAAGTCAAGTGCAATTTTTTGCGAATGAAACTATAAACAATTTATCTTTTCCTGGAATTTATAAATTTTATTTAAAATTGATTTGTTGTTAAACTCTTTTCGAAGTGCTTCAAGGGGAGTTTTATAATTTAGTATTTTTCTTTGGCAATCATTCATCCTTTTAGCAATGAAATTATACGAAAAGGAGGTGATAATATAAACATAAGTGAAGTGACAAGATTTCTAATGGTTTGATAAGAAATACTGGTATAAATAAAGATGTTAAAATTGTAAATACGATGAGTGTTTATTCAAACAATTATGGTATTTCATTAATACAAGATTACATACCAAGTAAAAAAAATGAAATAACAATGGAACCTAAATTATTAGAACAATTACAATTAAATTGTTGTGTTGTTACTGCTGATGCATTAAATACTCAGGTAGAAACTATAAAGGCGATATTAAAAGGAAAAGCTGATTATGTGTTACTAGTAAAAGAAAATCAATTACTAACTTATAACGAAATAAAGGAATATATTGAAGATAAATATTTATTTGAAGAAGCGAAGAAAATAAATTATAAAAAATTAACTTCAAAAGAACATTATGGAATTATAACAAAGGAATATTGCATGATAGATGATATCAAATGGACGAATAAAAAAGAAAAATGGTTTGGCTTAAAATCAATTAGGCGTGGCTAGAAATACAATAGAGAAAAACAATAGTAAAATTGTAGAAGATGGATACTATATAATAAGCTTTACTAATGATATAGAACTATTTTCAAAAAGTGTACTTGGAGAATGGGAAATTGAGAATAACTTGCATGCACCACTTGACATAGTTTTTAAAGAAGATAGTAATATAACGGTTCTAAAAACCTTAGAGTATTAAGAAGAATAGCGCTGGCAATACTAAGGTTTGCTCAAACTTATTATAAGAAAAATTTAAATTTAATAAGAACTGATTTATCATTTGATTTTGAAAATGAAATAGAAAATATTTTTAAATTACTAGATGTTGAAAGTTTAGAACAATTAAAAAACACACAAGTTTAAAAACTCATACGTTTATCCTGAATCTCACAATTATAATATTTTTTAACTTAAACTTTTATGATATAATTGGATAGGAGGTAATAATATGGCAAATAAGAAAAAAAATACTTGTGATTTATTTGAAAATGAAGAATATTTAACAACACAAATTATTACCTATATCGGAAACAAAAGATCATTGCTAAGTTTTATTGGTAAAGCTGTTGATGTGGTAAAAGATAAGCTTAAAAAAGATAAATTAGAGATAGTTGATATATTCTCGGGGTCAGGAATCGTCGCCAGATATTTTAAACAATTTTCTTCTAAAATAATAGCAAATGATTTAGAAGAATATGCATATATTTTAAATAAATGTTATTTGAGTAATAAGAGTGATATTGATATGGATGAATTGATATCTTGGTTTAATTATTTAAAAGATAATTTGAATGGAAAACTTAATAATGGTATTATTTCTGATATGTATGCTCCTTTAGATATTAATAATATTAGACTTGGAGAAAGGTGCTTTTATACTACAAGAAATGCAAAATATATTGATACAGCAAGACAACTTATTAATAATATTCCTTTGAAGTATAGAGTGTATTTTATAGCTCCTTTACTAACAGAAGCTTCAATTAAAAATAATACATCTGGTGTTTTTAAAGGATTTTACAAAAATAGTAAAACTGGTATTGGACAGTTTGGGGGTAATGATGAGAATGCGTTATCTAGAATTAAAAAAGATATAGAATTACCTTTTCCTGTATTTAGCAATTTTGATTGTGAAGTTGAAGTTTATAAGGAGGATGCTTGTGAACTTATTAATAAATTAGATTTAGTTGATTTAATGTATATGGATCCTCCATATAATCAACATCCTTATGGTTCTAATTATTTTATGTTAAATCTTATTAGTGCATATGAAAAGCCAAAAGAAGTAAGCAAAGTATCAGGTATACCAACTGATTGGAATAGATCAAAGTTTAATCAGGCTCGTGAGGCATTTAAAACTTTTAAAGGTCTTTGTGAAAATGCTAAAGCAAGATATTTGTTAATTTCATTTAATAATGATGGTTTTATTAAAAAAGAAGAAATGATTGAAATGTTATCTAAAATAGGAAAAGTAACTATTATGGAAAAAGAATATAATACATTTAGGGGTTCAAGAAATCTTAATAATAGGGATATACATGTAAAGGAATATTTATATTTGGTTGAAGTTAATAAATATAAGGAGGTAAATAAATATGAGTCAGCATGAATCTTTAAGAAAAAGAATAGAACAGCATAAACCTAAAAATATTATATCTAAGAATGATGATAAAGAAGTTTACATGGCAGCAGAGATGGTAATGGATTATTTAATTTCTAGATTTGATATGGATATAAAGTTTAAAAATTATCATTTAGAGTTTGCCAAAGCTATTAAAATATGTGATATGATTAAGTTTATAAAGAAGAAGAATGTAAGAAGAGAGTTTTATGAGTATGATGATTCTAGAAGAATAGTACCTGATGGAGGAATAATATACTTGGTAGATGAAAAAGAAAATATTAAATATCCGCTTGTAATTGCTGAAGTTAAACATCAAGGAACAAATAATGAAAGACAAAAAGAGGGAAAGAAAAAGCAATCGACAGGTAACGCTATTGAAAGACTTGGTAAAAATTTGACTGCGATTAAAACATATATGCATTATGAGAATATTACGCCATTTGTATGTTTTGGTTATGGCTGTGATTTTTCTGAAGATAATCCTACAGTATTATCAAAAATATATTGTTTAAATGAGTTTTATGATATTAATAAAATCTATGTTAATAAAAAAGACAATGATAATGAACATGGATGTTTTTCTCCGGTATCAATGTTTTTTAGAGAAGAAAAATGGACTAAAGATGAAATGTTTGATATTATGAAAGAGATTGCTGAATATTCTTTTAGATATTGGTTATTTTAAATTATTTTTAGTTTCGTTTTTTTGATATATTTATTTAAATTAACTTAATTATTTGATATACTATTTATAGTAGGGTGCTGTTATGAAAGATGTATTTTTAAATAAAATTAGGAATAATGAATATATATCAAATAAATTATATCAATTAATAAAAGATGAATATCCTAATTTTGATATAGAAGAATATAATCTAAAAGTATTAAATATGCTTTATAATAAGTATCAAGATTATTTTAAAAATATGTTTAAAGGAATTGATGATAATATTATACTAGATAAAGATCAAATTAGATCTATTCTTAGTGATGAAGATAGTGCTTTAATAATAGCGGGTGCTGGTACTGGTAAAACTACAACTATGACTGCTAAAGTAAAATATTTAGTTGATATTAAAAAGATAGATCCTAGTAGAATATTAGTAATGAGTTATACTAAAAAAGCAACACAAGAATTAGAAAAGAGAATAATAGGTGACTTTAATATTCCAGCACATATAACAACATTTCATTCTTTGGGTTTTGAATATATTAGAAATATTTTTAAAAATAGAAAATGCTGTGTTATAGATTATAATGATAAAGATGAAATATTCTTAAATTATTTTAGTATGATTTTTAAAGATAAAAATAAACTTAAAGATATTTTAACTATATTTGAAGCGTCTAAAATAGGAGAGACATGGGTATTTAGTAAATGGTTTTTACTTAATTATGAAAAATATGATACTTTTGATGAATTATTGAAATCATATAAAAAATATAAAATATCAGAAGCAATCAACTCTAATAAAGGATTAAAAGGTTTTATAGATGATTGGGTAGAGAAAAAAATTAATAGTGAAGAAGAGGTTATTACTATACAAGGTGAGCATGTAAAGTCAGTGCCTGAAGCTATTATTGCAAACTTTTTATATAAAAATGGGATACTTTATACATATGAAAAAATATATTCTGAACTTATGGAAGATAATAGAATATATAAACCTGATTTTACAATAGATATAGGTGGAGAAGAAATATATATTGAATATTTTGGATTAGATGATGAAAAATATAATAAAAATAAAGAATTAAAAATTAGATTTCATGCAGAACATAATAATAAATTTATAGAACTTGATAAAACTCCACTTATGAATATAGAGCAAGAATTAGATAGAAAATTAAAAGAATATGGAGTTAAATATAAGATTAAAACAGAAGAAGAAATATATGAGAGAATACTTGATAATAATAAGTTATCTTTGTTATTTCCATTTAAAAACTTCTTTTATGAAATAGTTAATACTATAAAAGAATCAGTTAATAGAGAAAATTATCAAGATATAGTAAAATCATATATAGAAACATTAGTTGAAGAAAAAGAAGAAGCTTTGAAACAATATAATTATTTTAATGAGTTTTATATATATTATCAAAAACAATTATATGGTTCAGAAGTTTATAAGTTTGATTATTCTGATTTACTTTATTATGCTAATAAATATATAGAAAATATAGGTGTTAATAATGAACTTAATTTTGAATATGTGATTATAGATGAGTATCAAGATATTTCTCAATATAAATATGAATTAACTAAGAAAACAGTAGATAGGAATCATGCTAAAATATATGCGGTTGGTGATGATTGGCAGAGTATTTATGCATTTAGTGGTTCTAGAATAGAATATACATATAATTTCAAGAATTATTTTAAAGATGCTGTTATATTTAGAATTAATAAGACTTATAGAAATAGTCAGGAATTATTAGATGTTTCTGGTAATTTTATAATGAGAAATCCTGATCAAATTAAAAAATATTTACTTTCAAATAAACATATAGATAAACCTATAGAGTTTGTTTATTTTGAAGATGAACATGAATATGATAAATTAAAAGAAATTATATTAAATATTCATAATAATAATCCTAGTCATAATATTTTAGTTTTAGGTAGAACAAATGCTATTATTGATAAGTGTTTTGATACAGATTATTTGAATGATGAAATAGGTACTAAGATTTCTTTTGTGGGTTATGATGATATTGAACTTGAGGGGATGACTATTCATAAATCAAAAGGTTTAACATTTGATGAAGTGATTGTACTTGGTCTTAATAGAAGATTTCCGTTAGGAGAGAAAAATGCATTTTGGATTAATTATTTATTTAAATATCCAACTGTAATAGAAAAGATTCCTTATGCTGAAGAGAGAAGATTATTTTATGTGGCTCTTACTAGAACTAAAAATAAAGTTTATTTACTTGTTAATAAAGATGAGGATAAACAAAGTATATTTATTAATGAAATAAAAGAAATAACAAATGAAGTTCTACCGAAAGTAGAGTGATAAGTTATTCAATTATTATATTTTATTATATAATATATTTGTAGGAGGAGTTATGGATAATATTGATTTTGGTAATTATTTATATAAACTTAGAAAAGTGAATAATTTGACTCAAAGGTATGTTGCATATGAACTTAATGTTAGTGATAAAGCTGTGAGTAAATGGGAAAACGGGAAATCAAAGCCTGATATTAATAAATTAAAGTTATTGTCTGCTTTGTATAATGTTTCACTTGATGAATTGTTGTCATATTTAGGAGATAAGAAAGAAATTAATATTAAGAAAATAGTTTTAACTGGAGGACCATGTGCTGGGAAAACAACAGCATTAAATTGGATTAATAATTATTTTTCTAGTAGAGGATATAGTGTTTTAGTTGTACCTGAGACAGCTAGTGAGCTTATTACTAATGGTGTTGCTCCTTGGACATGTAATACGAATTATGATTATCAGACTCTACAAATTATGCTACAAAAAATGAAAGAGAAAATATTTGATGATGCAGCTAAAGTTATGAAAAATGATAAAATATTAATTGTATGTGACCGTGGTGTATTAGATAATAAAGCTTATATGAAAGAAGCGGAGTTTAAAAGAATACTTAAAGAACTTGATACGAATGAAATTAATGAAAGAGATTCTTACGATGCGATATTTCATTTAGTTACTGCTGCTAAGGGAAGAGAAGAAGCATATACTCTTGCGAATAATACTGCTAGAACTGAGGGTATAGAAGAAGCCAGAGTACTTGATGATAAAATAATTTCTGCTTGGACTGGGCATCCTCATTTTAGAATTATTGATAATAGTACAGAGTTTGAACAAAAATTAGAAAGATTATTAAAAGAAATAGCTTCTTTTTTAGGAGAACCTACACCTTATGAAATAGAAAGAAAGTATTTAATATACTTTCCAAATATAAAAGAACTTGAAAGTATGGCAAACTGTACTAAAGTAGATATAACTCAGACATATTTAAAGAGTGAAGATGATATTGAAAGAAGGATAAGAGCTAGGGGAATTGATGGTAATTATATGTACTATTTAACTGAGAAAAAGAAAGTATCTAACTTAAAAAGAATAGAAGTAGAAAGAAGACTTACTCAAAAAGAATATTTATCATTATTGATGGAATCTGATAATACACTTCATACTATACATAAAACTAGATATTGTTTAACGTTTAATAATAAATATTATGAAATTGATATATATCCTGAATGGGATAATCAAGCTATTATGGAAATAGAACTTAGTAGTGAAGAAGAGATTATAGATGTACCATCATTTATTAATATAATTAAAGATGTGACTGATATAGATGATTATAAAAATTATAATATGGCTAGGGAAATGCCACAACAATTGATTTTAAGGAAGTAGGGTAAAGTCATGTTTAAAAAAGATATTTGTAGTGATTTAATAGATAAGAAAAGTGAATCTTGGTTTGATGATAATGATGAAATTAATATTTTAAATGAAATTCAAGATAATATTAAAAAAAGTGATATTGCTAAAAGGATACATTTATTATTATCTAGTTATAATTCTTGTCTTATTTTACTTTCGAAAGCTGAAAGTGAATATAGTGGAAAAGAATATGATAATAAGTATCATAGTAATAGTTATGGTAGAGAAATAGATGGTTTATTTTCATTATTTAATAGTAATGAGTGTTTGAGAGTTAAGCAAATAGATAATAATTGTCATAATGATATGTTTTTCTTACTTGATAATAATAGTATTTTAAGGATTTATTCTTTTGATCCTTATAATAGTAATATTAAGGGCTTATCTTATATTAATTATGATATTTTACATTTTGATAGGTGTAATATGAAAGTATATAGTGAAATGTTATATAAAGGAGATCCATATTATTGTGATTATCATTCAGAGCTTGGTAGTGTATTTAATTTAATATTTGATGGACGCAGGAGGACTCCTTGTTATGAAGTTAATGATGAAAATAAAAGATATAATAATAAAAATGTTGGAGAAGTGCTTAATGTTTTAAGTTTTGATGATATATATGATAGGCTTAGGTGTGCTAAAAATAATATTGGTAATAAGCTTGTATTAAAATAAAAATGTAGAATTGTTTCTACATTTTTATTAACTTCCCGTGCTTGTATATTTTTTTATTCCCCATTTAAATGATAGGAATGCAGGAATCAAATAAAGTAAAACTATTAGTGGTGAATATGCATAAAAGATATTATTACTTTTGCCTAATAAATATAAAAGTGGATAATAATTTACTAGAGCAAATGGTATTATGTATGTGAAAAATAATAATACTCCTTTTTTATATATTCCCATTGGATATTTTGCTATGTTTTTTCCTCCGTCTGTAAATATATTTCTTACTTCTAATGCTTGTACTGTTAAGAAGCAATAAGAAGCCATAAGTAAGAAAATAGAGAAAAATACTATTATTGAACTTATGAACATCAATACTAAACATATTATTCTTGTTATATTCCAGTCTATATCTAAATTAGAAATTGCTATTATAAATACTATTATTGATTGTAATATTCTTGATATTTTTACAAAATTTATATTTGAACATAATACACTTAATAATATATTTCTTGGTCTTAATAGTATTCTATCAAAACTTCCATCTATTATTAAGTTATCAAATGTATCTATTCCTCTTGCTAGGAATTCATTAGTTGAATAGCCAAAGTTTATTATAGAGAATGTTAATAGTACTTCGTAAACTGTGAATCCTTTTATATTACTAAATTTACTAAATAAAGCTAATATTATGAAATAATAGGTAAAGAATACTAAAAATTGAGATAAAAATCCTAATATAAATGATGTCTTATATTCTATAGTACTTTTAAAATGCATTTTTAATGATTCTATATATAATTTCATTTTATCCTCCTTGTATACTTGCTTTTTTTAATGCTTTTTGTGATAGTTTTATACCAAGTATTAAGAGTATTATGAACCATATAAATCCTATAGATGTATTTAATAGTGCATTTTTAATACTTATTGTTCCTGAATATATATTAAATGGTAAGTCACATATGTATCTAAATGGTAATACGTACGCTATAGCTTTTAATGTTTTTGGAAAGAATGCTAGTGGTACTTCTCCTCCTTCAAATATTTCTCCTACTACCATTAGAAATGTTAATATTCCTTTTTCATCTAGAGTAAAAAATACTATTAGATGAAATAACATTGTTATTGATGTAACTAAAAGACTAGATATGATTAATGATATTAAGAATATTATGAATGTTAATAAGTTTGGTGGTAGTGTCATATTGTATGGATAAGGAAGGAGAAAAGCTATTAGTATTACTGGTATAAATCTTAGTGCTAATTTTGCTAGTCTTGAAGCATACATTGTGAAATACCATTTAAAATAAAAGTTTACTGGTCTACATAATTCGTATGCTATATTACCATTTTTAATCATTGATAAAAGATCTTTATCTTGTAACCAAATATATGTTAATGAAAATAATGCTTGATTTAACCATATATAATTTACTAGTACTTTCATGTCTAATGGATAAGTATTCATTTGGTTTGATTCGTAAAAAGCTATATATACTAGTATATATATAAGACCAAAGAATAATTGTGTTGCGATTCCTGATAGGGCTGCCGCTTTGTATTGTAAAGTACTAATTAATTTCATTTTGAATATAGAATAATATAATTTCAAATTTCAAAGTCCTTATATAGTTTAATAATTATATTATCAATATTTTCATTATTAACTTCGATATCATTTATACTTATTTTGGATGTTAAATAACTTATAAAATCTGATATACTTATTAAATTAGTATCAAGTGTAAAAATATAACTTAGTTTATCTAGTTTTGAATATGATATTATTCCTTTTTTATGTAAACTTTTTATTTTATCATTTGTTTTAACTATTACTTTTTTGTTACTAGCGTATTTAGATTTTAAGTTATTAAGAGATCCATCATATAGTATTGATCCTTTACCTATTAAAATTATTCTTTTTGCTAGAGCTTCAATATCACTCATATCATGCGTTGTTAGAATTATAGTTGTTTTCTTTTCTTTATTTAGTTTTTTAATAAAATCTCTTACTATTTCTTTAGATACGGCATCAAGGCCTATTGTTGGTTCATCTAAAAATAGTATGGATGGATTATGAATTAGAGAAGCAGCTATTTCACAGCGCATCCTTTGACCTAAGCTAAGATTTCTTACTGGAATATTTATAATATCTTTGATGTTTAAAAGATTTATAAGTTCTTCTTTGTTCTTTTGATACTCTTTTTCATCTATTTTATAAATTTCTTTTAGTAAATCAAAAGTATCTTCTGCTGGGATATCCCACCATAATTGGCTTCTTTGTCCAAATACAACACCAATATCTTTAGTATATTTTTCTCTGTCTTTCCATGGAATTAAACCATTTATTCTACACTCTCCGTTATCTGGGACTAAAATACCACTTAGTATTTTAATTGTTGTACTTTTACCAGCACCATTAGGTCCAATGTAACCAATAATTTCTCCTTTTTCAATTTGAAAAGATATATCTTTTATGGCTTCAATATAGATATAGTTTCTTTTGAAAAAAGATTTTAAAGATGCAAATAGTCCACTTTTTCTTTTTGCAACTTTAAATGTTTTACTTATGTGTTTTACATCGATGAATGACATTTATTTTCTCACTCCTTTCTTATGCAAAAAAATACACATTTATGATTATGTGTGTAATATAATGAGTAAACTAATTTTTTGTACATAAAAACGCGTATAATTTTGCAAATGTCTTTTTAAGAATATCATACTATTTTAAATATTGCAATAGGTATTTAAAAATATTATAATTTTATTATAGGAGAGTACTATGGAATTATTTAGTAAGATAGTTAATTATATATGGGGATTTCCTCTTATAATATTTATAGTTGGTTCTGGTATTTATTTTAGTAAGTGTATTCATTTTATACAAATTAGAAAAATACCTTTTATTATTAAAAATACAGTAGGTAAATTATCAAATAATTCTTATAGTATAATTATGAGAACTCTTGGAAGCAGTATTGGTTCTGGAAATATAGCTGGGGTAGCAAGTGCGATTGCGGTAGGTGGACCTGGGGCTGTATTTTGGATGTGGGTTACATCTCTTGTAAATATGGGAACTAAAATGATAGAAGTTAGTTTGTCTGTATACTATAGTAAAAAGAATCATGGTAATAAAATGGGTGGAGCTATGTATTATATAAGTGCCATTAAAGGTAAAGGTGGAAAACTACTTTCTATTTTCTATACTGTATCATTATTAGTTTATATTATGTGTGCTCCTGGATTTGTTCAATTAAATACTATATCTAGTTCTTTATATGATACTTTTAATATTAGTAAAATGATTATATTTATAATATTTTTAGTATTATCAATTTTTATTATATTTGGTGGTCTTAAACGAACTGGTTCTTTTTTAAATAAATGTGTTCCGTTTATGTGTATTTTATATTTAGTTTTTTCAGTTATTGTTATTAGTGTTAATTATGATAAAATATTTAGTTCGTTGTGTGATATTTTTAAATATGCTTTTAAACCTGCTCCAGTTATAGGTGGTTTTCTTGGTAGTAGTGTAATAAGTGCGATAAGTAAAGGAAGTGCTAGAGGTATACTTGCTAATGAGGCTGGTACTGGTGCTAGTACTATAGTGCATTCTAAAAGTGATAATAAACCTATTGTGCAAGGAATGTGGGGTATAATAGAGGTATATATTATTAGTTTTATAATATGTTCTATTACTGCTCTTTGTGTTCTTGTTACTAGTTCTTATACTACTTCTTTAACTGGTGCTCCTATGGTACTTAACGCTTTTAATAGTGTGTATGGTTCATTTGGTAAATATATATTATGTTTTGTTATGATATTATTTGCATATACTACTTATATTGGTTTTTATGAGCATTATGGCGTTTGCATAAGATATTTATTTAATGATAGGGTTTTTAAATATTTTAAGTGGTTTTATTTAGTACCTTTACTATCTATTTTTATAGATAGTAATTTGATATGGCTTATTTCTGATGTAGCAGTTGCATTAATTATTATTCCTAATATTATATCTTTATGGAAGTTATCTTCAGTATTTAAAAATATTTATGATTCTGAAATCAATGAATTAAAGAGTTAATGTTCTAATATAATCTGTGTTTCTTGTGTGTTTTGCTAGGTCTTTTGCATCTCTTAAATATAGTACTTCATTTCCTAGTTGTTCGCTTAATCTTTGTCTAAATAATTTTAAGAATTCTAAACTATCTGCATCTTTATACATTTCTTTTAAGTCTTTTTGTGTGTTTACAAAACTATTAAAGAAATTACTGACTAAGAATAATTTAACTGCTCTATCAAAGTATTCTTTATTTTGTTTATGTAAAGCTTGGTAGTTTAAATCTGTAAAGCTATAGTCTGTAGTGTCAATTATTTTAAAACCGTTAACTCCATATAAAATGTTATATAAAACATCATATGACATGATTTGATCTTGTGATAATTGCTTTACTCCTTGATGTGCATTTATTATATCTGATGTAAATGTATCAAGATTTATTGTAAATGGGTTTATACCACATAAATCTAATCCTCTTGCGTACTTTGTTATATATCCACATACTTTAAAACCAACCATAATAATTTCTTCTGGAAATACATATGTATCATTTGATATTTTTGAGAACTTTGTAAATTCTTCTTTTGTATAATTAACTTTAAATTCTTCTTCTAAATCATCATCATAAAAATCATGGAATATTTTATATATTTTCCCATTTGTTTTGTCTAAATAGCATACTCCTTGTGAACCTGAACCTATTCTTATTAAATTTAATAAGTAATTATGTAATGACTTTTTACTTCTAAATGTCATATATCCCCCTTTAAAATTGCTCTTATTATATCAGATTTTGTTTTGATTTTCAATGTTTTATTTATGTAAATAAGTTATATTATTCTTGAATTAATTTTAAAAATAAGTGATAATTGATTAGAAGGGAGAAATTAATATGGAATTAAAAGGAAGTAAAACTGAGCAAAATTTAATGAGTGCTTTTGCTGGTGAAAGTCAAGCTAGAAATAAATATACTTTTTTTGCTAGTCAAGCTAGAAAAGAAGGGTATGAACAAATAGCAAGTATATTTGAAGAGACTGCTAATAATGAAAAGGAACATGCTAAACTATGGTTTAAAGAACTTAATGGTGGTAGTGTTCCATCTACTCTTGATAATTTAAATGATGCAGCTAATGGTGAAAATTATGAATATACTACCATGTATAGTGATTTTGCTAAAGAAGCATGTGAAGAAGGTTTTGATAGAATAGCAAATTTATTTGAACGTGTTGGTGAAATTGAAAAAGAACATGAAAATAGATATAGAAAGCTTATTGATAATATAGAAAAAGAACTTGTGTTTTCTAGTGAAGGAGATACTATTTGGATATGTAGAAATTGTGGACATGTAGTAATAGGTAAGAAAGCACCTTTAGTTTGTCCAGTATGTGCTCATAAACAAAGTTTCTTTGAAAGAAAAGCTGATAATTATTAATATAATCTACTTAATGTAGATTTTTAAATGGAGGATTTATGAAAAATATTATTGTATTAAATACTAGTCTTGTTACTTTAAAAGTTGATATTATTGTTAATGCTGCTAATAAATCATTGCTTGGTGGTGGTGGAATAGATGGTGTTATTCATAGAAATGCTGGGAAAGAATTACTTTTAGAGTGTAAAAAACTTAATGGTTGTGAGACTGGTGAAGCTAAGATGACTGGTGCTTATAATTTGCCATGTGATAGAATAATACATACTGTTGGACCTGTTTATGTTGATGGTAAACATAATGAAGAAGAGTTACTTAGTAATGCTTATAAGAACTCTATAGCTTTAGCTAATAAATATAGAATAGAAAATAATTTAGATAAAGTAACTATAGCTTTTCCTTGTATTAGTACTGGGGTGTATCATTATCCTAAGATGGAAGCATGTAAAGTAGCTGTTAATAGTGTTAAAAATAGTATTAATGATGATATTACTGTTATATTTGTGTGTTTTGATGAAGAAAATTATAAATATTATGTAAAAGAAGTATATAATATAGATATTGTGTGAAAAAATGACTTTTAAAAATATTTGTTTTATGATATTATTGTTATGATAGAGGAGAGTAAATATGGAAGAAGTTAAGAGTACAGAAGAGTATGTTTCAAAAGATATGAATAAAGTTATTACTGAAATTATTAATACTAAAGCTCTTAGAGGTGTTGCTGAAGCAATAACTAGTTTTTGTGATAGAATTGATAATACTGATTTTACTAAAATTATGAATGATGCAGCTAATGAAAAGAGTAGTTATGATACTAAAAGGGAAATTAGTAGGCTTCGTGATGAATTAAATAAGGTATTATATGATGAAGATGATGAATTAAAAGTTAGTGAAGGAAGTCAAACTTTAGAACATGAAAGTACTGGTATTGAAGCAGTACCAAGGGAAAAAGAAGTGGTAGATGGTACTTTAGGACAAACTCAAGATATGGCTATAGAAAATAAACCAGCTACACTTGAAAATAATAGTAAAAGTACTGATGCTTCTAGTCAAATAATGGAAGAGTTTAAAGTAAAAAATAGTAATCCTGTTAGTCTTGATGATGCCACTTTAAAAGAATATTTGAATAATGCTAGCAATAAAAGTGAAAATAAACCATTAAGTACTGAAACACAAACTACGTTGACTCCACCAAGCGAAAGTGTGAAGAGTGATAGTAGTAATGGATTACTTGATTATATTAATAATAATGTATTTGGTAATGAAGAAGTTAGTACTGAAACACAAACACTATAAGAATAAAGATACAATTTTGTATCTTTTTGTGTGATTAAATGTTATAATGATTTCTAGGAAGTGAGAAGTATGAATTTACCTAATATGAATGATGCTAAAAAAAGGCATCAAAGTAAAGTTATATATAAAGAATATAGTGAAGTTGACTATAATTTTGGTATTAATAAAAATTATTATGTTAGAACTTATGGTTGCCAAATGAATGAACATGATGGAGAGAGAATAAAGGGTATGCTTGAAAGTGCTGGATATAGTGAAACAGAAGATATTAATAAAGCTGATATTATTATTCTAAATACTTGTGCGATTAGAGAAAATGCTCATGATAAAGTGTTTGGTTTTCTTGGTATAGTTAATAACTTAAAAAAGAAAAATAAGAATCTTGTTGTTGGTATATGCGGATGTATGGCACAAGAAAGAAGTGTTGTAGATGAAATTATGAGTAAATATAAGTTTGTTGATTTTGTTTTAGGAACTCATAATTTATATGATTTACTTAATGTAGTATATAAGTGTATTAATGATAGAGGACAAAATATAGAAGTATATAGTTATGATGGAGATGTAATAGAGGATATACCTGAGAAAAGAGAGAGCAATATAAGTGCTTGGGTTGATATTATACTTGGATGTGATAAGTTTTGTACTTATTGTATAGTTCCATATACACGTGGTACTCAAAGAAGTAGAAAGAAAGAAGAAATAATTAAAGAAGTTAATGAACTTAAAAATAAAGGGTATAAAGAAGTTACATTGCTTGGACAAAATGTTAATGCTTATGGTAAAGATATATACGAAAACTATAATCTTGCTAATTTACTTAGAGATGTAAGTAAGAGTGGTATTGATAGAATAAGATTTGTTACTAGTCATCCATGGGATTTTACAGATGAAATGATTGATGCGATAAGTGAATGTGATAATGTTATGCCTTATGTTCATTTACCAATTCAATCAGGAAGTAATAAAATACTTAAACTTATGAATAGAAGATATACTAAAGAAGAATATATAGAACTTTATAATAAAATAAGAAATAGAATTAAGGGATGCTCTATAACTACTGATATAATAGTTGGATTTCCATATGAAACAGAAGAAGATTTTTTAGAAACTTTAGATGTAGTTAATAAGTGTAAGTTTGATGGTGCTTATACATTTGCTTTTTCTCCTAGAGAGAATACTCCTGCTAAACTTATGGATGAAACTGTTTCTGAAAGTGAAAAGTTAGATAGATTGCATAGACTTAATGAACTTATTAATAAATATAGTAATGAATCTAATCAAAGAATGCTTGGTACAGTACAAAAATGTCTTGTTACAGGTGTTAGTGATAAAAATAATGAAAAGGTATGTGGATATACAGAGAATATGAAACTTGTTAATATTGAAGCAGATAAAGATACTATTGGAAAGATTATTGATGTTAAAATAACAGAAGCTAAGAGTTTTTCTCTTGATGGTATTATGGTGAAATAATGAAAAAGGTTATTGTATTTTGTATTATAGTAGTTATTATATTAGTTGGTACTATTTTATATTTTGATGATGCTAAAACTGATAATAATGTTATTAATGAATATAATTGGAGTAATAATACATCTATTGATTTAAGTGATGTTTATAATTATGATAAAGATGAATTAGAAGCAGGGGTTTTAAGTATTAAAGATAATAAACTAGTGTTTCTTGATTTAGAAAATAATATACTTAATAATTATAGTTATATTGGTGATGTTATTATAGTTGATAAGATTTATGATTGTGATAAAGAGAAGAGTATATATTTAACTATTAATAAAGATGGTGAATTATATATTTGTGATAATAATAATTTTATGGATGAAGAACCTTTTTATAAGTATGATATTTCTGATAAGATAAGTAATATATATATCGATTATAATAATAAGTGTAATTCTAATGTTAAAATTAAAAATATAGATGGAGAAGTTAAAGATATTCAAATAAATTAAAAATAGAAGCTAGGGCTTCTATTTTTTTATGTATATTGTTAGTGTATCTATTTGATTTAGTATAGTATCTTTATGTTCTTTTTGACTATAGAATTTATAGCCTTCATAGTTAGTTATTTCTATGTTTGTATCTACATCTATAAACTTTAATTTTAATTTATTATTTGAAGCATATGTTTTTATGTTATCTAAACTATATGATGATAGATTTTTAAGGGTAGGTATTTTTGATTGTGTATATTTTCCATTGCCGATTAATTCATCTTCATATTTATTATTTATATCAAATGATATATTTTTTATTGCTTTTAGTTCTTTTTTATCTAGGTTAGTATTTATTAATTCTTTAATATCATTTATACTTCCTGTATATGGTATTGTTACTGCTGGATAACTTTTTGAACTTGTGTCATATATGTATTTGTATGCGTTGTATCCGTTTAATTGACTTCTTTGTATATTTATTAAGTTTGTACTTCCGTTTATTAGTATTGATTTTCCTAAGTTGTATAGTGACATTACATCATCACTTTTTATATTTGTTTGGAAGTTTTTATCTATAGTTTTAAGTATGTCTAATGCTTCGTTAGGGTCTTTTAATTTAGTAGCAGCGTTCACTATTCCCATTATTACTTTTATTTGGTTTTTACCTCTTGTATAATCATTTCTTGTTCCATCTTTTAGGTTAGGGCAGTAGTTAGCCATTGCTTTACCTGCTTTTGAACCATCATTTGGTTTGTGTCTGTTTCTTGAAAGCGCTAGTGCTTGTTCACCATTTAAATGATTCTTTCCTGCGTTTACAAATACTGTGCTGTTACCCCAATTTCTTGAGCTATTTTGGTCACAGAATGAATAAGGTACATCTACGTCTATACCACCAAGGGCATCTACTAAACTTACGATTCCTTTAAAGTTGATTTTTGCATAATAGTCTATGTCTACACTAAATAATTTTTCTATTGTTTGTACTGCGCAGCTTGAACTGCTTCCCCATGTTGTAGTGTTAATTCTTCTATATTTTCCATTTGAACAAGCTGTTTTTAGATACATATCTCTTGGTACTGATGTCATAGTAGCTCTTAGTGTTTTAGGATTAAATGTTGCGAGTATTAATACATCTGCGTTGTATCCTGATGTAACTCCATCATTTGATGAATCTACACCTATTAATAACATTGTGAATGGTTTTGTAAGTGAACTTTCACTTTTGGTTTCTTCTTTTATATCATATATT
Organism: uncultured Bacilli bacterium; assembly: GCA_934085595.1. GTDB lineage: Bacteria > Bacillota_I > Bacilli_A > RF39 > UBA660 > CAG-1000. The sequence continues at coordinate 58,710 of CAKOHK010000003.1, forward strand.
TTAGATGTTTTATATAATACTTTAGTTTCTTCTTTTATGTTTTCATATCCTTCTAGTGAGTAAAACATATCAGTGTAGTTACTACTAAAGAAAGCTGCATCAACTTTATTTGTTTTTAATGCATGTAATAGTTCTATTGTTGAGTCATAAGAAACAATTTCGTTATTTTTAGATAGTTTTAAATTATCTATTATTTCATTTGGTAATACATTTCCTTCAATATCACTTGTATCTTTTATGATACCTATTTTGTTTTTATTTAAGTCTTTATAATCATTTAATTTAGTATTGTATGTAACTAATGAACTAAAGTATTCATTTTCACTTTTACTATAAGAGTTTACTGCTTTATATACATTGTTTAAATAATAGTATCCAACAAAAGCGATAATAGAAAATAATATAGATAGTATTATTGATATAATGTATGATTTTGATTTTTGAGTTTTTATATTTGTTAATGATATATAGCTTGTGAATATTAATAAGTAAATAAGTATTATTACTACGTATATTCTATAAAATGTTTCTATACCTTTATAATGGGTTAGGGAATAGGAAAGTAATATTATACTTGATAACTGTATTAACGCTATTACAAACCATATAATTAATTTTGTTATTCTACCTTTTTTCATTTTTCTTCTTCTTTCTAGTATTAGTCTTAGTTTTTTTGATTATTTCAATATTATCATCTTTTTTGTTTTCTTCTTTTTCATCATTTTTTATTTTTTCTTCTTTGATTTTATTTTCTTTTTCTTTAATTAGTTTTTCTTCTTTTTCTAATCTTTTTTGTTTTTCACGTTTAATTTTATTTTTTCTTTTTAAATTAGATATTAATAATGATATTACTATTATGAACATAATTAGTGTTTCTATTAGAAGTAGCATTATTATCTTTTTATTTTTATTTAGTTTCTTTTCGAAATCTAATATAGTTGTTTTATCATATCTAATTGCTGTTTTTGTAACTGTGTCGTACATGTAATAATCATTTTTTCCTGTTTCTAAGTCTCTTGCATATATTATTACGTAGTCTGAGTTGTTTGTTAGTGCTTCGTATTCAACGTCATTAATTGTGACTTTATCTTTTTTATATCCTGTTATTGTAGTAGTTATATTAAGTGGTAATATTTTTGATGATGATAAGATTACTTCACTATATCTTGTATATTTATTCTCTTTTTCATCATATATATATAGATTAATGTTTCCTTCACTGTCTTTTAATCCAACTAGTGTTATGTCATTTAATTCATTATATAATGCAGGTACTGATGTATCGTTAATTTGTATTTCTTTACTTTCGTAATTTGCTGGTGCTTCTAGATTGCTCTCTCTTTTAACTACTACATATTTTTGATCATTGATATTTATCTCTATTGGATTTGGGTCTGTAACATTTACTATTACTGTATATGTTTTTGTACTTCCATTTTCAGCGGTAATTGTTATTTCAAACTTATTTTCTCCTTCGGTTACATTTTTCTTTCCTTCACCGTTTATAATAGCTCTTGAATCATCTTTTCTGGCATCTATTTCTATTTCTTCAGTATTAGCATCTACTTGTACTTTATATTCAGTTACATTTTTATTAAAGTCAGGTTCTATTTTATATCCTTTTATTTCAAGATGTGATAAATCATTGTTTTTTGAATATGATGCTTCTAGTTCACTTTGAGTTATTACTTTAATTGTTTTAGTGTTTTTTGAAATGTTAAGTTTGTTTTCGTTCCATGTATATCCACCATATGATTTAACACTTATATTTCCTGAGCCAGATGCGATTGCTTTAAAAGAGTAGGTGTAAGAAGAAGATTTTTTACTTCCATTTCCATAGTCTGCGACTGTTTGTTGTCCGCTTAATAATTTGAATTTACTTTTATCATAGTCTATTGTCCATTCCCATGAACCTAATACTTCACTTGATGATATTTTTACTGTTACATTAAATGTTTTTCCAACCACAACTTTACTTACACTTGATGATACATTTATGCTTGCACTTGATGCGAAAATGTGTAGTGGGAATATTAATATTAGTGTTAAAAATATAAATAATTTTTTAAATGTTTTGTTCATTTGTTCCTCCTTATAATTCTTTATCACCTTTTATGTGTTTTTGAACTTGTAATAAATCTAATATAGTTACGTTCATATCTCCTGAAGTATCTGCTGCATAATAGTTTTCATTTCTAAGTTCACTATTTTTTAATATGTGTTTTTGAACTTGTAATAAATCTAATATAGTTATTTCTCCATCACCTGAGGTGTCACCTTTTACTGATAGAGTTAATGTTTGTGATTCGATTACTGTTGATATTGTTATTTTAAATCCAGTAGATAGATTTTCATTACCATTTGCGATTATTCCATCTTTGTTTTTGATTATTACAGTTTTTGCACCATTTTTAATACAGTCGTTTTTATATTCATCAACTTTTATTCCATGTTTTATGCTGGTGATATAATCATCTTTTATGTTTCCATTAACTTTATTAACTACATCCTTTACAGTTGTTGTGTCTTCGACTCTATGAACAAGTATTGTGTATTTTTTTTCATCTCCTGATTCTGCTTTCACAACTATAGTGAATATTGTTTCGTCATCTTTTATTTCTTTTTCACCAGTTCCACTTATACTTGATGTATCTGCTTTTGGTTTTGCATTTATTTTTATTTTATTTATGTCTTTTGTTATATAAGTTTCATATGATAATACATCTTCATCAAAAGCAGGTGATAAGGAATATCCTTCTACTGATAATTCTTTTAAATCATTATTTGTATTTGCACTGCTTGGTAGAGAAGTGAACTGTGGCATATCATTATAAACAGGTATTTCAAATATTAATTGTGTATCCAATATATCTGCTTTTTTATATGAATTATATGAGATTGCTCCTTCTGTAGCTGGTGCTTGTATATTTGTTTGATATTGATGTGTGTATGAACTAAAATATGCACCTTTACCAACATTGAACTTTTGATAATATTGTGTTCCTTGTCCTTTATTTATATATCCATTAGCAATAAACTCACTTCCTTCAATTATTGAAGTTTCAATGTTATTCCATACAGAGCCATCTCTTTTAATTAATTTTGCTGCATAGGCTAGGCCTCTTGTGATTGCTGAATATTTTACTCCGTTTATTGTTGTTTCATTTGCTCCGATGTTGAAGAAGTTATAGTAGCCACTATATTTTTTACCTTCCCATGTAAACTCTGTACCGTTTACTGAATCGCTTCCATTTGGTCCAACTTCAACTCTAATTCTACTTGCGATGTGTAATGGACTTACTTTGTTTGCTTTTCCTGCTTTATACATTGGAATTGTGTATTCATCCTGTCCTAGTTTTCCATTTCCGAATACAGATTTAATTAATGATGGATATTTTTCATCGAATGCATCATCATATCCTAAGCTTTCAAACATAAATATTCTATTTTCAGTAAGCCAGTTTCTTGGGTCCATATAGAACGCAATTACTCCAGTATTTACTTTGAACCATGAAGTTCCTTCTGCTGGTTTATTGGATGTTCTATAATTATCATTAGTTGTTTGCATGTAATTTTTTCCTTCTTCTTTGTTTACAGCAGTAGAGAAGTCTTTATCTGTTATTCCTGCTTTAAATATCCAGTTTGGATGTTTTTTATGTAAGTAATTTAAATATGGAAAATAGCTTTCTGGAAATCCTTGTTTTTTTAAATATTCTTTGTAGTCATCACTTATACTATAATCAATAGTATCTTCTTTTTTTGTTACATAATCACTACATACATAACCAGTTTTATTTCCGTAATATGTTACTTGATACCATCTAGCAGTACTACATTTATTTGATGAAGAAGAAACAGTTTTAATTATGCTTACATTAGTTCCTAAAGTTAATACATCTAATGATTCAGAGCTTACATTAGCACTTTTTCTTACTGATACATTATTTGCATTTATTCTTGCTGTATAATTCGTTACATTTATACCACTAAAAGAAGTAGTGTGAAATCTAACATATTTACTACATACATATCCTTCTTTGTTACTATAATTTATTTTATACCATTTTTCACTACATCCATTTCCTTCATATAATGTTTTATCTATAACTGTTATATCTGTATTTGAATTAAGAGAAGTGATAACACTATAGTTAGTTCCAGCTCCGCTTCTTATTCTTACATCATTACCTTGTATATATGCGCTAAATGAAGCACTTACTTTAAATGGAATAATAATTAGTAAAAATAATGTAAATAAAATGTATTTTGTTTTCTTCATATTAACCCACTTTCATTATTCTAGTATATTAATTATAACAAAATACGACTTATTTTTCACTATATATTTAATATTTTTACATATATTTACATATAGAATAGAATAATATGTATATTAGTGTAAAATAATAATAGTGAAATATTTAAAAATATTATATAATTAACTTATAAGAGGTGTTTTATGAAGTATAGTGTAAATGGTCATAATATATTTTTAATAGTAGCTGTTTGTTTTATAAGTTCACTTGTTTTTGTTTATTTTATGAGAAAAGCAGCAATTTATTTAAATATAGTTGATAAACCTAATGAAAAGAGAAAGATGCAAAAAGAGCCTGTTCCTTTACTTGGTGGGCTTGGTATATTTTTATCATTTTTACTTGGGTATATGCTTTTTGCTCCTAAAAACGATTTAATGCTTTCTATACTTATTTCTTCATTTTTAATTATGCTTCTTGGTTTGTTTGATGATTTAACTAAAAATGATAGGCCTATGCCTAATAAGTTTAAGTTTGCTATTCAATTAGTTGTATCTATGATTATTGTTTTATATGGTGGGCTTGAGGTTTCTAGAATAACTATGTTTGGTCATGTTATCAACTTTGGTATTTTTTCTAAGCCACTATCAATGTTAATAATTGTTGGTACGATTAATGCGATTAATTTAATAGATGGTCTTGATGGATTATGTGCGGGGATTTCTTCAATATATTTTTTAACTATTGCGGTTATTGGATTTATTTTAAATAAGTTTGGTGGTCTTGATATTATATTAAGTTTAATTATGCTTGGAAGTACTCTTGGATATTTGGTACATAATTTTCCGCCTGCTAAAATATATCAAGGTGATGCTGGAAGTACATTTCTAGGTCTTATGATAGCGGTTATATTCTTGTTAGGATTTAAAACAACAACATTCACTTCATTTATAGTTCCAATGTTTTTACTTGCTATTCCTATTATGGATACACTATTTGCTATTATCAGAAGAAAACTTAAAGGTCTTCCTATTGATACAGCTGATGGAGAACATATACATCATCAATTATTAAAAAGATTATCTAAAAAAAGTTCTTTACTAATTATATACGCTGTTAATATGTTATTTTCTATTACTACTATATTTTATGTATTGGGAAGTAGAAAAGAAGTAATATTATGTTATATAATTTTAGTATTTATAGTGTTATTTTTGATATTTAAAACTAATATTATATTTGACAATGAAAAGAAGTAAAAACACTTTAAGGTATTGATACATTTTCGTTTATGTTATAGAATAATTTATAGGGAGAAGAAAATGAGAAAATACATTTGGCTATTTGGTGAAAATGGTGGTAAGACTAGAAATAATAATTCATTTTACTTTTGGAAACATACTGTTTTTAAAGATGAAAATATATTAAAGTATTTTATTCTAAATTATAATAAAAGTAATTTAGATTTTTATAAATCTCTTGATAAAAAATATCAAGATTTTATTGTGTGGAGAAATACTTTAAAACATTGGATGCTTTATGATAAGGCTGATATGCTTTTTGTAAGTCTTAGTTATCTAGATGTTACTCCTAGTAGATTTTATGTTAAAAAACTTAAAAGAATAGTACATGCTCCGCTTATCTATTTACAGCATGGAACTCTTGCGATTAAAAAACTTGGATATACTGGTAGAAGTTATAATAATAATATATTTAGATTTTGTATTTATAATAAAAAAATGTTAGATGTATTTAGTAAAGAAAATAATTTTGAACCATATCAATTATATTATGCTAAATATCATCCACGTTATATAGAAATGATTAGAAGATGGGATGAATATAATAAAAATAAACATGATAAAAGAGTAATTCTTTATTTTCTTACTTGGAGAGAGTATTTAAAAGATAATACTTCTAATAGTAAACTTATTAATGATTTGATTAAGATTGTTAATAATAAAGTTCTTATAAAATATTTAAAAGATAATAATTATATATTTAAGTTTTGTGTTCATCAATTTTTTGATAGTAATGTACTTCAAGAAGTTATAAATAATATGGATAAAGATGTATTTAAAATAGAATATCCAGGTAAAGTTGATGTTATGGATGAACTTGTTTCGTGTGATATACTTATTACTGATTATTCATCAGTTGGTTTTGAGTGTACTATTATGAATAAACCTGTTATATTATTTACTCCTGATTTAAAGAAATATCTAAGAGGAAGAAGTATATATTGTAAAATAGATGAACTTTCTAAGTATTCTGTTTCTAATGTTCGTGATTTAGTTAGTAGCATTGTTAATAAAAAGTATAGTGTTAATAATTTCTTTAAAAGTAGACTTCCTAAAAACATAGATTATGATTATATTAGAAATGGTAAACATATAGATGATATGAATGATTATTTTAAGTCTAAATGCGAAGAAAAAATAAGTTTTGTAGGATATAAGTTTGGCGGTAGAGGTGGAAGTGTATCTGCTAGTAAGAGTCTTGTTTATGGTCTTATGAAAGAAGGATACTTAGTAGAAATGATTTCTCTTAAGGGTACTCTTAAAGATAGATCGTTATTCCCATGTGGTGTTAATGAAGTTAAATTATCAGATAAAAATAATGCAAAGTATAATAGAGCTTATGAAAAAATTAATAATAAGTTTAGGTTTGTAAATAAATTATATTATTTTAATAATGATTCTTCTTCTAAATATATGGCTATTAATTTGGGAGAAAGACTTAAAAATAAACTTGATAATATAAATAGTAATACAGTAGTTTCTACTAGAGAGAGTATACATCCATTCTTATATGATACTAAAAATGATAATATTAAAAATAAAATATATTTTTTCCATACAGATGCAAATCTTGTTAATAATATATTTCCAGGACTTTATAAAGATTTAGAAAATATTAAGTATTCTAAATGTGCTTTTGTTACTAAATCTAATTATGAAAAATGGAATAAAATATATAATCTTAATATTGATAAATATTCTTTAGTTGGTAATTGCATTGATGAAGAGAAGACTATAAGTGTTCAAAAGATAAAAACTATAAATAAGAAAAAGTTTACTGGTATTTGTTTAACTAGACTTTCTAAAGATAGAATGGCAACTATTAAAAATATAGTTAATTTTGGTATTTATTTAAGAGATAATAATATTAATAATATAGTTATAGATGTTTATGGTATGGGGGACTGTCTTGATAAATTAAAGAGTCTTATTAGAAAAAATAAGATTAAGAAATATATTAATTATTTAGGTATTTCTGATGAAGCAGAAGTAGAAATAAGAAAAAGAGATTTCTTAGTTGATTTTTCAGATTATCAGTCATTTGGTATGATATATTTAGAGGGTATATTAAATGGTAAAATGGTATTTTGTAAACGTAATGATGGGGCTAAAGAAGTACTTGATGGTATAGATGCTTTTTATGATAATTATGATGAATTAAAAGATAAGATTTTAAACTTAAATAATATAAGTAAAGAAGAATTAATAAATAATTATAATATTATAAGTCGTAAATATTCACAGAAGAGTATTACTCATAAGTTTTTAGAATTAGTAAAGGACAAAAATAATGAATAAAAATAGTAAATATAATAAAAATAAAAAATATAATGAACTTAAAAAGAAAAATAAGATATTAGTAATAAGTTTATGTTTATGTATAAGTGTACTTATATTTATAACTTCTTTTATAGTTATTAAGTTTAATAAAAGAATTAATGAATTAAATGGGAAGATTAATGAAGTACATTATAGAGTAATATATAAAGAGAATAGTTGTAATTATAGTTCTCGTACTAAACTACATTTAGCTTCTTCTTATGGAGATGATGAAGGAACTCATCCTAAGGTGTTATATTTTAATAATGGGTTTGCTGGATATAAGTATTGGATGGCTTATACTCCTTATCCGAAGGGAAAAGATATGTATGAAAATCCTAATATACTTGTTAGTAATGATGGAGTTGAATGGGTAGAAAAAGAAGGATTTACTAATCCTTTAGAAGATGTTCCTTCAAATTATAAAAAATCAGTTATATATAATAGTGATACACATTTAGTTTATAATAGTGAAACTAATCTTCTTGAGTGCTGGTGGAGATATGTTAATGATGAAGATGGTTTTGTTATAATATATAGAAAGACTACTAGTGATGGGGTTAAATGGAGTGATAAAGAAGAAATAATTAAACAAATTAGAAAGAAAGTAGATTATTTAAGTCCTGCGGTTATATATGAAGATGGTGAATATAAACTTTGGTATGTTGATAGAGATTTATCTATTAGATATATTAAGAGTAATGATTTGAAAGAATGGAGTAATCCAGTTAAAATAAATGTTAATTATTATGATAAAGATATTCGTAATTGGCATTTAGATGTAATACATGATGAGGATGAATATATTATGGTTGTTTCTGCTTTTGTTAAGAACTTTGCTAGAACTAGAATGAATCTATATTATGCTAAGAGTGATAATGAGACTGGGTTTAATAATGCTAAACTATTGCTTACTCCAAGTTTTGCTACTGATGGATGGGATAATAAAGGAATATATAGGAGTTCTTTAGTTAGAGTTAATAATAAATATTATTTATATTACTCAGGTATTAGAAGTAATGAAGAAAGAGGAATTGGATTAATCAAATTAGATTCACTTGATTAAGCTAGGAGTTAGTGTATGAAAAAGATGTTACTTATGATAATGCTATATTTATTTAAATGGCATTTAAAAATAATTTATGTTTTTATTAAACTTTTTACTAGACAAAAAAGTGAAGTGTTCTTTTTAAGTAGGCAAGGAGATACTATGTCACTTAATTATTCTATGCTTTGTTCTTGCTTTGATACTGAGGGAATTAAATATAAAGTAATATGTAAGAAAGTTCCTAGTGGGATAAATGGTGTGTTTAGAAACGAAAAAGTTTATTCTTCTATTTTTAAAGAGATAGGAAAGATATTTGGTTACTACTTTAATATGTATAAGCAAATGGTTTATATTGCTAGTAGTAAAGTTATAATTGTAGATGGCTATAATATTACAGTTAGTGTTTTGAATCATAAAAAGAATACTAAAGTTATTCAATTATGGCATGCTTTAGGGGCTGTTAAGAAGTTTGGATATCAGTGTACTAATAAAGAAGATGGAGTAAACTCTAAAATAGCTAGTATATTATGTATGCATAGAAATTATGATTATGTTATAAGTGCTAGTGATGAAACTAGCAAACATTTTAGTAAAGCTTTTAATGTTCCTTTAGATAAAGTTATAGTTACTGGAACACCTACTGTTGATTATTTACTTACAGAAGATAAAATTAAAAATAAAGAAATATATAAAGAATATCCAGCTATGAAAAAGAAAATTAATATATTATATGCTCCAACATTTAGAAGTGATGGTAGTGATAATACAAGTGAAGTAATAAAATATTTAGATAAAAATAAATATAATTTAATTATTTCATATCATTTTAAAAGTAAAAGTAAACTTGATGATAATGTTATAGTTTTTGATAAAAGTAAGTTTAGTACTCTTGATATGATTAAAGTATGTGATTATGTTATTACTGATTATAGTGCTGTAGCTATGGAAGCAAGTGTAGTTAAAACTAAATTATTATTTTATGTATATGACTATGAAAAATATAAAAAAGAAAATGGTATAAATATAGAATTACTTAGAGATTATAAGGGGATAACATTTAAAGATATTAAAGATGTTTATGATGTTATATATAAAAATAAATATGATAATGAAACATATTTAAAGTTTGTTAATAAATATATGAGTGTAGATGGAGGATGCTCTAAGAAATTAACTAATTTAGTTAGGGAGTTATTATGAAGAAGTTAATATATGATATTGCTAAAAAGAGTAAAATACTTAGAATAATATTTAGAAATACTAGGGATTTTGTTAATAGATGTAAATATATATTTTATATGATTAGATATAGAATGGATGATAAAACTATTTTATTTGAAGTATATGGTGGTAGAGGATATACTTGTAGTCCTAGAAGTATTTATGAAGTAATGCTTACTCTTGATAAGTTTAAAGATTATAAGTTTGTTTGGGCTTTTAATGATATAAATGCTCATAATATAAAAAAAGATGATAGAACTATAATTATAAAATCTGGTAGTAGTGATTATTATAAATATTTATCTATTAGTAAGTATTGGATTGTTAATTTTGCAATAGATGAAGCTGTTCTTAAGAAAAAAGGACAATATTATGTACAGTGCTGGCATGGGACACCTCTTAAAAGACTTAGATGTGATATTGAAGTAGAAGGTTCTAGTATGAATAGTACTTTGGAAATTAGAAAAAAGAATGATAAAGATGCTTCTAGATATGATTATTTTATTTCTCCTAGTAAATATGCTAGTATGAAGTTTATATCTTCTTTTAATCTTAAAAATCTAGGTAAAGAAAATATTATTATAGAAAAAGGGTATCCTAGAAATGATTCATTATTTAATTATAGTGATAAAGATGTAGATAATATTAAAAAGAAACTTAATATACCGAAAGACAAAAAAGTTATGTTTTATTTACCTACATTTAGAGATAATCAACATACTTCTGGAGTTGGATATACATATCAGTTAGAAATAGATTTTAAAAGACTTATGGATAAGTTTTCTAATGAATATGTTATACTTTTTAGACCTCATTATTTTATAGCTAATAAGATAGATTTAAGTGAGTATAAGGGATTTGTATATAATGTATGTGATTATGATGAGATTAATGATTTATATATAGTTAGTGATATGATTATTACTGATTATTCTAGTGTATTTTTTGATTTTGCTAATTTAAAAAGACCTATGATATTTTTTATGTATGATATAGAAGAATATAAGAATAAACTAAGAGATTTTTATATTGATTTAGATGAACTTCCTGGACCTATAACAGTTAACAATGATGAACTTATTGATGTTATAGAGAATATAGAAAAATATAATAAAAAATATAAATCTAAATATGAAGAGTTTAATAAAAAATATAATTATTTAGATGATGGGAATGCTAGTATTAGAGTAATTAATGAAATATTTAAATAAGTGCGTTTTTACGTGCTTTTTATTTTGTGTATGGTATAATTATTTTGAAGGGATGGGAGTATGTTTAAAAAGCTGATTAATTTTATTAAAAATAGAAGATATAATTTATTTTATTATTATAGATGTTTAAATAAAAAGATAGAAGAATATGGGATACTTTTGTGTTCTTCTTATGGAAAAGATATTAATGGTAATATATTTTATATATTAAAAGAACTTAATAAAAAAGAATATTCTAAGTATAAGAAATATGTTGTTGTTAATAAAAAGTATAAACTTGAGTTTATGAATAAGTTATCTTTTTATAATATTTCTTCTTATGATTTAGTTATAGTTGATAGTTGGAAATATATGAAATTACTTGCTAGATGTAAATATTTATTTAATGATACTTCTTTTTCTAGGTATTTTGTTAAGAGAAGTGAACAAGTTTATTTTAATACATGGCATGGTACTCCTTTTAAAACTATGGGAAGACGTGATAAAGATGGTCTTATAAATATAGGGAATGTTCAAAAAAACTTTATGTCTTGTAATTATTTATTGTATCCAAATGAATATATGAAAGAGGTTATGCTACGTGATTATATGATAAATGGACTTTTAGATAATAACATAGTTATGAGTGGATACCCTAGAAATGAAATATTTTTTGATAAGAATAGAAGTTATGAAATTAAAAGTGAATTGAATATTCAAGATAAACAAATAATTATGTATATGCCTACTTGGAGAGGTAGTAATTCAAAAGATATAGATATAGAAAATAATGTTAATAAAATAGTTAAATATTTAAAAGAAATAGATAATAAACTTAAAGATAATCAGATTATGTTTGTAAACTTTCATCCGTTTTTAAAAGATAAAATAATTATAGATGGATATAAACATATAAAATCATTTAATAGGATGTATGAAACATATGATTTTTTAAACATAGCAGATATATTAGTAACTGATTATTCTAGTGTGTTTTTTGATTTTGCTGTCACTAATAAAAAAATTATATTATTTACTTATGATGAAAAAGAATATTTTGAGAATAGGGGTACTTATTTTAGTATAGATGAACTTCCTTTTAGAAAAGTATATAATGTTAAAGATTTAATAATGGAAATTAATAGTAGTGATAAAGTTAATTATAGTGAGTTTATTAATTTATTTTGTAAATATGAATGTAAGAATGCTAGTGAAAAGATATGTAAACTTGTTTTAAATAATAAGAAAAAAGATATTAAAATAGAAAAGAAAGTTAGTGATAAAAATAATATACTTATATTTGGTGGTAATTTAAGTAAGAATGGTATTACTAGTTCTCTTAGTTCTTTATTATCAAGTGTTGATACTAAAAAGAAAAATTATTATTTATGTTATGTTCCATCTCATATAAAAGGAAATGAAGATTATATTAGGAATCTTGATGATAATATTAAATATATAGGATTTAATAGTAATTTTATTGGTACATTTAATGAAACATTATTTAATTTTATAGAGAGATTTAATATATTACCTTATAATTTTCTTGATAGAGTGTTTGATGTATTTTATAAGAGAGAAATAAAAAGATGTTTTGGGTATTCTAAGTTTAATAGTAGTATTCAGTTTTGTGGATATGGTGGATATATTATTAAATTGTTTTCTAAGTTTAATAATAATAAAATAATATATGCTCATAGTGATATGAATAAGGAAGCAAGTACTCGTAAGAATCAAAATATTAAATTACTTAAGTATTATTATGATAAATATGATAGAGTAGCTATTGTTAATGAGACAATATATGAATCTATGAATAAGTTAGTATCTAGTGATAAACTTGCTGTTGTTAATAATTTAATTAATTATAAAGAGATTATAAAACTTAGTAAAAAAGATATTTTATTTGATGAAGATACTGTATGTAATAAGAATTTCGAATATGTTTTAGATGTTCTTAATAATAAGTGTGTTAAGTTTATTAATGTTGGTAGATTTAGTGAAGAAAAGGGTCAAATTAGATTGATTGATGCGTTTGATAGAGTTTATAGCGATAATAAGAATGTATATTTATTTATAATTGGTGGTCATGGTAAAGAGTATGATAATATATTTAATTATGTTAATACATTAACTTGTCATGATAATATAATTCTTATTAAAAGTATGAGTAATCCTTTTCCTGTTATAAAGAAATGTGATTGTTTTGTATTATCAAGCTTTTATGAGGGATTTGGTCTTGCTCTTGCGGAAGCAGATATATTAGGGTTATATACATTTAGTACTAATATAAGTGGACCTATTAAGTTCTTAAAAGATAATAATGGAAATATATGTGAAAACTCTATGGATGGAATATATGAATATATGATTAAATATTTAAATAATGAACTTAATAAAATGAATGTTGATTATGAAAAATATAATGAAAAAGCTTTAAAAGAGTTTTATAATATTATAGATAGGTGAGATTATGGAAAATGATGTAAAGTATTATAAGAAATTAAATAATAAGTATAAAAATATTATAATTATTTTAAGTAGTGTTATTGGAGTAGGAATATTATGTGTAATATTTGGCCTTATATTATATTTTGGTAGACATAGTAATATTATAAGATATGTTTACAATACAATTAGAGAAGCTAAAGTATCTTTTGTTTCTGGTGTACTTGATAGAAAAGGTGATAGAGAAGAGTTTGTTCATAATGCTCGTAATAAACTTGATATAATAAGTTCTTATGGTGATAATCAAGGTACGCATCCTAAAGTATTATATTTTAAAGATGGGTTTAATGGATACAAGTATTATATGGTTTATACTCCTTATCCTTTTGGAGATGATTATAGAGAGAATCCAACTATTATGGTTAGTAATGATATGATTAATTGGAAGAAACCAGAGGGTATTAAGAATCCGATTGTTTCTAGTCCTAGTAATTTTGAAACTAAAAAGATATATAATTCAGATGGACATTTAGTTTATAATTATAAAGATAATACATTAGAGTGTTTTTATAGATATGTTAATGATTATAATGATGAGGTTATAATATATAGAGTTAAAAGTAGTGATGGTATAAACTGGAGTGATAGTGAAGAGGTAATACGTAGTAAAAGAAGTAAACATGATTATGTTTCACCAGCTATAATATATGAAGATGGAAAATATAAAATGTGGTATGTATATAGAAAAACTATATATTATACTGAAAGTGAAGATTTAGTTAATTTTAGTAAAGATGTTCGCTTAAAGATAGATTATAATGATAAATCTCTTAAAACATGGCATATAGATGTTATTAAAAGTGATTTAGGATATGAAGTAATAATGGTTGCTTATAGTAATCCAAGTTCAAGAGAAACTATGAGTTTATATTATACTTATTCTAAAAATAATAAAGATTTTATAGAGGCTAAACCTATTATAAAACCAAGTAATGTTTCTTGGGATAATAAAGGGCTGTATAGAAGTTCATTTATTAAAGATGATAATGGGGTATATTATGTATTTTATAGTGGTATTTCTGAATATGATACTCGTGGTATAGGACTTTCTTATGGAAATGATATATATAATTTAAGGGGACTATATAATAATTAGGTTTTGATATGAAGAATGATGTTGTTTTAAGATATAAACGTATTATTATAGTGTTAATTATTGTTATTGTGTGTTTATGTAGTTGTTTTGGTATAATTTTATATAAGCATATTAGTAATGATGAAGATGTTCATAATATGTTTAATAATTTAATAAATAGAAGAAATAATAATATTAATAAGAAGTTATTTGACAGTAATATTTCTTATGATGAACAAGTACATAATTCATTTAAACCTTTACATATAGATGATGGGAATGGGGTTATTCAGGGAACTCATCCTAAAGTTTTATATTTTAAAGATGGGTTTAATGGGTACAAGTATTATATGGTTTATACTCCTTATCCTTATGGAAATGATAAGTATGAAAATCCAAGTATTGTTGTAAGTAATGATATGATTAACTGGAGTGTTCCTGAAGGACTTAAGAATCCTATAGCTAATGTACCTTCAAATTATAAAAGTGGAAAAGTATATAATTCTGATCCCCATTTAGTATATAATTCTGATTTAAATATATTAGAATGTTATTATAGATTTGTAGATGACACTAAAAATATTGTTATAATATATAGACTTAAGAGTAAAGATGGTGTAAACTGGAATAAGAAGGAAGAAATACTAAAGGGAAATAGGTTTAAGAAAGATTATTTGAGTCCATCTATTATTTATGATAATGGTGTTTATAAGATGTGGTATGTTTTTAAGAATAAAGTATATTACATAGAAAGTAATGATGGAATAAATTATTCAAATCCTAGAGTTATTAATATTAAGTATTATGCTCAAGAGAAATTAAAGACTTGGCATATAGATGTTATTAAGAGTGACCTTGGATATGAAATGATTATGGTTGCTTATAATGATTGGAAGAGTAGGAAAGTTATGAGTCTTTATTATACTGTTTCTTCTGATAATAAGAATTATATGAATGCAGTTAGTATTATTAGACCAAGTAATGTGTCTTGGGATAATAGAGGGCTTTATAGAAGTTCGTTTATTAAAGATGAAAATGGTGTATATTATGTATTTTATAGTGGCATATCTAAAAAGGCTGTTAGAGGTATTGGTCTTAGTTATGGCAGTAATATAAATAATTTAATTGGAAGTAAAACTAAATAGGAGGTTATATGAAAAGAGTTTTAACTTATGGTACATTTGATTTATTACATTATGGACATATTAGATTATTAAAGAGGGCTAAAGCACTTGGAGATTATTTAATAGTTGCTTTATCAACAGAAGAGTTTAATGAGATTAAGGGTAAGAAAACATATCATAATTATGAAGCTAGAAAAGAAATGCTTGAGGCTGTTAGATATGTTGATTTAGTTATACCTGAGGAGAACTGGGAACAAAAAATAAATGATGTTGAAGAGTATAAAGTAGATGTAGTTGTCATGGGTGGTGACTGGGCTGGTAGTGATAAATTTGAGTATCTTAAAGATTACTGTGAAGTAGTTTATTTAGATAGAACAGAAGGAATATCTACTACTAAAATTAAAAAAGATTTAAAACTTCAAGAGCCTATAAATGGAGTTGATCAAATACCAACTGTTAACAGTGGTAAAGAGTTAACTTTAAAACAGAAATCAACTCAAAAGAAGAAGTAGTTCTTCTTTTTCATTTGATAAAGTATTGTTTGTATGATAAAATTAAATACGAGGAGTTATATGAAAAGATTTATTAATGATTTAAAAAAATATAAGAATTATATAGTTTATTCAACTAAATCTGAACTTAAAACAGAAATTATTAATTCATATTTAGGCTGGATTTGGATGATACTTGAACCTTTATGTTTTATGCTTATTTATACTTTTATTGCTGTTGTTGTTTTTAAGTCTTCTGTTGAGTATTTTCCAATATTTGTATTTATTGGACTTGCTATATGGAATTTCTTTAATAAAATGGTTAATGTAAGTGTTAAGTTAGTTGCTTCTAATAGGGATATAGTTACTAAAGTTTATGTACCTAAGTTTGTTTTACTACTTACTAAGATGGGTGTTAATTTATTTAAGATGTTTGTATCTTTTATAATTATAATAATATTTATGATATTTTATAAAGTACCTATTTCACTTAATATACTTTGGAGTATTCCAATTGTATTAACATCTATTATATTTACTTTTGGAGTATGTTCTATAGTTATGCATTTAGGTGTGTTTGTTGAGGATTTATCTAATCTTATTAATATTTTTATGAGACTTGTATTTTATATGACTGGTATATTCTTTGATATATCAACTAAGATAAAAAATATTTATTATCAAACTATATTACTTAGATTTAATCCACTTGCTAATATGATAAGTAGTCTTAGAAATGTTCTTATATATAGTAAAGGGCCTGATGTATTATGGCTTGGTATATGGTTTTTAGTAGGATGTTTACTATGTGCTTTTGGAATTAGAACTATATATAAAAATGAAAATACTTATGTTAAGGTGATGAGATGATGAAGAGTAAAGAAATAGCTATATCTGTAAATGATTTACATGTATATTATAGAGATATGAATAGATTTTCTCTTAAGAAAAATGGTCTTAAGGGAAAGGGGTCTGGTAAAGTTTTTAAAGCTGTTAGGGGAGTTACTTTTGAAGTACCTAAGGGGCAGATACTTGGAATATGTGGTAAAAATGGTAGTGGAAAATCTACATTATTAAGAGCTATATCCGGTATATTTTCTCCTGATCATGGTAGTATTGATTTACATAATAATAGTATATCTTTACTGTCAATAGGAGTAGGTTTTCAGCGTAAACTAACAGGATATGAAAATATATTTTTATCTGGTATGTTACTTGGTTATTCTAAAGAGGAAATTGAAAAAAAAGTTCCTGAAATTGTAGAGTTTTCAGAACTTGGTAATTTTATATATAAACCAGTAAGTAGTTATTCTTCTGGTATGTATTCTAAACTTGCATTTTCTATAACAGCTATTTTAGAAACTGATATTATGCTTATAGATGAAGTATTAAGTGTTGGTGATATACATTTTAAAGAAAAAAGTTATAGTAAAATGAAAGAGTTAATTAGTGATAGTAATAGAACTGTTGTAATAGTTTCACATAGTTCTAAAACTATTGTTGACTTATGCGATAAAGTAATTTGGCTTCATGACGGTCTTATCAAAGAAGAAGGGGAACCAAGTAAAGTAATGGCTGATTATGAAGCGTTTATGAGAAATGAAGGTTAACTTTCATTTTTTCTTTTATCTTTTTATATACATAACTTAATAGAATAGTAGAAATTATAATAACTGGAATTAATATCATATGAGATTTACAATAGTATCTAAATACTTTTGGATAAATAATGTATGATATTATTTTTATTATATAGTAGTGAAAGATATAAATATATAAACTATACTCTTCTGATATTTTAGATAATTTATTAGCTTTTTTATTTGGATTATTTAATGCATATATAAATATTAGAGAAGATAATAATGGAGTAGATATATATAAATCTTGATATGGATAATAATTACTTTCAATAAGTGTTGTTATAATAAATAATATTATTAGTGATATGGTTAATTTATTATTTAATTTTTTATTTATTTTATATTCGTTAATTATACTACCTAGAGTGAATAGTGGAAGAGATGTAAAAATAGTGTTTCTTATTTCATATACGTGAATATTACCATTTATACTTCTTATGTAATAATAGTATATACCTAATATAAGTAATATTATTGATATGATATTTAGTATATTTAATTTATTTATTTTCTTTACGAAATAGTAGATAATATATGTTTTTATTAATGAATATAAATACCATAGGTGAGGTGAACATTTTAAATAATCATATAATATAAAGTTTTTAAGTGTTTCTTTTGTAAAAATATCACTTGGTTTATTTATAATATAATAAAATATAATATCAGATACTAAAAATAATAATGTACTTAGTATAGTTATTTTTAATATCTTTATAATATTTTTTTCTATGTTTTTGCTATTATATGCAAAATATCCTGATAATATTAGGAAGAATGGTACTGCAAATCTTGATAATGCTTTTATTATTACATTTATATTATCTGTAAATGTAACATGTATTAGTATTACGAAGATTGAACATATTAGTTTTAATATATTTAATGTGTTGTTTTTCATAGTATAATTTTAACATTTTATTGTAAAAAGTAAATCTATTTTATATAATTTATTTATGGTGGTTATATGTATTTATTTGATTTTGATAATACTATATATGATGGGGATAGTTCACTTGATTTAGTTTTATATTCGTTAGTTAGACATCCTTTGTTAGTTATTTGTAGTATGTTTAAAACTATTTATATTTTTATTTTATATATGTTTAAAGTTAAGAGTTTTAATAATGTTAAAGAAAGTATTTTTTCTTTTTTATATAAGATTAAAGATATATATAGTTATATAGATGTTTTTGTTTTAAAACATAATCATAAAATTAAAAAATGGTATATTTCTAGAAATAAAAGCAAAGATGTTATTATTTCTGCTTCTTATGATTTATGGATAGAACCTTTTTGTAAGAGTATAGGTGTTTATAATATTATATGTACTAAAGTTAATAAGAATGGAAAAATAATAGGTAATAATTGTAAAGGAAAAGAAAAAGTTATACTATTTAAAAAGTTATATAAAAATGTTAAAGTAAAGGAAGCTTATAGTGATTCTTATAGTGATAAACCTATGCTTGATTTAGCAAAGAAGGGATATATAGTTAAAAAAAATAATATTATTCTATATAAGTGATAATATTATTTTAGTTTAGCACCTTGGTAAGTGTTTCTTCTTGCTAATTCTTTATCTATATCATTTAAAACGCAAAACTTTTTTAATAACCATTTTGGCTCTATTAATAAATCTTTATCTGGGTCAGCAGTTATTCTATTAATTACTATGTCTTCTCTTAAATATTCTAATTGATCACAAACTATATCTATATATTCTTCTTTGGTTAATATGTGAAAATTATTTTGTTTATATAGATTGTATATTTCAGTATCTTTTACAATAAATAGCATGTGTATTTTTATGCCTTGTATATCTAATGATGAAACATATTTTGCTGTTTCTATCATCATTTCTTTTGTTTCATATGGTAATCCATTTATTATATGAACTACTACATTTATATTTCTTTTTCTTAAGTTATCTACTGCTTCTTTGAAACTTTCTAGTGTGTGACCTCTATTTATTAATAAAGATGTTCTTTCGTGTATAGTTTGAAGTCCTAGTTCAACTGTTAAATTAGTTCTTTTATTTAAGTCTTCTAAATAATCAAGTTTATCTTCTTCCAAGCAATCACATCTAGTAGCTATGTTTATACCTATAACTCCTGGTTCTTTTAGCATAGGTTCATATACTTCTTTTAATCTTTTAACACTAGCATAAGTATTAGTATTTGCTTGAAAGTAAGCTATATATTTTGAATTGGGCCATTTTTTTATTAATTCATTTTTAACTTTATTAAATTGCTCATGAAGAGGTAATCCATCATTTTCACCACTACCATTATAACAATATATACATCCTTTACCATTAACTTTATTTGGACAAGAAAAGCCAGCATTTAACGATACTTTAAATACTTTAGAATTATATTTCATTTTATTATAATAATTTAGTGTATGATATCTTTTATTATCAAGAGTATATTTAAACATAATTTCTCCTCATGTATATTTTAACATACAGTGTTTACATTTGATAATAAAAATTATACAATTAATATATGGATAATATAAAAGATTTGACAACTTATATAGATAAAGAAAATATCTTGTTAATAAAAGATAATAATTTTTTAATAAATGCTTTTGAACTTAGATTACTTAAAAGAATATCATCAGTGTTTAGTAAATATAATACTACTTTTAATAATGAGAAACTTCAAAATATTACTAGTGAATATTTAACTGTAAGTTTTAAAAATGTTAATGCTGAGGTATGTAATAGTTATAAGAAACTACTATATAAGTATTTTGATGTGATTAATGAATATTATAATACTCATAGTGATTCTAAGAATAAGATTAAGCAAATAACTAAAGAGTTTATTGATAAACTATATAATAAAGAAAATCCTATTATGAATGAGAGTATTAGTAATAATTATAAAAATGAAATTATGAATAATATTTATGTTTATGATAATATTAGTATGAATAAAGAAATAACTCTTATTATTAAAAATGATACTTGTGATGTTATTAATGAAATAAATCATAATGTTAATGAGTATTTAATTAGATGTATGAAAGAAATAATTAAGTATGTTTTTGGTAGTAGAAGTGGGGATCTAGTATGAAAAAATTATTAAAATTAATTGTTTTTGTCTTTGTTTCTTTTTTTACTTTTAGTACATGTATATTTGGACTTAGTCTTAATAGTGAAAAGTATATTTTATATAATTTAGATACTGATGAAGTGTTACTTAAGAAAGATAGTGATGTTAAAGCTAGTATTGCTAGTCTTACTAAAATTATGAGTGTTATAGTTGCGATTGAAAATATAGATGATTATGATAAAGTAATAACTATAACTAGTGATATGCTTAATGGTATTGCTTATGATGTTGCGGTTACTGGATTTAAAGTGGGGGATAAAGTTACTGTTGATGATTTGTTATATTCAGCTATTGTAGCGAGTGGAGCGGATAGTGTTAATGCGCTTGCTTATGTTGTTAGTGGTAATACTTCAAAGTTTGTTAAACTTATGAATGATAAAAGTAAAGAATTAAATATGAAGAATACTAATTTTACTAATGTAGTAGGGCTTTATGATTCTAAACATTATAGTACTTGTGAAGATATGGGTATTTTAGTAAAATATGCGCTTAAGAATAAAAAGTTTAGAGAGATATTTGGAGCTAATTATTATAATACAAGTAATGGTATTAAACTTAGGAGTACTATTAGTAGATATAATGATGGAAAAAATAATATTTCTTATATAACTGGTGCTAAAACTGGATATTTAAGTAAAGCTGGTAATTGTCTTGCTAGTACTGCTCATATAGTTGGCATAGATTATTTACTTATTACACTTAATTCGTATAAAGGAAAAACATCACATGTGGATGATGCGGTTAAGGTTTATAATTATTATGGTAACTTATATGAAAAAGCAAATGTTGTATTAAAAAATGATGAAATAGTTAAAATAAAAGTTAAATATACTAAAGAAAAGTATATTATGATTAAAGCAAATCAAAATATTGATGTTATTATGAAGAAGGGGTTTGATAAAAGTAAAGTAAGTTATGATTATGATGGAAAAGATGCAGTTACTTATTTTACTAAAAATGGAATTAAACTTGGTAATGTTAAAGTTAAATATAAGGGTGAAGTAATTAGCAATTTTGATTTATATTATAATGAAAAAGATAATGTTCATTTTAGTTTGATGTCTTTTATACTTAGTTATTCTTATGTGATAATAATTATAGTTTTAATAATTTGCGCTAAAAAAAGAAGTAAAAAGAAAAGAAGAAAAAAAATAAATCTCATGTGAGATTTACAATTTCAAAGTGTCTTCTGGACCATTAAAATAATCTAATAGTTCAGTTGCTTTATCTGATACTTCTTTTTTGTATGTTTTAAATAATTCATCATTTAATACTTTAATTAATAAGTATGCTTGTGTGGCTTGATTTAATAATTCTTCTATGCTATCTAAGGTATTTATGGTTTTTTGATAATCAATATTATATTTCATTTTATATCTAATCCTAAAGTATAATCTTCATCTTCTTCATTATCTTTTGTGACGTCATAGTCATAGATTGTTTCTAATTCTTCATCTGTATCAAAATCAAATATAAAATCTAATATTAAATCTAATTTCGAATCATCTTTTACATTTATATTTTTTTCTATTCTTTTTGATTCGATGGCTATTTCTAATGAGTTTAAAAAGTAATAAAGTATTTCAATGTTTTTTCTTTTATGATTAATACTTCTTTTTAGCATATCAAATCCTAGTGCTTCGTAAAAATCATTTTCATTTTTTTCTAGTTTTGATAGTTCTTTGTGATATTTTTTTGATATTAATTTACGTAATGTTTCAATGTTTTGAAGAGTTTTTTCATAGTCTATTTTCATAATATACCTCATTTGATTTTATTTTAGCATTATATAAATGCTATGTCAAAAGTAACTTGACAATATTCTATTAAAACTTTAAAATATAAATAGAAGGTTAACTTCTAGAAAGTAATGGAGGAAATTATTTATGGATAATAATGTAATCTCCATTTTGCTTGTTATAGTTGGATTATTTGTGGGTGGGCTTATTGTTATGATAGTAAACAAAATTAAGCTTTCTAATTCACAAAAAGCAGCTGATAAATTAATTCAAGATGCTAAAAAAGAAGCTGAAAGAGTTAAAAGAGATGGCTTTCTTGAATTAAAAGAAGAAAGTTACAAACTTAAAAATCAAACTGATCAAGAAATTAAGGAAAAAAAGAAAGAACTTAGTGAACTTAATCAAAGAATTGATAATAGAGAAAAGAGTTTAGATAAAAGAGATGAGCTTTTGACTGAAAGAGAAAAAAATCTAGATTCTAAAGATAAAGATTTATTAGCAAAGCAAAAAGAAATTCAAGAAAAAGATGCAAAAATGGAGAGTATCTTAAAAGAACAAATTGATCTTTTAGAAAAGATATCTGGTTTTTCAAAAGAAAAAGCTAGAAGTCTTGTACTTAAAAAAGTAGAAGATGAAATGAATAAGGAAATTGCTGTATATTTAAAAGATAGAGAAGATGAGGCAAAACTTAATGCTGATAAAATTGCTAAAGAATTAATTGTTTCTAGTATGCAAAGATATTCTAGTGATGTTACTAGTGAACAAACTGTAAGTACAGTTGTTCTTCCTAATGATGATATGAAGGGAAGAATAATAGGAAGAGAAGGAAGAAATATAAGAACTATCGAAGCTGTTACTGGAGTTGATTTAATAATTGATGATACTCCTGAAGTAATAGTATTGTCTTCTTTTGATCCACTTAGAAGAGAAATTGCTAAAGTAACTTTAGAAACACTTATTAAAGATGGAAGAATACATCCTGCGAGAATAGAAGAGTTATATGATAAAGTTTGTGAAGACTATAAAAAAATAATTCGTGAAAAAGGTGAAGAAGCTTTATTTGAACTTGGAATATCTAAAATGGATCCAGAGATGGTATCTTTAGTAGGTAAACTTGCTTTTAGAACTAGTTATGGACAGGACGTTTTACATCATAGTATAGAGGTTGCTAATTTAGCTGGACTTCTTGCTAGTGAACTTGGTGAAAATGTTAGTCTTGCTAAGAGAGCTGGGTTATTACATGATATTGGAAAAGCTATTGATTTTGAGATAGAAGGTAGTCATGTTGAGATAGGTGCTGATGTTGCTAAAAAATATGGTGAAGATAAAGTTGTTATTAACGCAATTGAATCTCATCATGGTGATAAGAAAGCTGAATATGTTATTTCAGAACTTGTTGCTATTGCTGATGCACTTAGTGCTGCTAGACCTGGGGCTCGTAATGATAGTTTAGAAAACTATATTAAAAGACTTGAAGATTTAGAAAAGATTGGTAATGAAATAGAAGGCGTTGATAAAACATATGCTATGCAAGCTGGACGTGAACTTAGAGTTATAGTTAAGCCTGAAGTTATTGATGATATTACAAGTTATAAAGTAGCAAGAGAAATTAAAGATAAAATAGAAGATACAATGCAGTATCCTGGTACTATTAAAGTTGTAGTAGTAAGAGAAACTAGAGCTGAAGAAGTTGCAAAATAACAACTTCTTTTTATTTTTGTAAAAAAATATTGAAATAATAATATTTGAATGTTAAAATGAATATATAAAGAATAGGGAGGACAAGCATGGATAAAGTATTAAATTTTTTAGCTGATAATTACATATTGTTAATGGTTATAGGAGTTGTTTTATTAATTGCTCTTATTGGTTTTGTAGTTGATGGTAAGAAGAAAAAGAAAGATGAGGGTACTATAGATAATAGTCAAAATGTTACTGCTGAAAATAATGTTAACACTTTGAATACTGATACTAACGTAGTAAATACTGAGAATACTGTAAATACAGATGTTAATTTAAATACTAATGAAACTATAGCAGAACCAACACTTGATTTTGGAACACCTAATACTAATCAAACTGAAAATAATATTGTTGATAATGGGTTAAATGCAGAACCAGTTACACTTGAAGCACAAACTGAAATGCCAGTAAATGATGTTAATGCTCAAGTTGTTCCAAATATAGTAGAGAGTGAACCTACTGCTTTAGATTTTGGAACTCCAGCAAATACTGTTACTGAACCAATTACTAATGAACCAGTTGTTAATGAACCAGTTGTTAATCAACCAATAGTTAATGAACCTGTAGTTAATGAACCTGTTGTTAGCGAGCCAGTGGTTAGTGAACCAGTAAACAATATGTATAATAATGCTCAAGCTGTTCAAGAAAATGTAGTTGATTTTGGAAATACAGGAGTAGTTAATACTCCAAGTAATGCAAGTGAGCCAGTTGTTTTAGGTGGAGAAATGCCTGCTAATAATCAAACTGTTAATGCTACTAGTACTACTCAAGTAGTTAACAATGCACCTGCTAGTGAAACACCACAAGTTGCTACTATTGAAATACCAACTATTGAGCCAGTTAATGTTGATACAAATAATGATCAAACACCTTTAGTTTAATTAAAGGTTTCTAAAAGAATATATAATTATATTCTTTTAATATTTATGGAAGTGTGGTGAAGATATGCGTAATAAACTTAAGAATAAAAAATATAAGATAAGTAAAACATATATTGTTTTAATGGTGATTTTTTTGAGCGTTATTTGTGTATTTTCATATAATTTGATAGCTACAAGAATTGTTAAGGGTTCACATGATGTTAAGATATCTGAAGTATTTGATAAGCTTCCAGATGATACACTTCTTAAAAGTTATTCAGAATATAAAGACTTTATTAGAAAATATTTAAGTGATTCAGAATATAAAGAAGAAATTACTGATAAAAGTATTAATTCTAAGTCATTTGATAATAATGATTATGTAGCAATATTTTATGAGTCAAAGGCTTGTAAAAATACAGAGAGTTTAAATAAAGTTACTAAAACAAATAATAAAATAGTTTTATCTGTTACTAGATATGAAGAGAGTGGATGTGATAATTCTAATAGAATATTATTTGTTCCGATAGAGGATAATCATTATGATAGTTTACCTAATATAGTAATTAGGAAAAATGTTATAAATAAATAATCAAGTTTTTGAACTTGATTTTTTCATATAATTGTGTAATAATATCATGTAGGGAGAGAAACTATGAAGGAAATACTATATGTAATATGTGTATTAATTATTGTGATTGTATTATTACAAAGTAATAAAGCTAGTGATGCTAGTCAAATTATTACAGGTGGAAATGCAATGCTTATGGGTAAGAGTAAAGAAAGAGGTGCTGAGAAGTTTGTTACTAAATTAACTTATATTTTAGGCACTGCATTTATTATTTTATCTATGATATTAAGTGTTTAGATTTGAATATTGAATTGCGATATGCAATTTTTTTAATTTTCTTTAATTTTATATATTGTCATCTTTTGAGATGACAATTTTTTATATTATTTAATTTTGTATTTGGTGGTTTTTGATTTTTGTTTTAAATATTAAGTTTATTTTCTTTTTTTTGGCGTTTGCATCTATTTTTTTAAAGTTATAGAATGTATTTAAGTTAGAAAGGAGTGATAGATGATTGATATTGATTTTTTAGTTTTATTTAATTTTTGTAGAAGTCCAACTTTTAGTTTGATTTTTAGGAGAAGTAATGAAAAAGAATATTGAAATTAAGCAAAAGGGTATTAGAGATTGTGCTAGTGCGTGTTTGCTTTCCATAATTAGATATTATGGTGGAGATGCTTCATATGATGAATTAACATTGCTTCTTAAAACTGATAAAAATGGTACTAATGCTTTTAATATTATTAAAGTAGCTTGCATGTTTGGTTTTGATGGTTATGGTATTAAGTGTACGTATGATAATATACAAAATTATAATTTACCATGTATCGTACATGTGCTTAGAAATAACTATTATCATTTTATGGTTTTGTATAAAATAGATAATAATTATACATTAATGGATCCTGCTTTTGGATTTATTAAGATTAGTCCTTTAGAGTTTGAAAAAATATACCTTGGTACTTTCATTATTTTAAAGCCGGTAAAGAAAATAATATCTAGTAATTATTATAATACTTTTAGTAAATATATTTTTACTGTAATTAGAGGGTGTAAAATTGAAGTAATTAATATTATTTTGTATTCTTTTATTTTTGGTATTTTATGTTTGATTAGTAGTTTATATTTAAAGTTTGTACTTAATATTTTAGATGTTAATAAACTAATTAAAGTTAGTTTTGTGTTTGTCACAATTATAATTGTTAAAAATATTATTAGTTTTATTAGAAGTAGATGTATAATTCTTTTTGATAAAAGAATTAGTTATAAGATTAATAAAGATATTATTAAACATGTTTTTAATCTTCCATATTTATTTTTTAAAAACAAGTCTTCTGGCGAAATTATGTATAGGCTTAATGATTTAAACAATTTCAGAATACTAATATCTGATGTGGTTTCTAATGTTATTTTTAATATTATTATTTGTTTATTATGTATTGTTTTAATGTTTTATATTGATAGTAAAATGTTTATTTTTGTAGTTATATTTACATTTATATATTTGTTAATAGAAGTTTTATTTAAGAATACATTTAGAAAATATGTCAATGAATATAAAAATAGTGTATCAGAGTATAATGTTAAACTTAATGAAATGGTAAATGGTTATGAAACTATTAATAATTTAAATATGTTAAATTATGCTAGTGAGAAACTTAATTATGTAAATTATAAATCCTTAAATAAACATTATAATCTTGATAGTTATATTAGTAATCAATCTTTTATTAAAAGTATGTGTATTGATTTAATTAATTTAGTTATTATATTTTATGGTATTTTATATTTAGATGTTAGTAATTTAATATTATTTATTATTATTTTTGGTAACTATGTAGATTCAATTTATAGTGTGTTTTCTATTATACCTAGAATGTATGAGTGTAAAAATCTATACGAAAGTATTAATGATTTATATATTGCTAGAGGTAGAGATGTTAGCTCTATGTTATGTAGTATATATGGTGATATTTGTGTTAGGGGGTTATCTTATAGTTATAATAGTGTATCGAGTGTTTTTAATAATATAAGTTTTGATATTAAGGTGGCTTCTAGAATATTATTTTTTGGTAAGTCTGGTTCTGGAAAGAGTACTTTGTTTAAAATAATGCTTAAATATATTTCTGATTACGATGGGAAAATATTTATAAATAATAATGATTTGATTGATGTTCCCTATAGTGTTATAGGTAATTCGTTTACGTATGTTTCTCAAAATGAGTATTTATTTCATATGTCAATTAAAGACAATATTATGTTTTATAGAAATGTTAGCTTTGAAGATTATGAAAGAGTATTAGATATATGTAAACTAAGAGATTTTATTGCTAGTAAAACTTTTAAAGATGAACAAATAATAGAAGATAATGGATTTAATGTTAGTGGCGGAGAAAAGCAAAAAGTTATTTTAGCTAGAGCTTTACTTAAAAATAGTAATTATATAATTCTTGATGAAGCTTTAAGTGAAGTACCTGTTTTTGAAGAGATTGAAATACTTAATAATATATTTAAATATTTTAAAAATAATACTATTATTTATTCTTCTCATAGAAGAGAGTTACTTGATATCTTTGATAATGTTTATTATTTAGAAAGGAGTTAATATGAATAAAAAAGAACTACTTAATGTTTATGGTGGTGTATCTTATGGTGTTATAGGGGCTATTGTGGGTTTTATTGTATTCATTATTGGTCTTGCTGATGGATATCAAAGGCCTAAAGCGTGTGATGAATAGAATAAGTCAAGATAGTATGAAATATATAGTTGGTGGTGCGATATCTGGCAGTGTTTTAAAAGCTTTTTATGATATATTTAAGTTTATTTATGACTTAGGTAGAAGTGCTGGTTCAGCTATAAGACGTAATGATGAAAAGAATTATTGTAGTATTAAATAGTATATTATTTAATAATATTTAATATGAACATATTAAATGAAATTAAAAATAAATATGAACTTTATATAACTAATAGTGGCTTACATATTATTAATTATATAAAGATAATTGAAATAAATAATGATATGATAGGGGTTTTGGTCTATAAACATATATTGAATGTAAAAGGAAAAAATATACTTATTTCAAAAATGGATGAAAATGAAATGTTTATCAAAGGAAATATTAAAGGGATTGATTTTATAGATTATGATTAGGATAAAAGTATATAATAATTCTATTAAGTTTATAAATTATTTAATTTATAATAATATTTGTTATTCTAACTTAGTTAAGTGTGATAAATGTTTTATTTTTGATATAAATTATGAAGATTTAAAATATTTTGAATGTTTTAAATATGATATAGTTAAATATTATGGGGTTAAAAATATAATTAATTTTATTTTATATAATAAGCTTGTTTTTGTGGGATTAATATTTGGTTTATTTATATTATTTTTGCTTAGTAATACTATATTTGATGTTAAAGTTAATGTTAATGATAATGAGCTTAGAAATAAAATTACATATTCACTTAAAAAATATGATATAGAAAAATATAAGAAAAAGAAAGGTTATAGTGAACTACAGAATATAAAAGAAAATATATTAAAAGAAAATAATGAAATACTAGAGTGGATGGAAATAGAAGAGAATGGGTGTAACTATAGTGTTAATATTACTCCTAGAGTTAAAGGCTCTTTAGATAATCAAAATAATGTATATCAAAATATAGTTGCTTCATCTGATGGATTAATACTTTATGTTAATGTAGAAAGTGGAATGATTGTTAAAGATAAAAATGATTATGTTAAAAAAGGTGATGTGATTATAAGTGGTTCAATATATAAAGGTGATAAGTTTATAGGAAATACTATGGCTAAAGGAAAAGTATATGCTGAGGTGTGGTATACTTCTAAAGTTAGTGTTCCTTATAACTATACTGAGTATGTTAAGATGGGTAAAACTATTAATCATTATTATATAGATATATTTGGAAAAGAAATGACTTTAATTGGTAAATATGATAGTGATAAAGTTTTTAGTCATAAAGAGTTACTAATTCATAAACCATATTTATTATTTGATTTATATAAAGAGACTAAAGAATTGTATGATTATGTTAATGTTAAACTTGATAAGAAAAAAGCATATGATTTAGCACTAAGTAGAAGTGATGAAGAAATAAATAGAACTCTTAATGATGAAGAGTATATAATTAGTAAAAAAGTTTTGAAAAAAGAAGTATTTAGTAGTAAAATGGAAGTGGAAGTATTTTATAAAGTTTATAAAGATATAACTGGTACTTCTAGGATAGAAGAGGTTTTAAATGATTCATAGTACTTTAAGACAAGTTGTTGATATTACATGGCCAACTTTGGTAATAGTGTTATCTATATTTATTATATTAAGAATAGCATATATTACTAAGAGTGATAGGGGCTTTGTTTTACATGAAGAAATATTTGATTTATTGTTTGTAGCATATATACTTGTATTATATCAGCTTGTTACTAGTCAAGATATTGCTGGTGGAGGTACTAATTTAATGCCTTTTAGAGAAATACTAAGATATGATGTTGGCACGATTAATTTTAAGAAACAAGTTATTGGTAATATTGTTATGTTTATGCCTTTTGGTTATTTTGCTGGTAGTTATTGTAAGATTAAAAAGGTTAGTGGTATAGCTCTTATGTCTTTGCTTGTTAGTTTGATTATTGAAACTGTACAACATTATATTGGAAGATGTTTTGATATTGATGATATAATACTTAATGTTTGTGGTGGGATATGTGGATTTTTAGTTTTAATTGCATTTAGAGCTATTGAGAAACATTTACCGGATTTTATGCAAAGAGATTGGTTTAAGAATGTAATTTGTATTATTATTTTAGCACTTATTGCATTTGGTATTATTAGATTTTATTAGGAGTAGTGTATGGAAGATTATATATTTAATACTATAGATGAGGATATTGATTTTACTAATGTTGATAACATATGTAAGTTTGCATGTAAGAAACTTGATATAATTAATCCTTTATTTAATATTATTATTGTTGATAAAGAAAAGATACAACAGATTAATAGAGATTATAGAAATAAGGATGCTGTTACTGATGTTATTTCTTTTGCTTTTGAAGAAGTGCCTGATGTTAAGTATGATAATTTAAGATTTTTAGGTGAGATTTATATTTGCTATGATAGATGTAAAGAGCAGGCTCTTGAGTATGGACATAGTATAGAGAGAGAACTATGTTATTTAAGTATACATGGACTTCTTCATTTACTTGGTTATGATCATATTAAAGAAGAAGATAAAGTTATTATGAGAGCTTTAGAGGAGGAAATATTAAGTGAATATGATATCACGAGATGAGAGAAAAAGTGAAAAAGGAATTAAAAAGTTTATTAATAGTTTTAAGTATCCTATTAGTGGACTTAGATATGCATATAAGAATGAACAAAATTTAGAAGTTGATATTGGTATAGCGGTTTTAGTCGTTATTCTTGGCTTTTTATTTAAAATAAGTATTAGTGAGTGGGCTATTCTTACTATTACTGTAGGACTTGTAATATCATTTGAACTTATTAATACTGCTCTTGAAGCAGTTGTTGATTTGATTACTGATAAATATCATCCTCTTGCTAAGGTAGCTAAAGATACATCTGCTGCTGCTGTGTTGATTCTTGCTATTGTATCTATTATTGAAGGTTTAATAATATTTTTGCCTAAGATAATTTCTTTATTTTAATGGAGGTGATAAAAATGAAAAGTGGATTTGTTAGTATAATTGGTAGACCAAATACAGGTAAAAGTACTTTGATTAATTCTTTGGTTGGTGAGAAAATAGCTATTATTTCTGATAAACCTCAGACAACTAGAAATCTTATTCAAGGAATATATAATGAAGATGATACTCAAATAGTATTTGTAGATACTCCTGGTATACATAAACCTGTTGATAAAATGGGGCAAGCTCTTAATGGACAAACATATTATTCTATTAATGATGTTGATATAGTTTTACTTGTTGTTGATGCTTCTACTGCTTATGGTAAGGGAGATCAATATATTATAGATAAACTTAAATATGTTAAAAAACCTGTGTTTTTAATTCTTAATAAAATAGATAAACTAACTGATGAGAAGATACTACTTAAAATAAATGAATATAAAGATTTATATGAGTTTGCTGAGATTATTCCAATATCAGCACTTAAAAATGATAATACAGATAGATTAATTAAAGTTCTTAAGACTTATTTACCTGATTCAATGAAATATTTTTATGGAGAAGAGAAAACTAGTAGTGACTTAGATTTTAGACTTGCTGAGATAGTTCGTGAGAAGATATTTTTACATACTGAAGATGAAGTTCCACATTCAATTTCTTGTACTCTTTCTTCTATATCAGAAGAAAATGATATTGTATATGTATATGTCGATATTATTGTTGATAGAGATTCTCTTAAGAAAATTATTCTTGGTAGAAATGGAACAATGATAAAAACTATAGGAATTGAAGCAAGACTTGATATGGAAAAACTTCTTAATAAAAAAGTATATCTTGAACTATATTGTAAAACTCTTAAAAAATGGAGAGATAAAGAAAAATATATTAAAAATTTAGGATATATTGTAAAAGATGAATAATATTTTTAAATTTCCTACAATATAATGTTGTAAGGAGAAAAGAATATGAATAAAGATGAGGCGTGGAAAAAATTTAAGGAAACTGGTAAGATTGAATATTATTTAAAATATAAGAAAGGAAATTAGCATAAAGGTATATCTTTATGCTTTTACTTGAGTTATGCAGGCAGTAAAGGTAGAGGGATTTGTTCTTAGTACTACACCCTTTAAAGAAAATAGTAGAATATTAAATATATTAACTAAAGAGTATGGGTTAATTGGAGTTATATCTAAAGGATGTAAGAA
Organism: uncultured Bacilli bacterium; assembly: GCA_934085595.1. Taxonomy (GTDB): domain Bacteria; phylum Bacillota_I; class Bacilli_A; order RF39; family UBA660; genus CAG-1000. The sequence goes on from CAKOHK010000003.1 coordinate 91,801, forward strand.
AATTAATAGTAAACTTAGATTACTTAGTGATAAGTTTTCTTATTGTAGTTTTGATATATATTATAAAGAAAATGCTCTTAGTACTTTGGTTGATGGAAGTGTTATTAATTATTGGGAAAATATTAGGAGTGATCTTAGTAAAATTAGTTATTTATCATATTTATCAGAACTTACTTTAGGTGTTTATAGAGAAAGTGAAAGTTTAGAGATATATGATTTATTTATTAATGCGGTTCTTAAGATAGAAAATGGGTTATCTGCTAAAATTGTTGCTAATATTTTAGAACTTCAATATTTAGATTATTTAGGTATAGGTCTTAATCTTGATTCTTGTACGTGTTGTGGGTCTTCTAAAATTGCTACTATTTCGTTATCTAAGGGTGGATTTGTATGTAGCAATTGTATGAGTAATGAGCATATATATAATGATAAAGTTATTAAATTAATTAGGCTTTATAAATATGTGGATATATCTAAAATAAGTAGTTTAGATATTGATAGTGAAATAAGTAATACTATTGATGAAATAATTAATCAATATTATGATAGTTATTCTGGTATACATCCTTCTAGTAAGAAGTTTTTAAGGGAACTTGAGTAATAAAAGTTGATTTTATATATATAATTTAATATACGCCTTTTATAGGCGTAAAAAAATTGTTAAAAATTAGCACTCAAGTATTGACAATGCTAAAACATAATAATATAATATATGTAGCACTAAAGAAGAAGAGTGCTAAAGGAGGTATATATGATAGGTACAAGACAAAGAGAGATTCTAAAGAGTATTGTTGAAGAATATATTAAAACTGCTAGACCTGTTGGTAGTAAAGCATTATGCAAAAAGTTTAAGTGTAGTAGTGCTACTATCAGAAATGATATGGCAGCTTTAGAAGAAAATGGATATCTTGAAAAAACACATATATCTTCTGGTAGAGTTCCATCCGAGGAAGGCTATAGATATTATGTTGATAATTTAATGGAGGCTAAAAAAATTAGTGGTGAAGACATGGTTAAACTTCAAACTATATTTTCTAATAACGAACTTGATTTAAATGACGCTATTAGTAAGAGCTTGGAACTTATTAGTGATATAACTAATTATACTTCTGTTATATTGGGAAAGGAATCTGCTTTAAATAAGCTTGAGAAAGTAGAAGTTATTCCTATTAATGATAGACAAGCAGTTGTTATATTAATTACTGATACGGGCCATGTTGAAAATAAAACTATTAATTTTGAGAGTGATGTACCACTTTCTGATATAGCTAAAACAACTGAATTAATCAATAAAATATTAGTAGGTACATGTATAGATGATGTACCAAGTAAACTAGAGTTTGAAATAAAACCAGTAATTAGAAATTATATTAATAATTATGAAGTAGTTTACAATGCGTTTTACGATGCACTTTCTAACTTTACAAATGAAAAGAATGTAAAGTTTACAGGTAAGACTAATATATTAAAACAACCAGAGTTTGATAAAGTCGATGATGTTAAAAACATTATTAGTAAGTTTGAAAGCAAAGATATGGTGAATAAAATTGAAGAGACTGATGATGAGGTTAAGGTATATATTGGTAAAGAGAGTGAGTTTGATGATAATGTCACTATCGTTAAAACTAAATATATAGCTGATGGTAGAGAGGGTACTATTGCGATTATAGGACCTAAGAGAATGGAATATGAAAGAGTTGTAAATATGCTTGAGTTTATTAAAGAGCATATCGAAAGGAGAAATAAGTCATGAAAAAACATAATAAAATGAAAGAAGATGAAATAAAAGAAAATAAAAATAATAATTGCAATGATGAATGTGATTGTGGATGTAATGAAGGAAATGAATGTACATGTGAAACAGAAGCAGAAAATAATGCTCAAGGGTGTACAGGGTCATGTGATGGATGTTCTGGATGCAGTGTTGATCCTAATATGTTACTTGAATTATTGCAAACTAAAAATCATGATTTAGAAGAAAAATATATTAGATTACAAGCTGAATATTTGAATTTTAAATCAAGAACTCAAAATGAAATGAGTAAAATGCTTAAATACGAGGGAGAAGATTTAATTAAACAAATATTAACAATCAAAGATAATTTTGAGAGAGCTTGTATGCTTGATGACAATGATTTATCTGATGAAGTAAGCAAGTTTCTTAGTGGATTTAAGATGATACTTGGAACACTTAGTAATATTCTTGATAGTATAGAAGTTAAAGAAATAGATTGTTTAGGTAAAGAATTTGATCCTCATTATGAAGAAGCTGTTCTTACTGAACATGATGAGAGTAAACCTGCTAATGTTGTTCTTGAAGTATATACTAAAGGGTATATGTATAAAGATAAATTATTAAGACCTGCTATGGTTAAAGTTAATAAATAAAAAAGGAGAGATATATTATGAGTAAAATAAATAAAGTTATTGGTATAGATTTAGGAACTACAAATAGTTGTGTTGCAGTTCTTGAAGGTGGGGAACCTAAGGTTATCCCTAATGCTGAAGGAAATAGAACAACTCCTTCAGTAGTAAGTTTTAAAAATGGAGAAGTTAGAGTAGGAGATGTTGCTAAGAGAGAAGCACAAACTAATACTAATGTAATTAGTTCTATTAAGAGATTAATGGGAACTAGTGAAAAAGTAGAAGCTGAGGGAAAAGAATATACTCCTGAAGAAATTAGTGCTAAAATCTTAATGAACTTAAAGGCTACTGCTGAAGCATATTTAGGTGGTGAAGTAAGTAAAGCTGTTATTACAGTTCCTGCATATTTTAATGATGCTCAAAGACAAGCTACTAAAAATGCTGGTAAAATTGCTGGACTTGAAGTTGAAAGAATTATAAACGAACCAACTGCTGCTGCTCTTGCATATGGACTTGATAAACAAGAAAATGCACATACAGTTCTTGTATATGATTTAGGTGGAGGTACATTTGATGTATCAATATTAGAACTTGGTGATGGTGTATTTGAAGTTAAAGCTACAAGTGGTAATAATAAACTTGGTGGTGATGACTTTGATAAGAGAATTATGGATTATCTAATTGATAATTTTAAGAAAGAAAATGGTATTGATTTATCTAAAGATAAACTTGCTATGCAAAGACTTAAAGAAGGTGCTGAAAAAGCTAAGAAAGATCTTAGTGGAGTTAAATCAACTCAAATTAGTTTACCATTTATAACTCAAGGAGAAAGTGGACCTCTTCATTTAGATGTTACATTAACAAGAGCTAAGTTTGAAGAATTAATTAGTGATTTAGTAGAATCTACTCGTAAACCAGTTAGAGATGCTATGAAAGAGGCTAAACTTGATAAGAATGGTATTGATAAAGTGCTATTAGTTGGTGGTTCTACAAGAATACCTTGTGTTCAAGAATTAGTTAAAGAAGAACTTGGAAAAGAACCTAGTAAAGAAGTTAATCCTGATGAAGTAGTTGCTATGGGTGCTGCTATTCAAGGTGGTGTTCTTACTGGTGAAGTAGATGATTTAGTACTTTTAGATGTTACACCACTTAGTCTTGGTATAGAGACACTTGGTAATGTTATGACAGTATTAATTCCAAGAAATACTACTATTCCAACTACAAAATCTCAGGTATTTAGTACTGCTGCTGATAATCAACCTGCTGTTGATATTCATGTATTACAAGGTGAAAGACCTATGGCTGCCGATAATAAAACACTTGGACACTTCCAACTTACTAATATTCCACCAGCTCCAAGAGGTGTACCTCAAATAGAAGTATCATTTGATATAGATGCTAATGGTATTGTTAATGTTAAAGCTAAAGATTTAGGTACTAATAAAGAACAATCTATTACTATTACAGCATCATCTAATTTAAGTGATGAAGAAATAGATAAGATGGTTAAGGAAGCTGAAGCTAATAGGGAAGAAGATAAGAAGAGAAAAGAAGAAGCAGATGTTAAGAATGATGCTGAACAATTAATATTTACTACTGAAAAATCATTAAAAGATTTTGGTGATAAAGTTCAAGATTCTGAAAAGAAGGAAGTAGAAGAATTAGTTAAAGACTTAAAAGAAAAACTTGAAAAGAATAATACAGATGAAATTAAAGATGCTACAAGTAAATTAAGTGAAAAAGTTATGGCTATGTCTTCTAGAATATATGAAGCACAAGCTAAAGAAAACCAAGCCAATGCTAATAATAGTGCTGAAGAACCTAAAGAAGAAACTAAAAAAGATAGTAATGTTAAAGACGCTGAATACGAAGAAAAATAATAATAGGGCTCTATTAAGAGCCCTTAATTAGTATAATGAGGTATATATGGATAAATATAAATGGGATTTAAGTAAAATATTCAAGGATGAAAAAGAGTTTTATGATACTCTTAAGAAGATTGAAATTAATTTAACTAAATTAAGTGAATATAAAGGACATATTCTTGATAGTAAAAATAGTTTATATGAGTTTTATACACTTGATGATGAAACTGGTTTGTTATGTGATAGAGTATATGTTTATTCTTATCTTGGATATTATGATAATACTAGTGATGTTAAGTTTCAAGAGTATAAAGAAAAAGCTACTAGTATAGTTCATAAGTATTCTACTGTAGTTAGTTTTGTTATTCCAGAACTTCAAAGTAAAGAATATGAATATGTACTTAAATTAATAGATGGAGATTCTAGATTTGATAAATATAGATTTAGTTTAGAAAACATATATAGGTTTAAGAAGCATGTTCTTAGTAGTGAAGAAGAAAAGTTATTAAGTGAAGTATCTAATGTGTTTTCATCTAGTCATGATGCGTTTGTGGCACTTAATAATACTGATGTAACTTTTGATAATATTAAAGATGAAAATAATAAGAGTGTTAAACTTACATCATCTAATTATAGTAAATATATTACTTCTAAAGATGAAAGAGTTAGAAAAGATGCATTTAGTAGTTTAATTAAGTTTTATAAAAAGCATATTAATACAATTGGTTCTCTATATTTAGGACAAATTAAATCTGATACTATATGCAGCAAAGTTAGAAAATATGATAGTAGTATTAGCAGTAGTTTATTTAATGATAATATATCAGTAGAGTTATATGATAATTTAATTAAATGTACTGTTTCTAATTTAGATATTCTTAAAAAATACTATGATATTAAGTCTAGAGTTTTAGGTAAGAAGTTACATATTTATGATACATATGTTAATATTTCTTCACTAGAAGAAAAAAATATTTCTTTTGAGGAAGGAGTAGAGCTTGTTAATAAAGCATTAAAAGTACTTGGAGAAGATTATCTTCGTGAGTTTAATAATATTATTAATAGTAACTGTGTTGATGTTTATCCTAAAGATAATAAGAGAAGTGGTGCTTATGAGTGGGGAACTTATGGAGTAAGTCCTTATGTATCACTTAATTATGAAAATAATATAGAAAGTGTTAGTACTCTTGCTCATGAAATGGGACATGCAATGCATACTTATTATTCTAATTTAAATCAAGATTATAATAATGCAAATTATCCTATATTTTTAGCTGAAATAGCATCTACTGTTAATGAAGTGTTACTTTCAGAATATTTAATTAATAATACTAGTGATATAGATGAGAAAATATATTATTTAAATGAGTTTATAGATAAGTTTAAGGGTACAGTATTTAGACAAGTTATGTTTGCTACCTTTGAAAAAGGGATTCATGAGAAATATGAGAATAATGAAGCTATTACTCCATCAGTATTATGTGATGAATATTATAAATTAAATCAATTATATTTTAGTCCTAGTGTTATAGTAGATGATGATATTAAGTATGAATGGGCTAGAATACCTCATTTTTATAGTTCGTTTTATGTTTATAAATATGCTACTGGATTTATAAGTGCACTTGTAATAGCAAGTAAACTTATTAATAATGAAAGTGGTTTTAGAGATAAATATATTAAGTTTTTAAGTAGTGGTGGATCTGATTATCCTTTAGATATTTTAAAAGAATTAGGTATAGATTTGAATGATTATAATACTATAAATGGTGCTTTTGATATTTTAAAGAATAAAGTAGATTTATTACAAGAATATTTAGATAGAAAAGGTGTTTAATATGGCAAAGAGAGATTATTATGAAGTTTTAGGTGTTTCTAAGGATGCTAGTGATGCTGAGATAAAGTCTGCTTTTAGAAAAAAAGCTAAAGAGTTTCATCCGGATTTAAATAAGAGTCCTGATGCTCCTGAAAAGTTTAAAGAAGCACAAGAAGCATATGCTTGCTTATCTGATAAAGATAAGAGAAGTCAATATGATAAATATGGTCATGCTGCGTTTGAAAATCCTTATGGTAATGCAGGTGGTCAAGGCTTCGGCGGATTTGGAGGAAATTATAGTTCTGGTAATCCATTTGGAGATTTTGGCTTTGATGATATTTTTGATAATATTTTTTCTGGTGGATTTGGTTCATCTTTCTCTTCCGGTTCTAGAAAAAGTTCAAGGGCTAGCAGAGGCAATGATACTTTATATGGAATGAAGATTGATTTCATGGAAGCTGCTTATGGATGTAAGAAGGATATAGAACTTACTCTTGAAGATAAGTGTGATGAATGTAATGGTCTTGGTGGACATGACGCTAAAACATGTAGTGAGTGTGGAGGGTCAGGTTATACTGTAAAGCAAGCTAGTACATTATTTGGTACTTTTCAAACTAAAACTGTTTGTCCTAATTGTAATGGTTCTGGACAAGAGTTTAAGAGTAAATGTTCAAAGTGTAAAGGAACAGGTAAAGTTAAGAAGACAAAAGAAATTACTATAGATATACCTGCTGGGATTGAAGATGGACAACAATTAAGACTAGCTGGTAAAGGGGAAGCTGGAAGTAATGGTGGGCCTAATGGAGACTTATATATAGAAATTAAAGTCTTACCTCATGAGTTTTATAAAAGAGATGGTAATGATATATATATAGATTTACCAGTTACAATTACTGATTTATGTTTAGGATGTAAAAAAAGTGTAAAAACTTTAGATGGAACTGTTGAGATTAAAATTAAAGAAGGAAGTCAACCTGGAGATATACTTAGAATAAAATCTAAGGGAATCAACAATCCAGATTCATGGAAAAAAGGAGATTTCTATTGTACTTTAAAATTAATTATACCAACTAGTCTTTCAAGAAAACAAAAAGGATTACTAGAAGAACTTAGTGAGACTGACTTGGAAGATGAAGAAGAGATTAAGAAGTTTAATAGTTTTAATAAATAAGTAGAGTTGCTTCTACTTTTTATTATGAAAAAATGTTTCAAATTGATATAAATAAATTGAATTATATGCAAAAAGTGGTATAATATGAAGAAAATTAAAGAAAAATGATTAAAAAAGAAGTGTTATGTTAAAAAATATCGTATATATATTATGGAGGGCTAAAGATGCAGTATATTTCTAAAGAATTAATAGATAGTATTAAATCTCAAAATGATATTGTTGATGTTATTGGTAGTTATATAGATTTAAATGATAAAAATAAAGCTTTATGTCCATTTCATAATGATCATAGTCCTTCGTTTAGTGTACATAAAGATAAACAAATATATAAATGCTTTTCTTGCGGAGAGAGTGGCAACGTTATTACATTTGTACAAAAGATAGAGAACTGTACTTATCTTGAAGCACTTGAGAAACTTGCTGCTAGAGTTGGAATTAAACTTAATATAAATACTAAGCCTAAAGTAAATGAAAGTTTTAAGAAATATTATGATATTAATAATTTAGTGTGTAGTTTTTATAAAAATAATTTACTTTCTAGTGATGGAAAATTAGCTAGTGAATATTTAAAGAAAAGAAAAATAACTACTGAGATGATTAATACTTTTGATATAGGACTTTCTCTTGATAGTGATAAAATGACTAAGATACTTTCAAGTAAGAAGTATGAAGAAAGTGATTTAATAAGTATAGATGTATCTAAAGATTTTAATGGTACTTTATATGATTCACTTCAGAATAGAATTGCTTTTCCTATTAAAGATGAAAATGGAAATGTAACTGGATTTTCTGGAAGAAAATATTTAGAAAGTGATTTAAAAAATGATACATTACCTAAATACTATAATACTCGTGAAACTAAAATATTTAATAAAGGGGCTATGTTTTATAATATAAATAATGCTCTTAATGAAATTAAAAAGAAAAAAGAGATTATTATATGTGAAGGACAGATGGACGCTATTAGAGTATATAGTATAGGATATAAAAATGTTGTTGCTTTAATGGGAACTGCTTTGACACATGAACATATAGTTAAAATACAAAAATATAAATGTAAAGTAATTCTTAATTTAGATCAAGATGATGCTGGTAAAAATGGAACTATAAATGATGGGGAAGAACTCATTAAAAATAATATTGATGTTAGTGTTATTGTGTTTGATGATTATAAAGATAGTGATGAGTTTATTCTTAATAAAGGAAAAGATTCATTTGATAAAGCATATAATAATAGATTATCTTATATAGATTTTAAACTTAAGTATTTAAAAGATAAAAATACACTTAAAGATGCTGGTGAAATTAGTATATATATAAATGAAGCTATTAAGGCTATTAATGAAATAAATGATGATATATTAAGAGAACTTAAAATTAAAGAATTATCTAAAGAGTTTGATATAGATGAATCTGTTATAAGAAATAAAATTGTTAATAAAATTAAAGAAAGTGTTCCTTTAAAAAAAGAAGTAGTTAAGAATAAAAAATATAATAAATATGATTTAAGTGAAATTAGGATATTATATTTAATGCTTAATTATGAAGAGATAATAAATGTATTTGAAAATAGACTTGGTTCTCTTATAAATGATGATAGAAGTATGCTTGCTTATAAGATAATGGAGTTTAGAAATGATTATGGATACTTTAGTTATAGTGATTTTATAGATTATATAAAAGATGATGAAAAATTAATAAATGTTTTAAATGAAGTAAATATGTGTTATAATAAGGAAACTTATTGTGATGAGGAACTTGATGATTATATAAATACTATTAAAGAATATTCAGTTAAGATGCTTAAAAAGAAATATGAAAGACAGATGAATGAGACTTTAGATATCAATAAAAAAATAGAATTATTAAAGAAAATAGAAAATATAAATAAGGAAGTGTTAGAATGGTAAATAATATTATTAAAACTTTAGATGAAAGAATTGATGAATTAGTAGAGGAAGGAAAGAAACAAGGCTTTTTAACTTATGAACAAATAATAAAGAAAACTAATGATTTAGAGTTAGATGCTAATGATTTAGATAAACTTTATAATACTTTGACTGAAAATGGTATTGAAGTTAAAAGTGAAGATGAAGATGATAATGGAAGTATTGATACTAATATAGATGATATTGTTATAGATGATGTTGCTGAAGAAAGTAAAGATATGTCTGTTAATGATAATGTTAGGATGTATTTAAAAGAGATTGGTAAAATTAGTTTGCTTTCTTTAGAAGAAGAACAAGAGTTATCTAAGAGAGTTGCTGAAGGGGATGAACAAGCTAAGAAAATACTTGCTGAATCTAACTTACGTTTAGTTGTATCAATTGCTAAGAGATATGTTGGTAGAGGACTTTTATTTCTTGATTTAATTCAGGAAGGTAATATTGGACTTATGAAGGCTGTTGAGAAGTTCGATTATGGAAAAGGATATAAGTTTAGTACTTATGCTACTTGGTGGATTAGACAAGCTATAACAAGAGCACTTGCTGATCAAGCTAGAACTATTAGAGTTCCTGTACATATGGTTGAAACTATAAATAAAATGGCTAGAATAGAAAGACAAATGACACTTGAATTAAATAGAGAACCAACTGATGCTGAATTATCTAAGAAAATGGGACTTTCAGTAGAAAAGATAGCTGAAATAAGAAAAATAAGTCAAGATCCTGTTTCGTTAGAAACACCAATTGGAGAAGAAGAAGATTCACATTTAGGAGATTTCCTTGCTGATGAAAGAACTATGTCTCCTGAAGAGTTTGCTACATATGAAATATTAAAAGATGAATTAAAACAAGTACTTGATACATTAACAGTTAGAGAAAAAGAAGTATTAGAACTTAGATTTGGTTTATTTGATGGATCTAGTCATACTTTAGAAGAAGTTGGAAAACAGTTTAAAGTTACTAGAGAAAGAATTAGACAAATAGAAGCTAAAGCTTTAAGAAAATTAAGACATCCATCTAGAGCTAAAAAATTAAAGGATTTCTTAATTGACTAGAATAGATGAGATATCGTTATTAATAAATGATAATGATATAGTGGCGGATATTGGTTGTGATCAGGCTTTACTTGGGATTAAACTTGCTAAAAGAGGTATTAAGTCATATGGAAGTGATATTAGTAATAAAGTTATAGAAAAAGCTAAAGAAAAGATAAATAATCTTAAACTTAGTGATTATATATCTTTAAATGTAAGTAATGGATTAGAAAATATTAGTAGTGATGTTAATACACTTGTTTTAGCTGGTATGGGAGCTTATACAATATGTGATATAATATCTAAAAGTAACAGAAAATATCAAAAGATAATTACTGTATCTAATACTGATTATGATTATTTAAGAAATAATATGAATAATATGGGATATAGTATTAAACTTGAGAAAGTAGTTTATGATAAAGGAAAATACTATATAATAATAGTTTTTGAACCTGGGAATATTAAATATAATTCTAAAGAATTAATGATAGGTGTTAATGTTATAAAAGATGAAATATATTTTAAATATAAAGAATATATAATAAATAAATTATATAAAATTAAAGATAAATCTAATAATTCTAATGATAATGTTAATGAGTTTATAAAGTATTTAGAAAGTGAGTAATATCACTTTTTTATTTGTTTATTTAAAAGTAATTGAAATGTTTTAATTAGTGTGTTAGAATTAAATATAAGATAGAAAGGTATGTGGGTGTATGAATAAGGTTAATATTCAAAATATGGATGGTACGATGGAGGAAGTAGAATTAATTAATTCATTTAAGATTAATTCTATAGGTAAGAACTTTGTTATTTTATCTAAGGGTGAATCAGTTAAAGAAGGTATGAGTAAAATATATATTTCAGAGGTTGTTGAAACTAGTCCTGGTATGTATAAACTTGTTGGTATACAAGATGCTGATATATGGAATAAAGTTAAAGTTGCTATGAAAGAAATTGTGGAAAGTTAGGTGTTTGAAATGTTTACAAATGTGATGAATGAACAAAATGTTAAAAGTTATAGTAAGAGTGATTTTGATTTGTCTGGGAAGACATTAGTTTCAGGTGGAGTTTTAAAGGAAGCTTTAGTTTCTGATATGTCTATTCCTGCTTTAAAGAAAGTTAATATGGTAAGTGCTCCTAGTAATAATATGGGTGTTAATAATGTAGCTGCTCCTAGTATGATTATGCCTACGAATGAGCCTGATATTACTATGAAAAGTGATGCTAGTATGCCTTTGGAGCATGCTAATAAATTTGTTCCTGAAGGAAGTAGTGTACCGAATATTCCAGTTATGAATGAAATGCCTATGCAAGAAATAGTACCTGAACCACAAGTCACAAGTGAAACTCCTTTAGAAACAACAAGTGAGAATAAGTTTGTTAGTCCAGAAATAAAAGAACCAGTGAGTGCTCAGCCTGTTAATCCAGTATTTAATACTTTAGTAAATGCTGCTAATAAAATACCTGAACCTCAAGTAGAACCAGAAGTTTCAGCACCTAGTGAAAGTAATATGTTTACTCCTCATATACCTGTGATTGAGGAACAAAATAATAATGTAGCACCTTTAGAAGAAACTAAAGAGCCAACAGTTGAACCTGTTATGGAAAGTGTTACTTCTCTTGATGATATTAAACTTGGACAAGAGGAACCAAGTATACCTCAGAGTAATAGTATTACTGATGATTTACAAAGTGGATCTTTTGTTGATGATAGTGGAGAAGTTAAAAGTGAAGAAGATAGTTTAAGTCCATCATTAGAACCAGTAAGTGCTCCTTCTGATGAAGTAAAAGAGCCAGTAAGTGAAGAATATACAGCAGTAACTGAATCTGATAGTACTTTAAGTGAAAATATGCCTCAAATTGAGCCTCAGATAGAAACTCAAATGGAACCTAAGGTTGAGCCTCAAGAAGAATCTATAGAACAAGTTTCTGAAGAAGTAAGTAGTGATATATTTACGGCTATGAAAGAAGAACATTTAAAAAATATAGAAACATTATCTAATGGAATTAATACATTACTTAAAGACTATTTAAATAATATGGAATTAATGTATAGCAAACTTGAAAAAATGGTATTAGAATCAAGAAAAACTAATGAAACTAAAAATGATATGGAAAATGCTATGGGTATGCTTAGTAGTGAAGAATTAGATAAAGCAGTAGATAGATGGGATGGCAAAATAGATGAAGCTACTAATTATGGAATAGGTTCTGATATACCTGAAATTACACCAGATGAAAATACAAGAGCTATTTAGTTATGAATCAAGATTATATATATAAAATAGATAGAATAATTAATAAGGCAGTAAAAGAAATTAAAATTGCTAATGCTAAAAGAATGTCTGCTGAAAAAATATCAATGACTTTACAAGAAGATATTAAAAAAGCATATATGTTAGGATTTAAAGAAGGGTTTAAAAAAGCTATTCAAAGTAGTAGTGGAGGAACTTCTAAATCTAAAGATGAAAATAGACTAGTTTTGAAAAATAGCTAGTTTTTTAATACTTTTTAATATTATGAATATATTTTAGTATGAAAGATGTTATAAATTATTATTATGATTTAGTTATAGATAGAATATATGAAAATAATAGTAAATATTTTTTTTATGAAGATAATAAATATTATATACTTGAATGTATAAATGGGAATAAGCTTAAGAAATTAAATGCTCTTATAGAAGAGTTATTTAATAATAAAATAGTTGTTAGTAAGATAATAGAAACTAAAAATAAGAAATATTCTTTTACATATAAAAATCAAGAATATGTTATAGTTATGATGCCTATTATTGAAAGTACTAGTGTTAATCTTAAAGATATATTAAAATATAATATAAATATTAATGATAAGTTTGATTTTATTAAAGTAAATGAAATAGAAAATATGAAAAATATAGTAGATTATTATGAAGAAGTGATGAGTGGGTATAGAGAAGAATATATGCTTATTCAAACTTATTTTAATTATTATGTTGGTCTTGCTGAAAACTCGATTAGTTATTTAAATGATATTTTTGATAGTAGTGATATAGTGTATTCAATATCACATGATCATATAAATAAATGCATAGAAGGGGAACTAGCTGATATAAGTAATATTACATACAATTATAGAATGAAAGATATAGCTTCTTATATTAGATATAAAATTATTAATAAAGAAGAATGGGTAAGAGAGATAGAATGGTTTTTTAATAGTTTTAAACTTAATGATTTTGATTATAAGTTTATATATTCTAATGTGATATTTCCTAGTTATTTTTTTGATTTAATTAAGCATATAATAAATGATAAAGTTAGTGAAGAAGAGATTAAAAAATATACTGATAATATTACTTATATAGAGAAAGAATATAATAGACTTTATAATATTATTTGTAAATATAATAAAATTGTTAAAATAGATTGGATTAAATAGTTGTTTTTATGGTATAATCTTTATGTGATTTATATGAGTAATATTAAAAAAGGTGATATTGTTGAAGCTGAAATAACTGGTATAACTAAGTATGGTATATTTGTTAAACTTGAGGATAATTATACTGGACTTATACATATATCTGAGATTTCTAATGGATTTGTTAATGATATTAATGAAGTGTATTCTATAGGTAATATTATAAGGGTTAAAGTGCTTGATATTGATGAAGATAAGTTACAAGTTAAGTTATCTATTAAGAGAGTTAGGGCTGTTTATAAGAAGAGAAGTAAGGGTATACAGGAGAAGGGAGAAGGTTTTATGCCTCTTAAAAATAAACTTAATGAGTGGATTAATGATAAAATTGATAAAAATAGTTAAAAAATTCTTATAAATTGTTGACAAGTTAATAAATAAATGGTATATTTAATTTCGTCAGCAAGACATAATTTGCGCGATTAGCTCAGTTGGTTAGAGCATCTGCCTTACAAGCAGGGGGTCGGGAGTTCGAGTCTCTCATCGCGCACCATGCCGAAATAGCTCAATCTGGTAGAGCAACTGACTTGTAATCAGTAGGTTACGGGTTCGATTCCTGTTTTCGGCACCATTTTTTTGGAGAGATAGCGAAGTGGTTAAACGCGGCAGACTGTAAATCTGTTCCTTCGGGTTCGGTGGTTCGAATCCACCTCTCTCCACCACTTGTATGTATTGCCTCGTAGCCAAGTGGTAAGGCACAAGACTTTGACTCTTGCATCCCGCTGGTTCGAATCCAGCCGAGGCAACCATATGTATATGTATTATGACCCGTTAGCTCAGTCGGTAGAGCACTTGACTTTTAATCAAGGGGTCTGGAGTTCGAGTCTCCAACGGGTCACCATTTATTATTAAATATTTATGCCTCAGTGGCGGAATCGGTAGACGCACAGGACTTAAAATCCTGCGAGTGTAAAAGCTCGTGCCAGTTCAAGTCTGGCCTGGGGCACCAAATATTTAGGAGGAATACCCAAGTCTGGTTGAAGGGACCGGTCTTGAAAACCGGGAGGTCGAGAAATCGGCGCAGGGGTTCGAATCCCTTTTCCTCCGCCACTAAATTAATTAAAGCATCGCGGGATGGAGCAGTCTGGTAGCTCGCTGGGCTCATAACCCAGAGGTCGATGGTTCAAATCCGTCTCCCGCAACCATGGTTCGTTGGTGTAGTGGTTATCACGCTCGCCTGTCACGCGAGAGATCACGGGTTCAAGTCCCGTACGAACCGCCATGTGGCTTTATAGCTCAGTCGGTAGAGCACAAGACTGAAAATCTTGGTGTCGTTGGTTCGATTCCAACTGAAGCCACCATGATAGCGAAAATACCCCTAACATATAGGGGTTTTATTTTATGATTAAAGGAGAAGATATGAATAAAAAAGTTATATTATTAATATTAGGAGTTGTCATTGTGGTATTATTGTTATTTTTAAATACTAAGGATGATAATAATAATACTTCTGTTAATTTTGATGAAAAAGAAGAAATACTTAAACTTATAAATGATGGAGAATATGAAGAAACTGATATGCCTTCAAATTATGTATCTATTAATGTCCGTGATTTTGGAGAGATAGTTGTTAGATTATATCCTGATAATGCTCCAGTTACTGTTCAAAACTTTAAAGAACTTGTTTCAAATAAGTTTTATGATGGTCTTACTTTTCATAGAGTTATTAAAGATTTTATGATACAAACTGGAGACCCTAGTGCTACTGGTAGTGGGGGAAGTGATAAAAATATAAAAGGGGAGTTTAGTGAAAATGGATTTGATAATAAACTTTCTCATGTAAGAGGTGTTGTTTCTATGGCAAGGCGTGGTGGCAATCCTGAAACTCTAGAAACTTATAATTCTGCTTCAAGTCAATTCTTTATTGTACAAGCAGACAGTACTTATCTTGATGGCAAATATGCTTCTTTTGGAAAAGTATTAAAAGGAATGGATGTTGTAGATAAGATAGCTTCTGTTCAAACAGATGATAATGATAAGCCTAATAATGATGTTGTAATTGAAAGTATTAGATTTATAGATTTTATAGAAAGTAGTTCTTTAGATGAATAGTGATATTGAAAAAAGTATAATTAAAAAGTTTAGGAAAGAAATATGGTCTAAGTTTATAAAAGCTATTAAGGATTTTGGACTTATATGTGATGGAGATAATATAGCTGTATGTATTTCTGGTGGTAAAGATTCATTTTTACTAGCTAAATGTATGCAGGAAATTAAAAAACATGGAAAGATAGATTTTGATGTTAAGTTTATATGTATGAATCCTGGATATAATGAAGAGAATCTTAATATGATTAAAGAAAATGCTAATAAACTTAATATAGATTTAAATATATTTGAAAGTCCTATATTTGATATTGTTGATAAACAAGAAAAATCTCCTTGTTATTTATGTGCGAGGATGAGAAGAGGGTATCTTTATAATAAGGCTAAAGAACTTGGATGTAATAAAATAGCTTTAGGACATCATTTTGATGATGTGGTTGAGACTATATTATTAAGTACTTTTTATGCTTCTGATTATAAAACTATGCTTCCTATTCTTAATAGTACTAACTTTGAAGGGATGAAGTTAATTAGACCATTATACTATGTTAAAGAAAATGATATTATTAGATGGGTTAATTATAATAATCTTAAGTTTATAAATTGTGCTTGTAAGTTTACTGAAAAGAATAATGATGTTAATAATAATAGTAAAAGAAAAGAAATTAAAGAATTGTTAAAAGAACTTAGAAAAGTAAATCCAAATATAGATAATAATATTATGAAGTCTACATTTAATGTTAACTTAAATACTATAATAGGATATACAGATAAAAATGGAAATTATAAATCATTTTTAGATAATTAAAAACATATCTCTTGTAAGATATGTTTTTATGTAAATAAAAAAATCTAAATGATTTTTTATTTTTCTTTTAAATTTTTAATTTCTTTAGTAGAAAGTCTAACTCTTTTTCCATCTATTTTTACTGTTTGTAGATTTACTTTTTGAGTTTTATTAGTTGCTTTTAATGAAAAAGGTCTATTTTTTGCACTATTATTTTTTCTAGTTGAAATATTTTTTGCCATTACTGTTCCTCCTTTTCAAATCATATATACTTTATCATAAATTATTAATTAAGTAAAGAAAAAAATTAAATTAGACATTAATTTTCGACAAAATATACTATATATGAAATTATATAATTTATTTAGAGGTGAAATATATGTATATTGAAGAAGTGTTAATAATTAATTTTCTTATAGATTATATTATTTTATATGTTATGAGTTTAATACTTAATAATAATATAAATAATAAAAGAATATTATTATGTAGTTTGATTGGTGAAGTGACTTTATTACTTTTATTTATTGATGTTAGTTATGTAATAATAAATATACTTAAATTATTATTTGGAGCTTTTATAATATTTATTTATAGTGGTAAGTGTGATAGGAAAACATATTTTGTTAATTTGATATGGTTTTATTCAATTTCTTTTTTACTTGGTGGTTTTCTTTATTATATTAAAATAAATGTTAATAATTATATTTTATATTTGATATTAGTTCCAATAATACTAAATATATATAGATATTTTATTCGTGATTATATTAAAAATATATCATTTAAACATAAAGTTAACATATATTTAGATAGTGGCAATGTTCTTTGCTTAAATGGGTTTATGGATACTGGTAATAATTTGATTGATCCTTATTATGGTAAGAAAGTTATTATAATAGATAGAGATGTTGATACCGAGTGTTTTTTGGTTCCTTATGAGAATGTTGGGGGTAGGTCTTTGATTAAGTGCTTTAAGCCTCATAAGGTGTTTATAGAGGGGTATGGGGAAAGGAGTGATGTTGTAGTTGGTATTACTAAAAATAAGTTTAATGGTTTTGATTGTTTACTTAATTATGGATTGGAGGAGTAAATGAATAAATTAATAGATAAGATTTTAAATAAGTTTTTTAAGAAGAATGATGTGTTTTTTGTTGGTAGTACAGATATACTTCCACCTCCACTTCAGAAAGAAAGAGAAGAGGATTTAGTTAATAAAAGTAATAATGGAGATGTTAATGCTCGTAATAAACTTATAGAACATAATTTAAGATTAGTAGTTTTTCTTGCTAAAAAATATGATAATACTATGTATGATTTAGAAGATCTTGTTAGTATTGGGTCTATTGGTTTAATTAAAGCTATTGAAACATATAAACCAAGTAAAAATATTAAACTTGCTACTTATGCTTCAAGGTGTATTGATAATGAAATACTTATGTTTCTTCGAAAGAATAAAAGAAAGAGTAGTGAAGTTAGTTTTGAAGATGTAGTTAATTATGATAGTGAAGGAAATGAACTTCATTACGAAGATATATTTGGTACTGATGAAGATGTAGTAATTAAAGAGATAGAAGAAGTTAATAATAAAAGAATACTTGCTTTAGAAATTAGTAAACTTGATAAAAGAGATAAAGAAATAATGGATATGAGATATGGTCTTAATGGAAAAGAAGAACTTACTCAGAAAGAAGTTGCTGATAAATTATCTATATCACAGTCTTATATATCTAGAATAGAAAAGAAGGTTATTAAAAAGATTAAAAATATTATTAAAGCTTAAACTAAAAAGTTTGAGTTTTTTGTTTGATTTATATTGTATTTTTTGATTAATGTGTGGTAAAATTAACTTGTATTATAGACATAGGAGGTTTAGTATGCAAGAAGAATATGAATATGAAGATAATGATTCTTTATACGAAGGAGCTAAACGTAAGAAAATTATAATGAGTGTACTACTTGTTTTAGCTTTGATTCTTATTATTATTTTGATGAGGAGCTGTGCTAATAGAAGTAAAGTTACAGTAGATATTGATTATGAAAAGATATTACTTGATGCTGGTAAAAAGTATGCTAACACAAATAAACAATTATTACCTAGTGCTAAAGGTCAATGTACAGTTATTGATTTAAACTTACTTTCTTATGATCAAGAAATAAGTAATAATAAAGATTTTCAAACATGTGATAAAAATAAAACATATGTAAAGATATGTAAACTTGGTAATAATAATTTACAATATACTCCATGGCTTAGTTGTACTAAAAAGAATTCTGAGAGTGAATATGGTACAAGTAAAGAGGGAGAATATAAAGATATAATTACTAATTCAACTAGTGTTTCATTTATGTTTTTACCTCAGGTAATTAAGAGTGAAGAAGATACTTTGGGTCCAGAAGAAGAATACTGGCAAGAAGATATTCCATATGCTGCATATAAAACACTTGAAACTATTCAATATTATAGATATAAAGATCAACAATGGATTTGGAATACTTATAGTAAGAAATATTATTCTAGTAGTGGCGAAAAGAATAAAGCTAGAGATGTAAAAGAATATTATACATCATCTCCTGCTTCTGGTTATAATTATAAAGATAATGGAACTACGGTTTATAAATGGTATAAACCAGGTGCTCAAAAAAAGGAATACTATAAAGAAGGTGGCAAAGAAGTATATACTGCGAGTGCTCCTAGTGGATATCCTAATAAAGATGAATCACAACAAAAGATAGATGTATATTATATGGTTATTGAAGGAGTTACTAGTGCTAAAAAATATAATGTGTGTGCTAAAGATGAAAAGAAGATTCAACTTGTAAATCAAGAAGCACCTTGTGGTAGTGCGCCTAATACTGCGTATAAATATTTTGTTAAAAGTTTATATAAATGTCCTAGTGGATATGTAAATGTTAAGGGAGGTACTATTACTGAAAGTACTAAGTGTGTTAAGACTTCTGGTGGTGCTGTAAAAGCTTGTCCTAATGGTAAGACTTGTGTAAGAGGTGAAAGTAAATCTTATAAATGGTATAAATATGTACAAAGTAATGCTAAAGTATATTATCCTTCTAATAGTACTACTGCTAGTGGAGAGAAGATGTACTTTAAAGATAGTCCTGCTAGTGGACTTACTAAAGATGAAAGTACTAAAACTACTGGATATAAGTTCTATAAGAGAATACCTGGACAAACATCAAGTTATTATTCAACTGCTCCTAGTAGTGGAGCTACTAAAACTAGTCAAACTAAATGGACTGATTGGACAGATTGGGATAGTAAAGAACCAGAAAAGAAAGATTATAGGAATATAGAAACTAAAACTAAGATTAAGTTACGTCCTATTAAAGATGCTACAGATGGTGATTTTAAAGACGTAAGTGAAGAATATATGAGTGAACAAGAATTAATAGAAAAGTTTAAATCTTTAGGATATGAAGTTAATTCTCTTACTGATATAGTTAATAATGGTGAGTTAAGTTATAAAATAAAGATGTATGTAAGAAATAAAAAGGAGGCATCTAAGTAATGGATAAAGAAGAAATATTACAAATGCTAAAATTATTAAGAGAAAAATTACCTAGTGAAGCATTAATAGGAGATGGAAATAGTAAATCAGAGTTCTATGATGATTTAGTTAGAAAAGCTGTACTTGCTAATGATAAACTTAAGAAGACTATAGATTTAGAAGATATTACTAGTGAAGAAATAGAAAGAATTAGTAGTGAACTTGAAGATGTTAATGATGAACTTGAAATACAAAGAAATGAACTTACAAGTCAAGGATATACTAAGAGATTATATGAATCAGATTCTTTTAGGGAATATAATAAAGCTCAAATATTACAAAAGAGATATGATAGAGAAACTGATGAAAAGAAGAAACTAGATATTAAGAGTGAACTTGATGAAGCTAAAAAGGCTAGTAAAGATAATAAAGATTGGGCTCTTGAGACTGAAGAAAGTATTACTAAAATAAGAGATGAAATATCTAGACTAGAAAGTAGTAGAAGAAGACTTGAAAAGAGACTTGAAACTGAAAGAGAACTAGAAAAAGAAAATTATGTAAGTAGATATGAAAGCAAAGTAGCACAAAGAACTAGAGAAGCAAATATGCTTAGAGGTAAACTTGGTTATTTAAATATTAATGGTATATTAGATTCTCTTATAGATGACTATGAAAATGGCCGTACTAATGAAGAAGAAGTAAACTATAGAATGCATATTCTTAAAGGACAATTACAAGATGAAAATATAAGAAATATGATGAATCTACTTAGTGCAGAACAAAGAAGTCTTATAAATGATCAAATTAGTTCTATGGAAGAAGAGAGAAATACTTTAAGAAGTAAGTTATATGATGATAGTAGTTATATAATGAGTGACGAGGAGTATAATAATAATCTTAGTGAACTTAATAGAAGTTTAGATAAAGCTACTAGAAAATATGAAAACGCTAATAGAAGACTTGATGATACTGAATCTAAGTTAGATAGTTTAAGAAGAAGTGGTAATTTAGAAGGTCATTCTAAAGATGTTATTGATAAGGAAATTAGAAGATTAGAAAAATTATGGGATAAACAAAATAAGGATGTTCAAGATAGATCAGATGAATTAAATGAAATAAAGAGAAAGATTAATGTTCTTGATAATTCTTATGGTAAAGTAGATGAAGTTCAGAAGAATTATGATAAAAATAGACTTAAAGAGTTAGAAAGTCAAATTAGAGAAAATAAATATTTTAATGCTTTAGATCCTCTTAGTATAGATGAGAGAATAGATAAGATAATAGATGCTACTAAAGAAGTAGAAGATGTTTATGATAATAGTAGTAAGCCTCACGAAAAACAAAAACCAAATGAAGAACAAAAACCAGAGGAAGAGCAAAAACCGGATGAAGAACAAAAGCCAGACGAAGAGCAAAAGCCAGACGAAGGGCAAAAACCGGATGATAGTATTGAACCAGTATTTCCTAAATTATCTAATGAAGATTTAGATATAGGATTAGATCCTAGAAAAGATCCTAATTTAATAAAAGGTATTAGAGATCCTAAACCTAGTTTACTTGCTAAACTTAAAAAGATATGGAACAGGGCTAAAGCATGGATTTTAGGAGCTATTGCTCTTGCAGGTGTAGCTGGTGCTGGCACTATGATATATAAACATATGGAAGAAAATAAAGTTGATGATCTTGACAAAGTTGACAAAGTTATTGAGGATACAACAAAAGAAATTGATTTAACGCAGAAGACACTAGAGGAATTAAATGATTTAATTAATAAATGTAAGGCTGTTAATCCAATGGATTATACAGATGAATCTTATAGCAAGATGCTTACTAAACTTAACGAAGTTGAAACATTATTAAATAATGGATTACTTGATAATGATGGAGCTAAGAAGCAAAAAGATGAACTTCAAAAAACATATGATGGTTTAGTTAAAAAAGAAGAAGTTAAAGAAACACCAAAACCATCACCAACTCCAACAACTCCTGTAACTCCAACTACGCCTAGTACTCCAAGTACACCTAATACTCCAACACCAGCACCTAGTGAAGATGTTGTTAAACTAAAACCAGGAGAAAGTGCTGAAAATGAATTTGGTAGCGTTGATTACGATGGAGTTCAAAGAGATAAAGATGGTAATGTAATTGGTGAAGTTAAAGTAGATAAGGATAAAGATGGTTATGCAGTTATAGGTGAAGATGATATGATTAAAGAAACTCCAACACCAACACCTAGTGTAACTCCTAGTGAAGAACCTAGTATAGAGTGGGATTGGGATGCTGTACTAAATAGTTTCGATGCTGAAAATCAAAGCATGACTTTAAAATAAAAAGGGAGAAAAGATGGAAAATATAACTAATAAAGTAATGGAACTTAATAATGGTAAGAAATACTTTATAATTAGACAAGCTTTATATAAAGATGTAACATATTATTTTGCTGCTTTACTTACAGATGATGAAGAAGATTTTACAGGAGACTTTATATTCTTAGAAAGATATGAAACTGATGGAAAAGCTCATGTAAGAGAAGTTACTGATAATAAAATAATAGAAGTTCTTGCTAAAAATATTAAAGTAGATGAATAAAAAATATTAAATCCTTTCAATATAGAAGTGAAAGGATTTTTTATGGCGAAAAATAAAGTTGAAATATCAGGTATTAATACTAGAGATTTAAAGACTCTTAGTAATGAAGAAATGACTATATTATTTAAAGAGTATAAAGAAGGAAGTAAAGAGGCTAAGAATAGACTTGCAGAGGGTAATTTAAAATTAGTTCTTAGTATACTTAAGAAATATCATAATAGAGTAGATAACATGGATGATTTATTTCAGATAGGATGTGTTGGACTTATTAAAGCTATTGATAATTTTGATCTTTCATATAATGTTAATTTTAGTACATATGCTGTATTTATGATTGATGGAGAAGTTAAAAGGTATATTAGAGATAATAATGGTATTAGAATATCTAGAAGTATTAAAGAGATGGCTTATAATGTTATTTCTTATAAAGAAGAGTATTTTAATAATTATTCATATTATCCTAGTAATGATGAAATATGTGAACATTTAAATATTACACCTTATGAATTATCTTTAGCAGTAGGATCTTTAAGTGAACCTACTAGTATATTTGAACCTATATTTAATGATGGTGGTGAAGCAATATTATTGCTCGATCAAATAGAAGATGCTAGAATACCAAAAAACTTAGATGATTTAATAGCGCTTAGAAAGTCATTAACTATGCTTAAAGATAAAGAAAGAGAAATATTAATTAAAAGATATATGGTAGGTATATCACAATCAGAAATAGCAAATAGTTTAAATATAAGTCAAGCACAAGTATCAAGACTAGAAAGTTCAGCTATAAATACACTTAGAAAATTAATAAGATAAATAAAATGACATATAATTTAATATGAAATTATCAGAATTACAAAGAAAAGATATAGTGGATATAAGAAATGGAAAAAAGATAGGAAAAATAATAGATGTAATATTTGATCCTAATAATGGATATATGATTAAGTTTGTTATAGAAAGAAGTAGTATAATTAAAAATATATTTTCAAGTGATGAAGTATATATAAGATTTACACAAATAAAAAAGATGGGAGAAGATGTTATTCTAATAGATATTAACTCTTAATTATGATAAAATATACTTATGAAAAAAAGAAATATTATTATAATTAGTATTATACTTATATTTATAGATCAAATAATTAAATATTTAGTACATAACTATATAATAAGTGATATAGTTATTATAAATAATTTTTTTAGTATAACTAATTTATCTAATTATGGGGCTGCGTTTGGAATACTTAGTAATAATATATATTTTTTAATTTTTATATCTTTAATACTTATATATTTTATAATAAGTGAAATTAAGAAAAATAATAATAAAGGGTATATAATTTCACTTTTGATGATATTAAGTGGTGCTTTAGGTAATTTAATAGATAGGATATTTAGGGGGTATGTTGTTGATTATTTATCTTTTGAATTATTTAGTATAAGTTTTCCTGTGTTTAATTTTGCTGATATGTTAATTACGTTTGGTACTATATATTTAATATATATGATTATTAAAGAGAAGTAGTGGAGGAGTTATGGAAAAGATTATAGATAGTGATAATATAGATAAGAGACTTGATATGTATTTAAGTAATGAACTTAATGAAAGTAGAAGTTTTATTCTTAAAAATATTAAGAATGGGAATATTAAAGTTAATAATAATATAGTTAAGGGTGGATATTTATTAAGGCTTAATGATGTTGTTTCTATTGGTGATTTAAAAGTTGATACTAGTGTTAAGGCTGAGAGTATACCTCTTGATATTTTATATGAAGATGAAGATATTATGGTTGTTAATAAACCTAGTGGTATGGTTGTTCATCCTGGGAATGGTAATTATAGTGGGACGCTTGTAAATGCTCTTATGGGATATACAGAAGATTTAAGTGATAGTGAAGGCGATAATAGAGCTGGGATAGTTCATAGAATAGATAAAGATACTTCTGGAATATTACTTATTGCTAAAAGTAATAGAGCACATAAAGTATTAAGTGAAGGATTTAAAAATAAAACTATACATAGAAAATATATAGCTTTAGTATATGGAGTAATAAATGAAAGTAAAGGTAAAATAGATGCTCCGATTGGAAGAAGTAGTATAGATAGAAAGAAAATGGCTGTTACAGATAAAAACTCTAAAAGAGCAGTTACTACTTTTAGAGTTATAGATAGATATAAAGATGCTACTTTAGTAGAACTTATATTAGAAACAGGTAGAACTCATCAAATAAGAGTACATATGGATTATATAGGGCATAGTGTAGTTAATGATCCATTATATGGGAAACATAAAATAATAAATGATTTTGGGCAGATGTTACATGCATATTATTTAGGATTTAATCATCCAATAACTAATGAGTTTATGGAATTTAGTGTAAAAGAACCTAAAGAGTTTGATGAGATATTAGATATGTTTAAAAATTAAGTAAATATACGCTAGTCATTAATATTAAAGCATAAGTATTATAAATTAAATAAGGAATTAGAAAATAACTAGATTTCTTATTTAATTTTTTTGCTTCAATAAATAAGAATATAGAAGATATAAAAACAATAACAGTAATTATAAAACCTAAGAATGGACTCATTAAATAAAAGAATACATATGTAAATAATTGATTAGCTAAATAATTAGTTACTAATATATAATAATAATCTTTTTGTTTAAATAAATTATACTTTTTAATAATTATAAATATACTAATAGAAATTAATATATAAATAATAAACCATATAATACTAATATACTTACCATCTAATGTAAAAGAAGGAAGAGTAAGTAAATCATAGTATTCTTTATTAAACTTAAATATAAAACCACTAAGTAACCAAAATAATAATATCAATAAAAATAATAAGATATCTTTAATATATTTTTTCATTTATTCTCCCCTTTACTAATTCTATGAAAAAGTGTAAAATATTATTATCATTTGAGGAGAAAAAATATGAATATTAAAATAAATAAGAAAGATGATATTATTATTAAAATATTACATTATTTTATAACAGAAGAAGATTATAAACCTGTTATAGTAAATGGTATACAAAATGAAATATGGCTTGAGAATATGCAGAAAGATTTAAAGTTAATAAGAATTAATACTAATTATATACACAATCAAGAGCAATTAAATAATGATACATATAAAGCATTAAGTATAATGAAAACTATTAAAAAGAATACTTTATCATTTAATATGACTATGCTTAATTTATTACTTGATACAGGAGATATTAAGATAAATGATGATATTAAGAATGTAGAGACTATTAGAGTAAATAAATTAAATGATTTTAGAAAGAATGAGTTTATAAATGAGTTCTTTCCTAAAGTAAAAGATGCTGAGTTTAGTGATAAAGCTGATCCTTTAGAGTTCTTTAAGTTATCAGAAGATATGAATGAGAAAACTATTAAGAATGAAAAGAAACTTGCTAGAATATTTAGACCTAAGAAACCTTATGGAACTTATATTATTATATGTATATGTTTAGTTATGTTTTTATTTCAATATACTTTAAATATAGATATGATAAGATTACTTGGTAATAATTATGAACTTGTTAGGGGGGGAGAAATATATAGAGTAATTACATGTATGTTTTTACATGGAAGTATTATGCATTTAATATGTAATATGTATGCTTTATATATACTTGGAAGTCAGGTTGAGAGATATTATGGAACTTTGAAGTTTTTAATTATATATTTTATTAGTGGTATATTAGGTAGTTTATTTTCATGTGTATTTATGAGTAGTTATACTTATAGTATAGGGGCTAGTGGGGCTATATTTGGGCTTCTTGGTAGTATTGCTTATTTTACTTATAATTATAGGGCTACATTACAAAGTCTTTTAAGAGGGCAAGTAATGCCCGCTATTATTGTTAATTTATTAATAGGATTTATAGTACCAGGTATAGATGTTACTGCTCATGTAGGAGGTCTTATAGGTGGAATACTAGTATCTATGGGAATAGGAC
Organism: uncultured Bacilli bacterium; assembly: GCA_934085595.1. Classification (GTDB taxonomy): domain Bacteria; phylum Bacillota_I; class Bacilli_A; order RF39; family UBA660; genus CAG-1000. The sequence continues at coordinate 118,384 of CAKOHK010000003.1, forward strand.
TTGGAGATAAGTATAGAAAAAGTGATCAAATAAATGGATTTGTTGTATTATTGCTTATGTTTATAGCTATGATATATTTTATAATTGTAAAATAATTAAATTATTTTACTTTTATTTTATGTTTATTTTGACTTTATAATCAAATAATGATATATTATTTATAGAGTAATAAAATAAAAGAGGGTGATATTTATGGCAAAAATAAAGACTGAAGAGTGTAATTCAATTAAGGCTGAATTGACGGAATACTTAACTAAATTACAAGAAGATACGAAAGCTGTTAAAACTGCGATTGAAGGTTTTTATGATATACCAAAAGATAAGATTGACGGAGCTGATTTTAATAAAGTTAAAGCTCATTTAAGATCATACAGTGAGTTATTTGAATCTATACAATCAGAGATTGAAGAGCTGAATGTTGCTCAGGGAGAAGCTAATGATAAAATGGAAAAGTATGTAGATGAGTATTCAACATATGATGTTCCTGAGATTACTGATCCTGTTAACAATGAAGATATGCTTGATATTGTAACTCAAATAGAACAGGAGAAACACGATGATTATGATTATAAGAAAGAACATGAATGTATTTGGGAAGAAAAAGTAGAAAACACAGATGATACTGGGTATATTATATCTGTTGATATTGTTCATCATACTGCATGTGAAGATGGTGTATATTTCCATTCAGATGAAGTTAATGCTGCTTATCGTCTTTGGAGGAAATATTTAAAAGCAAAGAAATATTTGTGGAGATTGAAAGATGAAGATAGTGCTGCTTATGAAAAGTTTAATACCGCTATAACTGCTCTTAAAACTGATATAGATACTCAAAATGAAAAGATTGTTGAAATGACTATTAAAGCTAGCGTTAAAAATGCTATTGTGTCTGGCAATTTAGATTTAAACAGTGTACGTGATAGTGCGGTTAAAAATGGGCTTGATTATGATTCAGGTTATTATGATGATTTTAATAATAATACGAATGATGGTACAAATACTGAAACTAATTCGAGTGTTGGTAGTACTAATTCAATAATGTTCAGAGATAGTACAATTAATAATACTGCGACTGGTGTACCTGCATTGACTGGTGTACCTGCATTTGGCGATGTTGTCGGAATGTGGAATATGCTGAATGGATAATTATAGAAACAGGATGATTTTTGACTATGGAAAAAGATGAAACAAAGAAAAATAATTTAGATTATAAATCTCGCAAGAACTATTTAGATGACAATATAGATAGATGTAAAGATTTTATAAGTGAAAAGCGTAGATTAATAGATATTCATTATGATATGCTTAGAAGAAATGCTAACGATGAAGAAACTGTAAGAACATCAAAAAAAGCAATTGCTGGAATAGAAGATGAAATTGTTAATATGCAAAAAACTGTTAAAAGGTTTTATGATCGAAAAGATGAAGTTGAAAAAGAAGAAAGAGAATACTATCGTAAAGAGTATGAAGGATATAAAGAGACTAAGAGTAAAGAAACTGATAAGCAAGCTGATGATGGTAGAGTAGGAGAGTAATCTCCTTTTTTCACATAAAAAAATAGGACTGCGCCCCCTGAGCACAGTCCGGAAAAAAGAATAAAAAGGGGTTGGCTAGTGTGATACTAGCACCAATTCGCCTAATAGTGAATTGGTAAGTCTATATACTAAAGCAAAATGGGGTGTTTGTCAAGTATTTTTAAAAATATTTTTTAATTTGATGATTTTGTATTATAATGTTGATAGAGGTGATAGATATGGCTTTAACTAAAAAGAAAAGAGATATAGTTAAGATGCTTATAAATGATAATAGTATTGATGATATTAGTGAGGAAGAACTAATAGATTTATTATTTAATGAACCATTAAATATTGATATTGATAAAAACATGAAAAAGGAGGAAACTGTTCTTGATAGACTTGCAGATAAAATTACAAATATAGCTGGTAGTTGGGGATTTATATTTAGTTTTGTACTTATTCTTGCTAGCTGGATGATTATAAATGTTTTATTAGATAAATTACCTACTAGTGAAGCATTTGATCCATATCCATTTATACTACTTAATTTATTTTTATCATGTGTGGCAGCACTTCAAGCACCTATTATTATGATGAGTCAAAATAGAAGTGCTAAAAGAGATTCTCTTAGAACTAAGAATGATTATAAAACAGATTTAAAAAGTGAACTTATGTTAGAAGCATTACATGAAGAAATTAAGAAATTAAATGCTAATCAAAATAAAATATTAAAGATACTTGAAAATAATAATATTAAATAGGGGGATATATGAAAGTTATAGATATTATACGTGAATGTAATGGTAAATTGTTATGTGGAGATGAAAAGAAAGAAGTATTTAAGTTTTCTAAAGATACTAGAACTATTAAAAGTGATGAAGTATATGTTGGGATAAAAGGAAGTAATTTTGATGGAAATGATTATATAGATTCTGCTTTTGATAAAGGGTGCAATATAGCTGTTGTTGATAAGATGATAGATTATAGTAAATATAATGATAAAACTATAATATATGTTGAAGATAGTATTAAAGCTTTAGGAAGTCTTGCTAAATATAAAAGAAGTTTGTTTAATGGAGAAGTAGTTTGTATTACTGGTAGTGTTGGTAAAACAACTACTAAAGATTTAATAGTTAAAGTTTTATCAAGTAAATATAAAGTTTTATATTCGTCTGGTAATTCTAATAATAATATTGGACTTCCTCTTAGTATATTAAATGGAGAAGATAGTGATGTTTGGGTACTTGAGATGGGTATGAATAATCTTGGGGAAATATCTTATTTATCTAATATAGCAAAACCAACTTTGGCAGTTATTACAAATATAGGGACTGCTCATATAGGTAATCTTGGTTCTAGAGAGAATATACTTAAAGCTAAACTTGAAATACTTGATGGTATGAAAGATAAAAAATTAATTATAAATAATGATAATGATTTATTGCATGAATATTCTCTTCATAATAAATGTATTACTGTAGGAATTGATAATAAATCTGATTATATGGGTAAAATACTATATGATAAAGTATATTTTGATAATAAATATATTAATTTATTTAGTAGTGAAATTCCTTTTGTACTTAATTCATTACTTGCTTATGCTTGTGGTAGTATTTTAAATATATCATTTGAAGATATTAGTGATAGTCTTAGTAGTTTTATTCTTGAAGGAAATAGACTTAATTTAGTTAAGAGTGATAAAGGATACACAATTATAAATGATTCATATAATGCTAGTTATGATTCGGTTAAGTTATCAATAGATATATTATCTAAATATAAAAATAGACGTATATTTGTATTTGCTGATATATTAGAACTTGGTGATTATTCTAAGGATATACATATTAATATAGGTAAACTTGTTAAAGAAAGTAGTATAGATATGTTTATATGTGTAGGAAAGAATAGTTATTATAGTTATGAATATGTTAAAAATAATAGTAATATAGAATCATATCATTTTAATAATAATAGTGAAGCATATGATTACTTAAATAAAACACTTAATAAAGATGATATAGTTTTATTTAAAGGTAGTAATGCGATGAAACTTAGTGAAATAGTTAATAAACTTCTTAAATGCAACTGAAAATATACAAAAAGCATCTAAAAATTGGTAGAGTGCAACCGGTTAATATTGTACATTTTTATGTGAAAGGAAGGAAATATGAATCTATCAGAAAATATTAAAAAAATAAGAAAAGAGAATAATTTATCTCAAGAGGCACTTGCGGATAAACTTAATGTATCAAGGCAGTCTGTATCTAAATGGGAGAGCGGGAGTGCTTATCCTGAGATGGACAAAGTTTTACAGATATGTAAGATGTTTAATCTTAATATAGATGAACTTATGAATCAAGATATAAATCAAGTTAATAATAGTAAGCAAGAAAAGAAAACTTTTAATAAATATTTTGATGATTTTACAAGTTTTATAGGTAAGAGCATTGATATGTTTAGTAGTATGAGTTTTAAAACTAAGTTTGTTTGTTTCTTTGAACATCTTGGTATTGTTGGTATTATGACTTTGATATTATATATTATTGGTGCTATTGGAAGTAGTATATTTTCAAATTTATTTGGGTTTGCTAGTTATAAAGTATATAATATATTACATGGTATTGTTAGTTCATTATATTTGATATGTTCTGTAATATTAATATTTATAATAGTTGTTACATCATTTAAGAGAAGATATCTTGATTATTATGTTATAGTTCATAGTGAAAAAGATAATGCTGAAGAAGAAGTAAAAGAAGAAAAGGCTTCAAGTGAAGAAGTAAAAGAAAATAAGAAAGTATATCTTGAAAAGAAACAGGAAAAGATTGTTATAAGAGATCCTGAAGGTTCTGGTTATAATTTTATGCACGTAATATTTAATATATTTCTTTTTGGAGTTAAGATATGTGCTGGATTTATTTTAATGTTTATTTTACTTGCTATATTAATGTTTAGTATATTTATAGTATTAACATTTATGATAAGTAAAACTGGAACGTTATTTATTGGTTCATTACTTGGATGTATATTTGTAATTATGGCTTTATTTGTAATTGCTGCGTTAACTTATGATTTTATTATTAATAAGAAACCTAATAAAATATTATTTGGATATTTATTTTTAGTTAGTATTATAGGTATTGGAATTAGTGGTGGATTATTTATTAATGGAATTACTAAATTAAATTATGTAAAAGGGTATGAAAGTGAAGGAGCAGTAACTAATGTATATGAATATAGTGGGGTTCGTGATATTTACTTTTCTTGCTGTAGTCATATAGAGTATTCTATAGAAGATATAGATGGTGTTAAGGTTGAGGTTGTTTCTAGTAAGTATAGTAATATATATGTTGCTAGGAATGAAGATGAGTTATATTTTCATTATAGGGGAACTATAAATATGTTTGATAATATTAGGGGTATTCTTAGTGATATTAATTCTAAGAATATAATTGATTATAGCGAATATAAAGTAATAGTTCATGCTAATAGTGATACTATAAATTATTTAAAGAAAAATTATTATAATTAAAAATAACTCTACGCAGAGTTATTTTTTCATTATCATTGGAATTATTATTGGTCTTCTACCAGTTAATTCTATTATATAGGAGTTTATATCTAATATAATTCTATTTTTTAAGTCTGTTAAACTAAAGTTATCTTTTTCAAGTTCATTTAGTGTTAATATACTTACTTTATCAGCTATTTCTTTTAATAGTTCTTGGTTATTATTTACTACTACGAAACCTCTTGTTGTTATATTTGGTTCAAGTAACATTTTTCTATGTTCTAAGTCTAAGTTTAATATTACTATTAATACTCCGTCTGTTGACATTATTTTTCTATCTTTTATTATACTTGCTCCTACATCTCCAACTCTTGAACCATCTACATATATATCATTAATATAAACTCTATTTTTTCTATATACTTTTCCATCTTTAATGGCAAGTATATCTCCATTTTGAAGTACGAAAGTATTTTCTTCAGGTATATCACAAAGTACTCCTAGGCTTGCATGTGATTTTAACATTCTATATTCACCATGCATAGGCATAAAATATTTAGGTCTTATAAGTCTTATTAATAATTTTAATTCTTCTTGTTTTGCATGTCCTGATGTGTGTACATCATATTCACTTGTATTTGTATAAACTTTAGCTCCCTTTAAATATAATTTATTAATTATTCTATTTATTGATAGAGCATTACCTGGGATAGGGGAAGATGAGAATATTACTACATCTTCTTTCATTAATGTTATGTTTCTATCTACACCGTTTGCTATTCTTGAAAGAGCAGCTAGTGGTTCTCCTTGTGAACCTGTACATAATAAACATACATTTTCAGGTTTCATTCTATTTGCTTCTTCACTTGTTATAAATATTCCATCATCTTTAATATATCCACATTGTTTAGCAATTTCTATATTTGTTACCATACTTCTACCGAATGTAACTATTTTTCTATTATTTTCTCTACATGTTTGTACTATGTGAGTTAATCTATAAATATTACTTGCAAATGTTGCGAGTATTATTCTAGCATGTCTATTTTCAGCAAATATTTCTCCTAGTGCTTCATCAACTATAGATTCACTATTTGAAAAACCAGGTACTAAAGCATTAGTTGAATCACTTAATAAAAGAGTAACACCTTTATTTCCAATAGCGGCCATTTTACCAAGATTTGCTACTGGTCCGATTGGAGTTAAATCTATTTTAAAATCTCCTGTTTCAACTATAGTACCATTTTTAGTAGTAATAGCCATTCCAAAAGAATCTGGAATAGAGTGAGTTGTTGTAAAAAACTCTATATTAAATCTTTTAGTTTTAATATGTAAATCTTCATTAACTGGTATAAACTTAGGTGCTTTTACATTTCTTTCTTCTAATTTATTTTTTATTAATCTTTCTGCGATATTAGGTGCATATATTACTGGTATATTAATATTTTGTAATAAAAATGGTATACCACCGATGTGATCTTCATGACCGTGTGTAATAATTAAACCTTTTATCTTATCTTCATGTCCTTTTAAGTGAGTGTAATCAGCAAGAACATAATCTATACCTAATAGATTTTCTTCCGGAAACTTAACACCACAATCTATAATAAAGATTTCATCTTCATCAGTTACTACATACATATTTTTACCAACTTCACCAAGGCCACCTAAAGCACATATTAAAGTCTCATTGTCTTTACTTATCATATAATTCATCCCTTCTAAATGTTAAATTTGTATAAGTATTATATCAAATATTATTAGTTTTGTCTAGATTATAAATGTATTTGATGCTACAATTAGAGTGGAGGGTTTAGTATGGATAAGAATATAAGTTATTATGATGAGAATGCTATTAGTTATTTTTATAATACTAAGTATCTTGATATGAAGGAAGCTTATGATAGATTCTTAAGTAGAGTTGTAAGTGGTGGATTAATACTTGATTTTGGATGTGGTGGTGGAAGAGATAGTAAGTATTTTTTAAGTAAAGACTATAAAGTAAGTGCGATTGATGGAAGTAAAGAAATGTGCAGACTTGCTAGTGAATATGCTAAAATATATGTTAAAAATATAGAATATAAAGATTTTAGCGATACTTCTATTTATGATGGAATATGGGCAAATGCATCACTAGTACATTTAGATGATAATAATTTATTAAGTACTTTAAGTAGTATAAGAGAAGCTCTTAAAGATGATGGAGTATTCTATATGAGCCTTAAAAATAATAAAAGTGAAAGAGAAAGTGATAGAGTATTTTATTACCGTAGTTTTGATGAAGTATATTCTATGATTAGATATTTAGATTTTGAATTAGAAGAATATTATAGTAGTGTATGTAAAAGAGATATAGTTTGGGATAATTATATTCTTAAGAAAGAAATGTAATTAGAAAGGAAATAGATATGGGATTATTTAGTAAAGTTAAAAATATATTTGGTAAGAAAGAAGTAACAGAAAAAGAAAGTGAAGAAATTAAAGTATATACAGATGGAATGAAAAAGACTCGTGAAGAGTTTGTTAATAAATTATCTTTACTTGGTGTTAAATATACTAAAGTTAATGAAGAGTTTTATGAAGAACTTGAAGAGATATTAATAAGTGCTGATATTGGTGTTAATACAGTTATGGATTTTATGGATAGACTTAGAAAGAGAGTTAAGAGTGAAAATATAACTGATTTTGAATATCTAAAAGAAGTTATTGTTGATGAATTATTTATGATTTATGTTGGGGATGATATATTGTCTTCTAAGTTAAATATTAAAGATGGTGAAGTTAATGTTATTTTGTTTGTTGGTGTTAATGGAGTTGGTAAAACTACTAGTATTGCTAAACTTGGTAATAAACTTATAAAAGAAGGAAAGAAAGTTTTATATATAGCTGGTGATACATTTAGGGCTGGAGCATGTGAACAACTTAAATTGTGGGCACAAAAAACAAATGCATTATTTTATGGAGATGATAGAAGTGATCCATCAGCAATAGTTTATGATGGCCTTAAGTATGCGATAGATGAAAAAGTAGATGTGGTGTTAGTTGATACAGCTGGAAGATTACAAAATAAAGTTAATTTAATGAAAGAACTAGAAAAAATTAATAAAGTAATATCTTCAATAGTACCTAATAATCCATGTGAAACATTATTAGTAATAGATGCGAGTACTGGGCAAAATGGAATAAGTCAAGCTAAAAGCTTTAAAGAAATTACTAATGTAACAGGAATAATACTTACTAAGTTTGATGGAACAGCTAAAGGTGGAATAATACTTGCTATTCGTGAACTTGTTAATATACCAGTTAAATATATAGGATTTGGTGAAAAGATGGATGATTTAATGGTATTTGATATTGAAAAATATATTTATGGTTTATTTAAGGAGTTTTAATGGAAGATAGAGAATATTTAACATTATTATATTTAATATATGGAGCATTACTTACTAATAATGAAAGAAGTTATTTTGAATATTATTATTTTGAAGATTATAGTTTAGCAGAAATAGCAAGTAATCATTCTGTAAGTAAAGCAAATGTAAGTAAAGTGATTAATTTAACATGTAAAAAATTAATTAATTATGAAAATAAACTTAATATATATAAAAGCCATAAAAAGATTAAAGAATTAGTTAATTTAACAAATGATAAAACTTTGATTGAAAAAATTGATGAGTTATTATAAAATAATATTATAAAGTAGGTGAATATATGAAAATGAAAAAAGATGGTTGGGGACTTAGGGTTGAACTTGTGTTTATACTTATATTTTTGATATGTCTTGTTATATCAACTGTTCTTCTTAGTAGAATGGGACTTATTAATAAAGAAGACGTTGATACTTCTACTAGTAGTTATAGTGCTCTTGAAGGTAATTTAGTTGAAGGAGCTAAAAGATATATTAGAGAAAATTATGATTCTGATATGCTTGAAGAAGTTACTTTAGTTAAATATTCTACTTTAAAGTCTGGTGGATATATATCTAGTTTTAAAGATGATAATGGAAGAGAATGTAGTGGATATGTTGAAGTTTATAAGGAAGAAGGAAGTACTCTTTATTATCCATATATAAAATGTGTTCGTTATAGAACTAATAATTATGATTCATCTAAGGATTGGTAATGAATAATAAAATAATGATAGTATGGGGGAGTATTATTGCTTTAATATGTAGTTTACTTATAATACTTGGTAATATTGGTACTGATTATGAACTTTATAAATATGAGAAAAGGATTAAGTATGCTGCGAGGGAATATTTTAGCGATAATGTATATGATACTCATGTATTTATTGATGATTTAATAGATAATAATTATTTAAGAAGTAATGATTTAATTAATAAATATTGTATAAGTGAAGTTAAGAAAAATAAGAGATTTTATTTTGTTAATACTTATCAAATTATAAAAGAATGCGAATGATAAAGTTCGCATTCTTTTTGTAAAAAATTATTTACTAAATAAGAAGAAAAAGTTTTGAAAAAATAATTTAATTTTTTTGATTTGTTTGCTTGCACTAGAAACTTTTGTTTGGTATAATATCAAAGGAATACTTAATAATTGGGTGGTGCCGAACTTTTATCTGAAAAGATAGGAAGGAGGCTGGTATATTATGAACAAAAAAGATTCATTAAATCTTATTTTAGTAATAATTATATTACTTTTGCTTGTATTGGTACTTATTTTAGCAGTAGCTTTAATAAGTCTTATATAAATAATAACCACCTAACTCAGCGATGAATTAGGTGGTTAACCAAACTACATGGTACCACTCAACTTGTGAATATTAAGTGTTCCTTTTTTATTGTATGAAGTTTCCTTCACATGTATACATAATATCATAAAAGAAAAATAATTTCAACCCTTGACATGGGGGGGGGGGGGTACCTATTATAATTATAAATAGAAGATTATATAAGAATAGAGGTACATATATGAAAGATAAGAAAATACTATATGGGATGTTTTTAACATTCACATTTATTTTAGTAACAGGTTTAACGTATGCTTTTTTTAGCCAAACAATTACTGGAAACGATGTAGCAGAAACAATTAATGTAACTACAACAGAATTAAAGTTAAACTTCACAGATGGAAAGTATATTGCACTTAAAGAGGCAATGCCGGGAGACTTTGTTACTAAAACTTTTAGTGTAGAAAATACTGGAACTGAAACAGGATATTATAAAATAAACTGGCAAGAGTTTAATAATAAAATTGATAATGATGAATTACAAGTAGAGTTCACATGTAAAAGTTATAAAGGAAGTACAGAATCAGGAACATGTTCAAACCTTACAAGAGAGGCAGCATATAATAGAGATTTAAAAGGTAATATAGAAATTGCTTCTGGTATAAGACACGAGTATACTTTAAAACTTACTTTTATGGAGACAAATCAAAATCAGAATGATAATCAAGGTAAAAGTTTTAGTGGAGTGTTAAGAGTTGAAGGTGATGAGGCAGGATGGGAAAATGATTGTGTAAATAATAATTCACTTAGATGTAAAATATTAAGTGATAATATATTAACTAGTGATAGTAGTATAGATTTCACAAAGATAAGTTCTCCAACAAACGGCCAAGGATTATATAGAGATGATAAATATGGTGATAGTGAAAACTATTATTTTAGAGGTGGTTCATTCTGCGCATATACAGACTATTTAAGTGAAAATACAACGGGTGCAAAATGTACTGCAGCAGGAGGAACATGGGATAGTACATATAAATGTAACCTAGATTTAAGCAAAGATACATGTGAAGCTAAAGGCTTTACATGGTATGAACTTAAGAATAATGTTAAGTTTGGAGATTACTACTGGAAAATAATAAGAATAGATGATAATGGGGATGTTAGACTTCTATATAATGGAAATGCAACTAATGCAAGAGGTACAAACGCTCGTGTAGGTACTTCACCATATAGATCAGGAAGAAATGGAGATAATACTTATGTGGGGTATATGCAAGCAAATACACCAACTGAATATAAAGAAGGTATAAGTGGCAACAGAGGTGGATGGAGCGAAAGCAATTCTACTACTCTAAAGATGTCTAAAACATATACATTTAATAAAACAACTGGTGAGTTTACTTTAGGGACTACTGTAAATGGCTCATATACGGATGATTATATAGGCTATTATCTATGCTATGGAGGAGGAAATACAACATGTTCTTACTTATTCCAGATAGTAGCAACAGAAAAGACAAGTGCAAATGTTAATAAGATTAAAACTATGAATGTAGTTAATTCATACTTTACAACAAGTAAGAAACAAGCAGCAAGTAATGAAATAGATAGTAATGTTAAAACATATAATGAGAATTGGTATACAAATACAAGTAATTTAAGTACACTAGCAAGCAAAATAAGTAGTAATTCTGGATATTGTAATGATAGAATGACAACACAGACTAAGGATGGAGGAATAGGATTTAAAGAAACAACATTTGATAGTGCATATAGAGTAAACACACTTAAAAAGCCATCATATAAATGTACTAATGAATCTAATGATTTATTTACATTAAGTAGTAATACATATGGAAATAAGAAATTAAGTGCTCCAGTAGGACTAATAACAGCAGATGAACTAGCATATGCAGGAAGTCTATATTATAATTATAACTTTCAAGTGTATACGTACTCAGGGTATTGGTATTGGACCATAAGTCCCTCATTTTTTTCCGTTGGGCTGTCTGGTTCATCTTATTTGAATCTCATTGGCAATTTCAGTAGCTATGTTTCTGCTCTCAATTACGGCGTGCGTTCCGTAGTTTCCTTGAACTCCACAGCTTTGGTTAGCACCGGAAGTGGAACACTTGCTGATCCATATATTATTGACTGATTGACGGATACTTTTGATTTAGACTAGGTATAATCTAGGTATTTTGGTGATAAAACTCGTTCCTTGGTATTTATAATTTATTGATAAAGCAACTTCCTTTGCTATTTTGTTTATAATTTTATAATAGCAAAAAGAAGTTATTTATCAATTTAGAGAGAAGAAAGAGTACTTACGATAAAAAGTACTCTTTTAATAAATTTAAAAAAGTGTCCGGTAATAAAATATAATTTCCGAATGATAATATATTTTAAAAGAATAAGTGATATGTTAAAATGTTTGTATTGATTTGGAGGATTTATGAAAAATATAGGTATTATATTTGCTATGGAAGAAGAAATTAATACATTTTTAAAATATACTAAGATTAAAAAAGAATATAAGTTTTATGATATTATGGTTTATGAATGTGAAGTAGGAAAATATAATTGTTTTATGGTAACTAGTGGTGTAGGGAAAGTAAATGCTGCTAGAAGTAGTCAAATATTATTTGACAATTTTGATATAGATTTTGTATTTAATATAGGAGTTGCTGGTGGAACTAATGATAAACTTAATATATTAGATATAGTTGTAGGTAATAAATTAGTACAATATGATTTTGATATAACTGCTTTTGATCATGATATGGGATATATTCCTAATATTGGAGTATATATTAATAGTGATAAAAATATGCTTAAATATATAAAAGATAATTATGATGTTAAAATTGGTAATATTGCTAGTGCTGATAGATTTGTAACTAATGAAGAAATTAGTAAGAAACTATATCTTGATTTTAATGCATATGCTGTAGAGATGGAAGGAGCAAGTGTTGCTCAAGTTTGTTATTTATGTAATAAACCTTTTATAGTTGTTAGATGTATTTCTGATATACCAGGAGATAATAATAAGATGAATTATGAGGAGTTTTTAGAAAGTAGTTCTGATAAAGTATCTACATTATTATATGATATTTTAATAAATTATTAAAAAGGTGTTGACAAATTAATATGTTTTTAATAAAATGTTATTAAGAGAAGACAAAATGTCTTTTTTAAGAAGTTGTGATATTAACATTCTGTTAATAAGAAAGGAAGGAATTATGAAAAACAAAGAAGAAATTACAAGATTATTAATTGTAGTTGATATGATTAATGGTTTTGTAAAAGAAGGGAAGCTTAGTGATAGTTATATTAATCATATTACACCTAGAATTGTGTCTTTAATTGAACGTTTTATTAGAAGTGAAGATGGTATTATGTTTGCATGTGATAGTCATAGTGAAAATTGTAATGAGTTTAAGAGTTTTCCAGTACACTGTGTTTCTGGTAGTTATGAATCTGAAATTATTGATGAATTAAAACCTTATGTAAAATATGGTGTTGTTTATAAAAAGAACTCAACCAATATGATGTATGCTCCTTCATTTATTAAAGATATTGATAGTTTAAGTAATCTTAATGAAGTTATTATTTCTGGTTGTTGTAGTGATATATGTGTTCTTAATTTAGCTATTTCTATGAAAACATATTTTGATCAAAATGATAGAGATGTTATAGTAAGAGTACCAAGTAATATGATTGAAACTTATAATTCTTTAGAACACGATAGAAGAGAATATAATGATATGGCTTTAAAGCTTATGAGACAGTGTGGTATTAAAACGGGGGTGATGTAAAATGAATTATACTATGATGTGTGATGCTTATGAACTTACGATGGCTAATTCTTATTATAATAGTGGTAAAAGTAATGAAACTGCTGTGTTTGATGTATTTTTTAGAAAAGTTCCTAATGATGGTGGATATGCTATTATGGCTGGACTTGATAAGGTTATTAATTATATAAGTAATCTTAAGTTTACAAGTGAAGATATTGAGTATTTTAAAAATAGTGGTTATGGTTTTAGTGATGAGTTTTTAGAATATTTAAGTAATTTTAGATTTACTGGTAATATATATGCTGTTAGAGATGGATGTGCTGTGTTTCCTAATGAACCTTTAGTTACAGTAGTTGCTCCTTTAATAGAGGCACAGATAGTTGAAACTGCTATTTTGTCTATGATAAATGGGGCTATGGAACATGCTACTGGTGCTAGAAGAATAATAGAGGCTACTCCTAAAAATGTTCCTGTTATGGAGTTTGGTGCTAGAAGGGCTGATGGATGTAGTGCTGCTATTGATTCTTCTATATACGGAATTATGGCTGGATGCATTGGTACTAGTAACGTAATTGCGGCTAAAAAACTTGGGATAAAAGCTCTTGGTACTATGGCTCATAGCTTTATAGAATCTTATGATAATGAACTAGATGCTTTTAAAGATTTTGCAGTTATGTATCCTAATAATGCTTTACTTCTTGTTGATACATATGACACTCTTAGAAGTGGTGTTCCTAATGCTATTAAGACATTTGATTATTTAAAAAGCTTAGGTGTTCATAGTGATAATATTGGTATTAGAATAGATTCTGGTGATTTATCTTATTTATCTAAAGAAGCAAGAAGAATGCTTGATAGTAGTGGATACAGTAATGCTAAGATATGTCTTAGTAATGGACTTAATGCTAGTACAATAGAGAGTCTTGTTAAACAAGGAGCTAAGTTTGATTCTCTTGGAGTAGGTGATAATATTTCTAAACCTAGTGGTAGGATGGGATGCGTGTATAAAGAGGCTGCAATTAGTAAAAATGGGGTACTTGTTCCTACTATTAAACTTAGTAATGATACAATTAAAATAGTAAATCCTGGGTTTAAAAAGGTATATAGAGCTTATAATAAAAGTAATGATATGGCTATTTGTGATATAGTATGTATGCATAACGATGACATTAATAGAGAAACTTTAGAAGTAGTTAGTTTAAATGATCCATTAAAGGGATTGACTATTAGTAACTTTTATTTAGAAGAGTTACAAAAACCTATATTTTTAGATGGAAATCTTGTTTATGATGAACCTAGTATGAAAGAAAAAAGAGAATACTGTAGTAGTGAAATGGATAGGATTTATGAAGAAGTTAAGAGAAATGATAAACCTCAAAAATATTATGTAGATGGTACTAAAAGTTATTGTGATTTTAAAAATGATATGATACTTAATTTAAGAAATAAAGTTAGGAGATTAAAATGAAAAGAGAAAAACTATTAGAACTTAAAAAATATATAGAAGAGTTTAAAGTTAATAAGATGTTAATGGATGGTGAAGGGAGTTTTATTAAAAGTAATAGTTATTTGTGTTATATTAATAATGGCAGGGTTATTAGAAGAGATAAAATAGTTAAGAAGAGTAATGATGGTAGTGCTGTAGTTATTATGCCTGTTACTTCTAATAAAGAAATTATTACTGTTATTGAACCTAGAGTTTTTACTGAATTAGGTGTTGGTGTTGGGTTTGTTTCTGGATATATTGAAAAGGGTGAAGATAGTATTAGTGCTGGTTCTAGAGAGTTACTTGAAGAAACAGGATATGCTAGTGATGATATTATTTTATTAGATTCATTTTATCAAGATGAAGGATGCAGTAGTGCTTTAATTTATTCACTTATAGCGTTTGATTCAAAGAAAGTAGGAGAGCAACATTTTGATTCTAGTGAGATGATTAAATATATGTCTTTTACATATGAAGAGATACTTGAACTAGAAGAAATGGGATATATAGCTGGAGCTAGTAGTAAACTTACTTTATGTAAGGCTAAGAAATATATGGAGGGAATATAATATGTTTGATGCTGAAAAAGTAACTAATGAAATTGTAGAGTTTGTAAGAAATTATTTTAAAACTAATAATATTAAGGGATGTGTTATTGGAATTAGTGGAGGAAAAGATTCTGCGGTATGTGCTGGGCTTATGGTACGTGCGATTGGAAAAGATAATGTAATTGGAGTAACTATGCCATGTCATTCTAATAATAGTGATATGGAAGATGCTAAATTAATTAGTGATTATTATGGATTTGAACTTATTAATGCACCACTTACTGATGTATTTGATGAGTTTAAGAAAAGCATTTCTATTAATTATAGTGATAGTGATGTTAAGAATAGTGATATTAATTTAAAACCTAGACTTAGAATGAGTATGCTTTATTATTTAGCTGCATTATATAGTAGTATTAAGAAAGGTACATATTTAGTTTGTGGTACGAGTAATAAGTGTGAATTATATACTGGATATTTTACTAAAGGTGGGGATAGTGTTCATGATATATCTTTACTTAGTGACCTTAGTGTTAGTGAAGTTATAAGTGTAGGAGAATACTTAGATGTACCTAGAAAAGTATTATATAAAACACCTAGTGATGGGATAAGTGGATATAGTGATGAAGATAAACTTGGTGTTAAATATAGTGATATAGAAAAATATTTAAATAATGAAAAGATAGATGAGAATATTAAAACTAAAATAGAAAAACTACATAATAATAATTTGCATAAGTTTAATATTCCTAGTTATAAGAAAGGTAATTATGAAAAATAAAATTAGTATTTTAGAGTTTGAAAATCTATTAAAATCATATGTTATTTTAAAAAATCCTGATGTGAGAAATGTTAATATAAGTTATATGAATGTTACTCGTGGGTATTTTGAAGATATGAGAGAAACTATAGCTGTTATTAATGGTAAAATGGATATTATAGTTAATGGAACTAAGAAAAGTATTACATTTAGTAAAGAAATATATGATTTAAATAATGTACTTAGTAGTATGCTTGGTTATAGTGTAGAGCATGCTAGAATAAATAGTGTAACTACTGATATATATGAAAGTATATATGAATGTGAGAGTGTTACATTTGATAGTGATGTTGTTAAACTAGTGTTATAATTATATTATGTTAGGAGGTTTATATGAAAGTAGGAGTATATGTTGGAAGTTTTGATCCAGTACATAATGGACACATTAAAATAATAAATTATTTATCTAATAATTACTTAGATAAAATTATTGTTGTTCCAACTATGAATTATTGGAATAAGAAAATTGTTGCTTCTTTAGAAGATAGAATTAATATGCTTAGTAATTTAGAAAATGATAAAGTTATTATTGATAGAGAAAATAATAATTTAAAATATACTTATATGGTAATGGAAAAGCTTGAGAAGAAATATATGAATGATGAGTTATATTTAATTATTGGTGCTGATAGTATTGTTTCTTTTGATAAATGGATGGAATATAAGAAATTACTTTCATATGGACTTATTGTTATTGATAGAGATAATATAGATGTAAAGTATTATTTAGATAAACTTGGTAAAGATAATAATTATATTTCTGTTAATATAGAGAATATAGATATATCTTCTAGTTATATAAGAAAGAATATTACTAATTATGATTTAATTAAAGATTTTATAGATGATAGAGTATATAAATATATTTGTGATAATAATTTATATTTAATTAGTCCTCTTAAAAGTATGAAAGAGAAAGATGTTAGTTTGAAGTGGATTTCTTATTTATATAATACTAAGAGTCTTAAATATAATATTAATAATGTAAATAGACTTAAAGATATAAATAAACATAGTGTATTTGATTATGTATATAGGTGTTTTTGTATACTTAATTCATGTGATGTTAGTGATTTAGAATATTATTATGTTAGTGAAACTTTAAAGTATATGGATACTAGTAAATGTGGATCTAATGATGATAGAGTTTTGTGGAAAAAGAAAAATTATGATTTGTTTTGTCATAATATAGGTAGTGCTTCTATATATAATGAAGAATATAGTGATAAAGTAGTTTATACTCTTATATATACTCATGGTTTAGTAGGACAATATATTAAAGGTGAAGTTAATTTAGATAAGAATAAGCCTTTATATGATTTGATATGTGATAAATATATAGATAAAGAAACTTTAAGAAATGTTTTATATATACTTAATAAGTGTGTTATAGGTGGAGTTAATATAGATTTATATAATAAAATTAAAGATAAAGTTAATAGTACTATTGATAGAATAATAGATGGGGACATTAATGAAGAAGTAAAAATAGTAGATAGAATTAATATGCTTGAATGCGGTATTTCTTTAGAAGAAAAAGAATATATTAATAAGTTACCAAATGAAGTTTTGAAATATATTAATAAATTATTTGAAAAAGAAGAATTATGGTATTATGATGGAGCTTTGAAAGATTTTAATTTATCTTTAAAAATTAAAATACTTTTATATATAAGTGTTAATTTAAGAAATAATGTAAAACATGTTACTTTTGAAAAGATGATGAGAGGGTTATATCTTGATTATAATAATCATATAGAAGTAAATATATATAAGAAGAGAATTATAGAGAAGTATTTAAATGATATGGATTATTTTGATATTATTAATAATAGTATAAAAGAGAATAATCATATTAAGTTTAATATTAAATATGAAAAAGATGTTTTGATTTTTAATTTTAAGTTTTCTATTCAGGCACGTAAACTTATAGATTATGTTAGATGTGCATATGAAGCTGATAATCAATATAAGAAGTCTGTATATATGCTTTATGATTTATTTGGATTTAGAAAAGATGAGTATGATAGATTTTATAATGAAATTAATTATTTGAATAGAATGAATAGTTCACTTAAGCAAAAGAGTATTATTTTAGATTATGTTAAGGGAAAGAAAATATTAGATGTTGGACCTGGTGGTGGGGCACTTCTTAATCTTCTTGAAGATAGTTTTAGTGATTTTGATATATATGGTATTGATATTTCACAGAGTGTTATAGAGAAACTTAGTTCTAAGAAACTTAAAGAAAATAGAAAATGGAATATTATAAAAGGGGATGCGCTTAATCTTAAAGAATACATTAGTGAATGTGATACGATTATATTTTCTTCAATAATTCATGAATTGTTTTCTTTGTGTACTTATGAGGGGAAGAAGTTTAATTATAATATTATTAAGAAGACTTTAGAAAGTAGTTATGATGTACTTAATAAGGGCGGAAGAATTATAATTAGAGATGGGGTTATGAGTGAAAATAGTGATGAAAAGAGAATTATTAAATTTAATAATCCAGAAGATATAAATATTCTTATTAATTATTGTAATGATTTTAAGGGAAGAAAAGTTACATTTTTAAAGATAAGTGATGATAAAGTTATGATGAAAGTAAATGATGCGATGGAGTTTTTATATACTTATACTTGGGGTAGTGATTCTTATCCTAATGAAGTTAAAGAACAATTTGGATATTTTAGTGTAAAAGAGTATGTTAATTTTATTAAAAAATGTTTATTTAATGTTAAAATAATAGAGGCTAAAAGTTTTTTACAAGATGGGTATGAAGAGCATTTACTTGATAAAATAAGTATTTATGATGAAAATATGAATGTAGTAAAATTACCTGATAGTACATGTATTATAGTTATAGAAAAGGAGTAATAATGAAGGAAGTAATTGAAATATTAACTAAAAGAAATAAAACAATAAGCACTATGGAATCTTGTACAGGTGGAGGCATAGCTAATGCGATTACTAATATAGAAGGGGCAAGTGAAGTATTTAGTTTTGGAGCTGTTACATATTCTAACTTTTATAAAATTAAGATGGGGGTTAGTAGTGAAGTTATAGATAAATATAGTGTTTATAGTTTTGAAACTGTTAAAGAAATGAGTAAAAGTATTTGTGAATATACTAATTCTAATTATGGTATTGGAGTTAGTGGTAAATTAAATAGGGCTGATGAAAATAATAGATTTGGAAAAGATAATGAAGTATTTTTTTCTATATATGATAGAGATAATGATAAATATTATTGTGATAAAGTTTCAGTAGCACTTAGTAGTAGGCGTGAAAATAAAGATGTAGTTATAGATAAGATAGTAAATAAACTATTAGAAGTATTAGGGGGAAGTAATGAATAAGATTTCTAGAATTAAACTATATTATAATTATAATGATAAGAGTACTTTAGTTTATAATGAACTTAAAAAGTTACTTTTAGATAATGGATTTATTATAGATGACAATAATTATGATCTTGCGATAGCTATTGGTGGAGATGGTGGATTTTTAAGACTTGTTAGTTCATGTGAATATAATAGTGATGTTTATTATGTTGGTGTTAATACTGGTACGCTTGGTTTTTCAAATGATATAAATGCTGATAAATTAGATGAGTTTGTTAGAGATTTAAAGAGTTTTAATTTTAAAGTAGTTGATACTTCTATAGTTGAAACTAAAGTATATTATGATGAAAAAGTAAAAACATATTATAGTCTTAATGAAACAGTAATTAGAGAAAGAGATTTACAAACATTTAGATGTGATGTGTTTGTGGATAATGTAAACCTTGAAAAGTTTATAGGAGATGGATTTCTTGTTTGTTCATCATTTGGTTCAACAGCATACAATTTAAGTTTAGGTGGAAGTATATTATATGATGGAGTTAAAGCTATGATTTTAACACCTATTGCTCCAATAAATAATAAATGTTATAGAAGTCTTATTAATTCTATAGTAGTGCCTGGTGATAAAACTATAAAAATTGTTCCAAATAATGATGTAATATTAAGTGTAGATGGGGTTAATGTAACATATAATAAGGGATGTAATATTGAGTTTAGAATAAATAAAAATATTAAACTTTTAAGATATAATGATTACGATTATACTAAGAAAATTAATGAAAAGTTTAGTAATTAGAATATGGAGGAAGTAATGGAATATAAAAGTGAAGAAGATTTTCTTAAGTCATATGATTCTAATAAATATGAAAAAATGTCATTAACTACAGATATATTAGTACTTAGTGTTTCTAGTGAGAAAAGTGATAATTATAGAAAACTAAGTGAAAAGATGTTTAGTGTATTACTTGTTAAAAGAAAAAACTATCCTTTTAAAGATATGTGGTGTTTACCTGGAGGTTTTGTTAATATAGATGAAGATATTGAAGATGCTCCTTTTAGAATATTAAAAAAAGAAACTAATTTAGATAATATATATTTAGAACAATTATATACATATGGTGGGGTAAATAGAGATCCTAGAATGAGAGTTGTTAGTACTTCTTATATAGCGCTTACTGATAAAAATAAACTCAATGGTAAGCTTAATGATAATACTAGTTGGTTTAATATTAGAATACTTATGAAAGATGATATTATAGATGTGTTTTTAGATAATGGTGTGGATGAAATTAAGTTTAAAGCTAAATATGTAGTTACTGATAATACTACTAATAGATATAAGTTTATAATACTTGAAAATAATTATATTGCTTTTGATCATGCTAATGTTATATTAGATGGGATTTTTAGACTTAAGAATAAGATAGAATATACTGATATTGTATTTAATATGATGGGAGAGTATTTTACTTTAGGTGAACTTCAACAAGTTTATGAAGTTATTTTAGGTAAAAAACTTCTTGATCCTGCATTTAGAAGAATTATTGCTGATAAGGTTGTTAAAACAAATAAGATGAGGACTGGTGGTGGACATAGACCTAGTGTTCTTTATGCATATAAGAGAAAATAAATGATATTTTCTTTTTGTTTACATATTATTAATTAGGTGATTGGTTTGAAAAAGGTTTTGTTGATTGTTTTTTCTTTTTTGTTTATGTGCATGGGCATTTTTGCTAGCGATATTACTCCTAATGCTAAGAGTGCAATACTTGCAGAAGAGAGTAGTGGTAAAATCTTATATGAAAAAAATATAAATGAAAAAAGAAGTCCTGCGAGTATGACTAAAATAATGACTTTACTTCTTACGATGGAGGCTCTTGATAGTGGTAAGATTAAACTTGATGATGAAGTTACTATTTCTAGCAATGCTAGTGGTATGGGTGGAACACAAATATATGCTGAAGCAGGTAGTAAAGTTAAAGTTGATGTACTTATTAAGGGTATATCTGTGGCAAGTGCTAATGATGCAGCTGTTGCGATTGGTGAGTATATTGGTGGTACACTTGATAATTTTGTTTCTATGATGAATAAGAGAGCTAAGGAACTTGGATGCGAAAATACTAATTTTGTAAATCCTCATGGTCTTGATGAAAAAGATCATTATACAACAGCGTATGATTTATTTTTAATAGCAAGGGAACTTTTAAAACATGAAGATATTTTAAAATATACTAGTATTTATGAAGATTATGTTACTGTATCTGGTAAAGAACACTGGCTTGTTAATACTAATAAACTTGTTAAGTTTTATCCGGGAATTGATGGACTTAAAACTGGATATACAAATAATGCAGGATATTGTTTAACTT
>CAKOHK010000004.1 GCA_934085595.1 uncultured Bacilli bacterium
ATTACAAACATTTGAGGTTTTTTCAACCTTTTTTTAGTCCTATTAAATCTCACAATCCCTTATTTTATGGGCTATTTACCACAGCACTGTTTGTACTTCTTACCACTTCCACATGGACAAGGATCATTTCTTCCTATTTTTTCACTTGCTTTTTTAGGTGTTCTTTTTTCTCCTTCTTTTCCGTCATTAGTTTTCATGTTTTTTACTTCTTCTCTTTCAATATTTTGTCTAACTACAGCATTTAATAAATATGTTGATATTTCACTACTTATTGTAGCCATCATATTATCAAATAATTGGAATCCTTCTAAAGCATATACTTGAAGTGGATTACTTTGTGCATAGCCTCTTAATCCAACACCTTCTTTTAAGTTTTCCATAGCGTCTAATTGATCCATCCAATTCTTGTCTATTACTCTTAATGATATAGATTTTTCAAAATCATCTACTATATCTTCTGGTACATCTTCTAGCTTTTTCTCATAATCATTAATTACAATATCATAAATAAAATCTATTACTTCTTCTGTACTTAAGTTAGTTAAATCACTCAATAATAACTTTTTATTATGTAAAATGTGAGAGTTAAAATGCTCTATTATGTTATTTAAATCATTTTCATTTAAGTTATTATTTCCTTCTATATGTGACATAACTACATTAGTAACATATTCTTTGAATGTTTCTAATACTCTATCTTTTATATTATCTTGATCTAATATTTCGTTTCTTCTTTCATATATGATTTCTCTTTGTTTTGAAATTACATTGTCATAATCTAATAATCCTTTTCTTCTATCAAAGTTAAATCCTTCTACTTTCTTTTGAGCTGCTTCTATGTTATTTGAAATCATTTTATTTGATATAGCTTGATCACCTTTTATACCAAGTGTTTCCATAACTGATTTCATTTTTTCTGATCCAAATTTAATCATTAAATCATCTTCCATAGATACAAAGAATCTTGATGTACCTGGGTCTCCTTGACGTCCTGCTCTACCTCTTAATTGGTTATCAATTCTTCTTGAATCATGTCTTTCTGTTCCTATTACAAATAGACCACCTAGTTCTCTTACTCCTTCTCCTAGTTTAATATCAGTTCCACGGCCTGCCATATTTGTTGCTATTGTAACAGCTCCTTTTTCACCGGCATGTGCTATTATTTCTGCTTCTCTTTCATGATTTTTAGCATTTAATAATTCATGTGGTATTTTAGCTTTATTAAGTAATTCATCTAATCTTTCACTAGTTTCTACAGATGCTGCACCAATTAAAACTGGTCTTTTTTCTTTATATAATTCTTTTACTGTTTTTACTACTGCGCTAAACTTACCATCTAAACTACTATATATTAAATCTACCTGATCATCTCTAATTACTGGTTTATTTGTTGGAATGCATACTACTGATGTGTTATATATATCTCTAAACTCTTCTTCCTCGGTTTTAGCAGTTCCTGTCATACCTGATAGTTTATTATACATTCTAAATAGATTTTGGAATGTTATGGTAGCAAGTGTTTTTGTTTCTTCATTTATTTGTACATTTTCTTTTGCTTCTAGTGCTTGATGTAATCCTTCACTAAATTGTCTACCATGCATAAGTCTTCCTGTGAATGTATCTACTATTATTACTTTTCCATTTTCAACAACATAATCAACATCTCTTTTAAATCCATAGTTGGCTGATAGTGCCTTATCTAAGTTATGTACCATTACACTATTTTCTATATCATATAGATTGTTAAGATTTAATAATTTTTCACACTTTTTAACACCATCTTCTGTTAATGTTACCTTCTTAGTTTTTTCATCTACTACATAATCTTCTATTTTAAGTGATTTAGCTACTTTATCTGCTTCTTTATAAACATTTGTACTTTTAGCTGAACCTCCACTTATTATTAATGGTGTTCTTGCTTCATCTATTAGTATTGAATCTACTTCATCTATAATTGCGAAGTTTAATCCTCTTTGAACTCTTCTTTCTTTTCTTACTACCATATTATCTCTTAAGTAGTCAAATCCAAGTTCATTGTTTGTTGTATATGTTATATCTGCTGCATATGCTTCTTGTTTTTCTTTTGGTGTTTGTTCTCTTAAATTAATTCCAACACTTACTCCTAGATAATCATATACTGGTTTCATCCAGTTAGCATTACGACTAGATAGATATTCATTTGTAGTAATAACATGTACACCTTTTTCTTCTAGTGCATTTAAATAAGCAGGTAAAACTGTTGTTAATGTCTTTCCTTCACCTGTCTTCATTTCAGCTATGTTTCCTCTATGAATTGCTATACCACCAATTAACTGTACTCTAAATGGTTTTTCTTTAATTGTTCTTTTACAAGCTTCTCTTGCTACTGCAAATGCTTCAACTAATATATCATCAAGTGTTTCGCCATTTTTTAATCTAGTTTTAAACTCAGCTGTTTTAGCTTGTAATTCAATATCTTTCATGTTAGTCATTTCATCATCAAGTGCTTCTATTTCATCAACTAATTTATTTATTTTCTTTAATTCTTTTGTTTCATAATCAAATAAGTTTTTAAATATACTCATATTATCATCTCCATACTAGTTATTATATCAAATAAATATTCTTATTTAAAGAAATATCGTTAATTTCACATTTTTCGCAACTTTATACTATCACTATGTATATTTAATCCTGGCACTTTGAACGTACTATTCTTTTTATATTCATATTTTCCACTATTAAATCTTTTCTCAAGTTCTTCTTTAGTTATTTCTTTAAATGATTCATCTGCTATATAATATATATTATTTTCACCATAATAATCTTCATTATTTATTGTTAATATTATTCTTGTTCTACATTTATTATCTAAATTTTCTTTAATAACACATAAGTTAATATTATATTCTTTTTCTCTTTCTGTGAATATGTAATTTTCAAGTGTTAATAATTTGTTTATTAAATCAATTCCTTCAAGGTTAATTTCATTTGTCTTTTGAGCAAAATATAATATTTTTTCTTTTAATTCATTGTTAATTCCTGTTAAACTTTTGAAAAAGACTATTGTAGGTTTACTTTCTTTTTCATTTTCTTTTTTATATTCATTTCTTACCTTTTTATATATTTCGATTTTTTGTTTTTCGAACTCTAAATTAGTTTTAATATTTTTATTTGTACACTCTAGTCCTTCTGGTAAGCCACCTGTTTTGATGTTTGCTATATCGCCAAAGATTATACTTTTTGTTGAATCTGCTTTTATTAAATATTTTCCTACCCTATAAGTTAAATATTCATGTGACACACCATAATCACTACTTAAGGATTCTATTTTATAGTTTATACCTAATTTCTTTAATAACTTTGCATATATTCTTGTAAACTCGTAACATTTTACTTTATTATTTATAAGTGTAATTTCATTTATATTTTTTATATTACAAGAATCTGTCAAACCTAAATAATTATTTTTTGTCAAATAAAAGTCATCATCATAAGATAAAATTGTACATAGTTTATAATATACGTATATACTTTTTTGAAGTTTATTATATTCGTTTGGTACTTTAGATAAAATGTATTCTTCTAATTCTTTATCTATTTCATATTGGTCTATAAAATTGTCATTAGTGTTTACATATGTATTTATTGATTCATAATCGTTTTTAAAATATGATAATTTTTCATTACAAGAATTAATAATATTATCACTAAAATAATATTTTAAAAATAATGAGTTTTCTTTAATATAATCTTTTATTATATATAGAAGTTCTTCTATTTTGATATTTTTATCTTTTATTGAATCTATGTTCCAAGTAAGTATTAATTCTATTATTTCTTTTATACTTATTGTTATTATCTTATTATCTATTTTATATGTTAATAATTTGTTTATATTTAGTAATCTTTTATAATCCATTAGAGTTTTCATATAATTTAATTTTATTCTTGTTAATAAATCGTTAGTTTTTTCATAATATCTTATTATATTTCTTAAACTTATTGAACTTACTATATATAAATTATTATTTTTATTTACCATAAATAGTATTTTGCTATCTTTTTCTTGTTTTATTGTTTTTATAATTTTACTATAATATTCACTTGTTAATAGTTTGTCTAATAGTTCTTTTAATATATATTCACCATATAAACATAGTGGCTCATTTAGTGATATATTATGATAATACTCATTATCTAATACAATAATATTTTCTTTAGTATACTTTTTCATATGGCTCCTTAAGTCTTTATTATACAAAAGAAAAAGACTTTTTCAAGTCTTGTTTGTTAATTTGCTTCGATTACTCCATAATCTCCATCATTTCTCTTATATACAACATTAATTTTATTTGTATTACTGTCTTTATATACAAAGAATGTATGGTCAAGTAATTCCATTTGAGTTATTGCCTCTTCTTCATCTATTGGTTTTAGATATACTTCTTTTCTTCTAACAATAACTTCTTTTTCTTCTAAATCTTTTATATCTTCTGTATCTATTTCTTTAATAGTTTCTTTTCTTCTTTTATCATTAATTTTATCTTTATATTTTTTAAATTGTCTTTCTAATTTATCTATAACTAAATCCATAGCGGCATATAGGTCTTCTGATGATTCTTCAGCTCTTATATTGTATTTACCACTCCATATAGTTACTTCTACTTTTTGTTCCTTTCCTTTTGTAGAAACAACTGCTTTTGCTTCTACTTCATCATTGTCGTCTAAATATTTTTCTAGTCTTTCAATTTTACTTGCCATATAATCTCTAATAGCGTCAGTAACCTCAATTTTCTTTCCTCTAATATTATATTTCATATTTATCCTCCTAGTTATACTATATCATATTATTTATTGTTTTTCTATTAATATATGAAAATAACACATAATTTTCATATGTGTTATACAGTTGTAGTTTGTGTTTTGATAACATTGATTGCTTGATTTCCATTTGGTGTCTCTATTAATGTAAAATCTACTATCGCACCTTCATCTAATGTTTTGTATCCCTCACCTAATATAGCACTATAATGAACAAATATATCTTTTGTTGGATCAACTTGATTTTCTATAAATCCATACCCTTTCTCATTATTAAACCACTTTACTTTACCTCTACACATAATATTATTCACTCCTTCCTTCTATAATTTAATGATAAATTATTATTGTGCCTGTTGCAATTAAAAGTATACCCAAAGTTTCGACATATTTTTTACTATTTGTCTTAAAGTATTATTTTTTTGCATAAACGCTTTTATTTTAATTTTTTTATTGCTAGTTTTAAATCATTCCTTTAATACATGAAAATCGACACTTAACGACATTTTTAACAAATTACCTTTTATTTATTATATACTCAAATCACGAGGTGGGTATGAGAGATTTAATTATTAATCAAGCAATGATGAAAATTAAAAATAATACTTCTTATGACAACACAAAACTTCTTGAAATTAAATATGGATTATCTTCTTTATACTTAACTATTACTAAAATAATAGTTATCTTAGGAATTAATCTTATAATTAATACTTTCAAAGAATGTTTATTATTTCTCTTAATGTTTAGTATACTTAGACTTACTAGTTTCGGAGTTCATACTAAAAAGAGTTATCAGTGTTGGATTTCATCAATAATTATATTTACGTTAGTTCCTTATTTGATTAAAAATTATAATTTCAACATTAATATTATTTATATAATTTCTTTAATATCATTTGTTAATATTTGTTTATATGCTCCTGCTGATACTGAAAAAAGACCTCTTATTAATAAAAAGAAAAGAATTATATTTAAAATAGTGAGTATTATCTCATCACTTATCTATATAATTGTGATATTTCTACTCCAAAATGCTTATGTGACTTCTTTACTATTTTATTCGTTGGTACTTGACGCTATAGTCATAAACCCTGTTACATATAAGTTGTTTGGAGTTAAATATAATAACTATAAAAATTATAGAGAAAGGAGGATATAACATGTTTGAACTATTAGCTGCTATTGGAGCTTTCATTGCTAAAACTGCTACATTTGGATGTTGGGGTATAATATTTGATGAACCAGAAATGCCAGAAAATTTATTATAATTATTCTTTTAAAAAAATCACTTAAATCAAGTGATTTTTTTATTTTGCTATTATTTCTGTAGTGAAAATATAGTTTTGGAAACTTCTTGTCATTGATATATTATTACTTTCTTTTAATAAATTGTTTGCGATATACAACCCTAATCCTCTCTTTTTACCTTTTGAAGAATAGTTTTTCTTATCCATGTTTTCTATATCAACTTTATTTTTACAAGTATTAGATATTACTATATGTACTTCTTTATCTATTTCATATGCTTCAACTAAAACTAATTTCTTTTTACTAACTTTAGCTGCTTCGTTTGCGTTATCTAATGTTATACCTATTATTTTACATAACTTAGTATAATCTTTATTATTAATTTTCTTAATGACTGAAGCTACTTTCGGAGATATTTTAACATTAAAGTTAATATTATCCATTTCTGCGTCTTTCATTTTATAATATATTATACCTTTTAAACCTTGAGGAAGAGTGAATATATTCTTTATTGGTTTTATATTCTTATTATTATAAGTCTCTATTAAATCATTTATTGTTTCTTCAAATTCTTTTGAGTTTCTATTTTTAAAACTTCTTAGTAGTAATAAATTATTTAACATTTCATGTCTGTTAATTCTATCTTTATCTATCGCTTTTTCATATTTAGCCATGAACTCTAGTAGTGCATCAATCTTGTCCATTTCTTTCATTGATTTATAGTTTGTATAAACACATATACTAGCTACTATTATGAAGCATATAGTTAAAAATATATTTGTAAAATAATTATAATTTTTCATACTACTAGCATACTTTATATCTATAAATACTAAAAATAATATTCCAATTATTAGTAGTGTCTTTGTAACTTTATCATTTGATTTAGTCGCTATTTTGTCACATATTTTATTTACTGTTTTAATACTTAACGTTAAATAAGTACTAACTAAAATCAAAAGTGAAAATATTGTTTTCATTAACATAGAACTATTAAAGGTATTTACACTAAACACGTTTAATAAAGTTAAGAATAATGAAAATAATAATTCATAAAGTACCATTATAATATACATCATAATGCCTCTTATGAATGTTTCTGATAAGTTATCATTATAAATCCAATAATATGTTAGTGTCAAAGTTATAACATTTATTATGATATTGTTTAGCATACCTATATTGCTTAAATAATATGTATTAATTATAAATATTAGTCCTTGAAGTAGTATTAATAAAATGTTTTTAATATTATATTTTAATTTTTGATTTGATATTCTTGAATAGCATAGAACATATAAATATGCGGATATACTAGAAGATAACAACATCATTACGTCACTTTTCATAATATTTGTCTATCTCCTTCTTATGTTTCTTAGATAACACATAGGCACTTGTGCCATTTTTAAACTTTACTTTGCATGTCTTCCAATCTAGACTTTCTATATTTCTCATGTTAACTATTATTCCTTTATTTGTAATCATAAAGTCTTTTGGTAATTGTGCTTTTAAAGCTTTAATCGACATGTTACATTCATGTTTATTTTTCTTACTAAATATTAAAGTGTTTCTATCATTTCTTTGAATATAATTAATATCATTAAATGCTATTGTGTGTTCTGTACTACAATATACAAATCTTAACGCATCTGACAGATTTAACATATTGAAACTTAAATCTAAATCTTCTATAAGTGGTGGCTCAATATCTACTGCTTTTGATATGAAATCTAATATTTGCATCTTTTCAATATACATATCATATAAAAGATTATCATGTGATGTATAAAATATTATAGGACTTCTCCAATCGTTAATTACATTTCTTATATATCTTGCTACTTCTATACCATCACCAGAGGGTAATTCTATATCTAAAATATATATTGAATCGTATTTTCTATTTTTAATATAATCTCTTAATGGTTTGTTATCATCATTAAATATATCTATGGTAAAATCTAATTTGTTTTTCATCATATATGAGATTATAACTTTCTTTACTAACTTCGAATGTCTTTCGTTATCATCAACTAATATAAATTTTATCATAATCACACCTTCGTATAAATAACAATATTAATATACCACAATAAGAAATAAATTACAAATTAAAATATGGCAAACAAAAAGAAGACTATTTAAAATCTTCTATTGATAAGGTATATAGTGTTTCAGGATTTACTGCTTTATTTTTATAATATACTTCAAAGTGTAATAATGATTTTTCTTTATCTAATTTTGATTTTGTTGTACTAGCAATTATTTCTCCTTTTGTAACTTTATATCCTACATTTACTAGTACATCGGATACATTACTATAAACAGATATAAAATTGTCATTATGTTTTATAGTAATTACTTTTCCATATATTTCACTGTCTTCTATAGATACAATTTCACCGTCTGATATAGATACTATATCAAAGTCATCCGCGTTTACATAATCTGTTCCGGTATTTTGAATATATGAACCATTATATTCTATAATTGAAGATTGTTGTTTTGATGCTTCTGAATCTTTATCATAGAAGTATTTTCCTATTGTAACTGTATCTGATATATATGGTCTTACTATTTCATTAGTATTTTGTTTTACTCCGTTAACAGGTATTGTTTCTTTGTCAAATACATTATCTAGTGTGTATTTATAATTTGTTTCTTCATTTATGTATTTGTTAATACCTGATAAAACCATTATTACACTTATTACTAAAGCAAATACTGCAAATACATATATAGATGGTACTAAATATTTTCTATAACTATTCATCTTTCACTCTCCTAGTTATAGATTTAACACTTTTTTAATAATTATTCACTAATTTTGTATTTTTATAATAATGTGATAATATTTCATCATATTTAAAGCCTTCTAAAGCCATGGCGTTAGCCCCATATTCACTTAATCCTACTCCATGACCATATCCTTTTGTTGTAATATTAACCTTATCATTATTTATTTTAATTTTAAAATCAGTAGATTTTAGATTAAACATTGTTCTAAATGTAGTTCCTTTATATTTAGTATTATTTATTTTTATATAGTTTACTCTTCCTGAAGATGTTTTTTCTATATCTATGTTTTCTATTTTTGATATATTTAGTTTGTTATAAAAGTCTTTTAAATCTATAGTGATAGTAGATTCTTTATAGTTATATTTTTTATCATATGAAGAATCTACACTTACTAAATAATCTAATTTTTGACTAAAAACATTTTCTACGTTTTCTGTTTTTCCATTTGAAATAGAAAAGTAAAATGCTACTATTGGCTCATCATTATATGTTAAGATTTGATTATTTGTTTCATTAGTGGCCTTTAATATTTTATTATAATATTTATCATAATTATTTTTCCATTTATTTTTCATAGTTTCTTTATCAATGTAGCATTGGTCTTTTGTAGTTGTTTTTAATACATAATCTTTGTTTTTATACATCTTATATACTGCGTATGTTCTTGCTGATACAGATAAGGCTTTTAATGCTTCTATATCAAAAGATGCTGGCATTTCACAAGCTAATACTCCTGTTACATATTCTTCTAATTCTAATGTTTCATTTTTATTATTATAATTTATTGATACTTTTTTAATGTTATCTTCTTTTTCAATGTTTGATGTTTCAACATTTTCTGATTTTGTTTCTATTATTTCTTTGGTTATATCTTTATTAATATATGAAAGTAACAATAAAAATAACATAATAAAAAATACTATGATTTTCTTTTTCATAGTATATTATATGCTCATTAACTATTTAATATTCTTTCTTTTTCTTTTTCAAATTCTTCTTTTGTTAATACTTTTTCTTTATATAAATTATTTAGTTTTTCTAATTCATCATATTTATCCATAGTATTTTCTTTTGTATTATTACTAGTCATAGATGTTTCTAACATTATATAATATATTAGTATTAATACTGCGCTTATTTGATTGATAAATAAGAATACTACCATCCATATAATTAATGTGTCTTTATTTTTATATATTTCGCTATCATCCATATTTGATAGTTCTCTTAGTTTGTTTCCTCCGATTATCATTGGAATACCAACTATTGCTCCGATTATTGTTATCGTACAAATTATACCAAATATTAATGATATAATTCCTGCGATATTTAATAATGTTTTATTCATATTTTTTCTCCAATTCTTTTATTTTTTTATTTCTTCTAATATGTCTTTCTTCTTTTGAATATTCTGTGTAAATAAAATTATGTAGTATATTTTCTAAATCTTCTGTATATTCAGAAAGTGACATTACATTTGCCATATTGTGTTCTTTAATTAATCTTGCTTCTTCTTTTGTGTTTACTTTTCCGCATATTATTCCTGGTATCTTATTAGCAACTATACTCATTCCAATACCTGTTCCACATATTAGTATTCCAAGGTCACATTCTTTATTGTTAATTCCTGTGCATAACTTAACTGCATAGTCTATATAATCTATATTGTCTTTTTCATCACATCCATAATTTATATAACTTATATTATTTTTTTCTAAATATGAGATAATTCTTTTTTTAAGATCTACTCCATGATGGTCATTTGCTATACCTATTTTCATTTTATCTCCTTTATTTCCTCAGCTATTGTTTTAGCATTAACTACTTTTGTACCCACTATTAAATCATGTAAACCTCTTGTATCTTCTCTAAATAGTATAAATGCAAATGATAGTAATAATAATGTTGTTTCTACAAATGATAAGTAAGTATAACTACTTAAATATGTTGATTTTGATGCTAGTGCTAGAATTAATGTTGAAACGATAGATGTAACATATCCATATAATATAATTCCTCTTAATAGTACTTTTATAAATGATGGATTTTTCCCTGTTTTATTATCTACTACTTTAATACCTAGTATCTTCTTACCTATAGTTTGCCCTTTATTTAGATATGCAAATAATACGAAATATACGATGCTTACAAATATATTAATTATTGTAGTTGGAACTGAATATTTAGACACTTTATAACTTAAATCATTTAGTTTAGTTATATTCTCTTGCATATTAGTATTTCCTTCTGTTATTCCTGCCATGTAGTCATTATATACTTCTTTATATTCTGTCATTATTTCATTATATTCTTCTTTACTTGGATTTAATATTTCTATTTTAGAAAATAATGTTACGATTGTTAATATAATGAACATATCTATTATGTATGCCCCGATTCTTTTAAATGTTGTTTTCATTTTTCCTCCTTTTTCTTTTTCTTAAAGAATATTGATAGTAAACTACTTTTTTTCTTAATTAAACTTCTTGTTTTATATGCTGGATTTATATTATTTATAATAGTATTTGATAAATCATATAGTGTTCCGTTATTTAAATGATAGTTAGATACTGAATATGATTTATCTACTAGTAATAATGGTACTTTACTAGTAAAGTTTACTTTTTGTAATTCTAATTTGTTATTCATCATTTCTTTTTCTATTCCATAAAAAGATGTTATGAATAGTGCATAGTTATTTTCCAATACCATCTTTTCTATAAGTCCTATCATTGTGTCAATGGATGTTAGTTTATTTTGTATTTCTTCTATTGTTTTACATGAATCTATTTCATAGTTTAATATTATTAGTTCATTTTCTAATGATGCTAGATATGGTATTAATCTACTAGCGTCATATAAAATATTATCATCTGTGAAGT
Source organism: uncultured Bacilli bacterium (assembly GCA_934085595.1). Taxonomy (GTDB): domain Bacteria; phylum Bacillota_I; class Bacilli_A; order RF39; family UBA660; genus CAG-1000. Next base: position 11,739 of record CAKOHK010000004.1, read on the forward strand.
AGTATTGTAAGTTATTATCTATTTTGCTTCTTAATCCAGTTAGATAATAGTTAATATAACCTGTATTTTCTTTTTTGTCAAATACTATTGTTTTTGCGTTTATTTTGTTCATTGAATCTAGTAAGTAAGTTGATGATACAGCATAGTTATACATAAATGGTACGCTTACTTCTGTTACTACTGGAAATAATGAATAATATTTGATTGTGTTTGGATTTAGATTTGGGTTTGATTGCTGAGATGAAATAATATTTATTAGATGTCTAACATCTGCTTGAAAATAATTAAAGAATATTATTTTATCGTCATTAGATATAGTTACATTTTCTGACATAGAGAATGTTCTTGCGTTTACTGGTAATGATTTGGTATCACTTAGTACACCAATTTTTTTAGATAAATCTTTCCATTTTTCTACGAAGTTTCCAATTAATGCTTTTTCTATATCTCTTATTCCTGTAGCATCGCTTAGATTATTTAATCCTGTTACTAGCCCTATTTTTATATTATTAAACTCATAATTTAATCTTACTAGAGTTTTATCCATTTCTTTATAACTTCTTAAGCTCTTTTGACATAATATTAAATGCACTAACACTTTTATTCCAAGAGAATCTGCTTTCTTTAGAAATGCTAGTAATTGATTTATCGTTTTCTCATTTTCAAAGAAACAGAAGATATGTAATGTTTTTTTGCTATTAGATATTTCATCTAGAATACTTTTATAAAGCACGTTATTTGCATAGTTTTCGCTTAATACTTCTTGCTCTATTATGTTATATGTTAATGCTTCATTTATTCCAATACTAAACTTTCTATATCCTTCTTTATAATCTAATTCTTTTGATTGTAAAGATGAGAATAACCATTCTGTAGTTAATCTATCTAAATTAGGCATTACTTCTTTACTATATATATTATAAGAATCTACTTGTTCTACGCCAAATCCATTTATTAATAATAAAATATTTTTCTTCATATAATCACATCTTTCCTTTTTATTATATAACAATTGTTAATATTTTGTTAGTTCGTATTTTTATTTTTTAAGTATTTATATAACTCCATTACAAATATAATTGGACATGCTAGTAATATTAATATTAACATGTGTAAATATGGTATGCTTGTTGTTTGTAATAAGTTTGCTAATGTGTCTACTTCCATAACTGTTATTTGTAGTAATAGTGTTGATATTATAGAAAACGCTAATATTTTGTTGTTTTTTAGTTTGTTTTCAAAAACGCTTTTTCTTTCACTTCTACAGTTAAATACATGGAAGTTTTGCATGAATACCATAAGTAGTAAAATGTATCCTCTTGCTACTAAAATATCTATATTTAATACTTTTATCATGAATACCCATATACCAAATACTACTATTCCCATATATAAACCTGATATTAATAATGATGTTACTAGAGATTTATCAAATAATCCTTCTTTTGGATTTCTTGGTTTTTCTTTCATTATTGTATCTGGTTCTCTTTCAAATGATAGAGCTATATCTTGAAGTCCATCTGTTACTAGATTTAGCCATAGTAGTTGTATTGCCACTAATGGTATTGGCATGTTAAATATTATTGCAAGAACAAAGAATAATACTTCTGCTAAACCACATGATAATAGGAATAATGATATTTTTCTTATGTTTGCATAAGCATTTCTTCCTTCTTCTATACCACTTACTATTGATGAGAAGTTATCGTCTATTATAATCATTTTTGCTGTTTCTTTTGCTACATCAGTACCACTTCCCATAGCAATACCTATATTAGCTGCTTTTATTGCTGGAGCATCATTTACCCCATCTCCTGTTACAGCTACAAACTCACCTTGTCTTTTTAATGATTCTACTATTTTTAATTTTTGTAGTGGTGTGACTCTTGCAAATACTGTTTTATTCTTTATATAATTATCAAAATCTTCATCATTGTTTATTAAGTTTTCCAGTTCTTCACTTGTAGCTACTTCTTCACGGGAGTCCGCTATTCTTAATTCTTTTGCGACTTCAAGAGCGGTAAGTGCGTGGTCCCCTGTTATCATAAGTACTTTTATACCAGCCATTTTGCATTTTCTAACTGATTCTTTTGCTTCTTTTCTAACTGGGTCTATAAATCCTACTAGTCCTATGAAATCTAGGTTTTTAATATCTTCTTCTGTATATTTGCTATTTTCTTTTATAATTCCATCACACAAAGCAATTACCCTATACCCTCTAGATGCTAAATATTCATTTTGATTCATTATTTTTTCTTTTTCTTCTTTTTTAATATTTTTACAAAAATCTATAATTACTTCTACTGAGCCTTTAGCAGTACATCTTACTTCTGATTTTTCTTTATAAAATACTGCTGAATATTTATTTTCTGATTCATATGGAATCTTATCAATTATTATATCTTCATTTACAATAGAGCCAGATTTTTGTGCCAATACTTTAAATGCTATATCTATAGAGTCTCCTAATTTTTTATATTCTCCATTTATATCTTTTTCAAAAACAGCTTCATTATTTATAAATCCTAATTTTGCTATTCTTTTTGCTTCTGATATTTTACTATTGTTAATTGGTCTTATTTCTCCATTTATTTCATATCCAGAGCCTGTTACTTCATATTCACTTCCATCAAATAATAATATTCTTTTTGCAGTTTGTTCATTTACTGTTAGTGTTCCTGTTTTATCGCTAGCTATAACAGTACAACTCCCTAGGCTTTCTACACAATTTAATTTTTTAACTATTACATTCTTTTTACCCATTTTATTTGAGCCAATTGTTAAAGCCATAGTTATCGCAAGTGGTAAACCTTCTGGCATTGCTGAAACTGAAAGAGCTATGACTGATATAAAAATATCAAATAATTTATTACCTTTTAGTACTAATACAAGACCTATTATAATTGAAACTATTATTATAATAAGTGTTATTTGTTTTGAAAACTTTTCCATTCTAATTGTTAATGGTGATTTTTCATCTTCACTTGTTGTTACCTTTTGTGCTATTTTTCCAAGTTCTGTATTCAAACCTGTATACTCAGCAACACCTATTCCGTAACCTGTTATAACAGATGTTCCACTATATAAAATATTTTTCTTTTGTTTCACATTTGATTTAGTTTCACTAGCACTTTTTTCAACTCCAATGCTTTCGCCTGTTAAGATAGATTCATCGACTACTAGGTTTTTAGATTCTAATATTCTTACATCTGCTGACATTTTAGTACCTGGTTCAATTACTATAATATCTCCTGGAACTATATATTTTGATTCTATTTCATAGTATTTATTTCCTCTTATAACTTTAGTATGTAATTTTATTAGATTTTTTAATGCTAGGCTATTTTTGTTTGCATTATATTCTTGTATTGTTGAAACAACTGCATCTACTAATATTATAAATAAAATGGCACATGCATCTAATGTTTCTTTAACTGCAAATGATAGAATTGCTGCTACTATTAATACATATATTATTGGGTCATTAAATGAACTTAAAAATATGGAAAATAAACTTTTTTGTTTTTCTTCTGGTAATTCATTTAATCCATATTTATTTATTCTTTTCTCTGCTTCTGATGTTTTTAGTCCTGATTGGGATGTATCTAATTTTTTAAGTAATTCTTTTTTATTTAAATATTTTTCACTGTCCATAATATACCTCTTCTATTTTCTTTTATAATTATAACTAATTTTAATGTTTTTTTAAAGGGTTTATGTGTAGTTTACATGGTTTTTAAGAAAAAAGATGATTTAATATAAACCATCTTAATTTGATCCTAATGTTACAGTTACTTTTCTTTCGTTTCCATCTCTTATTAATGTTAATTCTACTTTATCTCCTGGATTATATTTATATAAATAATATCTTAGTTCTGCAACTGTATCTGTTTTATAATTTTCTAATCTTGTTATTACGTCTCCTTTTTCTATTTTAGCTTCACTTGCAGGAGTATTATCTAATACTGATAATACTATTACACCTGAAGTTATATTTTTACTTAAGGAGATTCCTTCTTTTCTTAATGAATAAGATGATACAGAAGATATATCTGTCATTTGTATTCCTAAATAAGCTCTTTTAATTTCTTCATTGTTAACAATTTTATTAGCATAAGTTAGCGCATCTTCAATTGGTATTGCAAATCCTATTCCTTCGATTGAAGATTCAACTATTTTCATATTGTTTATTCCTATTACTTCACCACTTACATTACATAATGGTCCGCCACTATTTCCTGGGTTAATTGCTGCATCTGTTTGCATAACATTCATTATCCAGTCACTTGAGCCTTCAGATGAAACAGTAACCATTCTATCTTTTCCACTTATAATTCCTCTTGTTACAGTTCCTCTATATTCTGTACTCATTGGTGTTCCAACTGCAAATACTGTATCACCTAATTTAGATTTTTCACTACTTCCTAACGTAGCTACATTTGTTACATATTTTTCATCTATTTTAATTACTGCTATATCTGCATATTCATCGCTTCCAATTACTGTAGCGTCAATAGATGTTCCATCACTTAATATAACTTTCAATTCAGTTGCTGATGATATTACATGATTATTAGTCATAATTAAACCTGTTTTATCATAAATAAATCCACTACCTAATCCTTTTAATTTACCTGCTTGATAGTTTTGAATTGTTACAACTGAATCATATACTGCTTCTATACCATCAGAAATACCATTTTCATTTACTGTAACTTCTTTTTTAACTGTATTAATTGTTTTAGTAAATCCAGGATAATATTTAATAATACAGTAAGTTAATCCCGATCCCATAACCAAGCATAAAAATGCTATTAATATTGTTTTTGCTAATCTGTTCTTTTCCATAAATGTCCTTTCTATTCCATATAAACTATATCGTTATAATTTTGTGGAAATCCCATTCTATAAAGTATTTTATCTATTTTAATGCTTTTTAATTTTTGACTCAACCATTCAATCTCATAATTAATTTCATTTATCATCATCTTGAAATCGCTTTTTGTTAATAGGTGTTTTAATATAATTATCAGTCCAAATATATCATGTATTCCATATATATATTCTCCATCCATTTTTGGTATATCTAATAGTTCGTGATATTTTGTTGCTGGTAATTCTTTTTGTATTCTATGATTATATAATATATCTTCGTGTGCACATATATTTCTATAATTAGATGCTACTACTAAATAATCTTCTAATGCTTCGGTATGTATATTTCCATAATAGGAAGCTATTTCTTCTCTGTCTTCTCTTTTTAGGATACTATAAAACTCACTAATTATACCAAAACTTAATACTTTGATTCCAACCCACATTGGTATATAACCATAATTATTGATATAGTGAGATGTTGCTTCGTGCTGTGAACCGTTAATTCTTATTTGTCTTTTTAATTTTCTTATTAAATCATTAATTTGTCTTTGCTTTTCTCTACTTCTATCAAAATTATTAACATTTAAATAGTCTTTTTCTTTATAACCGTATTTTCTACTCATAACGTAACTGAATATGGATTTATAGTTGTTTTCAACTATTAATATATTTTTAAATATTATATTTCTAAAGTATCTATCGAATGTAAATAATGCATACATTTCGTCAAAAGTAGTTCCTTCTATAAACTTCTTACATCCTGTCTGATAAAATGGTGACCTATAACCATTTATGAAGAAATAGTTTTCTCTTAAAAGTATCTCTTTTGTTTTGTCATAATCAAGTATTGTAAGTCCTTTGCTTTTTAAGATTTCTATTTGTTCATCTAAACTTTTAAAGGTTTTAGCTGCCATAATAACACTCTCCTACCTTATAGAATTATAACATTTATAAGTATATTTTAAAACTCATTTTTGTACTTTTTATGAAAATTGTAAATATTTTTTATGTTTTTTATTTATTTGAACAAATATTGTTATCTATATTTAATTCTTTATTTCCTACATATATATCATTATTTTTGCATAATACAAATGTTATGTTTTGAGAGTCATCTTTATATATTTTCATATTATCGTTTGTACTAATATTATTAAAGTTAAAGTCTTTTTCTATTTCTTCTTTTGTTAAATATTCTTTTTTTAAACTTTGATATAATGACATTCTCATTTTATATTTACTTTTATATTCTACTTCTACATTTATTAAATATATATTATAGTTAGTTGTTTCTATTTTTCTTATTTTATTTGTTTCTTCTACATAATAAGTTTTTTCGATTATGTCTTTTGTTTTAGTGTTATAGTCATTTATTAAATAATAATTAAAATATAATGTTAATATTGTTAGTATAATATATATAAAATATTTTATAGATTTTTTAATGTTAATAGATGTGAAAAATAGATTGCTTATTCTCTTTAAATTAGTCTTTTTATAAAATAGTAAGAATAGTAGTGCTCCAGATACATTTAAAATGTAATCGTCTATATCAAATATTCCGCATGATAAAAGTAATTGTAGTGTTTCTATTAGGATAGATGTTGATGATATTATTTTAAATTGTAGTTTTGTGTTTTCGTATTTTTTATCTTTTAATATTAATAAATAAGATAATGGAACTAATAATAACATATTCCCTAGTAAGTTATATATGATTGCTGTTATTTCTTCGGTACCTTTTAAAAACTCAATTATATTCTTGAATGGAATAATATTAAATAGTTTTATATAGTAATTAAAATATTCTTTGTTAATTAATGTTAAATGTAATCTTCCACTTAATAATGTTACTATGATTAACATTACTATATATAGTGATAGATAAATATTTATATTCTTTTTATAATTATCTTTTTTGTTTATAATAATTCCACTAAAATATATAATTAACGAAAGCAATATAGATATAACTATAATGTTAATATATGTTAATTTATAGTTTTGATTATAAGTTAAAAATAGAATGTTAATTATTGTTAGTATTATAGTTATGTATGTTATTATATTAATTTTGTTTTTCATATTTCACCTTTTTTATTATATCATTTGTTATTATTTTTTCATAATAAAACTCAGCAGATTATAACTACTGAGTATTTTATTATAGATTTTACTATCTCTTAGAGAATTGAGGTGCTCTACGTGCTTTCTTAAGTCCGTATTTCTTTCTTTCTTTACTTCTTGGATCTCTTTTAATCATTTTATTTGATTTTAGAACTTCTCTATTTTCTCCATTTGCTAGAAGTAAAGCTCTTGCAATTCCTAATCTTATAGCTCCAGTTTGTCCACTGAATCCGCCACCTTTAACATTAACAATAACATCATATTTGTCTTTGTTTTCTGTTAATTCTAATGGTTGCATTAAGTCTAGAATTAATGTTTCATATGGTAAATAGTCTTTAACATCTACTCCATTAACAGTAATTTTACCTGTTCCTTTTGTTAATATAACATTTGCTGTACTTCTTTTTCTTCTTCCTACAGCAGTGTATCTAGCTTCTTCTTTTGCCATTTTACTTTACCTCCAAATTTTGTGGTTTTTGAGCTGCATGTTTATGTTCACTACCTGCATATACAAATAGTTTTCTATACATTTCTCTTCCTAGTCTACCTTTTGGTAACATTCCTTTAACAGCTCTTTCTACCATTTCTACAGGATATTTTTCTTTCATAGTTTTAGCAGTTCTTTCTCTAAGTCCTCCTGGATATCCACTATGATTATAGTACATCTTTTGATCTAACTTATTTCCTGTAAGTACTGCTTTTTCAGCATTGATAATTATTACATTATCTCCACAATCTACATGTGGTGTGAATGTTGGCTTGTTTTTTCCACGAAGTACACTAGCAGCAAGTGTTGCAACCTTACCTAATGTTTTACCTTCAGCATCAATAACATACCAATCATGTTTAACGTCTTCTTTTCTTAACATAAATGTTTTCATTATTATACTCCTTCTTCGAAATCATCATAATATCCTTCCCACAGATATTACGCCTCATTCAAATGTACCGAATGTATTATATAAAATGTATATTAAAAAGTCAAACATTATTTGAGTTTTTTATATAAAAATAGGCATTTTTTATAAAAAATCGTATATTTTATATGTTTCTAAAGTTTTACTGACATGTATTTATTCTTGACAAAGTGCATATAAGATTATAAAATATAGTTAATAATAAGGGAGAAAGATAATGAAAAAAGGTTTAATTGTTTTACTTGGAATATTAAGTGTTTTATGTTTTGCTGGAGGCGCTATTGGTTATATGGAAGCGAACAAAACTAAGCCAGATGTTCCGAGTGATAATAAAGATAAAATAAAATATGTATATTATTTAGATGGGACACTAGTTACTAAAGAATTAGTTAGCAATAAAAAGTCTTATATTGATGCTACTAGTAGTAGTTTAGTTGAAACAACAACTAATGATATAGTATTTACTAATTCATCATGTACTAATAATTTAACAGGTACATTTGATACTAATACTTGGGAATTTATTCCTAGTGAAGAAAAAGTTTCAACATGTAGTTTATATTTTAATAGAGCAAATTATGATGTTACTCTTACAGTAACTGGTGGTGAAGTTGATGCTAATCAAGATACTAAAGTTGCTAGAGAAAAAAATGGTATATTTAAAATTAAGCCTCATGAAGGGTATGAGTTTGATTCTGTAATATGTTCAAATAATAAAGAAGCAAGTTGGGATAAAGATAATAACGTTTTATCAATAAATGCTATAACTGAAGATGTTGCATGTAAAGTTGTGTTTAAAATTAAATCTTTAACTTTTAAACTTAAGGCTGAAAATGGTACTGGAGATAATCAATTAACTGTAGAATATGGTAAAAATATTTCATCACTTGCTACTCCTAATAAAGATTATGAGTTTGCTAGTAATGCTAAAATTACATGTACTAATAATCAAGTTGCTACTTATGATCAATCTAAGTCTGTTGTAGTTATTGATAAGTTAACTGATAATACTGAATGTACTATTAAGTTTACTCCTGTAAAAGTGGAAAAGTTTAAAGTATCACTTACAATGCCAGAGCATATTAAAGTCACTAAAGGAAGTACTTCTCAAGAAGTTAATAAAAACGCTACTGCTGAGTTTACATTAAAAGCTGATACTGGATATGAACTAGTTAAAATGGATTGCGATGGTACAGAACCTGCTAAGACTGTTAATTCTGCTGATAATAGTGTGACTTATAAAATACCTAATGTTATTAAGAATATGACTTGTACTGTGACTGAGAAAGTTGTTAGCGCTAGTGGAAATTAGATTATAAAGAGAAATAATTTCTCTTTTTATTTTGCTTATTTCATAGTATAATTAATATTATTTGTGAGGGATTATGTGGAAGATTGGAAATGTTAATATAGAAAATAGAATAGTATGTGCACCTATGGCTGGTGTTTCTGATTTAAGTTATAGAACTATATTAAAAAGTATGGGAGCTGGATTAATTTATACTGAGATGGTTAGTTCTATGGGGATTGTATATAATAGCGAAAAAACTATAGGTATGATGAAGATAAATGAAAGTGATAGGCCTATAAGTGTTCAGATATTTGGAAGTGATACAGATAGTTTTGTAAAAGCAGCTAAGTTTATCGAAGAAAATATACATCCAGACATTATAGATATCAATATGGGCTGCCCTGTTCCTAAAGTAGCTGTTAAATCACAAGCTGGCTCTGCATTGTTAAAAAATCCTGATAAAATTAAAGAAATCGTTTCTAGTGTTGTTAATAATGTTAATATTCCTGTTACAGTTAAAATAAGAAGTGGTTGGAATGATAAAAATATTAACTGCATTGAAGTTGCTAAAGTATGTGAAGAAGCCGGTGCAAGTGCGATTGCTCTTCATGCTAGAACTAGAGAACAAGGTTATAGTGGAAATGCAGATTGGGAATTAATTAAAAGAGTTAAAGAAAGTGTTAATATACCTGTTATTGGTAATGGAGATGTTAAAACTATATATGATGCTAAAAAAATGCTTTTAGAAACTGGTTGTGATGCTGTGATGATTGGAAGAGGTTCTCTTGGAAATCCTTGGCTTATTAAACAATGTGTTGAATATATAGAGAATGATAGAATAATAGATGAACCAACTATTAGTGAAAGAATTAATATGATTAAAAAACATTATGAATTATTAAAGCAAAATACTAGTGAAAGACTTGCTATTATGCTAATTAAAACTCATGCTTTATGGTATTTAAAATATATTCCTAATAGTAAAGAAGCCAAAAAAAGAATTGTTAATATTACAAGTGAAAAAGAATTATATGATGAGCTTGATTCTCTAATGAAAAATATGTGAAAATCCCATAAAAATAAGGTAAGTTATTGAAATGCTTACTTTTTTTGTTATATAATAATTACTGGGAGGAAATGTAATGAAAAAGAAAACTGGATTATTTGCAATAATCACATGTGTACTACTTGCTATTATGGTAGTTACTTGGTTAGTTCCTGCTAGTTATTTCACTGGAAGTGAGTTATCTGAGCTAGGAATGTATAGAATCGGATTTTTCGACTTTTTCCAATTAATATTTGGAGCATTTGAATTCGATTACTTTAATCAAATAATTATTTTACTTCTTATGATAGGTGCTTTCTATGGTGTTCTTGGTAAAACTGGAAAATATAGAGCTCTTACAGAAAAGATAGCAAGTAAATTTAAAGGAAAGGAAAAAGCATTTTTAATAGGTAGTTCTTTAATTATAGCATTATTAACTTCTACATTTGATTTTAATTTAATTACCTTTATTTTTATACCTGCTATTATAAGTATTATTCTTGATATGAAATATGATAAGAATACTGCTTTTATGGCTACATTTGGTGCTTATTTAGTTGGTATTATTGGTAGTACAATTAGTTATAATATAGTTGTTACAATAAATACTGTACTTAAAGATGTAGTATTAAGTGATGGTATATGGTTTAAAATTGCTATGTTTGTAGTATCATATGCTTTACTTGCTATATACTTAGTTAAACAAGAAAAGAAAGCTATTAAAGAAGATAGTGCTGAAGATTTATTTGTAGGTGAAGAAATACATAATAAATATCCAGCTTGGCCAATTATATTAATATTCTCAATATTATTTGTACTTATGATTTTAGGTTGTGTAAATTGGAATAGTGTATTTGGTGTTACTGTATTTGATGATTTAATGACTAAAATTACTTCTTGGACAGTTGGTAAAAATGATACTGCTCTTGCATCTATTATTCTTGGTAATGTTAGTGCATTTGGTAAATGGTATTATGCTGAAATGGGACTTATGTGTTTATTTGCTTCATTAATTATTGGAGCTATATATAAATTAGGTCTTAGAAATACTTTCGATGCTATGCTTGAAGGTATTAAAAAGATGGTACCAATTGCTGGTATAGTTGTACTTGTTTATACAGTTGTTTACTTTACTGGTAATACTATGTCATATCCTACTATTGCTGGATGGATTCTTGGTGCTACTAGTAAGTTCAATTTATTATTTGCATCTATAGCTACAATACTTGGTTCTTTCTTACATGTTGATATGTTGTATGTTTCTAACTATGTAGTTGCTCAAGTAGCTGCTAATACTACTAACCATGCTTTAGTTGGATTATTAGTTCAATCATTATATGGTTTAACTATGTTTATTGTTCCAACAAGTGCTATGTTAGTATTAGGTCTTTCTTATTTAAATATTCCTTATAAAGAATATGTTAAGAAAAACTGGATGTTTATAGTTGAATTATTAATTGCTATTTTTGTAGTATTATTACTTGCTGCATTAATATAGATTATAATTAAATGCTGAATAGAATGTTTTAGTTCTATTCAGTTTTTTTATTAAATGATGTTTATTTTATAGTTTTTAAATCATAATATTAATATGATAAATTATAATAATGATGTAATTGATATATTAAAAGTTAGTGAAGAAGAATCTTCTATATTATGTCATCCTTTTGTTGGGACTGAACATGTTTTACTTGCTATACTTAAAAGTAATTGTAAAGATAGAGATATATTAAATGATTTTGGTGTATATTATTCTAATTTTAAAAGTATGCTTGTTAAGTATACTAATGGCTCTAAAACTGATAGAAGTATTGTTTATACTCCTCTTCTTAAAAAAATAATTAATAAGTGTAATAATGATATTCATAATATTGTTTTTTATATAATTGAAGAGGGTGAAGGAATTGGAATGTCTATTATAAATGCTTTAGGTGCTGATATATCTGGGCTTTATAAAGTAATTAAAGATGATAGTGACATTAACTATGGCAACTATATAAATAATTCTTCTAATAATATTATTGGTAGAGATAAAGAAATAAATGAAATGATTGAGATACTTGGTAGAAAAAATAAATGTAATCCTATTTTAATTGGAGAAGCTGGTACTGGTAAGAGTGCTATTGTTGAAGGACTTGCATATAGAATTAAGAATAATGATGTTCCAGATTTTCTTTTAAATACCAGAATATTATCTATTTCTATGTCTAATTTAATTAGTGGTACTAAATATAGAGGTGAGTTTGAAGAAAAACTTGAGAAAGTTATTAAAAGTGTTTCTAATAAAAATACTATTTTATTTATTGATGAGATTCATACTATTGTTGGGGCTGGTGGTGCTGAAGGGAGCATAGATGCTTCTAATATTTTAAAACCATATTTAGCACGTTCTAATATTAAATTAATAGGCGCTACTACTACTAACGAATATTATAATAGTATATATAAAGATAAAGCATTAAACAGAAGGTTTACTCCTGTTATTATTAAAGAACCAAATAAAGATGAAGTTGTTAATATATTGTTAGGAATTAAAAAGGAATATGAGAATTATCATAATGTAAGTATTGGAAATGATGTTTTATATTATATTGCTAATAATTCACATAAAATTAACAATAAAAAAGAACCTGATAGAAGTATTGAAATATTAGATACTATATGTAGTAAAGCATCTATTTATTTAAGAAAAAAGTATACTGATGAACATAATGTTAAAATTAATGAACTTAATATGCTTAAAAAGAAATTATTAAATGAGCATGATTTTAATAAAGCTAGTGAAATTAAAAGTAAAGAAATTATTACTAAGAAAAAAGTAATTAATTATAGACCTAAGATTACAGTATCATATATAAAAAACAACACTAAAGCTAATAATGTTGTTAAAAGTATAGGTTTTGTATAATTATTTCTTATTATTTTCACAATTGAATGTTATAATTTATTTGGTGATTGGAAATGGATTTAATATTATTAATATTAATTATATTGCTTCCTGTAATTTCTAATGTACTTATTAATAGTACTTATAGTAATTATAGTCAAATTAGGAATGAAGCAAATATCTCTGGTAAAGATGTAGCTAGAAAGATACTTGATAGTAATGGACTTAAAGATTTTAAGATTAGAGAAATAAGTGGTAATTTAACAGATCATTATGATCCTAGAAATAAAACTGTTTCGCTTAGTAGTGATATTTATGATGGATGTTCTATTTCGTCTGTGAGTGTTGCTGCTCATGAATGTGGGCATGCAATTCAGGACAAAGAGGGTTATTCTCCTATGAGGTTAAGAAGTAAACTCGTTCCTATAGTTAATTTCAGTTCTAGATTTGCTACATTGTTTATATTTTTTGGATTAGTTAGTGAAATACTTGATTTGTATTATATAGGTATAGGGTTATTATTAGTTGGTTTATTATTTCAATTTGTTACTTTACCTGTTGAATTTGATGCTTCTAGAAGAGCCATGAAGGAATTAAAATCTCTTAATCTTGTACGTGATGATGAGTTAAGTGGTAGTAGCAAAGTGTTAAAAGCTGCTGCATTCACTTATATCGCTAGTTTCCTTGCTATGCTATTTCAAATAGTTAGATTAATATATAATACTAGAGATAATTAATTAGATAAACGTTTTGTTTATCTTTTTTTACTAATTAAAAAACTATTCAAATTAGAATAGTTATTTTACATATGGTAATATTGCCATAAATCTTGCTCTTTTAACTTGTTTAGCAATTTCTCTTTGATGTTTAGCACATGCTCCAGTCATTCTTCTTGGTAATATTTTACCTTTTTCATTTATATATTTAGATATAATTGCAACATCGCTATATTTAATAGTCTTACCAGCACATAGTTGGCAGACTTTTTTCTTTTTATAAAATTCAGCCATATTTTCCTCCTTTTTTAGAATGGTAAATCGTTGTCACTTAATACAACGTTACTGTCATAATTTTCAAAAGGATCAGAACTTGGTATATCTACTTCTGGCGTACTCATTGTATCAACTGTATTTTGTACTCCAGGGTCAGCATAATAACCATTGTTACTACTACCGTTATTATTTGATGAAGTTTCATTTTTTCCTCCAACAAACTCTACATTTTCAACAACAACTTCAGTAACATATCTCTTACTTCCATCTTGTGCATCATAATTTCTTACTTGAACTCTACCTTCTACACTAATCAAGTTTCCTTTTTTAAAGTATCTGTTTACGAATTCAGCAGTTTGTCTATAGCATACACATGGTAAGAAATCTGCATCATAATTTCCGTCTTTATTTTTAAAGTTTCTTGTTGCTGCTACTGTAAATGTAGTCATTCCTATTCCGCTAGTAGATTGTCTATATTCTGGATCCCTAGCTAATCTTCCGACTAATATTATTTTATTCATATATTACTCCTCTTCTCTAATAATTAGATGTCTTAAAATATTATTGTCAATCTTAGCTTTTCTGTCAAATTCTTTAACTGCTTCGCTACTAGCTTCTACATTTAAAATATAATAGAATCCTCTAACTTGATCTTTAATTGGGTATGCTAATTTTCTTTGTCCCATATCTTTAGTATTAACTACTTTTGATTTCATATCAGTTAGTATTTTTTCAAATGCTTTTTCAGTATCTTTTACAGTTTTTTCATCGATGTCTGCTCTTACGATAAACATTATTTCATACTTATTCATTTTCTTCCCTCCTTTTGGCCATAACGTCTTCTTTTTTTCAAGAAGCAAGGAACATTTTTCAGTTCGAATGTATTATAGCATATGTTTTTTGTTATGGCAATCTATTTTTCTTATTTTATATTATTTTTTTACATTAGAAAAAGAGCTATCGCTCTTATCTATTACTTCTAAATCTTTCTTTAGGGTCTAATATTTTCTTTCTTAGTCTTATATCTGTTGGCGTAACTTCAACTAATTCATCTGATTCAATAAATTCTAATGCTTCTTCTAATGTAAATGTTCTTGGTCTTGTTAGAACTATTGCGTCATCACTGCTTGTACTTCTTGTGTTACTAAACTCTTTATTTTTACATGGATTTACATCTAAATCATTATCTTTATTGTTTATACCAACTATCATTCCTTTATATACTTCTACACTTGGTCCTACGATTAGAGTTCCTCTACTTTGTAGATTATATAGTGCATATCCGTAAGTTTGTCCATTTTCCATTGATACTAACACACCATTTTTTCTACTTATTACTTCTCCGGCATATGGTTTATAGTCTTCAAAACTTCTTACCATTATACCTTCACCTTTAGTGTTTGTTATAAATTGACTTCTATATCCTATTAAACCTCTTGTAGGTACTGAGAACTCTAATCTTACGTGAGTTTCATCTTCATTTGACATTAGTTCCATTATACCTTTTCTTTCACTTATGTCACTAATTATTGTACCTGAATAATCCATTGGTACTATTACTATTACTTTTTCAAATGGTTCACATTTAACACCATTAATTTCTTTCATTATAACTTCAGGTTTAGATACACTTAATTCATATCCTTCTCTTCTCATATTTTCTATTAGTATTGATAAGTGTAGTTCTCCTCTTCCTGAAACTTTATATCCGTCGTTTGTTTCTAAATCTTCTACTTCTAAACCTACATTTCTTTCAAGTTCTGCATTTAGTCTATCTTTAATATGTCTTGTTGTTACAAATTTTCCTGTTTTACCAGCAAATGGACTACTATTAACTAGGAAATTCATTGATAGTGTTGGTTTTTCAATTTCTATTTTTGGTAATGCATCTATATGATTTACATCACATATTGTGTCACCTATAGATATTTCAGGACATCCAGCTACTGTTACGATATCTCCATAATAAGCTTCAGTAACTTCTTTTCTTTTTATTCCTTCATATACAAACATTTTAGCAATCTTTTCTTTAGTTATATTTCCGTCATTTTTAGCGATTGCAATTGTTTCTCCAACTTTGATTTTTCCTTTATTAATTCTTCCTATTCCAAGTCTACCTATATATTCATCATAATCTAATGATGATATTTGTAATTGTAATGGATCATTTTCATTTCCTTCAAATGGTTTGGTTGTTTCAATTATTGTGTCAAGAAGTGGCTTAATGTCTTTGTTATCATCTGTTTCTTCATATTTAGCTATTCCTTCTTTTGCTATTCCGTATAGTATTTTAAAATCTAATTGTTCATCATTAGCTCCTAGTTCACAAAATAAATCGAAAGTCATATTTACTACTTCTTCAGCTCTAGCATCTTTTTTATCTATCTTGTTAATAAATAGTATTGGTTTTAGTCCATATTTTAATGCTTCTTTTAATACAAATCTTGTTTGAGGCATTGGACCTTCTGCTGAATCAACTAATAATACAACTGTGTCTACTGTTTTAATTACTCTTTCTATTTCACTTGAAAAATCTGCATGTCCTGGTGTATCAACTATATTCATTTTATAGTCTTTATACCTAATAGCACAATTCTTTGCTGTAATAGTGATTCCTCTTTCTCTTTCAATATCTCCTGAGTCCATTACGCAGTCTACAACTTCTTCATTATCTCTAAATACTCCATTTTGTTTTAATAGAGCATCAACCAGTGTACTTTTACCTGCATCTACGTGTGCAACAACTGCAAAATTAATTATTTTTTCCATAAATTACCATCCCCTTTGATGTGCTAACTAATAATACACTAATTTTTCTATTTTTTCAAGTCTTTTTTTATACTTTAGTTCTCTTTATCATTTATAATGATATTTTATCACCCACCATGTATGGTTAAAAATATTTAAAAATGGCAAAATAATATTGTGGGAGATATGAATATATATGGACAGTGATTATCATTTTATTACTGAAAAAGAACTTTTTGATGTAATTGGAAAAAATATAAAATATTATAGGAGACTATATACTTTAAACCATACCGATATGACTCAAGAACACTTAGCTGAACTTGCTGGTGTTTCAACATCTTTAATTGGTAATTTAGAAAGCAAAAAAACTCCACAAGGAGTAAGTCTTTATAACTTATATAAAATAAGTATTATATTAGATATCCCTATCGATAAGTTTTTTATTGTACATTAGTTTCATCTATATCTTCGAAGAATTTGTCCATTGATACGTTTAATACTATAGATATTTTATATAATGACATAAGTGATAATCCTTCACTACCTCTTGTACTTTCAAACTTTCTTATAAACTCAGGTGTTACGTCTATATCTATTGCTAATTGTTCTTGTGTGATTCCGCTTATCTTCCTATATTTTCTAACATTGTAAGCTATCACTTCTATTATATTCTCGTTAAAATTAAAGTTTCTTTTGAATTTGGTCATAATATCACCCGAAATAATTGTACAATTTTTCAAATAATAATTATGTATAGGTATACTATACATTTTGTGATTTTTATTTTATAATATTATCGGAGATATTATGTATGAAGAAGAGTTTTATAAATTAATAGGTAGAAATGTTAAGAAATATAGACATATAAGAAATATTACACAAGAAAAACTTGCTGAACTTATAGATGTTTCTACTTCATTAATAAGTAATCTTGAGAGTAGTAAGATTAATCAAGGTATAAGTATTAATACTTTGTATAAAATAAGTATAGTATTAGATATACCTATCAGTAAGTTTATGGAGAGTGATAATGATGAACAATGAAGATTTAATGTATTTATCTGATTTAACTTCTATGAATGTAGATTTTGATGATGAAGCATTCATAAATAAACTTTATTCTATATATTTAAAAAATTATAAAATAATTAGTAACTATATTTTAATTGATAAAATTAAGAAAAGAGATTTAAAAAATATTTTAAGCAAAAGAAAATCTATATTTCTTTTCGAAAATATAGATTTAAGTAAAATTAATTTCTATTTAGTTATATGGAAATATTTACATAGTTAGTATTTTAAACATATTTGTGTATGTAAAGGTTACTCTATTGGTACCTTTCCTTTTTTCTTTATGTAAATATCCAGTTTCTACTAATTTTTTAAGTACTTTGTTTACTGAATTAATATGAAGGCCTGTTTCTTCTACAATATCATTTGTTGTAAATACAATGTTTTTAATTATACTAGGGTATACTTTATATATTGTTGTTCCACCAATAGCTGTTTTAAATGCTTCTAAGTCATTTGTATATATTTTATTTAGTTTTTTAATTTTTTTAATATTTCTAGTGCAGGTATCAATCACACATTCCAGTACTAGTTTAATAAATGATTCTTCTGCAGTTTCTGATATGTTACTAAGTCCTGTGAAATATGAGTTTTTAAGATTTTCTAAACTTTCAGATATAAATAATATTGGTGGTTCTTTTTTATATGTAGATATTTGAACTGGGAAAAGCAATCTTCCTAGTTTACCATTTGCTGTTATATAAGGATGCAATCTTTCTAGTTCTAAGTGTGTTAGGGATGTTGAAATTAAATCAATGTCTTTTGTTTTGTTAAAATAATCACATAGGTCTTCCATGTACTTTTTAATATTAGTATGTCTTGGAGGTATAAATGATACACTTGATCCAGCTATTCCTGGCTTTAATATATAAGTTTGCTTCTTTCTAAAGTTTCCACTTCCTTTGGTTAAGTTATCTTTTTTACAATTAGATAACATTAATTTATGTATTTTGTTAAGCTTGTCAATATTAATTTCATTTTGATATATATTTGAAATTGCATATAGGAAACTTTTTTTCATATTTTGAAATTGTATAACATTATTGTCTTTTTCCATATATTTTATATAAAAGATATCTTCTTTTGTGTATTTTAATCCATCTATTTTAAATGAATAATATGTATCTATTGTAAATAGGCTTTCTAATAATAATTTATAATCATATGGCATCGATTTTAGAAATCCTTTGTATTCTCCGTATAATTCCTCAGCATCGCATAGTAATTTAATTAATGATGGATTTAATTCATTTGATAATTTTAATTGTTTGGGTACGTATGGTTCCATATTTCCTCCTTATAATATTATATTATCATATTTTTATAAAAAAATACACATATTATTTTTATATCATGTGTATTAGTATGGATTTGGAAAGTCATACATACCTATTCCTTCTCCTTCTATCCATTTTATTTTATTGTTTGTTACTTTGAATGTATATTTTATAGTGTAAATAATATCTTCGTTTTTTTTACATTCAAACTCTAAAAATTCATCTCCGTCTTTGACATAATTAAATATCCATTTTTCTTTAGTATCATCTTGTAAATGACTGTTTAATTTAATTGTATCATTTTTTAAAATGTAGTCCCATGTACAATTAGTTATATCATATTCTATCGTTATTTTATCTTTATAAACACCTAACATTTTTTTATCTGGATTATAAAATATTAACAATAAACTTATTATTGCTGTTAATGTAAACATTATTATATATTTCAAATATTTTTTCAATTTTGCCTCTCTTTCTTATAACAAAAAATAATCGATTCTGATAAAATACGATTATTTCGAGTTTAGAAAATCAATTATAAATCATTTTAATTAAATGTTTAGTTTAATTAAAATTGTTGCTGAATATTATCAGTATTCAGTATAATCACTTATCTTTTTGAGTTTTTCTTTCTCATTGATATATCACAGACCGTAGTAGATAAGATTCCCTGCTTAATTTAATAAGCTAAATGATTTAATATTACGTACTAGATATTCTAACTTTTTAAATATATCTTAGAAATAACCGAATATAACTTTAATATATTTAATTATTTTATTAAAATATTTTTCCTATAATATAAACCTAAGATATAGGAATTTTTTCACATTTATATAATTACATAAAGTGATTAAATATCAACTATATGTATTATATATTGTTTAGGTCTAATTATATTTTACTATATTTTAAAGACTTGTCAATAGTTTTTTTTAATTTTTTTATCAATCCTGTTTTAATAGATTACTTTTATCTGTAAATGAAGTGTGTAACATATTAATACATCTTTCACTTAGTGGGTTTTTAAGATATTCTTTATATAATTTCATCATTTCTTTGTTTTCGTATGAACATCTTTCTTTAGATTTCTTATCTATTAAATTGTTGCTTGCTTTTCTTTTGTCAATTATGTTTTTTATTTCGCCAATTTGGCATAATGGTTGGCCTGATCCTGAGATACATCCACCTTCACAATTCATTACTTCTACTAAATGAAGTCTTTTATAGTAATCATTTTCAAGTAACTTTTCAACATTTTTTATTCCATTTACTACTGCTACGTTTATCTTCTTATTTTCTATTTTTATTGATGCTAATCTTATATCTTTATCTTCTTCTAATTCTTTCATATCTAGAAACTCAGTAGTTGGTTTTTTCCCCGTGTACATTTTATATAATGTTCTTAGTAAAGATTCCATTACTCCTGATGTTTGTGTATAAATGTTTGATGATGAAGAAGATGCTGATATTTCTTTATCGTATTCTGATTCTTGTAATGTACTAAGATTTATGTCTTCTTCTTTTAACAAATAACTTAACTCAATTGCTGTAAGAACATAGTCTATATTTTCGCTGTATTCTTTTGCTTCTAGTTTTTGCGCTGTACATGGTGTTATAGCTACATTCACTATTTGATTTGGATCTATTCCTTTTTTCTCAGCAAAATATGTTTTAATCATTTTACATGTACATCCAATAGGACTTTTTACTGTTGATAAATTGTTTAAAAGCTCTGGATGATATATTTCAGCATATCTTACCCATGCTGGACAACAACTAGTAAATTGTGGTAATGGTGAAGAAGTATTAATTCTATTTATAAAACTACTTGCTTCTTCAATAACTGATAAATCAGTTCCGAAACCTGTATTAAATACATAATCAAATCCTAATTTTCTTAATGCTGTTATTGCTTTCTTTTCAATATTAGTACCATATTCTAATCCAAAGTTATCTCCTAGTGATATTTTTACTCCACTAGATAGTATAGCTATAACTATTTTATCATTTCTATTAATTATATCTTTTACTTCTCTATATTCATATTTTGGAACTAATGCTCCTGTAGGACAATTAACTATACATTTTCCGCATGCTGTACATATAGGATTATTTACTATATTTAAATCATATTTTATATTTGCTATGTTTTCACACACTTTTTTACATTGTCCACAATTAATACATTTTTCATTTATTCTTCTTATTGCTGGATTAAAATCGCTTATTTTTACTCTTTTGTCTTCAATATCTTTGTTTATTATTTTTTCATTTATTTGATTGTCTGCTGAAGATACTACTGAATCTATTATTGCTGCTATATCACTATTTATTAAGGTATCTTCACTTATAGGTTCACCATTCTTACAATCGCTGCATATATATTCTTCGTCATTCATTTCATCTAGAAAGTCTACTCTACCACATTTTTTACATATATATTTTTGCATAATACTCCTTTGTATTAATATTATATCATGTTAATTTTATTTTATATATTATTTTTTTATTTCAAAATAGAATGTAGTTCCTTCTTTACTACTTTGTATGCCATAATTATAGCCATATTCCTCAAATATATTTTTAACTATTGCTAGTCCTAGTCCTGTACCATAAACGTTTCTTTTATGATTTTTATCATTATGATAGTATTTGTTCCATACATATTTTATTTCTTCTTTTTTAATACCTTTTCCTGTATCTTTTATTTCTATTCTATAATTTTTTTTATTTTCTATTAAATTAACAATTACTTTTTTATCCTCTCCTGTATAGTTAACTGCATTATTTATTAAGTTATATATTACCTGTTCTATTCTTTTTTCATCTGCTTTTACAATTGCTTTTTCACATCCGTTATAAATAATGTTATAGTTTTCTTTTTTAATTAGAATGTCGTATCTATTAATTATATTTTTAATTAATTCATTTAAGTCAAAGTTTGCTATTTCTCTTTTTACTACTTTTGATTGTAATTTTGATAATTCTAAAATGTCATTTACTAATTTTGTTAATCTATCTGTTTCTTCAATTATTATATTTAAATTATTATCTTTTTGTTCTTTTGTTTGTCCTTCTAAGTCTTTTGTCATTTCTGCGTATGCTTTTATCATTGTCAATGGAGTTTTTAGATCATGTCCTACATTTGCCATTAAGTCTCTTCTTAATTCATCTGTTTTTACAAGTTCATTTTTTGCTCTTTCTAATGTGTTTGATAATTCATTTATTTCATATATTTTACTATCATTCTGAAATGTTATATTAAAGTTACCATTTTCCATTTTTTTAGCTGATGATGTTATTTTCGCTATTGGTTTTGTTATCATGTATGATATAAAATATCCTACTATAATAGATAGTGTTAATATAAGAATTATAATGTAAGAATATTGACTTTTTAATAACTTAATAGATGAGTCTAATGGTTCGATTGATGTACTTAGGAAAATATATGTATTATTGTTTATTTTTAATGATTTTATTATAGCTTTATTATTATATTTAGTGTTTGTTATCATTAGTGTTGTATTTGTTTTATTTGAGTTTATTAAATTATTTATATATTTTCTTTGTAATTCTTTATCGCTTATTGAACATCCTATATTATAACTATCAGATATTACTTCTAATTCATTGTTTAAATATACTGAAATACAAAATCCGTTTTCATGTGCTATTGTTTCTAAGTCTTCTATACTTATTTCATCACTTTTTAATATGGTTGATGATACTTTTTCTATTTGATTTGTTTTATATTGTTTATAAAATGTATTTAATAGTAATATTTGTACTATAAACAATGCCAAAATAATGAAGCATGAGAAACATACTTCACTAATCCATACTATATATTTTAATTTATTAAACTTCTTCAAACTTATAACCTAATCCTCTCACTGTTTTAATTAAATACCTATATTTACCTAAATTATTTCTTAACATTTTTATGTGTGTATCTATTGTTCTATCATTTCCATAATAATCATAATTCCATATTTTGTTTAGAAGTTGTTCTCTAGATAATGCTATTTTTTTATTTTTTATAAAGTATGTCAATAAATCATATTCTTTTGGTGTTAAATCTATTTCTTTATCGTCTATGTATACTGAATGTGCTTTGTAATCTATTTTTAAAGTTTTATATTCATATGTGTCTTTACTATCTTGATTACATCTATTTAAAATTGCTTTTATTCTTGCCATTAATTCTTTTGGACTGAATGGTTTTGTCATATAGTCATCGATTCCCAAATCAAAACCTTGAAGTTTATCATATTCTTCATTTCTTGCTGATAGAATTATTGTTGGTTTGTTATATTTTTCTTTTATTATTTTATATGCTGTTAAACCATCCATTTTAGGCATCATTATATCTAATATTATTATGTCAGCTTTTTCTGCTTTTACTATTGCTTCGTTTCCATTACTGGCTTCCATAACTTCATAATTATTACTAACGCAATATTCTTTTATTACATCTCTAATTAATTTTTCATCATCTACTATTAATACTTTTATCATATAACATGTCACCTCTCTGATAATAATATTACTTATTTGTGTAATGAATGTGAAATTATTTACTAAAATTGTACCATTTACTGCAGTTAAAGCCTTCGCATTTAAATATTTCTTTTGTTATATTACCATTTTCTACTTTATATAATAGTGGATATTCCATATTAAATGAATCTAAATTATCTAATTTATTAAGTATTTGTTTGTTTTTATTTTCATCTGATACGTCTATATAATATATATTTTCGTTTTGAGTCATCATTTTTTCAATAACATTTAGTATTAAAGTACATTCTATATTTACGCATTCATTTCCCATTAATATTATTATATTTTTATGTCCTTTATCGTTTAATATTTCTTCCAATTTATTGTAATCTGTCTTAATTATTTCTTTTGCTTGTTTGTTCTTTTCACTATATTCACTTATAGTTAATTCGTAATATTTTTGAAACTCATTATTTAAACTTGTTTGTGCATCTGTATAAAAATCCATTTCTTTTTTATCTATTTTAACATTCAAATAATTATCTGTGTATTTTAATATATTTATTTCTATTCCACAATCTAGTATTATTTTTTTATTTCTACTATTGTAGTGGTATTTATTACATTTTGAATTATTATTACTTATATTTAATTCTATATTTTTATTTATATATAATTTATTATAATTTCCTGTTTTTATGTCATAGTTATACCAAGTTTTATTTTTGATTTTACTATCCATTGGTACATTCAAAATAAAGTATATTCCGATTATTAATGATACACCTATTAAAATACAAATAATTTTTTCTATCTTATTATTCATGGTTATATTTTATCAAATATTAATAAATTATACAATTGAATAATTATTTTTTTGTGTTGTTATAATAATCAAATTCACTTATTTCTTTTGCTATTTGCTCTAAGTCTTCATCATAATCTTCGTCTAGTTCTTGGTCTATTAAGTATAATAATTCTTTTGATGTTTTGCAAGATGTATAATCTATTTTAAACATATTTAAAATAGATATTTGGTAATCACTTAAATATAATTTATCTGTTATCTTTTTATGCATATATTTTTGATCTACTAAATCACTTATATCTATTTGGGCATTATCTATTTTCATTATTTCTCCTTAAAAAATAAGAACCACATTAATCTGTGATTCCATATTTATCTTTGAATTTTTGTACATTTCCTGTTTTAGTAGTTTTAAACTTACCTGTGTAGAATGAATGACACTTTGGACAAGTTTCTAGTTGGATTTCATCTTTTGTTGATTTTACTTCGAATTCGTTTCCACAAGCACATTTAACTTTACAAACTTTTTGTGCTGGATGTATGTTTTTCATAAATATTTCCTCCTTCGCCATGACAATAGTTAGTCATAGAAATTACTTCATTTGGTATTATACACACTTTATATAATAAAATCAACCTTTTTTTGGTACCTTTTTTAAATATTTACATTAAATTAGTTATTTTTTATATAATCATTAATAATTATATTCAGTTCATTTTGTATTTTATTATATCCTTCTAGTGATGGATAATTTGTTTTCTGTGATGGTAGGTAATATGATTTTTCATTCAATATTTTATTTAAATTAATATATGTCGTTATTTTATAATTATAGTATTTATCTATGTATTTTGTTATTTCTTCATTATTATTAGTACAATAAGGGGATAAGACTATTACTTTATTTGTACCTGTTATGTATATTTGGTCAATTATTTTTGTTGTTTTTTCAAATGTGTTGTCTAGATACTCTTTATATATTCTATTATTTTTATTACATTTATTTAAAGATTTATTTGTATTTGCATTTAATATTATTATATTATTTTGTTTTATGATATTTTTAATATTTGTATATTCTCCTTTGTAATATATTTTTTTATCAAAATATATCATATTATAGATTTCGTCGTATGTTAGTTTTGGTTTATTTATTGTTGTTATATTATAATTATTATTTCTTTTTAAATAATATACATAACTATTGTTTATGTTTCCAAATGGTGTTACTCCTAGTGATAATTCATCTCCTATTACTAGAATGTTAATATTTTGTTTATACTCTTTTTTATATATTATGATTGTTATTATTATGGCCATTAAAAAAATAACTAGTATTTTTAATATTCTTTTCATATTAAATATTACTCAGTTATTTTTATTTTAGCACCTATTTTTTGCAATTTGTTTACGATATCTCCATATCCTCTTAAAATATATTCACAATTGTTTATAGTTGTTGTTCCTGTAGCTATTAATCCTGCTACCATTAAGGATGCTCCTCCACGTAAGTCTGTTGCGTTCACTTCTGTACCTTTTAGTTTTGTAGGACCTATTATTTCTAATTTGTGATTGCTTAATATTCTAGTTGTAGCGCCCATTAGATTAAGATATTCTGTATTCTTAAATCTATTTTCATAAATCGTTTCTTCAATTTCACTTCTACCTATACTCTGTGTTAATAATGTAGTCATTGGCTGCTGCAAGTCTGTTGCAAATCCTGGATATGTTTGTGTAGTAATTTTTGTATTTTTTATATTATTGCTTTTGTTAATTATAATGTAGTCTTCTCCACACTCATATTTTATTCCGATTTCTTTTAATTTATTTAATAATGCTTCTACATGTTTTAAGATTACTCCTGATATTTTAAGCTTTTTTCCTAATAATGCTCCGATTATAATGTAAGTTCCAGCTTCTATTCTATCTGGAAATACATCGATTACCCCGTTTGATAATTCATTTGTTCCATCAATTTCAATCGTAGATGTTCCGGCTCCTCTAATATTTGCTCCTAAGTTAATTAAAAATGATGCTACATTTGTTATTTCTGGCTCTCTAGCTGCATTTTCTATAATCGTTGTGCCTTTTGCTCCTATTGCTGCCATCATTATATTAATTGTTGCTCCTACACTTGGAAAATCAAAATATATCCTTGTGCCTTTTA
Organism: uncultured Bacilli bacterium; assembly: GCA_934085595.1. Classification (GTDB taxonomy): domain Bacteria; phylum Bacillota_I; class Bacilli_A; order RF39; family UBA660; genus CAG-1000. Next base: position 38,463 of record CAKOHK010000004.1, read on the forward strand.
ATTCTTTTGCTGTAATAATGTATCTATTTTTAATTTTTTCTACATTTGCTCCTAGTGCTTCAAAACCTTTAATATGAATATCTATTGGTCTTGCTCCTATATTACATCCACCTGGGAATGAAATCTCTACTCTTTTGTTTTTTGCAAGTAATGCTCCCATAAAGTAATATGATGCTCTCATTTGTACACTTAATTCTTCTGGTATTGGAACATTTTTTACATTGCTTGAATCAATATAGATAGCACCTTTTTCATGTTTAACTTTGCAATTTAATAATTCGAGTATCTTTATTAAATATTCAATATCTGAGATTTCTGGTACATTATAAATTACACTCTTATCTTTAGATAATAATGCTGCTGGTAACAAAGCAACTGCACTATTCTTAGCGCCACTTATTCTTACTTCACCGCTTAATTCATTATTTCCTTCAATAATCATCTTTGACATAGTACACCTCTTACTAATAATATACTATGTTTTTATATCTTATTCAATGAATTATACTTTTTATTTACATTAAAAATATTTTTTAATTATTTCCATTACTTTTGATTTATATTTTATTTTATCTATGTTTTCATCTATTAAACATAATGGTGGATATAATACACACCAATAATTATTTCCTTTTGATTCTCCTATTTCTATAACTAAAGATTCATATTTTCCTGCTTTATATTTTATTCCTTTATATTCTTTTTCTGGAAAATCATTTAGCCCATATTTAATTTTAAAATCTTTATCATATTCATTTTCACTATATAATGTTTTAACTGAATTTGATATATTATCTATATTATTAATTATAGATTTTCTTGTATCATTTATGTTGTCTTTACTTATATTTTGAATAATATTAGATATTTCTTTTACTGTTTTCTCCTTCATGTTTAAATCATACTTACTATTGCTACTAGAAATTACTCTAAATCTTATTGATTCTTCTGGTATAATATAATTTTCTTTACTAAATATTGATACTATTACAAATATTGATATTAAATATATAATTATTTTTTTCATTTAAAAATAACCACCTTTCATATAAGTATTGGTTATTTTATTTTGTTTTTATTCATTAATTATAAAAATATATCTATCTTTTCCAGAATAGTCTTTTTCAGTTATAATTTTAGCTTTTGGATATTGGTTTCTTGCTAGTGATGTTATGTAATCTGATTGTTCATATCCTATTTCAAATGCTATTACAAACTTTTTATTTAGGTTGTTTTTACTTTCTTTTATTATTTTTTCATAGAACTCAAGTCCATTATTGTCTGCAAATAATGCTAGGTGTGGCTCATAGTCATATACTGTTTTCATTATTTGTTCATTTTTACTTATATAAGGTGGATTGCTTATTATAATATCATATTTTTTATTGTTATTTTTTAGCAAGTCATCTTCTAATAAGTTTATTTCTACTTTGTTTTCTTCTATATTCTTTTTAGCTATTTCCAATGCTTTTTTAGAAATGTCTGATGCATCGATGGTACAGTTTATATTTTTCTTAACAGCTATCGCTATTGCTCCTGAACCTGTGCATAAATCTAAAACTTTTGGATTTTCAAATAGTTCTTTTGCATATTTAAGTAGTTTTTCTACCAATAATTCTGTTTCAAATCTTGGTATCAATACATTTTTATTTACATATATCTTGTAGCCATAGAAGTTTACGTATCCTATTAAATATTGAATTGGATATCCTTTTTTTAATAGTTCATAATCTTTTTCTATATCATTAGATACTTTTATTAATTCTTTAGATTCTGTAGATGAGAATCCAAGTTTTGTAAGTTTATCTAGCATTTTCTTCTTCCATTTTTATTCTTTCATCTTCAGTTATTAAAGCATTTATTAAATCGTCTAGATTTCCTTCCATTATTTTATCTAAATGCATTACTGTATAATTAATTCTATGATCTGTAACTCTATTTTGTGGATAATTATATGTTCTTATTTTTTCAGATCTATCTCCAGTACCTATTTTGCTTTTTCTTTCGTTACCAAGTGCTTCTTCTTGCTGTCTAACTTTTAAATCATATAGTCTTGTTTTTAATATTTGCATCGCTCTTTCTTTATTTTTAATTTGGCTTCTTTCTACTTGGCAATAAACAACTATATTTGTAGGTATATGTGTCACTCTAACTGCTGAATCAGTTGTATTTACACATTGTCCTCCAGCTCCACTACTTCTAGTAATATCTATTCTTATATCACTATCTTTTATTTCTACATCTACTTCTTCTGCTTCTGGCATAACTAATACTGTTGCTGTTGATGTATGTATTCTTCCTGCTGTTTCAGTTTCTGGTACTCTTTGTACTCTATGTACTCCGCTTTCATATTTTAATTTTGAATATACACTTTCACCACTTAGCAAAAACTCTATAGTTGAATATCCTCCGCTTTCTCCTTGCATTTCATATGTTGTTTCTAATTTCCAGCCTTGTTTTTCTGCATATTTTGCATACATTCTAAACAAATCACCTGCGAAGATATTTCCTTCATCTCCACCAGCAGCTCCTCTTATTTCCATAACAACATTTTTTTCATCATTTGGATCTTTAGGTAATAGTAATCTTTTTAATTTTTCTTCAGTTTTTTCTTTTTCTATAGTTAGATTTTCTATTTCTTCTTCAGCAAATTCTCTCATTTCTGGGTCTTTTGACATTTCTTTTGCTGCTTCAATATCTTCTTCTATACTTATTAATTTTTTATATTCTTTTATTGGTTCTTCTAAACTATTTTTTTCTTTAGATATTACTTTCATTTTATTATAATCACTATATACTTCAGGCTTTAATAATTCTTCACTTAAGTGATCATATCTTTTGATCATTATTTCTAATCTTTCTTTCATTTTTTCTCCTTTATAATATTTTAAAAAAACCAACTCTATAAATCTGATTCTTCATCATAGTTTTCATCAACTATAACTAAATCTTTTAAATCATCTTCTCCTTTATCATCATCTGCATCATCTATGTCATCATAGTAATTTTCTTCATCCGTTTCAGGCATAGATTCTTCCACTATAGGTTCATCTTCGCTATCATCTTCTATATCATCTATATTAATTTCAGCTTTATGATTTTCTCTTAAATCCCAGTAGCCTTTATCTAGTTGTATAAATCTTTTTTCAGTAGCTAATAATGCAAAAAAATCACCTATCTGATCCTCAAACACTCTATCATTTAATTTTAATTCATCACATATTATCTTAAATATTTGATTTATTTTCATTTTTTTACCTTTTTCTTTTAGTATTGCATAAGCTAAATCATCAAAAGGCATTGTTTCTATTTCTTCTTTACTTAATGTTTTAAAATTCATTTTTATTATCTCCTTTTATATTGTCCCCTCTTATCCATTAAAATTATACTTATTTTTTATATAAAATCAAGTATTTTTTTAATATTTATATTACATAATAATAAATAGGTTAATGATTATGAATAAAAAGTATATTGTGATTAAAATTTTATTATTTATGTATATCTTATTTATTATAGGTAATTTAGGACTTTATGTGTATGCTGTTATCACACCGAAGTTTCAAGTTAATTCTAAAAATAGTATTATTTACTATGATAAAGATGATAACGAGCTTTTTAGCAGTAGTGAATATAATAACTATACTAAACTTGATGATATTTCTGATTATGTAAAAAATGCTATTGTTTCTGTTGAAGATAAGAACTTTTATAATCATAACGGATTTGATTATCTTAGAATTGCTAAAGCATTAATTACTAATTTTAAAAGTGGTGAAATTAAAGAAGGAGCATCTACTATATCTCAACAGTATATTAAGAATCTATTTTTAGATTTTAATAAAACATGGAAAAGAAAAATTGAAGAAGCTTATTTAACTTATGAGTTAGAAGTTCATTATTCTAAAGATGAGATATTAGAGGGCTATCTTAATACTATTGACTTTGGTGGTGGAAACTATGGTATTAAACAAGCAAGTAAGTATTATTTCAATAAACTTCCTTCTGAGCTTGATTTGAGTGAAGCTTCTATAATAGTTGGTATTCCAAAAAATCCTAGTTATTATAATCCAATTACTAATTATGATGCTTCTAAGAAAAGACAAAAAGTAGTACTTCAAACAATGGTTAAGAATAATTACATTTCTGAAAAAGAATATCAGGATGCATATAATAAAGAATTAGCATTTTATGGAAAAAAAGATAAAAAAAGTCTTTCTAGTGTGTATTATTATAAGGATGCAGTATTAAAAGAACTTGATAGTATTAAAAGTGTTCCTAATTCTTTATTAAATGTTGATGGATTGAAAATATATACTAATTTAAATATAGAATATCAGGAGATATTAGAAAATAATGTTACAGATAATACTAATAATACTGATATGCAAATTGCTTCAGTTATTATAGAACCTAGTAGTGGTAAAGTAACTGCTTTGATTGGTGGTAAAAACTATAGTCAAAGTCAATTTAATAGAGCTACTTCTTCTAAAAGACAAGTCGGTTCAACTATTAAACCTTTTCTATATTATGCTGCTTTAGAAAATGGATTTACCCCCTCTACTACTTTTTTAAGTGAGCCTACTTCTTTTAATATTGGTAAAGAGTTTTATTCTCCTAAGAATGCTGGTAATATTTATGCTAATAGGAATATCTCTTTGCTTTCTGCTATTAGTTATTCTGATAATATATATGCTATGAAAACACATTTCTTTTTGGGGCTTGATACTCTTGGTAATATTTCTAAAAGAGTTCATATTAATACTCCAATACTTAATAATGCAAGTTCTGCTCTTGGTACTACTGAAATTAATATGCTGGATTTTGCTAATGGCTATATTACTCTTGCTAATGAAGGTATTCATAAAGATCCTTATTTTATTGAAAAAATAACTGATTTAGAAGGAAACATTTTATATGAACATAAACAGGAGGAAGAATATGTATTAAATAAGAAATATGTGTATATTTTAAATAGTATGCTAAGTAATACTTATAATTATGCTATGGTTAATTATACTTCTCCTACTTTAATTAGTGTTAGTAGTATACTTAAAAATAACAAATATGCTGTTAAAAGTGGTAGTACTAATTCGGATTATTTAACTATAGGATATAATAAAAATAATCTTGTTATGGTTTGGATGGGGAATGATGATAATAGTAAAGTTAAAGCTAAAGATTCAAAACTGTCTAAAATTATATGGGCTAAAACTATTTCTTCTTTAGATAACTCTAATTCTTGGTATGATATTCCTAGCGGAATTACATCAAATATCATTAATCCTATTTCTGGTGAATTATCTGATAGTTCTGGTGTTGTGTGTTATTATGAAAAAGGTAGTGAACCTTCATTTAGAAATGTAATTTCAGGCGATTAAAAAAGAAAAATGGTCAATCATTTTTCTTTTAATTTTTCTTTATATCTATTGTTATTTGATGTTTATTTAATAAATCTATTTGAGATATACTAATCATATTTTTATTTATTCCAAACTCTGTGATTAGTTCATTTATTTTACTAACGAACTTATCTAAATCTATTTTTTTGTATTCTTCTTCAATTTTGTTTGGTTTTTCACTGTTTTCAGAAAAAAGATCTTTTAAATCATAATCTTCTATACTAGGTTTAAGAATTGTATCTTCAATATTTGAGTTTTTAGCTTGATTTATTTCTTCTTTTTCTTTTTTAATTTCTTCTTCTTTTTCGTCATATGTATTTTCTAAATGTTTACCTACAAAAGGTGTTGCATCTAAGTCTTTATATTCTATATCAAAGGTTTCTTTTTTAGGAGATTCAACGCTGCTTGCATTCATTTCAGTTTTATCCTCAGAATCATCTTTAATAGAAATAACATCTGGAATTTCTTGTTTACTATCAAATTCTAATATTTCAGGTGATTTTTGTTCTGTTTGAGTGCTTTCAAAATTATTTAAATCCTTTTCTAGCATCTTCCTAATTTCTTCCATTTCTTTTTCTATTTGACTTTGATTTTCTTCTATTATCTTTGGCTCATTTTGTTTTGGTTCTTCAAAATTATTTTCTTCATTAGATTGTAAAACTTTATTTTTTTCATTTATAATACTATTAATTTCTAATTCTGTTTGTTTAACAGTTAATTTATTGTTTATAATTTTATTTAACAATTCCTTTTGTTCATCACTATTTGATAGGGCTAATAAACTTCTTGCATGTCTTTCAGATATTTTATTGTATAGCAAAGCATCTTGCACTTCTTGAGGCAAGTTTAATAACCTTAATTTATTTGCTATTGATGATTGACTTATTCCTAGTTTGGATGCAATTTCTTCTTGTGTAAATCCTTTATTAATAAGCTTTTTATAAGACATTGCTTCTTCTATAGGTGTTAGATTTTTTCTTTGAAGATTTTCTAATAGTGCTATTTCTGCACTTGTATTATCATCTGTAGTCTTTATAATAACTGGTACTGTTTTTAAACCTGCAATTACACTCGCTTTGTATCTTCTTTCACCAGCTATAATTTCGTATTTATCTGATATTGGTCTAACAACTAGTGGTTGAATGATTCCATATTTCATAATAGAGTCTGCTAGATTATTTAATTCATTTTCATCAAATGCTATACGAGGTTGAAACCTATTTGGAATTATGTCTTCAATTCTTACATAAACTATCTCTTTACTTTCATTCTTCATACTCTTTTTTCCTATCTTATACATTATTATTGTAAAATAATTTTTTTATTAATTCAAGATGATTTTAATTGATTTTTTTACTTTCTTTTAATATAACATTATAACTTCTTGGATATTTCTTATCGGTTTCTCTTTTTTTTATATATATTGGTATTGTTCTTAATGAGTTTTCACTTGGTAAATTATACTTTATTATCTTTATGCATTCAAACCCTAACTTATTTATTAATTCGTTTGTCATGTTATTTGTTTCTAATTCTATATTTGATTTTAAAGGTGCAAATATTCCATTTATTTTTATTAATCTTGATGATAACTCTAAAATTATATTAATGTTTGATACTGCTCTACATGTTACTATATCAAACTTTTCATTATATGTTTTAACTATATTTTCAACTCTTTCATTAATTATTTTTATATTTTTTAAATCTAGTTTATCGATCACTTCAGTTAAAAACTTTACTTTTTTACCATTTGATTCTACTAAAGTAAATGATGAATCATTATAAACTATTGCTAGTGGAACACCTGGAAATCCAGCTCCTGTACCAAAATCGCATATTTCTTTATTATTCAGTTTTTCAATTTTACTTAAACATAAAGAATCATAAAAGTGTTTTAAATATACTTCTTTTTCTTCAGTAATTGCAGTTAAATTAAATTTTTCATTCCATTCTTTTAAAAGATTATAGTAAGTTTTAAACTTGTTTAATTGTTCACTTGTTAATAAAATGTTTATTTTTTCACATTCTTTTATAAACTCATTTTCTGTCATTATTGTATTCCTTTTTCAAATAAACTAATAACATGGTAATATCTGCAGGATTTACACCGCTTATTCTTGATGCTTGTCCAATTGTTAATGGCCTTATTTTAGATAGTTTTTGTTTAGCTTCTGTCGCTATGTTTGATACCTTGTTATAGTCTATATCATTTGGTATTTGTTTAGATTCAAGTTTTAACATTTTTTCTACTTCTGCTTCTGTTTTCTTTATATATCCTTCAAACTTTATTTTTACTTCTAAAATATTTATTAAATCATCTTCATAATCTAATTTTAAGTGTTCTAAAATACTTTTAAGATTTATTTCTGGTCTTTTTATTAAATTGATTAATTTTATTTTTCCCTCAAATGGTGAATTAATTTCATTCATATATTTTATATTCTCTTCGTTGTATTCTAAATAATTTTTATTTAAATATTCTTCTAATTTTGATATTTGTTCCTTTTTGCCTAGATATATATTATATTTTTCATCATTTATTAATCCATATTTTCTTCCATATTCCGTTAATCTAAACGCTGCATTATCATGTCTTAATAATAATCTAAACTCAGCTCTTGATGTCAGTAATCTATAAGGCTCAGTGATCCCTTTGTTAATTAGATCATCAATAAGAACTCCTATGTATGCTTCATTTCTTTTTAAAATTAAAGGTTCTTGATTATTAAGTTTAGCCACTGCGTTAATACCTGCGATTAGGCCTTGTGCAGCTGCTTCTTCATATCCACTAGTACCATTTATTTGTCCTGCAGTAAATAGATTATTAATTATTTTACTTTCTAATGTCATTTTTAAATCAGATGGGTCAAATGCATCATATTCTATTGCATATCCATATTTTGTTATAACAGCATTTTCTAATCCGGCCATACTATGTACCATTTTTTCTTGTATTTCGTGTGGCATTGTTGTAGAAAATCCACCTACATAATATTCTATATCATCACTTCTTTCTGGTTCTAAAAATATTTGATGATGATCTTTATCTTTAAACTTAACTACTTTGTCTTCTATTGATGGGCAATATCTTGGACCTACTCCTTTTATCATTCCACTATATAATGAACATTTATCTAAATTATCTAATATTAATTTATGAGTGGTAGGATTAGTGTATGTTAAATAACAAGGTCTTTGATTTTCTATTTTATATGTAGGATGATAAAAGTTACTAAATGATAATAATTCTTTATCTCCCTGTTCGATTTTTACTTTTGATAAATCAATCGAACTTTTTAATATTCTTGGGGGTGTACCTGTTTTTAATCTAATTATATGTAATCCATTATCTTCTAAAAATTTACTTAATCCTAATGAACACTTTTCACCATGAGGACCACCTTTATGTTTTTCATGACCGCACATTATATCAGAGTTTAAATATGTCCCTGTTGTTATAATTAATATGTCACATAGTATTTTTTCTTTTTCATTAGTTATAATGCCTTTTACTGTGTTATCTTCTATTATAAGTTCATTAATTATTTCTTCTCTTATTGTTAGATTTTTTTCCTTTTTTAACGTTTTTAACATTTCTTTCGGATAATTAACTTTACAGCCTTGTGCTCTTAATGATCTTACACCAGGTCCTTTTTTCACATTTAACATCTTTATTTGCAAGTGAGTTTTATCAGTGTTATATCCCATTTCTCCGCCAAGAGCATCTATTTCTCTTACAACTATTCCCTTAGCTGAACCACCAATTGATGGATTACAAGGCATATCTGCAATATTATTAATATTTCCTGTTACTAAAAGTGTTTTCTTTCCCATTCTAGCTGATGCTAGTGATGCTTCACATCCTGCATGTCCGCCGCCTATTACTATAATATCATATTTCATTTTATCATCTACTTTCCTAAACAAAATCTACTAAATATTTCATCTAGCAACTCTTCTTTATATGTGTCGCCATTTATTTCTCCAAGAGTATCCCATAATTCTTTAACATCTATTTCTATAATGTCTATTGGCATATCGTTGCTTATTGCTTCTTCGATATTTTTTCCTATTTCTTTACATTTCTTTAATAGCGCTATTTGTCTTGAATTAGAAATATAAGTATAATCTGTATTTATATCATTTAATCTGAATTCTTCTTTTATTACTTCTTTAATTCTATCTATATTGTTTTTTTCTAATGCTGATATATTAATTATTTTTCCTTTATATCCTAATTCCTTTTGTATTTCATTACTGCTATTATGCTTTTTATCAATTTTATTATTAACTATTATAACTTTTTTATCTTTTATTCTTTTATATATTTCTATATCTTCTTTTTCTATATCATTAGATGAGTCGATTACGAATAGTACTAAATCTGCATTTTCTAACGTACTAATACTTTTTTTGACTCCTATTTGTTCTATCACATCGTTGGTTTCTCTGATTCCTGCTGTATCATATAGATTAACATTTATTCCTTCTATTGTAACTTGTCCTTCAACTATATCTCTTGTCGTTCCTTTAATATCTGTAACTATTGCTTTTTCTTCATTTAATAATGCATTCAAAAGACTACTTTTTCCTACATTTGGTTTTCCGACTATTGCAATATTTAAGCCATTTTTAATAATAGTTCCTGTTTCACTTTCTTTTATTAGTTTATCGACGGTATCGTAAATATCTTCTAACGTATCATGTATTTTTTCTTTTGTTACAATTTCAGCATCTTCATATTCTGGATAATCTATATTTACTTCGATGTTACCGAGTAGAGGAATAATTTTAGATTTTAAATCTTTTACTATATTATATATATTTTTATTTATTGCTTTAATAGCCATCTTTCTTGATGCTTCGTTTTTAGCAGTTATTAAATCTTCAATCGCTTCTGCTTCAGTTAAAGATATTCTCCCATTTAAAAAGGCTCTTTTTGTAAACTCACCTGGTTCTGCTAATCTACAACCTTCTACTTGTAATATCGTCATTATCTTAGTGACAGTGCTTACTCCTCCGTGAGTGTTTATTTCTATTACGTCTTCTGTTGTAAAGCTTTTAGGAGATACAAACTTTGAAATTAAAACTTCATCTATTATTTCATTTTTATATATTATGTGACCATAAGTAATAGAATTGCTTGGTTTGTTTACTAAATCTTTGTCGAATAACTTATTAACTATTTCTATTGCTTTATCACCGCTTATTCTAATTATATTTATTGAACTTTCTCCAACACATGTTGCGATGGCACAAATTGTATCTTCCATATATTATCTCCTTTTCTTTGCACTTGATTATAGCACATTTTAATTATACAGTAAATAATTTATTAAAAAAAGAAGATAGTTCTCATTTATCTTCTTTGAATATTATTCGTTTTCGCTTTCATAATATTTAATAACTACATATCTGTTGGGTTCAGTTCCTTCGCTATCACTTTTAATGTATTTAAATCCTTGTAATGCTTCATGAACTATTTTTCTTTCATAACTATTCATAGGGTCTAACTTTACCATTCCTTTTGATAATGTTACTTCTCTTGCTATTCTTTTTACTTTTTTCTCTAAGAAATAGTTTTGTTTTTCTTTATATTTTTCTATATCTATTTGAATATTTACATAGAATTCTAGCTGATTTGCTATAACTTGTCTAATATAATTTTGAATTGAATCTAATATATGACCATTTTTTCCTATTAATATTGAATTATCTTTTGAAAATATTTCGTATTTTATAGATTTATCTCTTACTTTTGTTTCTATTTTTACATCTTTTCCAAGTAATTCTAATAATTCTAAAAGCAAATCTTTTCCATATTCAGCTACATCTTTAACTTTTACTACTTCTAAAGTATATTTCTTTCCAAATAATCCACTTTTTTCTTCATAAGATTTTGTTAAAATATCATTCTCTGTTACATTTAATTCTTCTAGAACTTTATCTATAGAAACTTCCTTGTTTTTTGATTGAAATGAATACTTTTCCATATTAATTTTTCCTTTCCTTTAATATAAGATTTTGTAATACTGTGAAGCCGTTTGATACTATCCAATATAGAGCAATTGCTGTTGGTAAACTAAATGATGCAATAATTATAAATACTAGCATAAATGTTGACATCATCTTTGTTTGTTTCTGTTGTTCTTCACTTGTAGGTGTTTGGATATTTTTAAATGAATAGTATGTTGCAAATCCTATTAATATAATCAAGATTGCATACCAGTAATTTCCTGCTTTAAATCCTTCTAAAGGCGTTGCTCCTAAGTTGAATTTCCATAATGTTTCTTCAAAGAATGCTGGTACTCTGTACACTGCTTCTAAAAATGCGAAGAAAATTGGCGTTTGAATTAATGCAACAAGACAACCTGAAAATGGACTAATATCATATTTCTTATAAATCATAAGCATTTCTTGACTTTTCATCATCATTGCTTCTTTATCTTCTCTTCCTCTATATTTTCTTTCCAGATTTTCTAATTCTTTTTGAGCCTTTTTCATATTTTTACTCATATTGTTAGTTTTCTTTGATATTGGAAACATTAATGCTCTTAGTAAAAATCCTATAATCATGATAGATATTCCATAATTTTTTACAAGGTTTCCTAATTTTATTATTAACCAAGCTAATGGTTTTACAAATATCGAAGTCCATAAGCCTTCATATCCACCTGAATTTATTTTTAATTCACTACAATTTGGCAAATTATCAATATCTATTTTTTGCTCCTTTGCATTGTCAGTATAAATTTTTAATAAATCTTCGCTTTCTGGCTTACATATAATATTTGATACATATGCTTTTTTTGTATTATCTTCTTTGTCTTCAACGGTAAATCGCTTTGTACATCCGGTTAATGTTATTATTAATAAAAATAATAGTATTATCTTTTGAAACTTCTTGTTCATTATTCGTTCTCCTTAAAATATTTTATAAATTCTTTCTCAATTTCAGAAAATTTAAGTTCTTTAATCGAGTTCCTAACTATTATAACATAGTCATGTGAGTTTTTAAAATTATTTTTGCTTAATATATTCTTTATCCTTCTTTTATATAAATTACGTGATACAGCTTTTCCTATTTTTTTACTAACACTAATACAATATCTATTATATCCATAATTATTAGGTGTACTATATGTAATAAATATTTTTGTTATTAATTTATTTTTTTTACTAATTATTTTTTTTATTTCTTCGTTTTTTTGTATTATATATTTCTTATTCATCTTTTCCTCTCTTTTTTAATTATAACATGTTCTCTAATCATTCGTAAATTATATTTTATTATCTATATTATGTAAATTATTAACTTATTAACATGTTATCAACATAATTATGTTAATTTCTCACAAGTTATTAACATGTTTTAACAAGAAATTAACATAATTAATAAAACCGGTGTTAAAATTTGTTAATATGTTAGTAAATAATTGCATGTTAATATTTTTTTGACTTTTTTTATTTACAAAGTGTTAATTAGTTGTTATTATAAATGTTAATTAAGTTTTGGACTTTATTATTTTAAACAATTATCTTATAATTTTAACTGAAAGGAAGTGATATTGTGGATATAGAAAACATTTGGAGCGAATTTTTAAATACTATTAAAACTAAAGTATCTCCAATATCATATAATCTTTGGTTTAAAGATATCAAATTATATGATATTACTAATGATAATGCGACTATTCTTGTTAATTCCAGTAATAAAAATACAAGTCAGTTCATTAGTAGCCTAGTTGAGAATTACTATGATACAATAAAAGACATAATTGATAAAATCACTAATTCAAGTATTGATATTCAGTTTATTACAAAAGAAGAAGCAATAGAAAAAGAAAAACCAAAGAGCAACGATACAATTGTTAATAGTAGTTTAAAAACAGAATATGACACTGATATATCGAAGTACAAGTATAATAATAATTTTAATCCAAAGTATACATTTGATACGTTTGTTGTTGGGGATTCTAATAGGCTTGCTTATGGAACAGCGCTAGCAGTTGCCAAAAAACCTGGAAAACTGTATAATCCTTTCTTTATTCATGGCAAAAGTGGTCTTGGTAAAACCCATTTAATGCATGCAATTGGAAATTATATTATTAATAATAGTGATTTGAGAGTGCTTTATATCTCCGCTGAACAATTTATTAATGATTATACTTCAATACTTAACTATAAAAATAAAAATGGAAATAATATTACTTATTTGGATGCTTTTAGAAATAAATATAGAAATGTTGATGTTCTTATGATTGATGATATTCAATTTTTAAATAATGCACCCAAGTCTCAAGTAGAGTTTACAAATACGTTTAATACTTTATATGATAATGAAAAACAAATAATTGTGGCTTCAGATACATCTATTAATGATTTTGCTAATTTAGCTGATAGGCTAAAAACTCGTTTTTTAGGAGGTTTAACTGAATCTATTTCACCACCAAATATCGATCTTAAAAAAGAAATAATTATTAATAAAATACGTGTTAATGATTATGATATTGATATTTCTGATGATATTATAGATTTTATAGCTAATAATTGTGGTACTGATGTACGTAATTTAGAAGGCTCAGTTATTAGACTAGTTGCTTATAAGGCTACATTCAATATTCCTGTTATCACTTTAGATATTGCAAGAGAAGTATTGCAGGAGTTTACGACTGATACTACAATGTATAGAAAAACTTCTGTTCCTAAAATTATAGATGTTGTATCTAAATATTATAATTTAGATGCATCAATGATTAAAGGTAAAATGCGAAAAAAGAATGTTGTAACAGCCAGGGCAGTTGCTATATATCTTTCCAGAATAAAAACATCTGAAACCGTTGAAAGAATTGGACTTGAATTTGGTGGAAAAGACCATTCCACAGTAGTTTATTGGACAAATAAAATAACTGAAGAAATGAAAACAAATTCTGTTCTTGAAAATGATATTAAAATTTTGTCTGAAAAGATTTGTGAATAACTTGTGAAGTTATAAACATTAAATTAGAGGTAAAAATAAGAATTATGTTAATATCTTGTGAGTTATTAACAAAACTAACATTAATATTAATAATAATATATAATAAAAGAAAAGGAGAAATAAAAAATGAAATTAATAATTGAAAAAGAAACACTAGTAAATAATTTGGAAAATGTTAGTAGAGCGTTATCTACTAGAAATATTATACCTGTATTAAATGGTATTAAGTTTAAAGTAACGAAAGAAGGATTATATCTTACAGCAAGCGATAATGATATATCAATTGAAATATTTGTTGATAAAGTAGATATTAAATCTATTGAGGAAGAAGGAGAACTTGTAATATCAGGTGGTAGTAAGTTACTAGAAATACTAAGAAAATTACCTAATAATGATATGACGATCGAAAGTTATGAAGAAAATATGATTTTCTTTAAGACTCCTAATTTTGAATATAAATCTAATTGTTATCCAAAAGAAGAATATCCAGATATTAATTTTGAAGAATCAGATAAGTATGCTGTTGTTAATTCTAACAAAGTTAGAGAGATGATTAGTAAAACATCATTTGCTTGTTCATTACAAGAGAGCAGACCTTTATTCACAGGTATAAATGTTAAATTAACTAATAATAATTTAGAATTTGTTGCTACTGATTCTTATAGATTATCAAAAATGCAAATTGAGATAGATAATAAAGAAGAAAATGATTTTAATATAGTTATTCCTGCAAGAAATATAAATGAATTGTTAAAAGTTCTTAATAAAGAGGATAATGTATATATTCATATATTTAGTAATAAAGTATTATTTAAGTATAACAATATAAAGTTTCAATCTTCTTTAATTAATGGAGGAACTTATCCTAATACTGATAATTCAATACCAAAATCATTTGAAAGTACAATAAAAGTTAATATTAAAGAATTTTTCAATGTTGTAGAAAGAGCTTCGCTTGTTTCTCAATTTAAAGATAAAAACATTATTGAAATGGAAATTGTTAACGACAAATTAACAATTAGAGCTTCTAGTGTTGATGTTGGTAAAATCGAAGAGTCAATTATTGTTGATAATGTGTCTAAAAGTAATATTAAAATATCTTATAGTGCTAAATATATGATTGATGCTTTGAAAATATTTAATAAAGAGAATATATTTATATTGTTAAATGGTGATATTAGCCCAATTATTTTGATGGAAGAAGATAATGATGAGTTAACTGAACTAATATCTCCAATGAAAACTTTCTAAAAATATGCTGTTTTTTACAAAAAATCGTAATTTTACGATTTTTTTTTGCATAAAAGTAAAAAAAATGTGCTTAAAAGGAAAAAAGCGGTAAAAATCACTGCAGAAAAAAAGTGAAAATTCCCTTTAAGCAAAAAAATTGATATTTAAAGCAAGTTTTAACATTTTTTTGACAATTTATGAAATACTAGAAGCAAAACGTTGAAAGGAGGAGTTTATGGATTATGAAATTACATATAATACTCAGAGTATAATTCCAATCGATGATTTTACTACAAAAGTTATTGATGATGGTAATAATTTTTTAGTTAATGCTAATAGTATGAGTGTTATTGAAAGAAGTTGTGAATATTATGGTAGTTCATATGAAGGAAGAAAAATTGGTACAAAAAGCTTATTAGGAATAACTCACAAATCTCCAATTATCATTGAAGAATCATCTAGAATAATATTTTTTCCTACAAAATCGCCAAATCGTGATGATTGTGTATGGCTTAATTTAAATCAAATTCAAAAGTATTACGGTTTAGATGGAAAAACATCTAGAATTATCTTTAAAGACGGTACATCTTTGGATTTGAATATATCAATTGCTTCACTTACAAATCAAATATTAAGATCTTCTAGATTAAAGTTTGTTTTAGAAGAAAGACAAGGCACAAAAAAAGATATTAATTTCTAACGAAAACACAAAATATCTTTTTTTATGGTTATTTATATGGTATAATATTTACGAGGTATAGGTATACCAAAATAATATAATTGTCTTAAAAAGGGGGTGTTTTGCTTAAATTAATGAATATTACTAAAATTGATCTTGTAAATTTTAGATGTTATAGCCGATTTAGTATAGATAAATTTTCTAATATTAATATTATTATAGGAAGCAATGGTATTGGTAAAACTTCAATTATAGAAAGTATTTATATTGGTAGCTTAGCAAAAACGTTTAAATCAAATGATGATTTATCAATTATTAAGTTTAATAAAAATTATTCTAAAATAAGTATTAAATTATATAGTGATTTTACTTATAAATATTTAGATTATTATATTGATTCTACTGGTAAAAAAACAAAAATCAATGATAAGTTGATTCCGAAGTTAAGTAATTTTATTTCACAATATAGTGTGTTATTACTTTCTCCGGATGAAGTTAGATTAGTCAAAGCATCTCCGTTAATTAGAAGAAATTATTTGAATATTCAGCTTTCACAGATTAATAAGTTTTATTTGAAATATTTAAATGATTATAATGTTTTGATAAAGGACAAAAATCAATTTCTTAAAAGAATTAATAATAATAGTGATTTTACTTATCTTGATATTATAGATGATAAAATAGCCGATTTAGGTCTTAAAATATATCAATATAGGCAAGAATATATAAATTATATTAATCTTTATATTCAAAATAACTTTAAAAACTTTAATAAAAAAGATACTGTTTTTGTTAAATATGAATCTGATTTTGATAGTGGAGATAAAGATATCATATTAAAAGTACTAAAGAAAAATAGACAAAAGGAAATTATGCTAGGGATGTCTACAATAGGTATTCACAGAGACGATTTTATTTTTCTTCATAATGGTGTTAATTCAAAAGAATATAGTTCACAAGGTACTCAAAAATTGATTGTTTTATCTATGAAATTGTCTGAAATAGAGATATTTAAGATGAAATATAATATAAATCCAATAATTTTATTAGATGATTTATTTAGTGAATTAGATGTAACAAATAAAAATAAAATATTTAAATTACTTGATAGTAATTCTCAAGTATTTATAACAACAACTGATATTAAAAATATAGACAAAAATATTATTAAAAAAGCAAAAATTTATAATTTGGATGAAAGGAAGTTTATATGAAAAACGATTATAATGAAAATGATATCCAGGTATTAGAAGGATTAGAAGCAGTTAGAAAAAGACCTGGAATGTATATTGGTACAACTGGTGTAAGAGGTTTACATCATCTTGTTTGGGAAATTGTAGACAATTCAGTTGATGAAGCTTTAGCTGGATATTGTGATGATATTGAAATAATTATTAATAATGATAATAGTGTAACTGTTAAAGATGATGGTAGAGGTATTCCAACTGGTATTCACCCTAAGACTGGTGTATCAACTGTCGAAACTATTTTTACTGTATTACATGCTGGAGGTAAGTTTGGTGGTGGTGGTTATAAAGTTTCTGGTGGATTACATGGTGTTGGGGCGTCTGTAGTTAATGCCTTGTCTTCTTGGCTAGAAGTTACTGTTTATCATGATAAAAAAGTTTATTATCAAAAGTTTATTAATGGTGGTAAACCTGATGGTAAATTGACTGTTATTGGAGAATGTGAAGCTAATAGAACAGGAACAACTATTACTTTTAAACCAGATCCTACAATTTTTGAAGAAACAACCGAGTTTGATTATGATACTTTAAAACATAGAGCTAGAGAATTATCTTTCTTAAATAAAGGTGTAAGAATTATTCTATCTGATTTAAGAACTGGTAAAAAGGAAGAATTTCTGTATAATGGTGGTATTATTGAATATGTAAAATTATTGAACTCTAATAAAACAGTTATACATAATGATATTATTTATGTTGAAGGTTCACTTAATGATATAGAAATAGAAGTGGCTATGCAATATAATGATAGTTATACTTCTAATATTTATTCTTTTACAAATAATATTAATACGGTTGAGGGTGGAACTCATGAAGATGGTGTTAAAAGTGCTTTAGCAAGAATAATCAATAATTATGCTAGAAAAAATAATATGTTGAAAGAAAAAGATGAGTCTTTAACTCAAGATGATGTTAAAGAAGGCTTAACGATGATTATTTCTTGTAAACATCCAGATCCACAATTTGAAGGTCAAACGAAGACTAAACTTGGTAATATTGAGGTTAGAAAAATTGCTAGTTCAATTTTTGGTGAAGGATTTGAAAAATATTTATTAGAAAATCCTGCGGTTGCTAAAATTATTTTAGAAAAGATATTAATGGCTTCTAGAGCAAGACAAGCTGCACGTAAAGCAAGAGAATTAACAAGAAGAAAAGGCGGTTTAGAATTAACTAATCAATGGGGAAAATTAGCTGATTGTTCTAATAAAGATCCAGTTGTGACTGAAATATTTATAGTTGAGGGTGATTCTGCCGGTGGTTCAGCAATTAAAGGTAGAGATTCTAAAACTCAAGCAATCTTACCTTTAAGAGGAAAAATATTGAATGTTGAGAAAGCTAGATTAGATAGAATCTTAGAAAATGCTGAAATTAGAAGTATGATTACTGCTTTTGGAACTGGAATTGGGGACGAATTTGATATTAATAAATTAAGATATCATAAAATAGTTATAATGACAGATGCTGATGTTGATGGTTCACATATTAGAATACTTCTTTTGACTTTGTTTTATAGGTTTTTTAGGCCTATTATTGAAGAAGGATATGTTTATATAGCTAAACCACCTCTTTACAAAATTACGTATGGTAAAAACTTTAAATGGATTTTAAATGATGATGAAAAAGAAAAGTATCTTGAAACATTACCTGAGAATGCTAAGGTTAATATTCAGAGAATGAAAGGTTTAGGCGAAATGGATGCCGATGAACTGTGTGATACAACTATGAGTATAGAACACCGCACATTAGTTCGTGTTACTGTTGATGATGCTATGCAAGCTGATAGTATATTTGAAACTTTAATGGGAGAAGAAGTTGAACCTAGAAGAAAGTTTATTGAGGAGAATGCTCAATATGTTCAAAATCTTGATATATAGGAGGTATTTATGAGTGATAATGATGAAAAATTAAATGATAAATTGGAACATGTTCAATTAAAGAAAATAATGGAAGATTCTTTTATGGATTATTCCATGAGTGTTATAATTCAAAGAGCTTTGCCTGATTTAAGGGATGGTTTAAAGCCTGTTCATAGAAGAATTTTATATAGTATGTACGAATCTGGTTTTACTCCTGATAAGGCTCATCAAAAAAGTGCTAAAACAGTAGGTAATGTTATAGGTAACTATCATCCTCATGGTGATACTGCAGTTTATGATTCTTTGGCTAGAATGGCTCAAGACTTTAGTTATAGATATTGTCTTATTGATGGTCATGGTAATTTTGGTTCTATAGATGGTTTTGGTCCAGCAGCCATGCGTTATACTGAGGCTAGACTTGCTAAGCTTTCTATGGAGTTATTAAGAGATATTAACAAAGATACTGTTAATTTAATTGATAATTATGATGGTAGTTTAAAGGAGCCGGAGGTATTACCTAGTAGATTTCCTAATATACTTGTAAATGGTACTATGGGAATTGCAGTAGGTATGGCTACAAATATTCCTCCTCATAATCTTGGTGAAACAATTGATGGTTGTATTGCTTATATTGATAATCCTGATATTACTTTAGAAGAGATGATGAAATATGTTAAAGGTCCTGATTTTCCTACAGGCGGAATCATATTAGGGTTATCTGGAATTAGAAAAGCATATGAAACTGGTAAAGGTACTATTACTATAAGATCTAAGGTGGAGATTGAAGATAATGGACATAAAACACAAATAGTTATTAAAGAAATACCTTATCAATTAAATAAAAATTCTATAATACGTAGAATTGCTGAAATGGTTGCTGATAAAACTATTGATGGTATCAGTGATTTACATGATGATTCTAATTTAGAACATGGTATGCGTATTATTATTGACCTTAAAAAGGATGCTAATGCGAATGTTGTTTTGAATAATTTATATAAGTATACTCAATTACAAACAACTTACGGTATAAATATGCTTATGATTCATGATAATAGACCTAAAACATTAGGGTTAATTGAAATTATTAAGCATTATATTGAGTATCAGAAGAGTGTAATATACAGAAGAACTAAATTTAATTTAGATAAAGCATTAGCAAGAGCTCATATTTTAGAGGGTTATAAAATAGCTTTAAATAATATAGATGAAATTATTCAAATAATTAAGACTTCTAAAAGTGACGTTATAGCTAAAGATACTTTAAAGACAAAGTTTGGTTTAAGTGATGCTCAGTCTGAAGCTATTCTTGAAATGAAATTAAGACGTTTAACTGGCCTTGAAAGAGAAAAAATTGAAGAGGAACTTGCTGAATTGCTTAAATTAATTGAGGAATATAAAGAAATATTAAGTAATGAAGAAAAGCTTTTGGCAGTTATTAAAGATGAAATGCTTGAAATTAAGAACAAATATTCGGATGAAAGAAGAACAGTTATAGATACTACTACGTTAGAGTTTATCGAGGATGAATCTTTAATTCCAAACGAAAACGTGTTATTAACAATAACTAAGAATGGATATATAAAAAGATTAACTAATGATACTTATAAAACTCAAAATAGAGGTGGTGTTGGAGTTAAGGGAATAACTACTAATGATTCTGATTTTGTTGACCAGATATTGACAATGAATACTCATGACTATGTTTTATTCTTCACAAATAAAGGTAAAGTATATAGATTAAAAGGTTATGAGATTCCTGAATTTTCAAGAACTGCAAAAGGATTACCTATTATTAACTTATTAGCTGTAGAAAAAGGTGAAAATATTAATGCTATTATTAAAGTAGAAAAGGATAATAATGACAAGTATTTAGTTTTTGCTACTAAAAATGGTATTATTAAGCGTTCTCCTCTTGAAGATTTTAACAATATTAGACAGTCTGGTAAAATAGCCATTACTTTGAAGGATAATGATGAACTTATTGCAGTTCACAAATCAGATGGTAGAGGTAAAGTATTAATGTGTTCTTCTATGGGACGTATGGTTAGATTTGATGAAAACTATATTAGAGTTATGGGAAGAACAGCTGCAGGTGTTAAAGGTATTACATTAGTTAATGATGTTTGTATAGGAATGGAGATCTGTTCTGATTCTGATAATATGGTAATGGTTACAGAGAATGGATACGGTAAAAAAACTGATGTTTCTGAGTTTAGAGAGACGAAAAAAGGTAGTAAAGGTGTTAAAGCTTTAAATATTACTGAAAAAAATGGTAAAATTATTGCTTTTAAAATTATAAATGGTGATAATGATATATTAATTGTTACTAATGAGGGCATAGTTATTAGACTTTCTGTTGATTCTATTTCTCAGCTTAGTAGAGTTACTCAAGGAGTCAGACTGATTAATTTAAAAAAATCTAATAAAGTTGCTGCTATTTCATTAGTTGATGCTTCCAATGCTGAGGAAGAAGTTGAAAGTGAAGTCAACGTTCAAACTGAAGAATAATTCTTCAGTTTTTGTTACACGTGAAACTTATAAAAAAATATTTCCCGGGAAATATTTTTTTAATATATTTATCAATTTTTAAAATTTTTATTATATTTAATTTTATATATTAATTTATATATATATATTTTTATAAATATTATTGCTATAAAATTATTTCCCGGGAAATAATTTATAATGATTAATGTTGATAATTTTTAAGTTTTTTATAATGGAGTCATTTTTTTCTATATCGGTCAATGTTTTTGATTTGTAATATACTTTGCTTTATCATCAAATTATTGATATTAGTTAAAGCCTTTATGTTTATCGTGATAGTTTTAAGTATAATTTGCTTACTTCTTCTTAATTAAATTGTTTAAACGTTGTTTCTTACTTTATTTTAGTATCATTTCTTATACTTATAAATTTCGTTAATACCTACCATTTGTTTAGTTTTATCGCAATACTTTTATTTGATTCTCTTATTTTATCATTATTAATTTTATTTTCTGAAAAAAAATGTTAATAACTCAAAGTTCCACGTGAAACTCTGAAAAATATTTATGAAAGTACTTTTAAATGTTGCTTTAGTTGCTTTATATGTTGAATAAAATAATAATTTGATATTAAAAGCAACTTTAGATTTCATTTTTTAGTAAACGATAAAAATATTTATTAAGTAAAAAGTGTTTTGCAATTATCAATAATTAACGGCAAGAAATGAATTATAATTATTATATTTGCAATATAAAATATTAATTTAATACTTGATTTATTTTTCACTATGTGATATATTGATTTTGGTACAACGGGGGGTTGAATGAACCTGGTCAGGATTGGGAAATAGCAGCCATAAGTTCGACTCTTGTGTGTACCTTTTTTATGGGAGAAATTAATATGAAATATTTATACAAATTAAAAAAGGAAGTTTCTGAGGCTTCTGCAAATGGCGACGTACCAAACGCTGCAATTATTTTAAAAGATGGAGTATTAGTATCGTCTGCGCATAATGAGATTTTTTTGACTAAGATACCTTTGTTTCATGCGGAAATTTTAGCAATATTCAGAGCTGCTTTTAAACTAAGAACGTTTAATTTATCTGGATGTGTAATGTATACGACACTTGAGCCTTGTGATTTATGCCGTGCAGCTATTAAAACTGTTCGTATGAAAAAAGTTTATTATTTCTTAGAATGTGAGAAAGATACGGAAGATG
This sequence comes from uncultured Bacilli bacterium, assembly GCA_934085595.1. GTDB lineage: Bacteria > Bacillota_I > Bacilli_A > RF39 > UBA660 > CAG-1000. Next base: position 61,569 of record CAKOHK010000004.1, read on the forward strand.
ATGTAGAGTATATTAAAAAGGATTTAAAACCTGAAGATGAGGCTTATTTTAAAGAAAAACTACAATATTTCTTTAATGTTAAAAGATCTAACACAAAAGATAGATATTAACATTTTTTTTTGATATAATTCTTTTGGAGGGTTATATGTCATATGTTGCTTTATATAGAAAATATAGACCTAAAAACTTTTCTGAAGTTGTTGGTCAAGATGTTGTTGTTAAAGTTTTAAAAAACAGTATTCAGAGCGGGAAGATTGGCCATGCTTATATTTTTAGTGGAACTAAAGGTACGGGTAAAACCAGTGTAGCAAAAATATTTGCTAAAGCTATTAATTGTTTAGAACCTGTAGATGGTGATGTTTGTGGGAAATGTAGCGTTTGTTCTTATTTAAATGAAAATCCTGTTGATATTATTGAAATAGATGCTGCTAGTAATAATGGTGTTGAAGAAATAAGGGAGATTCGTAATAATGTTAAAGTTATGCCTACGTGCTGCAAATATAAAGTTTATATTATTGATGAAGTTCATATGTTATCTATGAGCGCCTTTAATGCTTTACTTAAAACTTTAGAAGAACCACCAGAGCATGTTGTTTTTATATTAGCTACTACTGAGCTTAATAAGATTCCATCTACTGTTTTATCTAGATGCCAGAAGTTGGACTTCAAAAAAATATCTAACAAATTTATTGTGCAACAATTAAAACATATTCTTGAAATGGAATCTAGACAATTGTCTGATGATGTTCTTGATTTAATTGCCTCGTTGTCTGACGGAGCATTTCGTGATGCTATTAATCTTATGGATCAATTATTGACTTTAGATAAAGATGATGTTGATGTAGAAGATGTATATAAATTAGTTGGAATTATTTCTGATGATATAGCTTTTCAGTTTTTAGATTTTATATTTACTTTTGACATTAAGAACGGATTATTACTTATTGACAATTTATTCAAATCTGGTGTTAACTTTTACAAAGTTACTGAAAAAATACAATTTATTTTAACTGATATAATCATTTATAATTCAACTAAAGATTATTTTAAGTCTTCTTATGAAGAAAAATTGTCTAATTATTGTTTTAAAGATATTAACAATTTATTTATGCTTAATGAAACCTTATTTGATTTATCTGCTTCCTTAAAAAAGTCTGTTACTCAAAAAAGTTTATTTGAAACGTATTTTATTAAAATGTGTTTATATTTTAAACATGATAATAATAATTTTACTGATATTGATTCTACTAGTTCTATTTCTAATGAAGATACTATTTCTGCAAATAATTCAAACAAATTACAAACGAATGTTTCTAACGAAATATCTAGTAATAAAGATATTAGGATTCATAATAGTCTTGCTTTAGCTTCTAAAAAAGAAAAAAATGATTTTTTAGTTAATTATAATATTATTGAAAATTATTTTTCACATAAGGATTATTCATCTATTTCGAAGTTACTTAGTAAAGCTATTCCTGAAGTAGTTTCAAACAAAAATATTCTTTTTGTTTTTAAAAACTCTTTTGAAGTTGTACTTTTTGATAAAAACGTAAATATTATTGAAACTTTTTTACATGACTTGTTTGGCATTAAATACAAAGTAGTGGCTGTTTCTTCTGATGAATGGAAAAATATTAAACAGAACTATATTAATGACATTAATAATGGTATAATATATAAGTATGAAGAAGAAACTGTTGTTACTAATAAAAATAAATCTTCATTAGAGAAGGAAGCTGAAAATATTTTTGGTGAAACTATAGTTTCTGAATGAAAGGATGATTAATATGAATATGCAAGCACTTATGGCACAAGCAAGAAAATTACAAAATACTTTAGAAAAAACTACTAAAGAAATAGAAGAAAAGGAATTTGTTTATGAAAATGATAATATAAAATTAGTTATGTTAGGTAACAATTCTCTTAAATCTATAAAGATCAAAAATGATTTGTTAAGTAGTGATCTTGAATTACTGGAAGATGTTATTGTTGTTGGAATTAATGATTTATCTAAACAAATTCGTAATGAAAAAGATTCAAAATTGGGCAAATATACAAATGGTCTTGGAGGTTTATTTTAATGCTAGTTCCTAAATCTTTAGAACACCTTGTTAAGTTTTTTCAAATACTTCCTGGTGTAGGCGAGAGAACAGCAGAAAGATTTGCATATGCTATTGAGAAGAAAGACCTTGAAGAGATAACTGGTTTTGCGGATTCTTTGATTGATTTTAAAAAGAATATTAGATATTGTAGTATATGTAATTGTTTATCTGATAGTGATATTTGTCCTATCTGTTCTGATGAGAATAGAAATAATGGAATCATATGTATTGTTGAAGATTCTAAGACTGCTTTTTCTATTGATAAGACAAATAAGTATAATGGTAGATTTTATATTTTAAATGGACTTATTTCTCCTTCTGACGGTGTTAATCCTGAAGATTTATATCTTGATAAGCTATTAGACACTATTAGTGGATATAAAGAAGTTATATTGGCTTTGAATCCATCGATTGAAGGTGAAATTACTTCTCTTTATATTCAAAAAAAATTATCTTCTACTAATGTTAAAATATCTAGGTTATCTTATGGTGTTCCAATGGGAAGTGAGATTGAATATTTGGATCCTTTAATGATTTCTAAAGCTTTGGATGATAGAAAGTTTTTATCATAAATGTTTACTAGATTCATATCTTATATTAATGAAATCTATATATTATTTATTAAAAAGAATTGTTTATAGTTTGTGTTTATTATATACTATAAATGTTATTATTTATACATTTGGTATTATAATACCTATTAATATTTATTCTATAGTATTTGTTAGTATTTTTGATGTTTTTGGTGTTCTTGGAATTGTTTTTCTTATGTTTTATAATTAGTTAAAGTTGGAGTAAGTATGAATGATTTATATGATTATTTTAAGGTCTTATTTAATGCCCAGAAAATTGGACATGCTTTTTTGATAGGTAATACTTGTTTAGATAATTGTAAAGATATATTAGAAAAAGTATTATCTGATTTTTTCTTTGAAAAAAAAATTACTATAGATAATAATGTAGATATTATATGTATTACTCCAGAAGGTAACGCTATTAGTAAGGCTCAGGTAAAATCCCTTGTTAATGATTTGAGTACTACTTCTCAATATAGTGGTATTAAAGTATATATTATAGATGGAGCTGATAAGCTTACAGATAATGTCTATAATGCTTTACTTAAAACTATTGAGGAACCTGCAAATAATATATATGCTTTTTTAATAAGTTCAAATATAAATGCCGTAGGTGAAACAATTAAAAGTCGTTGTCAATGTATTTTTACTTCTTCTTTTGATGCTTCTAATATTGATGATAATACCAAAAATATTGCTAAAGATTTTATTGTTCAAATAGAAAAATATAAATATAATTGTTATGGTAAATATTCTAAAATATATAAAATAATTGATAATAAAAACATGCTTAAAGATGTAGTATTTGAAATATATGAAATTTATTTAAATTTGTTGTATAATAAGGTTGGTATTGAAAGTAATCTTGATGTGGACTTTATTAATGAACTTCCTATATTAGATTTAACTAGTATATGTGAGAAAGTAATTTTTATTAATTCTATTATTGAGAAAAATACAATTAATATTAATAAAGATTTATTAATAGATGAGATTATCTACGGACTTGGAGGGCTTTGTAATGAAACTAGTATATGTTGAATTTAAATCTCGTGGTAAACAGTATGTATTTTATGATAATAATTTGCTTATTAAAGAAGATGATTATGTTATTGTTAATACTGAAAGAGGTATGCAGTATGGAAGAGTTGTTCAGGTTGTTAATAGTGAAGAAAAACAAGAACATTCTTTGGTTGTAAAAATAGCAGATTCAAAAGATATGAAGCAGAATGAAGATAACATTATTATGGCTGATGAAGCATTAGAAAAAGCGGTTTCATGTGCATTACGTCTTGGACTTGAAATGAAGTTTATTGATTGTTATTTTACTTTTGATAGAAAACAGTTAGTTTATCATTTTCTTGCAGATAATAGAATTGATTTTAGAGAACTTGCTAAAGAACTTGCTTCTATTTACAAAACTAGAATTGAACTTAGACAAGTTGGTGCTAGGGATAAAGCAAAAGAAGTATCTGGTGTAGGTATATGTGGTAGGAAACTTTGTTGTTCTTCATTTTTGAATGATTTAGATGCTGTTAGTATTTCTATGGTTAAAAATCAAGATTTATCTTTAAATCCGAGTAAAATTAACGGTTGTTGTGGCAGACTTTTATGTTGTCTTAGATATGAAGATGAGTTTTATAGTGATAATAAAAAAGGGTTACCATCTGTTAATAAAAAAATTATTTGTGATGATAAGTTTGAAGGTAAGGTAGCGTCTGTTAATGTATTTAATAGATCGTATGTAGTTAGAAATGAAGATGGAGAAGAAAGAGAATATTTTGTAGAAAGTAGATGTGATAAGTGTGACAGAAAATGTAGAAATAAATGATTTATATGCTCATGATTTAAAAATCTATCAAAATAGTGATTATTTTAAAGTAAGTTTAGATTCTTTTTTACTTGCTGATTTTGTTAATATTAAAAGTTGTAAACATAGAATAATAGATTTATGTTCTGGAAATGCACCAATTCCTTTATTGTTGAGTAAAAAAACAAATTCTATTATATATGGGGTAGAAATACAAAATGAAGTTTTCGAACTTGCTAAAAAATCTGTTGAAATAAATAATCTTACTCATGATATAGTACTTTTAAATGTTGATGTTAAAGAACTTGTAAATATGTTTGATTCTGATAGTTTTAATATAGTTACGTGTAATCCACCTTATTTTAAAGTTGATGAAAATAGTAATATTAATGATAATAGTATTAAAGCTATTGCTAGGCACGAAATAAAAATAACTTTTGAAGAAATAGTTAAAGTCGCTAAAAAGCTTTTAAAAAGGAATGGAGATTTTTATTTTATACATAGAACAGAAAGATTATTTGAAATATTAGATATTCTTAAGAGAAATAAGTTTGAACCTAAGATTATAAGATTTGTGTATCCTAAAGAAGGAAGTGAATCAAATATGGTGTTAATTAAAGCTAAAAAAAGAGGTAACCCTGGGTTAAAAATGATGTATCCTCTTATTGTACATAATGAAGATGGTACATATAAAGAAGAAATATTAAAAATGTTTGGAGTTAGAAATGATACAGAAGAGTTATTATGATTGTGGTCATGGTAAGTTATATCTTGTTCCTACACCTATTGGTAATATGGGAGATATAACTACTAGAGCTATAGATGTTTTAAGAGAAGCACCTTACATATATGCTGAAGATACTAGGGAAGCACAAGCGCTTCTTAAAAAGTTTTCAATATTTAAAATAGTAAGGTCTTGTCATAAGTTTTCGGAAGAAAGAAATAAGAGTGAAATTATAGGATTATTACGTAATGGTTATGATGTTGCTTATATGAGTGATAGAGGGACACCTCTTATAAGTGATCCAGGGCAAATAATTGTAAGAGAAGCTATTAAATATGATTTTAATGTAGTTGCTTTACCTGGTCCTAGTGCTTTATTACCTGCATTAAATATGTCTGGTATTGATAATTCTAAGTTTTTGTTTTATGGTTTTCTTAATAGTAAGTCTGTTAAAAGAATTGAAGAACTTAAGAGAATTAGAAGTATTGAATATACTATAGTTTTTTATGAAGCACCACATAGAATAACTAAAACACTTTCTGATATTAAAATGATTTTTGGCAATAGAAATGTTGCTATATGTAGAGAAATATCTAAAAAGTTTGAAGAAGTTTTTAGGGGTGATTTAGTTTCGGCAATCGAGTATTCAAAAGATATTAAAGGTGAAATGGTTATTGTTGTAGAAGGTTATGATGGTAAGACACCTTTTAAGGTTGATTATGTATTTGAAGTTATGAAACTTGTTAATGCTGGAGAAATGTTGTCTACTGCTATTAAAATTGTTTCTATGACTTATGGGATATCTAAAAATGAACTTTATAATAGTTATTTAAAATATTCTAAAAAACAAGGTGATAAAAATGGGAAAAACTAAATTGATTGTTGGTCTTGGGAATCCTGGTAAAGAATATGTTAATACTAGGCATAATACTGGTTTTATTGTTATCGATTATTATGCAGATAAAAAGGGGTTAAGTTTTAAAGAAGAAAAAGGTGGGTTATACACATCATTTAATAATAATGGTAATAAGTATATATTATTAAAACCTCTTAGCTATATGAATAATTCTGGTGATGTAGTTAAAAAGTACGTTGATTATTATAAAATCGATATTGATGATATTTTAATAATATATGATGATAAGGATTTTGATGTTGGAACTTTTAAGGTTAAAATAGATGGTTCTTCTGCTGGTCATAATGGTATAAATGATATTATTAATAAACTTAAAACTGATAAAATTAAGAGAATTAGGGTTGGTATTGGAAAGAATACTTTTGATCTTGTAGATTATGTTTTAGGTAAATTTTCTTTAGAAGATTTAAATAAAATTAATAATATATTACCAATTATTTCTTGTGTTATAGATGATTTTTCTGTGAACAATATAAATGATATAATGAATAAGTATAATAGGAAAGAATGAAATATGTTATATGATAAGTTATTTAATTTTGATATAAATGGTATTAAAAAAATATATTCTACTAATAATGAAATATATAATCAGTTGATATTATATATGTTTTTTAGTTTAAATAAAAATATACTTTTGGTATTTTCAAGTTTGAATGAAGCTACTACTGTGTATAATAATCTTAAAAATTATGTAGATGAAACGTATATATTTCCTGAAGATGATTTTATGACTAAAAAATCTATTGCTATGTCTCCTGAACTACTTTATATTAGACTTAAATTACTTAATAATATTAGAAGTGAAAATAAAAAAATTGTTATTACACATTATAATAGTTTTGTTAGAAAATTGCCATCAATAAATGATTTTGATACTAAGAAAATAGTATTGAAAGTAGGAGATCGTATTGATAGGAATGATTTAATATTAAAATTAAATGATATAGGTTATAAAAAAGAAAGCTTAGTTACTAATAGTGGTGAGTATTCTGTAAGAGGATATGTTATAGATATATATCCTATTCATAGTGATAATCCTGTTCGTATAGAATTATTTGATGATGTAATAGATAAAATAAAGTATTTTAATGTATATTCTCAAATGAGTAATGGATTAAATGAAATTGAATCTTTAAGTATAAATGTAATAAAAGATGATTTTGGAAATAATAATACATCTATTATTGATTATCTTGATGATGTAAAAGTAATTTATAATAATTATGATGATATTGAAAAAATTGAGCAGATGATTTTACCTCAAGTTAAATATTTAGATATTGAAAAGGATATATTCAAATTATCTGATTTTAAGTGTGATGATATAAAGATTGATACTATTAATAATAAAGGGGATTTTGATCTTGTTATTAATTCTAGAACTTTAAGTAATTATTATAATAATAATGATGGATTTTATAATGATATAAAGAGATATAATGGTATTTTATATACTCTTAATGATAAGATTATAACTAACTGTATAAATAATGATATTAAGTATGTTAAAGGTTATTTGAATAGTGGTTTTGAATATTTAGGTAATTATTATTTTTCAGATAATGATTTACTTTTTGCTAACAAAAAATCTAGGTTAGAAAGTGATTTTAAGTATGGAACTAAAATAGATTCTTTATCTAAGATTGAAGTAGGGGATTATGTTGTTCATAGGAAAAGTGGTATTGGTATATATATGGGTATTAAAACTCTTACTAAAAATGGTATTAAGAAGGATTATATATTAATACAATATAAGGGTAATGATAGATTATATTTACCTGTTCAAGATATAGATAAATTATATAAATATACATCTAAAGAGGGAACTAAGCCCACTATATATAAACTTAATAGTGCAGAGTGGAATAAGACTAAACTTAGAATTAAAGAGAGAATTAAAAATATTACTTCTGAGCTTCTTAAAATATATAAAGAGAGAAATATAGCATCTACTACACCTTATTCTAAAGATGATGAGAATCAAATAATATTTGAATCTAGTTTTGAATATGAAGAGACATCTGATCAAAGAAAAGTAACTGATGAAATTAAGAGAGATTTAGAGAGTGGTAGACCAATGGATAGACTTTTGTGTGGAGATGTTGGTTATGGTAAGACTGAAGTTATTTTTAGAGCTATTTTTAAAACTGTTATGAATGGTAAACAAGCTATGTATTTATGTCCTACTACTATATTGTCATTGCAGCAATATAATTCTGCTCTTGCTAGATTTAAAGATTATGGTGTTAATGTTGATTTAATTAATCGTAATTTTAGTGATAGTCAAATTAAAAACAAAATTGAATTACTTAAAGAGGGTAAAACTGATGTTATATTTGGAACTCATAGATTATTAAGTAACGATATAGAGTTTAAAGATTTAGGACTTTTAGTTATAGATGAAGAGCATAGATTTGGTGTTGAGCAAAAAGAAAAAATTAAATCATTAAAAAGTAATGTTCATGTTTTAAGTGTTTCTGCTACTCCTATTCCTAGATCATTACAGATGTCATTAACTGGTATTAGAGATATGTCTTTAATAGAAACTGCTCCTAGAAATAGATATCCTGTTCAAACTTATGTTATAGAATATAATGATATGCTTTTGAGAGATGCAGTAGTTAAAGAATTATCTAGAAATGGGCAAGTATTTATTTTATTTAATAATATTATTAATATGGAAGATCTTGTTCTTAAATATAAAAAATTAATTCCTGAAGCTAGGATATGTTATGCTCATGGTAAAATGAATAAAGATGTGATGAATGATGTTATTTCTGATTTTAAAAACTATAAGTATGATGTTTTAGTAAGTACGACTATAATTGAAAATGGAATTGATATTCCTAATGCTAATACTATTATTGTTATTGATGCGGATAAGTTTGGACTTTCACAGTTATATCAGATTCGTGGTAGGGTTGGTAGAAGCGATAGGATAGCTTATGCATATTTGATGTATAAAAAAGATAAGATGTTAAATAGTACTTCTATTAAAAGACTTGATGCGATGAAGGAGTTTACGGAACTTGGTAGTGGATATAGAATATCTATGAGAGATTTAGCTATTAGAGGCGCTGGAGATATACTTGGTAGTGAACAAGCTGGTTTTATTGATTCTGTTGGTGTTGATATGTATTTAGAATTGATAAATGAAAGTATTAATAATATTGATGAAGATAATGAAGAGGCAAATAATGTGCATTCTCTTGAAGTTCAAACTCATATTGATGAAAAATATTCTGATGAGAGTGATATAGTTATTGATTTACATAAAAAGATTAATTCTATTGTAAATAAAGATGATTTAAATAAAATATTAGATGAAGTTAAAGATAGATTTGGTATAGTAGATGAATCAATTAAATTATATGCTTATGAAAAATACTATGAAAATCTTGTTAAAATAAATAATATAAATGTTGTAGAAGATAATAATATTAGAATTACTTTTAGTATTAAGCCTAGTGTATATAATAATTTAGATGTTCAAGAATTATTTGTATGTACTAGTAGGTTATCTACTAAGTTTAATTTTAATTATAAGAATAATGTAATTTTTATTTCTTTATTGAAGGGTAATTTAGATAAGAATTATATTTATTATGTGACTAATCTTATGGAAATAATTTTTGATTTAAAAAAGTAGTATATAACTTAATAAATATTGCAAAATATTATTAAGTGAGGTTATTATGGTTAATACTGGTGTTGTTAGAAAAATTGATAATCTTGGGAGAATAGTATTACCTAAGGAACTTAGATATTCTTTTGGGATTAATTCTGGTGATGATTTTGAAATACTTATAGATAATGATAATATAATACTTAGAAAATATTATAGATTAGATAATTTTAAAAATAGAATTAATGAATTAATAGATAATATTAATAGTTTAAATGAATATAATGTGTTACTTATTCAAAATAATATTATTAATATAAAAGATAATAAAATTGATGTTAGTAATTTATTAAATATGAGAAAGATAATGATTAATGATAGTAATATTTCTAATATAATTAAAAGTAATAATATATTGTTTCCTATAATAGTAGATGGGGATTTAGTTTGTGGATTACTAATATATGGGAATGAAAATATTGAGATAATGAAAAGAGATATTAATTTAATTAGTATGTTTGTTAAGAATATTATATTGAATAAAATGTAAAATAAGTGTAATTTTTGTCGAATATGTTGAAATTATACTTTTTTTATTTGATAATATAGATGTGATGAATATGAAAAATAATAGAATACGTAATTTAACTTTGTTTGGATTTTTTAGTTTATGTGTTATATCAATTATGACTATAGTATTTATTAAGTTTAATATTGAAACTATTAATACGATGTTTATAGTTATATTATGCTTTTATTTAATTAAAGGTTTATATTTATTCTTTGTAGAGGAAGAATATGATTGATTCACATGCTCATATACTGGAAGAGTATTATTCTGATGCTTTTATGACTGTTCAGGATGTTTTTCGTGAGGCTAGAAGAAGAGGAGTAGTTAATATTATTGAATGTGGTGATTCGATTGAAACTAGTAAAGAAGTAAGTAAATATGCCAGTGAGTTTTATAATTTAGTATATGCAGCAGTTGGGATACATCCTCAAAATGATGATGAGTTTAATGAGAAAAATATGATAATACTTGAGAATCTAATAAAAAGAAAAGGCGTTGTTGCGATTGGTGAGATTGGACTTGATTATCATTTTCCTAATACTGATAAAGAAAGACAAATAAAGTTATTTAGAAGACAGTTAAGTTTAGCTGAAAAATATAATTTACCTGTTATAGTTCATAGTAGAGATGCTATTCAAGATACTTATGATATTTTGAAGGAATATCAAGTTAAAGGTGTTATACATTGTTTTAGTGGTAGTCTTGAAATGGCTAAGTTATTTATTAGATTAGGCTTTTATCTTGGTATAGGTGGAGCTGTAACTTTTAATAATTCTCTTAATTTGGTTGATGTTGTTAAAAATATTAGGTTAGAATGTTTATTACTTGAAACTGATAGTCCTTTTATGTCTCCTGTACCTCTTAGGGGAAGTAAGAATGTTCCTTGGAATGTTTCTTATGTGGCTGAAAAGATTGCAGATATTAAGGAGATGTATTCTATTGATGTAGTAAGAACTACTACTAATAACGCTATTACTCTTTTTGACTTGAAATCGTAATTATAGTATAATTCTTTTAGGAGTTAATATGAGGAAGTATTTTCTTAGAAGAATTAAAATGTTTATTCAAGCAATCGTTGTTATTGCAATAGTTTTTGTGTTTCCTAAAGCTGTTAATGATACTAGTATTTTTACTGTTGCTATGAATACAAGTGCTACTAAAGTTCTTGATAAAGATGTTATTACTTCTAGTCAAAATAGGTTATATGAAAATGGATTATATGATCCAATATATACTTTTGTGGGTGAGCTTACTGGTTATGCTGGAGATTGTCCTTTGTGTAGTGGATATTTAGCTTGTCCTCCTAGAACTAATGTGCTTAAAGAAGGAATATATTATAAAGATAAAATATATGGAACTGTTAGAATTGCCGCTAGTAGTAAAAATTATCCTTGCGGGACTATTATTAGATTTAATGTGAATAAGATTTCTAGTGAACCAATAATTGCTATTATTCTTGATAGAGGTGTTGGTGGTAATGATATTGATTTATTAACAGAAAATGAAGAATACGCTATTAAGAGTGTTGGTAGGGTAAGAAATACTACTTTTGAAGTACTTAGAAGAGGATGGAAAAATGAATAAGGATTTTGATTATAAAAAAACACTAGGGCAAAACTTTTTAGTTGATAAAAATATTATTAATAAAATAATAGATGATGTTAAGCATTCTTCATATGATATGATTATTGAGATAGGACCTGGTAGTGGTGCTTTAACTTCTGAACTTAAAAAACTTAATATACCTTTATTTGCTTTTGAAATAGATAAAAGACTTGAAAGTGAATTATCTAAATTAGAAGATGATAATACTAAGATAATTTTTAGTGATTTTTTATCTATATCTTTAAAAGATTTTCTGAAAGATAAAGGATGTAGTAATTTACTAATAATTGGAAATATACCTTATTATATTACTACACCTATTGTTAAGAAAGTAACTAGTGAGAGTAATGCGAAAGATGTTATATTGATGGTTCAAAATGAAGTAGCACTTAGATATGCATCTAAACCATGTAGTAAAAGTTATGGTTCTATAAGCGTGTATGTTCAGTATAATTATGATGTAAAAGAAATAGCATTTGTTAATAAAAAATGTTTTTACCCTGTTCCTAAGGTTGATAGTAGTGTTATTAAACTTAGTAGAAAAAATAATAATATTATAAATGAAGATAAGTTTTATAGTTTTATTAAAGAAGCTTTTTCTCATAAGAGAAAGACTCTTAAGAATAATTTAGTTAATTATGATTTTGGTTTTATATACAATAACTATTTAAAAAATAATAATTTTAGTGAGACATGTAGAGCTGAAGAATTAAGTGTTCAAGATTATATTAATATATTTAATTTAATAAATTAGATATATTTTTTTATTGGGAGAATATACTTATAAGGGGTATTATGTTTAAAGTAGGGGATTTTGTTACTAGAAAGAAGTATAATGGTGATGTTGTTTTTGTGATAGATGATATTAGAAATAATATTGTGTATTTAAAGGGCGTTGATGTTAGATTATATGCTGATAGTGTATATGATGATTTAATTGAAGTTAAAGATTTTAAAAAAAAAGAAATAATTTCTGAAGTTCGTAGTCTTTCTAAAAGTAAATATTTTTATATTCCTTCTTTTATTCTTCATATTGATAGTGATGAGTCTTATATGAAGAGATGTATTGAGTACTATGAAAAACAAAATATTAGGTGTCATGGTGAGGTTATAAAGGAAGTTAATCTTAAAGATAAAGTTTGTTCTTTAGTTCGTAAATATAATCCGGGTATTGTAGTTATTACCGGGCATGATGCTCATTATAATAAGAAGAAAGATAATAAAGAATATAAGAATAGTGATTATTATATTAGTACTGTTAAAGAAATTAGAAAGTGTTTTGGTAATAATATAGTTATTTATGCTGGAGCATGTCAGAGTAATTTTGAGGGACTTATGAAAGCTGGTGCTTCTTTTGCTTCTAGTCCTGCGAGAGTTAATATACATGCTTTAGATCCAGCAATTGTTGCTAGTTATATTGCTCTTAGTGATGTTAATGAAGTGGTAGATGTATCTTTATTATGTGATAAAACTCATTTTGGTTCTAAAGGAATTGGCGGGTTAATGATAAAAGGTACTATGTATACTGGTTATCCAAGAGGAGAAAAAATATGAATATTAATATAATTAAAAATAAGATTAATTTACTTAAGGGAAGTAAAGTTAAATTAAAGGTGTACTTAGGGAGAAATAAATATGAATATTTAACAGGAAATATAGAGAATCTTCATAATAATTTATTTACTGTTAATACTAATCTTGGAGTTAGATCTTTTACTTATTCAGATGTACTTATTAAAAATGTAATTGTTAGTAAAATTTGACAAAAATACTTGATATTGATTATTTTATGATGTACAATAATATTGACTAAATGTAAGGAGGTAATACAATGGAAATTACATCAGTTAAAATTCGTAAAGTTGAGAAAGAAAATTCTAGAATGAAAGGTATTGCATCTGTAGTTGTTGATAATGCTATTGCTATTCATGATATTAGAATAATTGAAGGTGATAATAATTTATTTATTGCAATGCCTAGTCGTAAGACTCCAGCTGGAGAATACAAAGATATAGTTCATCCTATTAATCAAGAAGTTAGAACTATGTTTGAAAAAGAAATACTAGATGCTTATGATAATGCCGAGGAAGAGGCTAAGGAAGAAGAATAGTATATTGAACTCTATATGAGTTCTTTTTTCATATTATATAAATTTCTTCATATAATTATTTTGAGGAGAATAGAATATGGATAAAACTAGTATAAGTGAACTTAATCATAATGTTAGTATTATTGACAGAAAGAATGTTAGTATAACTGGAGTTAAAAAATTAAATAGTTTTGATGAAACGGAGTTCTTTGTAGATAGTGTACTTGGACAAATGATTATAAAGGGAGAGGGACTTGAGCTTCTTAAACTTGATACATATCAAGGAAGTTTAGCTATTAAAGGTACTATTAGTTCTGTTATATATTTAGATAATAATGGTAAAAAGAAAAGTGAAGCAATGCTTGCTAGGTTATTTAAATGATGGAAATTAAATTGCAACTTTTTTCTTTTTTTGTGTCTTTTGTGTATGGCTTTTTAATATTTATATCTTTTAATAATATTAAGATGTTTTTGTATAGTAATAATAATGTTATAAATTTATTTAATTCTATATTATATTTTAGTTTAGTGTTTGTTATATATTTTATTATTTTATATAAGATTAATGGTGGTAATATTCATATATATTTTTTAATAACTGTTTTGTTTTCTTTTTTACTTTTTAGATATCTTAAAAAAGCTTTACGAAAATAATGTCAAAATATTTCTATTTTATTGTATTTTATTAGCCATTTGATTATAATTATATATGAAAATGGAGAGGTGTAATGAAAAAACTTAGTCCTAAGACAAGATTTAGAGTAACTTTTTTGGGAATATGTGTTATAATATCTTTTTGTATATTTAGTTATACTCTATTTTCTAAGTGCTTAGAAGTACATAACAATAATAAAGAAAATGATAGATTAAATGAATTATATAATGAAAAACTTAGTGAAGAAGAGAAACTTAAAAGTGAAATAAATAAACTTAAAGATCCAGAATATTTGGCTAGATATACTAGAGAGAAATATTTATACTCTGCTAAAGATGAAATTATTATTAAAATAGAAGACAAGAAATAGAAAGGCATGTTATATATGAATGATATTATAGACTATATTAGAAATGATATAGGGCTTATGAAAAATGATAGAATTGTTGTAGGTGTTTCTGGTGGACCTGATTCTATGGCGTTACTTGATATATTAAATACTATTAAAAGTGATATGAATTTAGTTTTAATATGCGCTCATGTTAATCATAATAAGAGAAAAGAAAGTGATCAAGAACAAGAAGATTTACATGATTATTGTACTAAAAATAATATTATATTTGAGTGTATTAAAGTAAATGAGTGGGGTGATGATAATTTCCATAATGAAGCTAGAACTTTAAGATACAATTTCTTTGAAGAACTTGTTAATAATTATGGAGCTAAATATTTGATGACTGCTCATCATGCTGATGATTTAATAGAAACTATACTTATGAGAATAGTTAGAGGTTCTACATTAAAAGGGTATAGTGGATTTGCTAGAGTTGTTGATAGAGGTAAATATAAAATAGTAAGACCTTTGATTACTAAGACTAAAGATGAATTATTAAAATATGTACAAGAAAATAATATAAATTATGCGATAGATTCATCTAATAATGAAGATCATTATACTAGAAATAGATATAGACACACTGTTATACCTTTTTTAAAGAAAGAAGATCCTAATGTTCATAAGAAGTTTTTGAAGTTTAGTGAGACTTTACTTCAAGATAGTGAGTTTATTGATAATGAAACTAAAAAAGTATTTAATAAAGTAGTTCATGATGGTATAATTGACATTAGGGCGTTTCTTGAACTTGATAGAGTTATAGGTGAAAAGATAATATATAATATTTTTGAAAAGATATATGGTGATGATTTAATTATAGTTTCCGATGTTCATGTTATGCTTATACTTGATTTAATTAAATCTAATAAAGTTAATAGTATAGTTCATTTACCTAATAATGTAGTTGCTGTTAAAGCTTATAATGAAATAATGTTTGATTATTTTGAAGATAAAGAAACTATATATGAAATTGAATTATATGACAAAGTTAATTTGCCAAATGGGAAAAATATTGATATTATAGAGAGTAGTAGTGATACAAGTAATTATGTTACAAGGCTTAAAAAGAGTGAAATTAAGTTACCATTGTATGTAAGAAATAGAAAAAATGGAGATAGAATAGCTGTTAAGGGACTTGATGGAACTAAGAAAGTTAATGAAATATTTATTAATAGTAAGATAAAGACTAGTGATAGGAATAATCAACCTATTGTACTTGATGCGCTAGATAATATAGTTTGGATACCTGGTATTAAAAAATCTAAATATGATAAAGATATTGATGAAGATTATGATATAATATTAAGGTATTATTAAGGAGGAGATAATGAATATTAAGAAAAATAATAAGAAGATATTTAATTTAACACCATATTTAGTATTAATTATAGTTATATTTTGTACTTATTTGTTTTTAGATACAGCTAGTACTAAAATTAATGAAATTGATTATTCTGATTTGGTTAAAGAAATAAATAATGGTAATGCTACTGAGATAGCTGTTACTCCTAAGAGTGATGCTGGAGTATATGTTATAACAGGTAAACTTAAGAATTATAAGAAGGGTGAAGTATTTAGTACTCAGATTCCTTATACTGATAGTGTTATAACACCTATATATGAAAGTGCTCAGAATATGGGAGTACCTGTTACTACTAATAAGAATGCTGATAATAGTACATGGCTTTATATACTTGTTAATATAGTACCTATTGTTATATTTGGTGTTCTTGCATATTTTATGCTTATTAAACTAGGTAATAATGGTAAAGGAACATTTGATTTTGGTAAGAGTAAAGCTAAATTATCTGATGATAATAATAGAAAGACTTTTAAAGATGTTGCTGGTCTTAATGAAGAAAAAGAAGAAGTTCGTGAACTAATTGATTTCTTAAAGAATCCTAAAAAGTTTACTAAAATGGGAGCTAGAATACCTAAAGGAGTACTTTTAGTTGGGCCTCCAGGAACTGGTAAAACTTTACTTGCTAAGGCTATTGCTGGAGAGGCAAAAGTTCCATTCTATTTTATAAGTGGTTCAGATTTTGTTGAATTGTTTGTAGGTGTTGGTGCTTCAAGAGTTAGAGATATGTTTAAACAAGCTAAACAAACTGCTCCATGTCTAATATTTATAGATGAAATAGATGCAGTTGGTAGAGAGAGAGGAACTGGACTTGGTGGTGGACATGATGAAAGAGAACAAACATTAAATCAATTACTTACTGAAATGGATGGTTTTGGTGAGAATGAAGGTATTATAATACTTGCGGCTACTAATAGACCTGATGTTCTTGATCCTGCTCTTCTTAGACCTGGTAGATTTGATAGACAAGTTACTGTTAGTAAACCAGATATTAGAGAAAGAGAAGCTATATTAAAAGTTCATGCTAAAAATAAGCCTCTTGCTGATAGTGTAGAACTTAAACATATTGCAGAGAGAACACCTGGATATTCTGGTGCTGATCTTGAAAACTTACTTAATGAAGCTGCTTTACTTGCGGTTAGACGTGATAAAGATAAAATAACTATGGATGAAATAGATGAAGCTAGTGATAGGGTATTAATGGGACCTGCTAAAACTAGTAGAAAAGTTACAGAGTATGAAAAGAAAATAGTAGCATATCATGAAAGTGGTCATGCTGTTGCTGGTATAGTTCTTCCTAATGGAGAAGAAGTACATAAGATAACTATTATTCCTAGAGGTATGGCTGGTGGATATACACAAATGCTTCCTAAAGAAGAAAGAACACTTGTATATACTAAGAATGAATTATTAGAACAAATTATTACTTTATTATCAGGACGTGCTAGCGAAGAGACATATATGGATGAAATAAGCACTGGTGCTAGTGATGATTTAAAGAGAGCTACTAAAATAGCAAGAAGTATGGTTACTGAATATGGTATGAGTTCACTTGGACCTATGCAATTTGAACATAGAAGTGAAAGTGTATTCTTAGGTAGAGATTATAATCAAACTAAAAACTTTTCTGATCAAGTAGCATTATTAATAGATCAAGAAGTTAAAAAAATAATAGATGATTGTTATAAAGAAGCTAAAAAGATAGTTAAAGAAAATAAGAAACTTATTGATGTACTTGCTCAAACATTAATTGAAAAAGAAACAATTACTAAAGAAGAAATTGAAAGTGTTGTTGAGGCAAATAGTGATTATAGATTTGATAAAGATGATAAAGTTATTAATAATGATGAAGATGATCAGAGTATAAGTGAAGAAATTAAAGTAAAGTAGATGTCTTATGATATTTACTTTTTCTTTGGTTTATTTAAAATTATTTAAAATAATGATATAATATGTGTGCGAGGTGAAGTATGATATTATTTATAGATACTCATGATAGTTTAATTACTATAGGTATTAAAACTGATAATGAGTTATTAACAAAGACAAAAGAGAGCGAATATAGTCATTCTAAATATGTTATGCCTATGATTAAAGAGTTATTTGATGAAAGTAATTTAGATGTTCATGATTTAAAAGAAATAGTAGTAGTTAATGGACCTGGTAGTTTTACTGGGATTAGAATAGGTCTTACTATAGCTAAAACTATGGCTTATAGTCTTGATATAAGTATTAAAAGTATATCTAGTTTAACTGCTTATTTAGTTAGTAATGATAGTAATAGTGATAAGATGTGTTTAATAGAAGATAATAAGGGATATTATGTTAGTGTTTTTGATAAAGATAATAATAGTATTATTCCTGAATGTTATACTGAAGAAGTTAATTATAATTATCCTGTTATTGAAAATAAACTTGATATAGAGAAGATATTAAATTATGTTAGTAAATTACCTAATGATGATTATTATCATATCAAGGCTAATTATGTTAAGAAAATAGAGGTAGAAAAATGATAAAGAAAGAGATTGTTTCTGATTTAGATAGTGTATATAATTATTATGATGGTGATGTTGTTCTTGGATATATTGAGGTTAGAAATATAGACGGTATAGTTGATATTATTAATGTTTATACTAGTCCTGAATATAGAAGAAAAGGTATTGCTAGTAGTTTATTTAAGTATTTATTTGAACATGAAGATTATAGTAGAATAATGCTTGAAGTAAATGAAAATAATTTGGAAGCTATTAGATTATATTCTAAACTTGGTTTTAATGAGATAAGTGTTAGAGAAAGATATTATGGTTCTGATACGGCTATTATTATGGAGAAGGTGAAGTAATGAAAGATGTTTATATTTTGGCTATTGAGTCTTCTTGTGATGAAACTAGTGTTAGTATAGTTCGTAATGGTAGAGATGATATAGCGACTATTATTAATAGTCAAATTGATGTTCATACTAAGTATGGTGGTGTTGTTCCTGAAGTTGCTAGTAGACTTCATTTAGAAAATATTACTATGTGTATTAATGAATGTTTAGTTAAAGCTAATATGAAAATAGATGATGTTGATGCGATTGCGTGTACTTATGCTCCGGGACTTCTTGGTAGTCTTCTTGTTGGTGTTGAAGCTGCTAAAGTGCTTAGTTATGTGTTTAATAAACCTCTTATTGGTGTTAATCATATGATGGGGCATATATGTGCTAATAATATAGGTAATGATTTGCCTTATCCTTTACTTGCTCTTATTGTAAGTGGTGGTCATACTGATTTGATTTCTATGAATAGTGAAGATGATTTTAAGTATTTAGGTCAAACTTTAGATGATGCGATAGGGGAAGCTTATGATAAAGTGGCTCGTATTTTGGATTTACCTTATCCTGGTGGACCTAATGTTGAAAAGTATGCTAGTATGGGTAATAATACATATAAGATGCCAACAATACTAAATGATGATTCTTATAATTTTAGTTTTAGTGGTATAAAGAGTCATGTAAATAATTTAGTTCATAATGAAAAACAAAGAGGTAATGAAGTTAATAAGTATGATATAGCTTGTTCTTTTCAAACTACTGTTACTAATTTACTTGTTTCTAAAGTTAAAAAGGCTTTAATAGATGGAAACTTTAAAACGTTTATTATGAGTGGTGGTGTAGCTAGTAATAATTATATTAGGACTGCTCTTAGAGAGATGTGTGATAGTATTAATGTTAAGATGTATGTTCCTGATAAGATATATTGTACTGATAATGCTACGATGATTGGGGCTGCTGCATATATATTATATAAAAATAATAAGTTTAGTGATTTAAGTCTTAATGCTCGTAGTAATGCTAAAATTGGTGAATAAAAAAAATCTTCTTTTTGAAGACTTTTTTATTTCATTTTTTTATTGATTTCATTAGTATTTTCAAATATTTTAAGTGTTACTAACATGAATTCATATACAACTCTTAAAATTAAGTTTCCAAGAACTAATGTTACTAAGAATATTAAGAAACTTGTACTAATTAATCCGAATGATGCTAGTGTTATATAAATAGCACCGATTAAATATGTAATTTTTAAGAATGATGTGATTATCATTTTATCAAACTTTACATATTCGTATAGTTTAGCCATAAATCCTGTGTATTTTTTCTCATTTGTTTTTGAGAATACAGTGAAATATAAACATATTCCTCCGATTATAGCTATTACAAGTGCTATTACACCCCAGATGCCTACATCTGCTAATTGAGTACTGCTACTAGTAGCTCCTAGGCCTCCCGTATAATCATAATCGTACATTACTACTCCTCCTTCTTATTTTATTTTATCAAATTAAAATAGTTTTGTCTATTTCTTTAATATAATATTCATTATAATATATGAAAATGGAACTGCGATTATACTTGAAAGTAATCCTGCATATTTTTCTGGTATTAAAAGTATTTCTACTATTAAGCTTAATCCAACTGTTTGCATAAAGAATGTCGGTATTCCTGATAGAGGAAATGCTATATATTTTTTTAAACTTGGTTTTACTTTATAGTTATATTTACAGTTTAGAAAGAATGATATTGTCATTGATATTAGATATGCAATTATACTTGATATTAAATAGTGTGTTTTATTTAACATTAATATGTATAAACCATTATATATAATTGTGTTTATAATACCTATTATTACAAATATTATAAAGTGTTTTGATATGAATAGTTCTTTTAGTTTATAGTATATCTTCATCAAATCCATACCTTTCTTTTATTATATATGTTGGCCTTTCTTTTGATTCTTCATATATTTTAGATATATATTCTCCGATTATACCAAGTGATAATAATATTAATCCACCTAGGAATAATATTACACACATTAAGGAAGCATATCCTTTAGTATCTATTCCTAAACATAGAGTTTTAATAAATATAACTAGTAAATAAATAAATGCGATAAAGCTAGTTATTATTCCTGTGTATGTTATAAATCTTAATGGTTTTGTACTAAATGCTAGTATTCCGCTTGCTGCATATCTGAGTAAACTTTTAAAACTCCATTTTGTTTCTCCAGCTTTTCTTGCTTCTACTTCATATGTATCATAATATGTATTATATCCTACATAACTAAATATTCCTTTTGTGAATCTGTTTTTTTCATTAAGATTTAATATAGATTTCGTTACGTCATGTTTAAACATTCTAAAATCAGATGCTCCATTTTCTATATGTATATCACTTAATTTATCCATTACTTTATAAAATAATTCTTGAAAGAATCTTTTTTTATGTTGTTTTTGACACATTGCGATACAGTCATAATCAGTGTTCTCTTCTAGAAAATTGTACATCTTTACTAAATATTTTGGATTTTGTTGTAAATCAGCGTCTATTAGACATTGATATTTACCTTTTGAATATTTTAATCCTGCTTGTATTGCTGATTCTTTTCCAAAGTTTCTTGAAAAATTAATTATTTTTATACATTCTTTATCAGTATTATATATATTTTTTAATTTTTCTAGTGTTTTGTCATTTGAACCATCATTTATAAAAATAAAGTTATGTTTTATGTTTTTTAATGATTCTTTTGTTTTTATATAAAAATCTTCTATTACTTTTTCTTCATTATAACATGGTACGATTACATCTAACATAAATACTCCTAGTAACCTAGAATGTCTTGTAGACTTTCATCATTTTTTATGAATTCTTCTACATCAACTATTCTATATTCTTCTTTATTATCTCTTATTATTACATTTTTTATACCTGCGTTTATTATCATTCTTTTACATAAAGCACATGGCATAGCTTTTTCTACATATTCTTTAGTGTCAACTGTTTTACCTACTAAATATAATGTAGAACCTATCATTTCATTTCTTGGTGCTGAGATTATTGCGTTTTGTTCTGCATGGACACTTCTACATAATTCGTATCTTTCACCACGTGGTACGTTTAGTTTTTCTCTTTTACAATAACCTAAATCACAACAATTAGCTCTTCCTCTTGGAGCACCAACATAACCAGTTGAAATTATTTCATCATCTTTTACGATAACTGCTCCAAAGTTTCTTCTTAAGCAAGTACCCCTTTCTATAACTGTTTCTGCTATATCTAAATAATAATTAATTTTATCTCTTCTCATATACTACTCCTATATAAATTGTAGCATATTTTATATAATTAGTTAATATATTTTATTATGAATACTAATTATAAAACAGGTCTTAGTTTTAAAGAAGTTAATATATCCAGAAATAAATATGGTAGTAATGTACTTACTAAAAAGAAGAAACATACATTTATTAAACTTGTTATAGAATCTTTGGGTGATCCGATAATTAAGATATTATTAATTGCTCTTTGTATTAAGTTATTATTTTTATTTAGAGATTCTAATTTATATGAAACTCTTGGTATAGCTATTGCTGTTTTTTTAGCGTCTTTTATTTCTGCTTTATCTGAATATGGAAGTGAGAAAGCTTTTGAGAAGTTAAGTGAAGAAAATCAAAAGATTAGAATTAAAGTGCTTCGTGAGTCTAAAAAAATGACAATTGATTTAAGTGATATAGTTACTGGAGATGTAGTTTATCTTGAAAGTGGAGATAAAGTACCTGCGGATGCTTATATAATAAGTGGAAATATAGATGTTGATG
This sequence comes from uncultured Bacilli bacterium, assembly GCA_934085595.1. GTDB lineage: Bacteria > Bacillota_I > Bacilli_A > RF39 > UBA660 > CAG-1000. The sequence continues at coordinate 84,643 of CAKOHK010000004.1, forward strand.
AGAGTAGTCTTACTGGTGAAACTAAAGAAAAGCATAAAGATATAAATAATAAAGAGATATTTATGGGAAGTATTGTTACTAATGGTAATGCTAAGTGCTGTGTTAAAACTGTTGGTGATAATACATATTATGGTAATATTGCTTCTTTAGTTCAAGAGAAGACAATAGATAGTCCACTTAAATTAAGACTTAGGAAACTTGCTACTACTATTAGTAAACTTGGATATGTTTCTGCGTTAATAATACTTTTTTCATATTTATTTAATGTTATTGTTGCTCAAAATAATTTTGATATAAATAGAATTATACATTTTAAGGGCTTTTTTTCTCATTTGATATATGGGCTTACTCTTAGTGTTGCTGTTGTTGTTATGGCTGTTCCTGAAGGTCTTCCGATGATGATTACTTTAGTTTTATCTTCTAATATGAAAAGAATGCTTAAGAAAAATGTTCTTGTTAGAAAACTAGTTGGTATTGAAACTGCTGGATCTTTGAATATTCTTTTTACCGATAAAACAGGTACTCTTACTGAAGGTAAACTTAAAGTTAATAATATAATAGATACTAATTTTAATGTTTATAATAGTAATTTAAATATTAAAAATAATGATATTATTTATCAGTGTTTAGTGTATAATAATGATTCATTTTATAGTGATGGGGTAGTTAGTGGTGGAAATAGTACAGATAAATCTATTTTGAGTTTTTTTGGTAGTGATAATAGAAGTAAGTATAAGATACTAGAATCTTGTAGTTTTGATAGTAAGAATAAGTATTCATATGTTAAGACTGATTATGATAATGGGTGTTATTTTATTAAAGGGGCTTATGAGATAATAATTAATAAATGTTCATATTATATGGATGATGGTAAAAAGAAGATTCTAATTAATAAAGAAGTATATAATAAAAAGATTAAATCTTATACTATGGAAGGATATAGAGTTATTGCTTTTGCTTATGGAAATAAACTTGATAGTCTTGTTTTATGTGGGTTTGTCTTAATTAAAGATAATATTAGAAAGAGTGCATATAAGGGAATAGATACTATTAAAAAAGCTGGAGTACAGATAGTTATGGTTACTGGGGATGCTTATGATACTGCATATAATGTTTCTTCTAAACTTGGTATTGTTTGTAGTGATAGTGATTTAGTATTATCTAGTGAAGAGTTTAATAGGATGAGTGATGAAGAAGTTAAAAATAAGCTTTCTAGAATTAAAGTACTTTGTAGAAGTCTTCCTCAGGATAAAAATAGGCTTGTTAGAATAGCTCAAGAGTGTGATTTGATAACTGGTATGACTGGGGATGGAGTAAATGATGCGCCTGCTTTAAAGAGAAGTGATGTTGGATTTTCTATGGGAAGTGGTACTGAGGTTGCTAGAGAGGTTAGTGATATAGTTATTCTTGATAATGATATAATGTCTATATGTACAGCTATTCTTTATGGAAGAACTATATTTAAAAGTATTAGGAAGTTCATTATATTTCAGTTAAGTGTTAATGTGTGTGCAGTTTTGCTAAGTGTAGTTGGTCCTTTTATTGGTATATTATCACCAATTACAGTTATACAAGTTCTTTGGATTAATATGGTTATGGATACATTTGCTGGGCTTGCTTTTGCATTTGAGCCTGCCCTTAATGAGTATATGGAAGAGAAGCCTAAGAAAAGAAATGAACCTATACTTAATAAATATATGATAAATGAAGTTATATGTAGTGGTTTATATTCATTTTTGATATGTATATGGTTTTTGAAATCAAATATTATAAAAGATATATATGTTATAGGAGATGATTATAGGTATTTATATACAGCTTTCTTTGGATTATTTATATTTCTTGCAATATTTAATGCTTTTAATGCTAGAACTAATCGTATTAATGTTTTATCTAATTTATTTAAAAATAAAGTTTTCTTATTTATTATAATTATGATTAGTGTTATAGAAGTTATTCTTTTATATTATGGTGGTGAATTATTTAGAACTACTGGTCTTACTATATATGAGTTTGAAATTATGATTTTGATTTCTCTTTCTATTATACCTTTTGATATGATAAGAAAGATTATAATTAAAAAAGTAGGTATTAGCAGGAATGTTTAATATCTACTTTTAGTTTGTGATAAACATTTTGAATATTCTTTATTATAAAGTATTGTTTCTCTTTCTCTTATATTAAAGTATTTAACTAGTGATTCTATATTACTATCATCAAAATCTATATCTTTAAAATAATATTTATGTAATAGTCTTTGGATGTAACCATCTGGATATTTTCTAAGTGGATTTGTTGCGTTTGTATATAAATCTAGATTTAATCCATAGTGTGGTTTTGCTTCTAGAGAATAATATGGAAATAAGTATAAGCTATTTATCCTCATTTGATAGTATTTATCTAATGGTATATTTTCGTTTTTAAATAATTCACTAAAATATGGTATGTCTTGGACTCTATATATACATGGATTTAGTGTTTCTGCGACTAATCTATTATATAATATAGATAGTTCTGCGATTAATTTATGACTTTTTGTACTAAATAATTTATTTTGTTCATTTGACCTATTAATTTCTTTTTGTTTCCAGTATTTTTCTTTAGTACTATTTTTAAGTCTTAATTTATCTGTTATTAATGATAGTGTTAATAAATCCATATATTCTTTATTACTTTGTTCTTCATTTAATATTTTTTCTATTTCATCATATGAATAGTTTTCATCTACTATAATTGTATCACTTGTAAAGAAATAGTCTTTTAATTCAAGAGAACTATCAAATATTAGGTTTAGAGTTATAACATTTCTTTTTTGACCTTTATTTAAAGATAAATCATCTGTTACTGTTCTATCAAATATTGTTATACCATTATTACCAAATAAATATGTGTTTTTAAATAACATTAAGCTTTCATCATTTAAAATACTATTAAAGTTAATTGATGGAACTATGTCTGTGATTTGTACCTCTACTAGGTAATTATTTCCATCTTTTGTAATACTTAGAGAGTCGTCTCTGTTACATGTTGTACTTTTATCTATAGTAAATATATGTGAAGAAGATTTAATTTTCTTATAAAATGTATTTAATTCATATGGTGATGGGATTATGTTTTTAGAATATTTTTCTTTTATTTCTTCTTTTGATAAACAGTTTTCTTTATCTAATAATAAATATAATATTTCTAAATAATATGGTGAGTTTTTGTGTTCTTGTAATTTTTTAATATAAATTGTTTTATCTATATTTATAGAGTTAAATAATTTTAATAGTGAAATATAATAGTTTGTTAGATATGTATCTGTATTTAATGTAGAAGATAATAGATTAAATACTATATCAAATAGTTCATAATTATTTCTTTTTATACATGTTCTATCTAAGTTTAGAATAGATTCTATTAAATATGGGCTTTCTCTTTTAATAATTAATTCTTTTAATATGTTTTCAATATGTGGTAGTTCTTTTGAGTCTATAAAATAAATATTATCTATTTCATTTATTGCTTCAGTTATTATTTTTGAGCTTAATTTTTTATTGTTTCCTTCTAAACTTCTTCTTAATTTATTTATTAATTGTCTATATACTTTAATATCTTCATCATCAAACTTATAATTTAAGCTTATAAAAGATATTAGTTTCATAGATGAGAGTATAAAGTATTTGTTTTTGATAGGTTCTTTATAACCATTTATAATATTACATATATTTATAATAAGTTCATTTACTGTAATATGAAGTTTATTTAATAGTTTATCTAGACTTTTCTTAGAGAAAGTTTCTTCAAGTGTATATTTTTCTATGTCTATTTTCTTCATAATTACTCCATTCATATTTATATTAACATATATAGTTTTAAAAAAGAATATTAAATGATATAATTTTTATAGAGGGATAATATGTATAGATTTAAAAAGAAATTACTTGTTTTTATTACTTTTTTATATTTTATATTGTTTTGTTATGAGTTTATTAAATATATGTTTTGTGATAGAAATATATTTGGTAGTATATATTTAATTATTAATTTGTTTATATTATTTTTACTTGTACCTACTATGTATAATTATAAAAAACATTATTCTAGGAATAGGATTAGTAAGTTTATTATTATGAGTATTCTTGGCTTATTTAGTAGTTATGTATTATATCATGTAGTTTGCAGTAATATTATGTATGTGGATTCATCATATATTTATAGTAATAGTATTTGGTTTATTAAGGATATATTAATGTCTATTATATATGTTATATTTATATTATATGTTTTGGTTGATAGTGGAGTTATTAAATCTAATAGAAAATAAGAGTTTTCTATTGATTTTTTTTGGCTTATGTAGTATAATATAAGCGTTCTTCAGATAGATAATATGCATAAGATTAAGTGTTCTTGACAAATTATCTATTTTGTGGTATAATACATTCAATATTTATTAAGGGGGAAAAATTATGAATATTAATGAATTAGAAAAAAATATGAAATCATTAAAAAGAAAATATGACCATTTAAATAAGTTGTGTGTTCCTTATGAGAAGAAATATAGTAATGGTAAACTTTCTGATAATGGTATTAGAAAATTAAATAGTTTATATGATCAAATGGAAAAAGTTGCTGAAGAGTATAAAAAGACTAAGTTTGCTTTAGCTAAAGCTGATTTTGAAAGTAGAATCAAAGGTGTTCGTAAGAGTAAGAGTTCTATGACTACTCAAAGACTTGCTGCGGCTGGGCTTGCTGCGACTGTTGGATTATCTGCGTTTGGTCTTTCAAGTTGTAATTCTAAAGGTGTTACTAATGATGTAGCTAATCCTTCTGTAACTGTAAGTGAAGAAGTAGATGAAAATAGTAGAAAGAGTACTATTGATGAAGTTGTTAGTATTACTAAAGATTATAATGATGTTCAAGCTTTAATAGATTCATTAAATGAAAATCAACAATTTGCTTGGAATAAGATAAATAAAACTCAAAAATACTTTAATAATGTTGCTGCTCCTACAATTAGTATTCCTGAAGATAATGGTGCTCAATTATATTTAACTGCTGAAGAGTGCGTAGCATTATATAGTGTTTTAAACTTTAATATATATACTCCAGAAGAACTTGCTGGTATGTTTGGAAATAGTAATGGTTACTATAATATGGCAAGTATTAAAGCTAATTTTGAAAGTGCTATGAGAATACTTAACTATTATTGGTTTACTGCTACTGAGTATTCTGGTATATCTCAAATATTTGCAAATGAAGAAGATGCTAAAGTATTTGTACAATTTGAAAGTTTGCTTCTTCAATATAATAAAACAAAGAGTGAAGAAGATGCTAAATACTTACATGACTTTGTTACTAAAGTAGTATTCTTTAATGGTGATATTGATAACTATAAAGCTGTTCATCCAGGAGTACTTGCTGTTATAGGTATGGGTGCTTGTCCAGAATTATATCTATCAGGTGTAATTAGTGAAGAAGAACTTGATCAAATAGTTACAATATATGAATCAGTTATTTGTGATAAAGCTTATACTAAAATAGAAGATGCTACTGAAATTAAAGGTGTTACTGAGAATGAAGAAACTATTAAAAGAATAATTGAACTTCTTGATAAGAAAAATATATTAGTTTCTGATAGAAATATTAATTTTGCAGCTAGAACTAGAAGAAGACGTGGAACTGGTGGTAGTGGTTCATATAGTGTTACTACTACTGAAGAAGTAAGTCGTGATGAAGCTGTTAATAGATTTGGTGAAGAAGCTGTTAAGGAAGCTGAAGATGAAGCTAAAAATAATGTAGAAAAAGATAATCAAGGTAATAAAGATTATATTGATGGTGTTGATGATGTTATTAATAGTGGATTATATGATGATATATATGATGATGTTCTTAATAATGGTAAAGTTACTTCTGATATAAACTTACCTACTAATGGAAATGGGGATCATGATAATGGTGTTAATGATGCAGCTCAAACTATAATAGATCAAGCAACTAATGATGCTCAAACTGAACGTGATGCTAATCAAATGGTACCTCAAGATGACTACTATGTTAGTGAAGATGAAGTATCAGATGATATGAAATTATTGTTAAATTAAAAGGGGGAATTAAAATGTATAGTGAAGATAATAAAAGTTCTATAATTAAAACTATCTTGAAGTTTGTAATAGGAATTATAATACTAGTTATATTTATATTAATATTACTTAAAGTATTTCCTACTAAAGATTCTTTGAATCCTTTATATCAAGAAATATTTAGAAATAATATTAATTCTATGAAAGATGCAGCTGGTACATATTATACTAATGATAGATTACCTGTTAATGTTGGTGATTCAGTTAAAATGACATTAAAAGAAATGCTTGATAAGAAACTATTATTACCTTTTGTTGATAGATATAATAAAGAATGTGATTTAGAAAATTCTTATGTAACTATTACTAAGACTGAAACTGAATATGAACTTAAAGTTAATTTAGTTTGTAGTAAGGAAGAAGCTTATATAATAGAACATATGGGATGTAATGATAAGTGTTTATTACTTGGATGTAATAAAGGTGATAAAACTATTACTGAATATCAATTTGTTAGAGATGTAACTAAAAAAGTAGTAGACAAATATAGTTGTTCTAGTGGATATACATTAAAGGGTGATAAATGTTATTCTACTAAGAGTGTTACTGATACCAAGAAAGCAACACCTATATATAAGACATCTACTGAAAGAATTAATCCTAATAAAGAATATATAGATAAATTAATAGAAATAGATGCTACTAAGAATTATACTACTAGTGAAAAAGATCCTAATTCTAAATATAGTGAATGGGGTAATAAAGAAACTCATGAATATTTAAGTGCTGAAGAAATAGATTTAGTAAATAAAACTAGTTGTCCTAGTGGATATACTAAGATTGGAACTAGAACACTTAATAATACTACAGTTATTAGATGTATGATTAGTAAAGGTTCTATGCCAAGTTCTACTGATACAGTTAGAGTAACTAAAGCGACTTATGATAATAATGGAAAACAAGAAGATTATTTAGTAAAGGGTCCTGAGAAAGTATATAGTAAATATTTATTTAAAGTTGGATCAGTTACTATTAAGACTTGTAGTAAATATAATTACTTTATTGATACTACTACTAATTATGTATATTCTTATGGTGGTTCATCATATGGTAGTGTTGATGGTATAGATTTCATATCATGTGCTGGTACTTGTGATTTATATCCTATATTCTATACTAGTGGTAGTGATGGAAAATATAATTCATATAGTGCAGTAGGTACTACTAATAGTAGTTTAAGAGTTACTTGTGATGTTAAAGAAGAAAAGATAGATAAATATGCTGAAGGTAAGAGAATAACATCATATAAGTATAATTGGTATAAGAAATATACTACTGAAACTAGAACAGTAAATAATACATGTGATGCTGGATATGATTATGATAGTAGTAAAAATAAATGTGTTAAGAAAGTATTAACTGGATATAGTTGTCCTAGTGGATATGAACTTGATGGAACTACTTGTAAAAAATATGAAAAAGTATATACTAATACTTGTCCTAGTGGATATACATTAAAAGATAATTATTGTTATAAAAATACTAAAGAAATAACAGGTTATAAGTGTGATAAAGGTTATACATTAAAAGATAAAACTTGTACTCGTACTTATGATAAGAGTATATCAGTTAAAGCAGATGCTACTTATAAGACATCATATTCTAAAGAATATAAATGGTCTACTGAAACTAAGATAAGTGGATGGAAAAGAACTGGTAAAACTAGAACTGTTAAAGTAGATGGTAATAAGAAATCTAATTGTGTATGTAATTAGTAATATGAAAAAGAGATGAAAATGTCTCTTTTTTCTTGCATTAATGGGAGTTTTATTCTAAAATATATTTAGAGGTGAATTATGGCAGAGAAAAAGAATTATTCTAAGAAGAATGTTAAGAAAACTCTTAATAATGTAAAGAAGGAAGTTAAAAAAGAGGTTAAACCTATTACTAAAGAGATAGAGAAGAAAACTCAAGAAGTAGTTAAGGAAGTTAAGAAACCTATATATGGTAAAAAAGATAATAGTAAGAAATGGGTTTTAATTGGTGCTTTAGCTGTTGTGTTATTATTAGTTTGTGTTGTTACTATAAAAGATGTGCAAAAAGATAATACTAATAATAATGTAAGTAGTAATATGACAGAGTGGGTTACTGAGACTAAGGAAGATAAATATGTTGTTACTGTTATAGGTCTTACTTATTGTCAACATTGTAAAAATTATAATCCTGTAATTTCTAAGTTAGCTAAAGATTATGATTTTAAATTATATTGGTTTGATATAGATGCTATGAGTGAAGAGGATAGTAATACATTAACTACTACATATGAATTACAACAATATACTGGAGCTAGTCCATATACTGTTATAACTAAAAATGGAGAGTTTGTTGCTGACTATGTTGGTGAGATGCCTGAAAGTGAAACAAAAACATTCTTACAAGATAATGGAGTTATAGACTAGTTAACTAGTCTTTTCTTTTATAGGAGAATATATGAGAAAGATATTAGTTGCTTTTTGTATAATTTGTTTAACTTTAATAATATATAAATATAATTTTAGTAATTATAGTGTAGAATATAAAGTAAATAATTATGATATTAAAACTATTTATAAAGATAATAGATTATATTATGAGATAGATAATAAATATAATTTTGATGTGTATAAAAATAGTTATTTTAAGAAGTATCTTATTAGTGATATAAAAGTACTTGAAGTTAGTGATTATGAGTGTATACTTCCTGTTATAGATGGAATAGATACATATCCATTATGTTATAAAGATGGTAATATGATAAGTTATTATTTAATAGATAATGATGCTGTTAATATATATAAGAAATATTATGATAATAATACTCTTAAGGTATTTGATTATTATAATAATTTAAGTGATTATAGTGCGATATGGAACTATAAGGGTTATTATATATTACATGGTAATAATTATTATAATATAGAGTTATTTAAGAATGATAAATATGATAATACTCTTAGTTTTATGTATAAAGATACTATATATACTCCTAATTATGAAGAAGATCATACTTTTAGTTCTTTAGTTACATTAAATATTAAGAGTAGGAAAACTGGTAAGATAGAACTTGGATATGATATAGATTATGATAGTTATATAGTTGGTTTATATGATGATAAAATATATTTATTTGATAATAAGTATTCTATATTATATGAGTTTAATCCTAAGAAGAAAAAAATTAGTATAAAGGGAAGTAATAGTAAAGGTTATACTAAGTATGAAGATGGTAGTGAGATAAGCTGTAGTAAAAGTGAATATAAAGTAAATAAAATTAAATATGATAATAATTATTCAATATATAAATATATTAAAGATGATAGTGGTGTATATAGAATGGTTAATGATAATAATAGTATTAGAACATATATTAATTATGATGATATAAATATAATATATGAAGTAAATAATACTATCTATTATGTTTATAAAGATAGTATATATAAATATAATGATATTAATGGTAATGAAAAGATAGTTACTTATAATGAACTTGAGTTTAATAAAGATAATAAGATATTTATGTATAGTGATTAACAATATTTAATTTAATTCATATATTAATATTAGGTGAATGTATGAAAGATGATAATAAATTAAATATAGAGAGTCCTTTTTATAGTTTTTATGAGATAAAAAAAGGAGATAGTTTATATAAAATATCCAAAGAATATAATGTTAATACTAAGTTACTAGCTGAGCTTAATGGGCTTAATTTAGATGATTATATATATCCTGGACAAACTATATTAATACCTAAAAGAGATGTTAGTTATTATATAACTAAAGATGGTGATACATTAGATGGTGTATCTAAAATATTTGATAGTAGTGTAGATAAGATAATAAATCAAAATAAAACTATTTATTTATTACCTGGACAAATGATATATTTTAAGAAAAATTAAATATATCTTTTTTTTAACTATAATGATATAATTTATATATAATAGGAGTTGGTATTAGTGATAGTTAAAAAACCTTATGCTTTTCTTATTCGTAAGTTTAAACTTATACATATGATTATGTTTGGACTTTTGGTTTATGTATTATTAAAATCATTTGATATATTTAGTTTTTTTAATAGTTACGCTAATAGTTTTGCTGCGATAGATTATTCTAATTTTGATATTACGTTCTTTTTATATTTATCTTGTTTTATAATAATTATACTTAGTTTAATAATATATTATTTGCTTAGTAAAAAGAATAAGCCTTATAAGTTTTATATATTTAATTCTATATATTATAGTGTTATTATTATATATTTTATATTGGTAATAGCACAAATTAAAGATTTAGAATATAGTAATCTTAGTTTTGAAGGTATTAGGTTTATTAGAGATATTTCTCTTATTATATTAATACCTCAAGTTATAGTTACATTTTTTGTATTATCTAGGGGACTTGGATTTAATATTAAGAGTTTTGACTTTCAAAAAGATATTAAAGGACTTGATATAAGTAGTGAAGATGCTGAAGAGATAGAAGTTAGTCTTGGTAAAGATAGTTATAAATATATGAGGGGTATTAGAAAAGCTCTTCGTTATATTAAGTATTTTATACTTGAAAATAAGTTTTTTGTAACTATAGTGTGTTCTGTGTTTTCATTAATTATATCTTTAATTATTATTACTGATATTAAGGGATCTATTAAATATTATAATGAACAAGAGAAGTTTATTGCTAATTCTATATATTATACGATTAATGAAGCTTTTATTGTAAATGATGATACATATGATAATATTATTAGTGATGGTAAGTGTTATTTACTTATTAAAATTAATCTTAAGAATAGTACTTCTAGTAGTATATATTTAGATAGAGATAATTTTAGATTATCTACTAAGAATGGACTTTTATTTCCTAAGTTTAATTATTATGAAGAGTTTATTGATGTTGGTGAAGTGTTTACTCCATTTAATTTAACTAGTGGTAGTAAAAAGGATGTGGTACTTGTTTTTGAACTTAATACTAGTGAAGCAAGCAGTGAATATTTACTTAAAGTTAAAAATACTAATTTAAGTGTTGATCAAAAATATTATGATGTTTTAGTTAAAAGTAAAATATTAAAAGATAATAATAATGTTAATAATTATAGTATGAATAGTTATATTAATTTTGATGGTAGTGTACTTAATGGTACTAGATATAGACTTAATAGTTATGAGATTAAAGAAGTATTTAATGAAACATATAGATTATGTGATGGTGAATGTAAAGATTATACATATATAGTTAGACCTAATACTAGTGGTAATTATATTATGAAAGTTAATAGTAATATAATTAGTAATAATAGTTATTTAAAGTATCCTTTTGATTTTTATAAATATTTTGTTCTTATTAAATATAGGACATATGGGAATATTTATAATATTAGATGTAATGTGTTAAATACTAGTGATTTATCTAGTGATTATGTGTATATTGAAGTTCCTTCAAGTATAATTAACGCTAATAAAATAGAATTTGTAATAAATAATAGAGAAAATAAATATAATTTAGTATTGAAATAACGCAAATTGTTTGATATAATAGTTTGCGTAAGTGGAGCCATAGCCAAGAGGCTAAGGCAGTGGTCTGCAACACCATCATCGCCGGTTCGACTCCGGCTGGCTCCTCCATATAAAAATATACCAAGTTTAATGCTTGGTTTTTATTATATGTAAAAAATGTTAATAATAATTGCATAACTTCAAATGATTATTGGTAGAAATAAATAATATAAGATGATATATTGTATTCGAGGTGAAAAAAATGGAAATTGGAAATAAGATGATTCAATTAAGAAAAAGAGATAATTTATCGCAAGAGGATCTTGCACAGAAAATAGGCGTTACTAGACAAACTATATCTAAATGGGAACTTGGGGAAACTTCTCCTGATATTAGTCAGGCTAAAAAGATAGCTAATGTATTTCATATAAGTCTTGATGAACTAGTATCTAATGATATAAGTAATATTTTAATTAATAAAGTTAGTAATACTGAAAAACTTGCTGGTATAATTATTAAAATGCTTAAATATATAGGAATTGGTATAGCTTGTTTTATAATATTTTTAATATTTTTAATAATATTCTTTTCTATTTCTAATAAGAGTGATAGAAATATATATGGGAAAGATGTTATTACGTGTTATTTAAATGATGAAGAATACGTATATGAAATAGAATATAATAAAAATTATGAAGTTATAAATACTGGGGGAGATGTTTTTATTGCTAATCATGTTGATACAAGTAAGTATGATGATGTTAATCAGTTAATGGCACATATAGAGGATTATTTTAGTGAACATAATGGAAAGTGTAATATTAAAAGATAATTATTTCTTTCTATAATAATTCATGGTATACTATTGATAGTAGGAGATTGAAATATGAAGAAAAAAATTTTAGGCGTTATTATATGTTTAGTTATGGTAATTGGTTTGACTGGATGTAGTTCTTTATTTGGAAGTAAAGTTAAGATTAGAATGAGTGAAGCTAAGGCTGTTAAGTTTACTGATTTTGATAATGGTTTAATTAAATTAAAAGTACCAGAGGGATGGAAGGTTGATGTTTTTGGAGATTATATACACTATACTATTAAAGTGTATAATCCATTAAAACCAACATATCAATTTTTCTTTAATTTAAAGAGTGAGGGTTATAATAAATCAGAAGATGCTAAGAAGTGGCAACAAAAATATTATCCAGATAGTATATTTGCTAAAGCATCAGTAATTGCTAGTAAAGATACAGAAGGATTTTATAAAATATTTAATGATATGGGGCCTTTAAATAATACTAGTACATTTACTTTTCCTGTATTAAATGATTTTACTGTTGTTGATAATATAGGTAAAGATATTCTTGGTGGTGATATATTAAGGGCTACATTTAAAGATTCTGATGGTAATGAGGCTGAAGGATTATTTAGTGCTTATGTTTATGATGCTGGACCATATTATGTTAATGAGAATATAATGTCTGGTAAAAAGATAGATATATATTATTTGAATGTTTATGATGCGATGTTTATAACAGCACCTAAAGATGAGTTTGTTAATTGGGAAAGTACATTAAGTACTATAGTTTCATCTCTTGAGTTTACTGATACATTTATAAATGGTTTTAATAGTGAACAAGATGCAGTTATGAAAAACTTTCAAAATATAAGAAGTATAGGAAATCAAATTAGTGATGGTATTATGGATTCATGGAATAAGAGAAGTGCTAGTTTTGATATAATGAGTCAAAAACAAAGTGATGCTATTCTTGGATATGAAAGAGTGTATGATACAGAAACTAATGAAGTATATAAAGCATATAATGGATTTACTGATGATTATAGTGGTAAAAGATATAAATCTATAAGTGATGATATGTATACTAAAGGAATTAGTGGTTATATAGAAAAATAGACATTTATGTCTTTTTTCTTTGACTAGTTTTTATTATTAATTAATGATATACTATTAGTAAGATATGTGGAGGATATATGAAAAATAATAAAATTATTTATATTATATGTGGTGTATTATTTATTATTGGTGTTATATGTGGAATAGTATTTGGCAAGAAAGATAATGTAAAAAATGATAATAAAGTAGATAATAAAAGTAATACATTAGTTAGCGAAATTACTAGTAAGAATAAAAAAACATATAAAAAAATAACTAATGGTGAAGTATTAAATGAAAATACTAATTTTAGAGAGTATGCTTTTATTAGTAATAATTCTATATATATTTATAATTCAGTTTCGTTAGATAATGGTGTATTTGAATATAAGAAAGTGTATGATGTTTCACCTGATATAAAGGTTATGAATGTTACTCCTGGTTATGGAAGTGATATTAACTTTATTGATTATAATGATACTATGTATACATTAAGTGATACTAATATTGATAATAAAGTAAGAAATAGTTATGATATGTATACTAATGCTGTATATGAACTTAGTAATAGTTTGAAGTGGGAGTATTCTACTACTTATTTAGGTAAGAAGATTGATTATGATTTTATGTCTAATTATGCTTATTCTAAAGATAATATATTATACGCTATTAGTTATACTAATGATAAGTATCCAAATATATATAAGATGGATGGAAACTATGAGGGAGAAAAAGTACTTAGAATATATAATGAAAGAATAGTTAAGACAGATAAAGCTTTTTATGAGATAGTTAGGTATTATGATAATAAATTAAATAAAAAAGTTACTACAACTATGAAGATTAAATTACTTAGTAAATATTATGATGAAGTTCTTACATTTACATATAAGTATGTAATATTAAAAGATTATACTATTATACCTATTAATGATGTTATGGAAAATAGAGTACGTGATTATCAATATAATTCATTTTTAAGTGGGTTTAATAGTCAAGAAGAAATACCTAGTGTTTTTGAAGAATAAAACAATATAAAATTACAGTTTAGCTGTAATTTTTCTATAGAGATTTTTGTACTTTGTTATATTCAGTTGTTGTTTTATTTATTCCTCTTTTATATTTACTATCTTTTATAATGGATAGTTTATTTATTTGTTTTAATAAATTGTTTATTTCATTTAATAAGCTTTCACTATCTTTATCTAGTGCTTCAATTTCTAACTGTTCATCATTAGAAATAATATTATCTAGTTTATAATTAGTGTATATAGTGTTATCAAGTGATAAACAAATGTGTTTGCCATTTTTTGATAAAACTACATTTGTTCTATAAGTGGTGACATTTAGAATAGGAGAAGTTTCAATATTATTTAAATCTATTTTACCATCTAAATTACGTTTTAATTCTTCTAAAGATTTACTTTCCATATCATCTTCTATTTCTAATCTATTTGTATAAATACTATCAGCACTATTATTTATTTTAAGAGTACTTTTATATTTTGATATACCGTTTTTAATTTTTTCTCTTATTCTAAGAGAATTATTACTTTTATATAAATCTAAATCATTAGTGTCATAATAATCATCATTATTAGTAATAGTTTCTGTACTTTCAATAAGAAAACCATTATCTATAAATAATTTTAATATGTCATATAAACTTAAACTTTCTTTTATTTCATATTTTAATTCTAATTCATTCATAGTATATTCTTCTTTCGTACTGATTTTAACATGAATTGTTTTTAATATCAAGTTGAATAATAATATTATTTTATGTATAATTGAAGTGGTGAATTATATGGATAAAGTTATACTTATTGCTGATACTAGTGTTAGAAAAGAAGTTACTGTTTTACTTGTTATAATAGTTTTAATTGTTCTTACTATTATATGTTTGTCTATTGTGAAGAAGATACAAGAAAAGTAGTTGTTTTATGGAAATTAAAGTATGTGATTTTGATTTAGTTTCTACTATACTTAGTGGGCAATGTTTTAGAATATATAGTGAAGAAGATGGAAGCTATACATGTATTATTAGTGATAGAGTTATAAATGTTAAACAGATAGATGATATATTATATGTTAAATCTAATGATATGAATAATATAGAAGAAGTAATTAGATATTATTTTGATTTAGATAATTCATATGGAGAAATGAATAAAATAATATCATGTGATGAAGTAATGAGTTTATGTGTTAGTAAATGTAAAGGATATAAGATACTAAGACAGAATGGTTTTGAGATGTGTATTAGTTATATAATTAGTCAAAATAATAATGTTAAAAGAATTAGTAAATCTATAGATATGTTATGTAAGAATAGAGGTAAGAAGATAATATTTATGAATAAAGAATATTATTTATTTCCACAATATGATGATATTAAAGATATAACAAGTGAAGAACTTAAAAGATATGGAGTAGGATTTAGAGATAAATATATAATAGATTTTTTAAATAATTATGATAATGTAAAAGATATAGATAATTTAAGTACAGAGGATGCGTTTAATAAACTCATTAAAATTAAGGGAATTGGGACTAAAGTTGCTTCATGTATATTATTATTTGGATATTATAGGTTTGATGTATTTCCGATAGATACTTGGGTTAGGAAGTTTATTTCAAGTAAGTATAATATTAATGATGACGTTAAAAATATATATAATTTTACTAAAGATAAGTTTAAAGAATATAGTGGACTTGCGATACAGTATATGTATCATAGTGAGAGGAATGTTAAGTAGTATGGAAAGTGTTTTAAGTGATTATGATATAATAAATAGTTTTAAAAAGAAATGGTTATTTGATGATAATTCAGTAAGTGATTATTATTATGAAGATGCGACTACGATTAGTATAATATGTCATGAAAAAGGTATTCAAGATGAACTTGGAAAATATTTAATAGATTTATTTAGTGCTCGTACTAGGCTATATAGTAAAAGTAAAAAGAGTGAAGCTAATAAGTTACTTTATTATTGTACTAGTTATATTACAAGTAATAGTGATTATTTTAATTGTTATAGAAATAATATGAGAACATTACTCAGCGAAAATATATATGATATAAGTGAAAGTAATTATATATTTGGGGTTATATCTCTTAGTAATATATTAAATCATTATTATGGAAGTAATTTAGGAATAGATATAAATAAAGTAAATATGATGATTATACTTAGTAGTTTAAATGGTGAAGTAGTTAATGATAAAGTATATAGAAAAATAATAGAAGAATATAATAATCAAGAAACTATAGAAGCTAAGTATGCTAGAATGTGTTTTGAACTAGAAAAGAAACTTGGAATTAATAGTGAAAATATAAAAGAAGTAGATATTACTATACTTAATGAAATGTCAAAAGTATTAAAGTAGGTTTTAATACTTTTTTTGATGTGTTATAATTTGTATATGATTAAGAAATGTTTTAAGAAAAATATAGTTTTATTTATTATACTTATATTAATGATTGGTGTTTTCTATTTTATGTTTAATAACAAAAATATATATGATTTTATATGTTCTATAGATTATGGTGTAAGAGATATTATAAGTAGTGATAATGTATTGTTTGTAAATATTATGAAAGTGTTTACATTTATTGGTAATGCTTATATACCTATTTTACTTATTATAATATTATATATGATAAAAAATAAGAAAAAAGATACATATATTCTTGCTTGTGTGTATGCTTTTTCTGGTATAGTTATATTTATATGTAAATATTTAATTAATAGAGATAGACCACTTGAAGCATTAATTAGTATTCCTAGTTCACCTAGTTTTCCTAGTGGTCATGCGTTTACTTCAATGGTGTTTTATTTTACATTTGCATATATTATTTCTAAAGATTTAAAGAGACCATATAAAAATATAGTTATTTGTATTTTTGTGCTTTTATCATTAATAATTGGATTTTCTAGAATATATCTTGGTGTTCATTTTTTTAGTGATGTTGTATGTGGTTTTGTTTTTGCAGTTCCAGTTTTACTTATTGGAATTAATTCTTATAATATTATTAAGGAGGAGAAAATATGAGAGGTCTTGCTTTACAAGGGGGAGGGGCTAAAGGTGCTTATCAAGTTGGAGCTATTCTTGCTTTTAATAAAAGAGGAATAAAGTTTGATGGGGCTATGGGTACATCTATAGGGGCTATTAATGCTGCGTTTTATGCTTCATCTAATATAAATGGACTTTATAAGTTATGGCTTACTACTGATTGTGAAAAGTTATTTGGTTTTGAAACAGCTATAGTGGATGCATTTGATGATGGGAAAATTAATAAAAATTATATACTTAAGGGGATTGAGTCAATTACTAAAATAATTAAGAATAAAGGCATTGATACAAGTTCTATTAGAAAGTTACTTGAAAAAAATATTAATGAAAAGAAACTTAGAAAAAGTAAGATAGATTATGGTCTTGTTACATTTAGAATTAAAGATTTAAAACCTATTAAAATAACTATTAAAGATATTCCTGAGGGTAAACTTATAGATTATATTATAGCTAGTGCTTATTTACCTTGTTTTAAGTTTGAGAAGATTATAGATAATAGTTTTTATTTTGATGGTGGTATATATGATAATTGTCCAGTTGATATGTTTATGGATGCTGGGTATGATGAGATATATGTTGTTAAGGCTTGGGAAGGAGATAAACTTAAATATAAGAAGAAACTTGGTACTAAAGTAGTTGTTATATCTTGTAGAGAGAAACTTGGAAGTATACTTAGTTTTTCACCTAGAAAAGCTAAACGTAAGATTAATTTAGGGTATTATGACACTCTTAGAGTTCTTGATAATTTAGATGGAGATAAATATTATTTTAAAAAGTATAATGAAAACTATTATAGTAGTTTATTTAGTAGTAAAGATATGGACTCTATGAGAAAGAAATATGGTAATTTATTTACATCTAAGAGTAATAAGAAGTTTATTATATCTATTATAGAGCAGGTGTGTGATGAGCTTAAAATACAACAGTTTAAAGTATATAATATGCCATTTTTGATAACTAAACTTAAATATAAAATGGTTTCAAATAAAAACAGTAAGTTCTATAGTTTTATTGATAAAATTAAAGTTAAGTTTGAATAAATTTATGTTATATTAAGGGAAATAAATGAATAAATGTTTAAATAAAGTAAGAATGTATGATGGAAATATTAAAACTAAAATTGTTAATACTGTTTTAATATTTTTGTTTGGTATATTACTAGGGGTGTTTGCTAAATGGCTTGATAATTTGAGTATTGATAATACTATATGGTGGCAAAATATAATAGATAAATTAGACTTAAGAAATGTTTTTTCTTTATTTGGTATATGGTTACTTATAGCTTTAATAATATCTATATATAGTAAGACTCCATTTAGAGCTAGTTTAAATGTGTTTCTATTTTTTATTGGTATGACTGTTAGTTATCATTTATATACAATATATTTTAGTGGATTTAATCCGAGTAGTTATATGATTATTTGGTATGGTATAACTATAATATCATCTTTACTTGCATATATATGTTGGTATAGTAAAGGAGATAATAAAATATTTTTTATGATTAGTACTTTAATACTTGTAGTTATGATGTTTTCTTCATTTAGTTTTGGAATGTTTTATTTTGATATTAATAGTGTTATTGATTTATTAAAATTTATAACTACTATAATTGTTTTACATACTAAATGGAAGAATACTATTAGTAGTTTAGTGATTGCTTTTATTATTTCATTTATTATTAGATGTTTTATGTAATATTAATATACTTATTATAAGTAAACTAGTAAGTATTTTTTGTTCTTTATTTACTGATATGTTATAATTAAGATATATATTTTGGAGGAAATTATGGAATTATATAATGTTAAAGATATGTCACTTTCTAATGATCCTGAGATTAGAAGTATTCAAGAAAAGCAATTACAGAGACTTAACTTATCAATAACTGATAAAATTATATTAATGAAAAAATCTTATGGAAGAGATAATACTATTAATAAAATAGGAGAATATATATGTAAGCCTGATCATTGTTATAGGTGTGTTAGTCCTGATACATTAGAAAGATATAGAAAATGTGGATATATTAAAGACGAAAGAAGAGAAGATTTTATAGAAGGAGTAAATAATCAAGGTATTGATTGGTATTTAGGTGGTACGATGCCTTGTAAGACCTATGGATATATTATTATAGAGTGTCCCGCTGATAAAGAATACTTTGTTCCTGCGAATGATAATGGACTTAAGATGTCAAATGATGTTAATGTCAGACATATGAAGTCTTCTCCTCAAAAAAATCCTGTACCTATGAGTATGGTAACTAATATTTTTGATTATACAAAAATATTGGAACAACAAAGAGTTCATCTTGAGGAACTTAGAAAAGAGTCTGAGATGTTAAAACAACAACTTAATACTCAAATAAGTGATTTAGAGCAAAATGTTACTTTTGAAGAAACTGGTCATAAACTTTAAAAAAAGAATAAAAGTTATGAAAGAATAATTATAAAACAACTTAATGAAATTAATATTTGATGATTGAATGTAATCTAATTTTTAACGATTTTGGTTTATAATTAATTATAGATTATTGGTAATATAAGTGATATAATGTCTTGCGGAGGGTTTTATGATTTTAAAAGAAAAATTTATGAGTGAGAATGAAGATAAAAATTATTTACTTATTTCACCTAGAATGGTTCAAGGTGGAATTACGTTAGTTAATAATTATGAAACTTTAAAATTATATGAAAGTATGGATGATAATACTATAAAGTTTGCAGAAAAGGAAATTAATAATTTAGTTTCAACGGCTATAAGTAATGATAAAGAAGCAAAGGATTACTTAACTTTTCAATTGATTTTCCGTGGTGATTTTGATGAATTACCAGATGATATTTGTAGTTTTGAAGAGTTTATAAATAGTTATAAAGAAAGAATAGTTGCTGTATATAGATATGTTCAAAAAGTTAAACATAAAGAGTTATTTGTAGGTTTTTCACAATCAGAAACAACTTATGATTATGGTTATATCTATTTAAACTTAGCTAGATTGTTAGAAGAACTTGATAAAGCTTCAGTAGAATATCAAATTGATACTGATAATAATAGATTTAATTTATATAAACAAGATAATTCAACTAAATTTATTATTAGTTATAATCCTAAATGTGAAATGAAAGATGAGCAACAATTAAAAATGAAAAATTGATTGTGTGAAATAATATTTTGGTGTGTATTTTCTATAATTTAGAATGTAAAAGTATAAAGGTTAATTATGAATTTAGTTTTTAGTATTATGGGTTTAATTGGTGGAATATTTAGAAAGATTAATCCTAATAAATTTCAAGATTTACCAGGTATTATTATGCTTAGTTTAGGTTTAGCAACGACTGGTGTGATTGGTATTGTAGTGTATTTAATATAAGGTATTGTGATGTCAATAATTTAGGAAAAAGTCTCAATTATTTTTAAACATTAGTGGAAATTTGGCATAATAAATATGAAAGCTTTCAAAAAGTAAATGCTACTACGAAATTGTTTAATATGGTATTTAAAGTAATGAGGCCTTTAAATATAATTGATGATAATATAAATTATATTATAAGAACATTAAGGGACTTTTTATAGGAATTTTCTTTACTTGTAAATAATAATATTTTTAAAGTTTATGAAATGCTGGAATAAGTGCAAAAGATATGGAACATAGACCTAGGTTTCAAGAAATGCTTAATAGTAAATTAAATTATATCAATGAGAATATTAAAGAAAACATTAAAAAACTTACGACACCATAATAGGTTCGTAAGTTGTATTCAATTGGAGCAAGTAATCGGAATCGAACCGACATCTTAGCCTTGGCAAGGCCACATTCTAACCGTTGAACTATACCTGCGTTACATCAAATATTTTATCATATTTTATAAATAATGCAATAGGTTAATTTAAGAATGTTAATTAAATTGACAAGTAAATGTCTTAATACTCGTTTTTTTAATATTAATATTATTTATAATTAATGTGGAGGATAAGATGAATAAGAGAGTATTAATAATTTAGTTATGAATTTTTTAAATTAAAAACTCCATGTAAGGAGTTTTATTTTTCGATAAATGTTAAATGTTTTTTTAATGTTTTAACTATATCATTTATATATTTTTTGAACATTACCATGTCTACTATATCACAAATTGCATAACATATAACTATTATACCAAATGTGCTTGTTATTATCTTTGATGAAGCTATTGGATGAATTATAAATATTACACCGCATATAAGTGATAACATAGATAATATTAGTAATAATATCCATGGAATATCTTTATCATCTTTTAGTGATAGAGCTATTCTTATTTTAAATATACTATCTGTTATAATCCATATTCCAAGTGATAATGGAATAATTAAACTAAATGATTCAGGATATAACAATATAATTCCACCTAATATTATCAATAATATACTAATTAATGTAGTATCTATAAATATAGTATATTTATCAGTTCTAATACATAGAGTTATACCCAATAATATAAATATAATAGCAACTGAGTAAGCAATTATATTTAAAGATATTTCAGGAAATAATAACATTCCTACTCCTACCAAAATAAATAATACTGATATTATTAGAGAAGTATAGATAAAACTATTTAATTTCTTTAACATTTTTCACCTCCTTATTTTATTTAATTTTATCAAACATAAATTATGATATCAAATACTTCTGTTATATTATGTTTAATATTAAACATTTTTATGTAAAGTGTATAGTTTAATTTTAATAATTTTCTATTATATGTGATATTATTATAGTGGTGAATGATATGAAAAAGTTTATTTTATTTATATTATCTTTTATAATTAGTATTAGTATTATTAATGCTGAATGTTATAGTGAAGTAGTTAATAATAGTGATGCGATTGTTGGTGGTAGTTTTGAATATATTCTTGGTTCTAAAGGAATAAGTAATAATAGTAAGATATATGGAGGACACTATATTATAGAATATGATAGTAGTGTACTTGATATAGTTAAAGATGAGATTAAATCATATTATAATTGGAATAATTTAGATATTGCTACTTATAGTGATGATAATTCTAATATGAGTGCGTTAATAATAGATGTTAGTACTAATAATAAGAAGAATTATATTACTAGCGATAAGTTTGATTCTAGTGCTTTTATACCTATGATTTCTATTAAGTTTAAGGTTAAAGATAATAATCTTAAAAATACTATAATAAATGTTAATGGTAGTGAAACTGAAGATGGGTCATTTAAATATACTATATTAGAAGATGGTACTAAATATAATGAAGCTTGTAGTGATATTTCTAATACATTAAAGATAGTAAAGCCTGTTAATCCTTCCATAAATGGTATATTTATTAATGGTAAACTTATAGATAATTTTAGTAGTGAAGTATATAGTTATGATATTAAACTTGATTCTAAAATAGCTAAGATTACTGCTAGTAGTGATAGTGGACTTAGTATTAGTGGAGAAGAGGAATATGAACTTAGTAATGGAGATAATAAATATGTTATAAGTGTAACTAATGTACTTGGAGAAAAGAAAGAATATACTATAAATATTAATTATGATTCGACTGATAAATCATGTGATATTAAGAAATTATATATAGAAAATTATAATATTAATTTTGATCCTGATATAACAGATTATAATATTAAAATTAAAGATGAATATTCTCTTAATATAATGGTTACTTTACTTAATAGTGATTCTCATTATATGATAAAAGGGAATCAGAATCTTAAAAATAATAGTGATATAGTTGTTGAAGTTAAAAGCAGTACTAAGACTAAAAAATATAATATTCATATAACTAAAGATGAAGTAGTAGAAGTAGTAACTAAGAAAAATTATACTAAAACTATTATAATTATAGTATCTTGCTTACTTCTTGTATTTGCATCTATTACATTATATTTTCTTATTAAAAAACAAAAGAAACTTGATAGTGAAGAAGATAGTGTTAATGAAGAAGTTAAACTAGAAAATAATAATGATGAAATAAATAAAGAAAGTGATTAAGTTACTTTCTTTTTAATATGAATTATGATATTCTTATAATAGAATTGGAGGAATGAGATATGTCATTTTTTAAGGAAAAGGTTGTTATTGAAACTAATGGACTTAAGATATTACTTGAAAGTATTTGTACAGCTTTTATAGTATTTATATGTATATTATTGTTTGTTAGACCTAGTATTATTAAGAGTATTTATTTGTATTATGAAAAGTGTATTATTAATGGAACTAAGTGGTTTGATGTTTGGTATTATATATTACCTTTTATATTAGTTATTGGTTTACTTATTGGATTTATTAGATTTATATTACTTTATAATAAAAATAATGTTAAAGGTAAAAAGAAGGTGAAATAATGAAGAGTCCTCTTAGATATCAGATAACTGAATTTGATTGTGGTACGGTTTCATTAATAAACGCTATTAGTTATTTATATGATAGAGAAGAAATACCAAGTAAACTTATAAGATCTATATATGTGTATACTCTTGATTGTCATAATACTAAGGGTATAATGAATGATAAAGAAATGATAGATGATTTATGTAATTGGATAGTTAAGTATTCTTCTAGAAATGATTTTGATTTAGTGTGTAAACATTTAACTAACAGTGATGTTAATTATGATAATATACTTGAATGTATTAGAAATAATGGGTGTGCTTTTGTTAAATGTTATCAGGATGATCCGCACTATACAATTATTACTAATATTAATGAACTTAATACTTATATGTTTGATCCATATTATATGGATTTTGATAGTTATGATGATGATAATGAAGTTAGATGTGTTCAAAGTAAACCATTTGAATATAACAGAATAGTTAGAACAGATAGAGTATTTAGTGAAGAAACTAAAGATTTTTGCTTAGGTAAAATATCTAAAAGAGAATGTGTACTTATGAATAGAGTTAGAGATGGAAAATGAAGTTTTAAATTGTTTTTATAATGTTGTTGTTCCTGGAGCTTCTAGTGGTGTTGTTGATACAGTAGAAGGTGTTTGTTATATTTCATTTAGTACTAAGATACCAAGTATTAATAAATCATATATTTATGAGAGCGATAAGTATTATGCTCCAACTTTATATATTAAGAATAAAGAAGAGTTTGATAAATATTTAGTATTATATTATGAAAAAGCTAAAGAATATTATAAGAGATATAATTATAATATGGATATAATATTAAGTATGTTGTTCGTTGATGCATCAAGTGAAGATTTTTTAGATCCAGTTAGTTATTTAAAAAAGAAAATAGGGTTTTTAGAAGATAAGACAATACCTGATAGTTATGAAGTACTTGGATATAGTGATATATTTAATGGTGAAATTGTTATGCGAATTAGTAAAAGTAGTATTTTTGATGATGGACCACATAATATTATATTTGAACTTCATAGTAGTAGTGGTAGTTATGTGTTTCCAACTATTAGTTATGGAATATATAATGGAAAAGCATATATTTACTCTATACAAAAAGTACATACTAGTTTAAGTGAAACTATTTATCAGAAAAAAGTTAAAAGAACTTTATATAAAATAGGAGAAGGTTTTGATAGTAAAAAAGATAATTATGATATATATGATTATGGAAATTTAAAAGATGTTTCTGCTTCTTTTGTTGTGTGTGCTTGTTTGTTTTTAAGTTTGCTTAATAAAAATAATATAAATGATATAATTCTTCCAAGTATTAGAATTGTTAGATGGAATAATAAAGAAATAGTATATGATTTAAAGAGTAAAAGTGAAGAAGATAGAATTAAATACGATTCTATACATCAGATGGACCAGAGTAATATTACTGAAAAGTTTTTGAGAACTTTTATGAGACTTTGCTATCATTTTGATGGTCTTGATGTTATTTCTTATCCTTTTGAAAATGATTCTTGTATGCATATACATAATTCTGGTAATTTAGAATGTAATAATAGTTTACTTGGTGAAGTTTATGGTATAATAAGTGAATTAGGAGTTGAGAAGAATGCTAGTAAGTAATGATTTTAAAGATTATGAGTGTATTGATGCTGGGAATGGAGAGAAACTTGAAAGATGGGGTAATATTATACTTAGAAGACCTGATCCTTGGGCTTTATGGCTTCATGAAGATATAAGTGATTGGAATAAATATGATGCTTTATATCATAGAAGTGATAAGGGTGGTGGATACTGGGAATATATTAAAGAAATACCTTCATATTGGACTATTAAATATAGAGATTTAACATTTAAAGTTAGCCCTACTGGGTTTAAACATACTGGTCTTTTTCCTGAACAAGCTGTTAATTGGGATTTTATAATGGATAAAATAATTAATGCTAATAGAAGTATAAAAGTACTTAATTTATTTGCTTATACTGGTGGGGCAACTATTGCAGCTTCTTTTGCTGGAGCAAGTAGTGTTACTCATGTTGATGCATCAAGTGGAATGAATGATTGGGCTAAAGAGAATGCAAAATTAACTGGAATTAGTGATAATAATATAAGATATATATGTGATGATGTTATGAAGTTTGTGCTAAGAGAAAAAAGAAGAGGTAATAAGTATGATGCGATTATAATGGATCCTCCTACTTATGGAAGAGGACCTTCTAAGGAGTTGTGGAGATTTGAAGATAGTCTTAATAATTTAATAGAAGCATGCACAGATATTCTTAGTGATAAACCTTTATTCTTTTTAATTAGTTCATATACTAAAGGAATAACACCTACTATACTTTCAAATGTAATGGAAACATCTAGTCTTAGCAAGCTTAATGGTAAAATTACATGCGATGAAATTGGAATTAAAATGAGTAAGCGTGATATGGTTTTACCTTGTGGCATATGTGGAAGATGGGAAAGCAATGATTAATGTTATATATGAAGATAATCATTTGATTGTAGTAGAAAAACCTATTAATATGCTTACTCAAAGTGATAATACCAACGATAAAGACTTATTAACATTATTAAAGGAATATATTAAAAATAAATATAATAAACCTGGTAATGTTTATTTAGGCCTTGTACATAGACTTGATAGACCTGTAGGTGGTATTATGGTGTTTGCTAAAACAAGTAAGGCTGCATCTAGATTATCAAATCAAATTAGAGAGAAAACATTTAAAAAAACATATAATGCTGTAGTGATTGGAAATATACCTGATAGTGGTACATTGTGTGATAAATTATGTAAAGATACTAAAAATAATATAGTTTATGTTAGCGATAAAGGAAAAGAAGCAATTTTAAAATATAATAAATTATCTTATAAAGATGGGATGAGTCTTGTTAATATTAATTTATTAACAGGAAGAAGTCATCAAATAAGAGTACAATTTATGAACTATGGATATCCATTATATGGAGATAATAAATATAATAAGAATGCTAAAAATGGAGAGCAGATAGCTTTATTTGCTAAAAAAATAGAGTTTATACATCCAACTACTAAAGAGAAACTTGTATTTGAAATTGATTTACCTAATAGATATCCGTTTAATATATTTTAGGAGGATAATATGTTTATAAATAATACTGAATACTTAGATCAACATTTTTTAATAGATAAAAGAGTTATTAACAAATTTATAGATGAATGTAATATTAGTATTAATGATGATATAGTTGAGATTGGACCTGGGAAGTGTATTCTTAGTGAAATAATAGCTCGTAAATGTAAAAGTTTGATACTAATAGAAAAAGATAATAGACTTGAACATTATATAAATGTTCTTATGGATAAATATAAAAATGTATCTGTGATATGGAATAGTGTACTTAATGTATATATACCGTCATGTGATAAGATAGTATCATCTCTTCCATATTCAATTACAGAGCCATTTATAGAAAAATTACTTAGATGTGATTTTAGAGAATGCTTGTTAATAACTGGAAATAGATTTGCTCTTAGTATATATAATAAAGAAATTACTAAACTTAGTTTACTTGTTAATAGTTTTTTTAATGTAGAATATATAGAAAGTATTGATAAGAGTTCATTTAATCCAGAACCACGTGTTACTTCTGCGATGATAAAATTAACTCATAAAAATAGAAATGATTTATTAACAGATAGAAAGATGTTTATTTTTAGAGAGATGTTTTTTAATAGAAAGAGAAAACTTAAGAATAATTTAATAGAAAGTTTAATTGAATATTATAAACTTAATGATAAAGTTTTAACTAAAAAAGAAAGTAAAAAAATAGTTAATACTTTTGGTATTAGTGATAATATACTTGATAAAGAGATGGAACAGTTATCTAATTTAGAGTATAATATTATTTATGAAAGTATTAATTTTTAGATATGTGTGCTATAATTAGTTTGTTTTTGGAGGTGTTTTATGAATTATAAAGAACTTGCTGATTTATTATATCCTGATGTTACGATGAGTATAGATGATTTAGAGAAAAAGTATCCTAAGAGAGATTTACCTGATCATAGTGAGGTGTGTAGATTTGCACCTAGCCCTACTGGTAGAATGCATTTAGGTAATTTATTTGCGTCTTTTATGCCTGAAGTGTTTGCTCATCAAAGCAATGGTGTTTTTATTCTTAGAATAGAAGATACAGATGATAAAAGAGCTATAGAGAATGGAATTAATCTTATATTTAATGATCTTAGAGCATATAATTATCAAATAGATGAAAGTCCTCTTACTGGAGGAGAATATGGACCATATATTCAAACTCAAAGAAAAGATATATATAAAGTATGTGCTAAATATTTAGTTTCTATTGGAAGAGCTTATCCTTGTTTTTGTAGTGAAGAAGATTTAAATGTTATGAGAGAAAAACAAGAAAAGTGTAAAGAACGTATTGGTTATTATGGAAAATATGCTAAATGTAGAAATCTTAGTATAGAAGAAGTTAAAAAACATTTAGATAATGGAGATAAGTTCGTTCTAAGACTTAAATCTATGGGTGATTTTGAAAAGAAGATAGTTTATACAGATTTAGTTAAGGGTAGACTTGAACTTCCTGAAAATGATATAGATCAAGTACTTGTTAAGTCTGATGGCATTCCACCTTATGCTTTTGCTCATGTTGTTGATGATCATTTTATGAGAGTTACAGTCGTTACTCGTGATGACTCATATATATCTTCTGTACCTTATCATTTTGAAATATGGGATGCGATGGGATTTACTAAACCTAGATTTGCTCATTTACTTCCTTTAAATATTAAAGATGGTGAAACTGTTAGAAAAATTAGTAAAAGAAAAGATCCTGAAGCTGCGGTTGCTTTTTATCATGAAAGAGGTATACCAGTAGAAGCAATTAAATTATATTTTGCTACACTATTAAACTCTAACTTTGAAGAATGGTATATAGCAAATCCTAATAAATCATATAGAGATTTCCATTTTGATTTTTCTAAGATGAGTAAGAGTGGCCCTTTGTTTGATATGGAAAAGCTTATAAATATATCAAGAAATTACTTAAGTAGAATAAGTGCTCCTGTGTTATATGAAAACTTAAAAAAATGGGCTAGTGAGTTTGATAAAGAGTTTTATGATATTATTGATAAATATAAAGAATATACTATTAATATATTAAATATAGAACGTGAACAAGATAAACCAAGAAAAGATTTTAGTTGTTACTCAGATATTAAAAATTATATTTGGTATATGTTTAATGAATATTTTGATAGTGCTGATCGAGAATATGAGTTTAAAAATATTACTGATAGAGCACTTATTAAAGAAATATTAAAAGAGTATATGGATAATTATTATGATGTTTCTGATGATAAAGATACTTGGTTTAATAAAATGAAAGAATTAGCTGTTAAGTTTGGATTTGCTAGTAATATGAAAGAATATAAAAATAATCCTGAAGCATTTAAAGGAAATATAACAGATATAGCAACTGTTATTAGAGTAGGTGTCACTACTAGAAGTATGACTCCTGATTTATATGATATTTTAGGGTTACTTGGAAAAGAAGAAATTAATAGAAGAATTGATATGATAAACTGACTTTGAGTCAGTTTTTTTGGAAAAATGTGATATATTAGTACTGAAATGGCTGGAAAAATGTGATAAAACGGTATCAAAATAGTCGGAAAAATGTGTAAAATTATATTGGCGAGGGAAAGTTTTTAATTTTCCTATATTTTATGACTATGTTTCTTAAAAGATATTTGAAAAATAAATAATAGGTTTTCCTATTATTTATTTTTATAAAGTATATCTAAATCTACATAACCATTTATACCATTAACTATACCAGTATTTGTGAACTGCCATATTTGGTAGTCTTTTTTATAATTGGTTTTATCTGTATAATGTGCTAGCCATGTTTTATCATAGTCTTTCCAGATATTCTCTAAATAATATTTACTACTATACATATATGAAGTGTAACCATTATTATTTAATTCATCCATAAATGATTTTGCTATATTATTTAGTTTTTTAATACTTACATTATATGAGTTTATATTATTCCAATTCTCCCAATCAAATGAAATACCTAATTCTAATTTTTCATTATTTAATTCGTTTATAATCCATTTAGCATGTTCTTTTGATTCTTCTTCTGTTTTAGCATATGAATAAAAATATATTCCTACATCAAGTCCTGCTTCTTTTGCTTTTTTTAGATTATTTTTAAACTTTGTATCATAAACTATTTCACCATCTTTATTATAACCATAACCTATTCTAATTATAACAAACTCTATTCCTTCATTTTTAACTTTGTTATAATCAACATCGCCTTGCCATGAAGAAACATCTATACCTATCTTGTTATCATCATTTTTATACGTTTTGATAATGTCTTTGATATAATTTTTCTTAGACTCTTTGCTTTCAGATTGTTTTATTTTATTTTTAACAATCAATTTTATATTTTTTTCATTTCTATTATTACTATTATCTATAGCGATATATTTTAAATTATATGTTCCTTCTTTATTGATATCATAATCCCCTTCAATATAACAATTAGGTTTATCATCATAATCATCAATACATATTTGTTTGTTAACTAAATCTATATTTTTTGATTTTTCTATAGTAAAACTATTACTACCTAATATTAATGGAGGAGTATTATCAATAACTTTATAATTTATAACATATAAAGCATTATCATTTTCATAAGTATATTTATAAGAACCAAGTGTATCTTTTTCTAAAATATCATCACTATCAATATTTAATATATCTTTTACATATATAGATTCTCCATATGATATTATAGTATCTTTAACTATTTTATTTTTAATATGATATAGCTTTGTTCTTAATAAGAATATAGATATAAAAACTATTACTATTGTTAACATTATATAATTAATTTTCTTCATATTATAATTATATAATATTATTTAGCATTTTTAAATATGAATATTTATGATATATTATAAGTGGAGGAATGTATGTTTAAATATGATAATGATAATGAAGTTCTTAAAAACTTTGTTATTAGTAACTATAAAGTATATTATGAAAGTGCTGTTAGAAAACTTGCGTGTGATGATGCGATAGATGAAAATGGTAATTTAAGAGAACAATATGTGCTTAGTGATGAGAAAATTAAAGCAATTAATTATGTTAGTCCAGAAGTACTTGATAGAGACATAGAAGAATATAAAAGTAATGGTAAATCAATGTAAATATCATTATTTTTTCTTGAATAAATAGTAGATTATTGTATAATATTATTAAGGAGGATATTATGTGGATTGCAATTATAATTTTAGCTGTTTTGGTATTATTAGTTATTGGTTGTTATAACTCATTAATTCTTTTAAGAAATAAGGTTAGAGATCAATGGGCACAAATAGATGTTCAATTAAAAAGAAGATTTGATTTAATACCTAATTTAGTAGAAACTGTTAAAGGTTATGCTAAACATGAAAAAGAAACATTTGAGAAAGTTATTAAGGCTAGAAATAGTTTTAATGAAGCTAAAACGCCAGAAGATGAAATGAAAGCTAATAATGAACTTAGTAATGGTATTACAAAAATATTTGCTTTAGCTGAAAGTTATCCAGAATTAAAAGCAGATGCTAACTTTACTAAGTTACAAGATGAACTTAAAGAAACAGAAGATAAAATATCTTATGCTAGACAATTTTATAATGATAATGTAATGGCATATCAAAATAAACTTGAGATGTTTCCAAGTAATATAGTAGCTAGCATATTTAGATTTAAACCTGAACCTTTCTTTGCTGCTAATGAAAAAGAAAGAGAAAATGTTCAAGTTAAATTTTAGACTTACTTAGTTAAGTCTTTTTTAGAATGGGGTATATTATGAAAAGATATATATTTATTATACTTTTTATGTTTTTTATATTTAGTTTTAAAGTAAGCGCTAATAGTTTATATAATATAGATATGAATGTTACGTTAAATAAAGATGGAAGTGCTAGAATAACTGAAGTATGGGATATGAAAAATAGTAAAGATACTGAAGTATATAAGGCTATGTATAATTTAGGTAATATGAAAATTAGTAATTTAGATGTAAGTCTTGGAAATACTAAGTTTAATTATGTAAGTAATTGGAATATAAATGGAAGCTTTGAAGATAAAAAATATAAAAGTGGATTTAATTATACTAGTGATGGAACTGAAATATGTTTTGGTATAAGTGAATATGGACGTAAGAAATATACTTTTTCTTATGATGTAAGTAATGTTATATTTAATGTAGAGGATGCTCAAGTATTATATTTTAAGTTTATAGATTATATGAGTGTTATGGATGATATGACATATAGTATTAAAGTAAGTGGACCTAATACTTATAGTGATACATTAGATGTATGGGGATATGGTGTTAAAGGTTATACTTATGTTAAAGATGGAAGTATATATTCTAGTAATGAGGAGAAAACTTATTTAAATAATAAAAAAGATTACTATGTTATGCTGGTTAAATATGATTTAGGTACATTTAATACTAATAATAGTTATGAAGAATATAGTACATTTGATGATGTATATAATAAAGCACAAGATGGTACATATAACTATGATTATGATGAAGAAGATGATAGTAGTATAATAGAAACTATTATAGATTTAATTCTTTATGTATTTTTACCAATTTTTATAATAATATTTGGTATTTTAAAAACTAATAAATATAAGTTTGGTGAAGCAGGTAAGAAAATTAAAATGAAAGAAATTAATATGTTTAGAGATATACCTTGTAAGAAGGATGTATTTAGAGCATATTTTATAGCACAAGCATATTCTTTAAATAAAAATAATACTGATTTTTTAGGAACTTTATTTTTAAAATGGATATATGAAGATAAGATAAGTATTAGAAAAGAAATTAAAAAGAAATTATTAAAAGAGAAAGAAGTTACATCTTTAGTACTTAATGAAAATGTTATTTTTGATAATGGTAGTGAAAAAGAAATTTATGATATATTATATAAAGCTTCTGGCGATGGTATACTTGAAAATAATGAGTTTGAAAAGTATGCTAAAAATAATTATAAAAAAGTAGAAAAATGGTTTGATAGTGCTGAAGCTTACGGAAGGGGTTTATATATTCAAGATGGTTTAGTTACTAAAAATGGTCAGAAATATTTAATTGATGATAAACTTAAAACTGATGCGATAGAGCTTGCAGGTCTTAAGAAGTATTTACTTGAGTTTGCATCTATGGATACTAAAGAGGCAATAGAAGTTAAACTTTGGAAAGAATATTTAATGTATGCTCAAATATTTGGTATTGCTGATAAGGTTGCTGCTCAGTTTAAGAAATTATATCCTGAAGTAATTAGTGATATGAGTAATAATAATGTTGATATTGGAGATGTTATTTTAATTAATAATATGAGTACTACTTTTGTAAGAGCTGTTAGTAGTGCTAGAAGCGCCGCTGAAAATTATTCTTCCGGTGGTGGAGGATTTAATGTTGGTGGTGGAGGTGGAGGCTCCTTCGGTGGTGGAGGAGGCGGAACTAGGTAGTCACCTCATGTAAATTATGTATTTAAAAAGTCAAACTTTGTTGTTTGGCTTTCTTTCTTTTGCGAAAAAGTGATTTATCGACCAAAATTGATATGTGCACGTGCAAAAATGATCGATAACTTTACTTTTTGTTATATTTTTTGATGTTTATTTACTATTTTGTCTATTATCATACTTGATGCAGTATCACCTGTTACATTTAATAAAGTTGCAGGTGCATCAATAACAGCTGCAATAATTGTTAGTATAGGTAGTGCTGATACTGGAAAACCTAGAGAAGTAATAATTAACATTTCTGATATTGTTCCTCCACCAATTGGAACAGCAGTAACAAGTAGAGTAGCTAATAAAGAAATAAGCAATATTTTGGTATTTGATATATTTGCATTAAATAAGCATACTAGAAACATTATTTTAAATACACTTCCTATAATTGAACCATCTTTGTGAAAACTTGTTCCTAAAGGTATAACAGTACCTGCTACTTCACTATTAACGCCAATGTTTTCTGATGCTTTTATGTTAACAGGTATACTTGCTGCTGAAGAACAAGTTGCTAATGATGTTAGAGTAGGAGCAAGTATATTTTTCCAATAAGCTTTAAAGCCGTCTTTTCCTTTTGCTATATAAGCATACAAACTATAAACTATAAAATATACAAATAAACAAGTAAGAGTATATATTATAAATAATTTAGTATATCCAGTAGCAATATCTTTACCAAATGTTCCTACTAAACTAGCAAAATAACAGCCAAGACCTATAGGAGCATAATACATAATTATTTTAATAAAACTTTGTACAACGTTGTTTGCACTATCTAAAACATCTAATAATTTTTTACCTTTTTCTTTACTTATATTAATTGACAAACCAAATATAATAGAAAATATGATTAATGCTATAATGTTTTCGTTTGTTAATAATGAGTTAAAATTGTTAACGGATATTGTATTTACAGTTTTTTCTAAATAATTAACATCAGTATTACTTATATCTTCATTAATATTTAATTCACTTTTAATATTATCTATGTTTTTAACATTAATTAACTTTGTACTTGAAGATGATAATAAACCAATAAATACACTAATAACAGAAGTAATTATAAATATTAATATAGTAGTTCCTAGTATTTTGCCTACTTTTTTAGGCGTTTTCATTTTGCCAATAGAAACGGCTATTGTAAGAAATATTAACGGCACAATAATAACTAATAATAGATTTAGAAATAAATCACCAAATGGTTTTAAAATAACAGCTTTGTCCTTAAAAATTAAGCCAATGATAGTACCCACTATTATAGAAAATATTAATATAATAGTAGATAAATAATTTTTGAATACTTTTTTCATTTTTTTCCTCCTAGTTAATTATATAGATTTATATAGAAAAAAATCTACTAATTATATTCCACAGTAATCCACAATATACATAAAGCATAATATTTGATAAAATATTATTATGAAAAAAAGATATATTAAGATGAATGAGAAAAACATATTATCCTTAGGAAATATATGTAATTGTATAAAAGAAGTATCATGTGGTAAGAGTGCTATGCAAAAAGAAATATTTTGTGTATTATTTAATACCAATGATATAAATAATAGTACAGTAAATAATTATATAATAGGTATAAGAGCTATAGGAGTTTTATATAAAAAAGTATATATAGATTTATATAATAAATATAAAGAAGATAAGAATATATTTTGTAATATAGTTATAAATATTATAAGTTTACTTGATGAGAAAATATATAATATTAATGAGAATAAACTAGATTTTATAAATAATAACTACAACTTTAATAATTTATGTATAAAAATATTAGATATATGTAATAAAGATAATAGTTTAAGTGAAGATTTTGTAAATAAGTTAAATAATTTTGTAAAGCATAATAATTTATATGATATGTTTGTTTTAGCGCTATATCATTCAATAGTTGTAAATAAACAGCCTATATTTGTTACTGATGTAAATGTTAGTTTTAATAAAAATGAATTAGAAAATTATATGAAAGTTAAATTATATGAGGGAGTTAGTTATGTAAGTTCACTTATATTACTTAGTAAAAATAAAAATATGTATGCTTGTGCAGAAATTGGTTCACTTGCTTATGATGGGTTAATAAATGGGAATGCTGATTATAATATGGCTTATAAATATTATTTAATAGCAGCAGATAAAGGTCATCCTAAAGCATGTTATATGATTGCTAATTTAATATATAAGGGATTTGTTAAAGAAAATGTTAATATAATGTGGAAATATTTAAATAAAGGAATTAAACTAGGAAGTAATGCAGCGATTAATTTAAAAGGACTTTGTTATTTGAATGGAGTTAATCCTAAGAATATTATTAATAAAAATAAAGCAATAGAATATTTTAATGAGGCTAGTAAAAGTGGTTATGCTTTTGCTTATAATAATCTTGGCTATATTTATGAAAAAGATAATGATGTGAATAAAGCAATAGAATATTATAAAATAAGTGCTGATTTAGGTAATAGTTGGGCACTTAATAAAATGGGTGAGTATTATAGAAATAAAGGTGATATGGAAACGGCGTATTTATATTATACTATGTCAAATGATGCACCTATTAATGAAAGATGTAAGTGGGCTAAATATAATTTAGAAAAATATTTTTAATGTATATATGAGATGATAATTACAATATTTGTATAATAGTATCAAGTAATGAGTAGAGTGGTATTTTTTTGAATATATCTATTGTTCTTTCTGCTACAATAGACGGGTCAAATATTTCGCCGATTTTTTCGTTTTTTAATTTTGCTAACCATCCTTTTATTGGTTCGGTGTTTTTAATATGAATAGATTCAATTTTTTTAAACATTCCTTTAATATCAACTGCATCTGTTAATCTATATTTGCTATCTCGAGGTTTTAATTTCAAAACGTGACAATTTGTCACTGTTTGAATACCTTCTTTTTTAACTTTTTCTAATATGATTATTATTCCTCCCACACCGATTGTTAAGTCTTTTTTTAAAAAGACTTGACACGGGGGGGGGGGGTACTGGTATAATTTTTATTAGATAGAATTATAGAATAGAGGTACGTTGTATGAAAAA